>FR888497.1:19403-122029 GCA_000432155.1 Eubacterium sp. CAG:274
AAGCCGTTATTCTGTAGTTATTGCTGCAGCAAAGAGAGCTAGACAGCTTATTGACGGCGATGAACCAATGGTATTTGGTTACACAGAAGATAAGCCTTTATCAACAGCAGTTGCTGAAATCGAAAAAGGTAAGATTAAGATTGTTCCAGTTGGCGAAGGTACAGTTTTAAACTTACACAAGGACCAGAATATTGAAGAAGAAATTCTTAATGACCTTAAAAAGGAAACAAAAGAAGAAAAAGTGCCTACAAGTTTTGAAGAAAATGAAACAGAGGTAGAAGAAGTAGCAGAAGATGAAACTACTGAGGAGTAATTTTATCAATTTGGGCTGATGTATATTCAGCCCAATATTTTTTTGGAGGGAATATACTTGAATTATGCAGAAATAGTAATTGCTAATGCAAACGAAAATCTGGATAGAGTCTTTCATTATGGTGTGCCTGAAAATTTAAGGAATGTCATAGAAGTTGGTATGAGAGTGTATGTCCCTTTTGGAATGGGTAACCGTAGGACTGAAGGCTATGTAATAGGCTTTACAGATGAAATAGATTTTGATAAAAGTAAAATCAAAAATATTTATTCTATAGCTGAAAGATATGCCGTTATTTCTCCAAAAAGGTTACAACTTGCTTATTGGATGAAAGAAAAATACTATTGTTCAATAGGTAGTGCCATTATGGCTATTACTCCCAAAATAGTAAAAGAGAAAACATTTAGATGTGTGTCTGTTAATGAAAAATGCGATAATTTATCAGAAAAGATACAGCAGGTTTTAAAGAAACAGACTAAGCAAAAGGCTGTTTTGGAAATGCTTTTAAATGGTAATGTAGTTCCTGTAAGTCATATTAAAAATTTACTTGGGGTTACAGATAGTCCCATTGATAGCCTTGTGAAAAAGGGTATTTTGGTCATAGAAAATGTTCAAACCTATAGGGGTAATTGTAATTTTGAATACAAATCTAAAACAGTTGCTCCAATATTGAATGAAGAACAGTTAAATGCAGTTAATGTTTTGAATGACAGTATTGAAAATCAATACACAAGGCCTATTTTAATAAAAGGCGTTACAGGAAGTGGCAAAACAGAAGTCTATATGGCTGCTATAGAAAAGGCTTTACAGAAAGGAAAACAATGTATAGTCCTTGTACCGGAAATCTCTTTGACACCGCAAACTGTAGATAGATTCGTTTCGAGATTTGGCGATAAAGTTGCTGTTACACATTCAAGATTGTCAGACGGCGAAAGATATGACCAATGGAATAGAGCAAGAAAAAATGAAATCTCAGTTATGATTGGACCTCGTTCAGCTATTTTCACACCCTTTGAAAATTTAGGTCTTGTAGTTATTGATGAAGAACACGAAACTACTTATAAATCAGACCAACAAAATCCTAAGTTTGATGCACGAGAAGTAGCAGAAAAATTAGGAGAATTGTATAATTCAGTAACGGTTTTAGGTAGTGCTACTCCGTCTATTACAAGTTTTTATAAGGCTAAAAATAATATATATAAATTAGTTGAATTAAATAATAGAGTAAATAACACATATCCGGATGTAAAAATTGTTGATATGCGAAATGAATTAGCAGAGGGCAATAAATCTATTTTTAGTAGAGATTTGCAAAATAATATTTTAAAAGCTCTTTCTAATGGAGAACAGGTTATTCTGTTTTTAAATAGGCGTGGTTTTTCCAATTTTGTTTCTTGCAGAAGTTGTGGTCATGTTATGAAATGTAATAATTGTAATGTCAATTACACATTTCACAAAAGTATAAATAAACTTATGTGTCATTATTGTGGTAAAATAGTTCAAGTACCTACTGTTTGCCCAGAATGTGGGTCAAAGTATATTAGGCATTTTGGTTCTGGTACTGAAAAAATACAGCAGGAAGTTGAAAAAATATTTCCAAAGGCTAGAACTTTGCGTATGGATTTAGACACAACCACAAGAAAAAATAGTCATCAAACCATACTTGAGAAATTTAGAAATCAAGATGCTGATATTTTAATTGGAACACAGATGATAGCAAAAGGATTGGATTTTCCAAATGTTTCATTGGTAGGGGTTATATCTGCTGACTTATCCTTGAACTCAGGAGATTATAATTCAAGTGAAAATACTTTTCAGCTTGTCACACAGGTTGCTGGTAGAGCCGGTAGAGCTGATGTTTCAGGGCAGGTTATAATACAAACCTATAATCCGGAAAATTATTGTATACAATATGCTGCTAAAAATGATTATATTGATTTCTTCAACGAGGAAATAGAATATAGAAGACAATTAAAATACCCACCTTTTGGTAATTTTTTTGTTGTTTTATTTACAGGAGTAGATTATAATTTAACTGTAAGGCTTTTGGAAGAATTACATTTTATAATGGAACATTATAATAAAAATAATCAATTTACACTACTTGGACCTATGCCTGCTACTATTTCTAAAATAAATAATAAATACAGGTACCAAATAGTTGTAAAATCAACAGAAGAAACAAAACTGAAAAACTATGTTTTGTACTGTATAAATAAACTTAAAACCAGACAAAAACTGGATAAGATAAATATTGGATTGTATTTTAATCCAAACCATAGTGTATAGGAGGATAATTATGGCTATTAGACAAATTAGAGGTAAAGACGAAGAAATTTTAAGAAAGAAATGTAAGGAAGTAAAAGAAATTACACCAAGAATTCTTGAAATGCTTGATGATATGGTAGATACTTTAAATGCTGATGAATATGGTGTAGGTCTTGCAGCACCACAGGTTGGTATCTTAAAGAGAATGGTTGTTATTGATGTAGGCGAGGGTATGATTGAATTAATTAATCCTGTTATTGTTGAAACAAGTGGTTCTCAGACAGGTTATGAAGCATGTTTATCAGTACCTGGCGTTAAGGGTATTGTTACAAGACCTAACTATGTTAAGGTAGAAGCATTAAATCGTAAAGGCGAAAAGTTTACTGTAGATGGAACAGAGCTTCTTGCCAGAGCTTTTTGCCATGAAATTGACCACTTAGATGGTATATTATATGTTGACCATGTTGAAGGCGAATTACAATCTTCATATGAAGATTTCGAAGGTGAGGAGGAATAAAATAATATGAAAATATTATTTATGGGTACACCTGAATTTGCTGCTGTAAATCTTAAAGCTATTGTAGATAAGCACGATGTGGTAGCTGTTGTAAGTCAGCCAGACAGACCAAAGGGCAGAGGTAAAAAACTTCAGCCAACGCCAGTTAAGGAAGTGGCATTAGAATATAATATCCCAGTTTATCAGCCAGAAAAAATCAAGGACAAAGAATTTGTAGATTTTCTTAAAACTATTGATGCTGATGTATATGTTGTAGTTGCGTATGGACAGATATTGTCACAGGAAATTCTTGATATTCCGAAGTATGGTTGCGTAAATGTTCATGGTTCATTGCTTCCAAAGTATAGAGGTTCTTCGCCTATACAATGGAGTATATTAAATGGGGATAAAATTACAGGTGTTACAACTATTTTAATGGATAAAAACTGTGATACAGGGGATATGCTTGTAAAAAAGACAATGGAAATATTGCCAGAGGATACTTATGGCAGTCTTCACGATAGAATGGCACCTATTGGAGCAGAAGTTTTACTTGAAACTCTTGAAAAAATTGAAAATGGTACTGTTATAAGAGAAAAACAGAATGAAGCAGAGGCTGTTCATGTGCCTATGATTTTTAAATCAATGGGAGAAATAGATTGGACTAAAAATTCTAATGAAATAGTAAATCTTATACATGGCTTAAATCCGGCTCCAGGTGCATTTACCAATTATAATGATGAAGTAATGAAAATTTGGAATGCAAAAGAAACTACAGGAAGTGGTCAAGCTGGAGAAATTTTAGTTGCTGACAGCAAAAAAGGCCTTGTAGTTGCTACAGGTAATGGTGCTATTGAAATTACAGAAATTCAGGCAAAGGGTGGCAAAAAGATGAATCCAAAGGATTATCTTAGAGGTCATGCTATGGAAGAAAAAACAATATTAAAATAATCAGACTTTTTTTGATTATTATCGTATATGCTTGTATATTATGAATAGGAGATGAGATTTATGCTTTTATATTATGGTGTAATTCTTGTTGCGATTTTAGCTTTGTTTTTCCAAGCTAATGTAACAAGCACGTTTGGTAAGTATTCCAAGATAAGAAGTTCAAGAGGCTATACAGGTGCTGATGTTGCCAGAATGTTGTTAAGTCAAAATGGTATTACAGATGTTAGCGTACAGTCTATAAGAGGTAATTTAACAGACCACTATAATCCGGTTAATAAAACTCTTAATCTTTCAGAGAGTGTTTATAATTCAACAAGTGTGGCTGCTCTCGGCGTAGCTGCTCACGAAACTGGACACGCTGTTCAGCATGCAAAGGGTTATGTACCATTACTTATGAGAAGTGCTATTTTTCCAGCAGTTTCTTTTAGCAGTAAAATTGCAATGCCACTTTTTATAGTTGGTATATTACTTACTAATTTTATTAACTCACCAATTCTTGCATTGATTGGTGCATGGTTGTATGTATTTGTAGTAATTTTCCAAATTATTACATTACCTGTAGAGTTTAATGCGTCAGCAAGAGCTTTAACAATGCTTAGAGATTATAATTTTCTTGATGAAACAGAAGTTAAGGGTGCTAGAAAGGTTCTTTCAGCAGCAGCTATGACTTATGTTGCTGCTGCAGCTGCATCTATATTACAGTTTCTTAGACTTCTTGCTATAGCGAATTCAAGACGAGATTAATTATTTGAATATTTTATTATTAAAAAACAACTGGCAGTAAAATGTCAGTTGTTTTTGTATATTATAAATTTGGTGTAAAGAAATACCCCCAAAAAGTTAAAGCCACTAAAACTAAACTCTTGGGGGTACGAATTTTTATTTTACTTTTTCTAAAAATGTTTTTATTCTTTCATTTTTTGGATTAATTATGACATCTTCAGGAGTACCATAATCTATAACATATCCTTTATCCATAAACATAATCTTATCAGCAACTTGAGCAGCAAAGCCGATTTCGTGTGTTACAATAAGCATTGTAATACCTTCTTTAGCTAAATCACTCATTACACTTAATACTTCCCCTGTAAGTTCAGGGTCAAGGGCAGAAGTTGGTTCATCGAATAATATAATTTCGGGATTTCTCATTAATGCTCTTGCAATAGCTACACGCTGTTTTTGACCACCAGATAATGTAGAAGGCATAGCATCAATTTTATCAAGTAAACCAACCTTAGCTAAAGTTGATTCAGCTAATTTTGATATTTCTTCTTTTGTGCCTTGCTTGTTTAAAAGAGGGGCACACATAAGGTTTTTTCTTATGCTCATATGAGGAAAAAGATTAAAGTGCTGAAATACCATACCAGCTTTTGAAAGTGCCTTTGCTTTTTCCTTTTTTGATACATAAACACCATCTTTACATAAATTTTCTCCGGCAATAGAAATAGAACCACCATCTACAGTTTCTAAATCTATTAAACTTCTTAAAAATGTACTTTTACCAGAGCCAGAAGAACCTAATATTGCAACAACTTCTCCTTTATTAACTTGGAGGCTAATGCTTTTTAATACTTCTAAATTTCCGAAACTTTTCTTTATATCTTTTGCTTCAATTTCGTACATAATCTTACCTCCTAATTAAAATGAAAATTTCTTTTCTATCTTTTTGAATAATACAGACAAAATATAACTTAAAATCAAATATAATGCTGCAGCAACGGCATAAGCTAAAACATTAGTAGATTCGTTTACAATTTTCTTTGTTTCATCTAATAAATCAGAAAGACCGATTGTTGATATAAGAGCTGTGTCTTTTATAAGTATAATAGTTTCATTTGCAACAGCTGGTAAAGAAATTCTGAACATCTGTGGCATAACTATTTTAAATTTAGCCTGCATTTCAGAAATGCCTAAAACTTTTGCAGCCTCGTATTGGCCTTTATCAACAGAAAGAAGACCGCCTCTGAATATTTCAGCAAAATATGCTGCATAATTTAATATGAATGCTACTGCACCGGCAGTAAATCTGTCAGGTAAAGTTAAATACTGTCCTATTACAGGGATAAAAGGTAAACCAAACCATACAAAGAAGATTTGAAGAAGGAGAGGAGTACCTCTAAATAAAAGAATATAAAATCCTACTATTTTGTTTAATATAACATTTTTACTTGTATATAAAAATGTTAAAATAAGTCCTAAGATTATAGAAAAGCATATAGTAATAATAAATAGTTTGAGGGTGATAAGACATCCTGTAGACATTCTGCCTATCCAATTCATTAAACTAGCTAAATCCATTTTTTCACTTCCTTTACAATAATAAAAGGGGCTGAACACAGCCCCAGTGTTTTATGTTATTAGTTATTGTTTACAACAATATCTTCGCCAAACCACTTGTTAGAAATTTCAGCAGCTGTACCATCAGCTGATAATTCATTAAGAGCAGTCTGTAATTTGTTAATTAATTCTGTGTTGCCTTTCTTTGCAGCAATACCATATTGTTCAGTACCAAAACTATCATCTAAAACCTTAAATTTCTTGTCTGGATTTTGAGCAAGGTAATATCTTGCAACAATTTCATCTACAACCACAGCGTCAACTCTACCGATTTCTAAATCAGTAAAAGCAAGTACATTTGTTTCATATGTAGGGTTAGATGCAAATTGGTTGTGAATTTCGTCAGCATTAATAGCATCAACAGCTGAAGAACCTTTTTGAACACCAACATTTTTACCAACTAAATCATTTTTTGATTTAATGTCAGAACCATCTTTTACAACAATAATCTGACGATTGTTAAGGTAAGGCTTTGTAAATTCCATACTTGCAAGTCTGTCATCAGTAATAGTAAAGCCGTTCCAGATTAAGCTGATTTTACCTGTGTTAAGTTCCATTTCTTTACTATCCCAGTCAATAGGCTGGAATTCTATTTTACAACCCATCTTTTCAGCAGCAGCTTTTGCAAGGTCAATATCGAAACCCACAAGTTCGTTTTTGTCATCTCTAAAGCCCATTGGTGGGAACTGGTCATCAAGACCAACGATAATCTTATCTGTACTTGCTGATGTGTCAGCGTTGTTGCTTGCACTACCACAGCCAACAACGCCTAAAAGCATAGTAGCTGAAAGAATAATAGATAAAAGTTTTTTCATAGTATCCCTCCGAAATTAATTTATTATACTAATACTTTACCACACTAGAGTGGTATATGTAAAGAGTTTTTTAAAAAAAATAAAAAAATTCTTGACAAATATTAAATTATGTTGTAAAATAGCTTTTGTTGGTGACGGAAGTTACTAAGTATGTACGTGTAGCTCAGCTGGATAGAGCGTCTGACTACGGATCAGAAGGCCGCGTGTTCGAATCATGTCACGTACATTTTGAAAAGCACATTTCCCTTGGAAGTGTGCTTTTTTCGTATATAAAAATGTTTTATAGGGTTATATTTTCAGGTAATATTTTCCATATAAAGTGTATAAAATATAATAATGGATTTTTTATATATTTTCTTTGCTTCCATATAAAAAATCAGTTGAAATTTATTGTTCTATATAGTATTATGTAGGTTAGTAAATTTATAATGGTGGGGGAATATGTTTTGAGAAGAAAAAGAAGCAGATATAATGCAAAAACTAGATTGCAAGAAATGACAAAAAAAGTAAGAGAAGAATTAAACAATGATACTTCAACCTCGGAAGAGTCTAATATTCAAAATGAAATAGATGAAGATTTAGACAACAGTAAATTAGAAGATGAAAAAATTGATAAATTAGATATTCCTATTCCTGAACATAATGAAGAAAATCAGAATGTTGAAAAAGATATGAACGACTATATAGTCGGACATAGAGTTAAGAGAAGTAAGAAAAAAAGTAATAAAAATTCAGAAACAAATGTAATTGAAGAAAATACAGAGGAAGAAAATAATACTAAAGGCTCTAAAAATGGTAAGAAAATTGCTATAACTTCTGCTGTTACCATCATTATTGCTGGTGTTGCATATTGTTCTGTAGCTTATGGGTATTATGGAAATAGACTTTTACCTAATACATATGTAAATGGTATAGACTATTCAAACGAAACTGCTGATAAATTTACAAATGAAATAAAGAAACAAATTGAAAATTATAGTCTTACAATAAAAAAAGGCGGAGAAACTATTGATACTATAAAAGGCTCTGATTTAGGTATTTCTTTAGCTAATGAGAGTGAAAAAGAAGTAGTGTCTTTAATAAAGAAACAGAATAAATTGCTATGGCCTTTAAGTTTTAAGAATAAAACCAATTTGAATATTTCTGGTGTAGTAGTGGCAGATAGCAATAAATTAAATGAGATTTACACCAATTTAAAAGTTTTATCTATACCTGTAACAGCAGAATATCAAGATGCAAAAGTTTTGCTTAAAAATGGAAAGTTTGTTGTACAAGCTCCTATTCCATCTGATGAAATAGGTGATGAAAGATTAAAAAGTAATATATTAAGCTGTGTGTCATCATTAACGCCAGAACTTAATCTTGATGATGGTAATTGTTATGTGCAAGGAGAAAGCAATACTGATACAGAGGCATTACAAAAAATATGTGATGAAGCAAATGCTAAATATCCAAACCTAAACATCAAGATTATGCTTGAGGGTAGTGACATTAATTTAGCAGAAGAGCTTGTTCCAGATGCTTTAGTTGTTTCGGATAATGGCTCAGTTAGTGTGACCTCTGATTCTATAGACAAGGCAATAGCTAAGGCTAAGGAAAAGTATTCTACTGTAGGAGAAACTGTTAAGTTTAAAACAGCTCATGGAGATACAGTAGAAGTTAGTGGTGGCGATTATGGCAATATAATGAAGGTAGACGGATTAAAAGCACTTCTTGAAAAGGGTATACTAAAAGGAGAAGGTGTAAACGCATCTGTGCCATACAAGTCAAATTGCCTTAATAATAATCCTAAAATAGAGGGAACATATGTAGAGGTAGATTTAACAAACCAGTATTTATATATGTTTGTTAATGGCAAAAAGGTAGTTGAAACACCTGTTGTTACTGGAAAAGTTGGGGCTAGAGCAACTCCTCAAGGGGTATATATGCTGAAAAATAAAATTATGGATGTTCCTCTTGTTGGCGATAACTATGTAACTCCTGTTAAGTATTGGATGCCATTTAACGGTGGTATAGGTTTACATGATGCAGTATGGCAAAGTGCTTTTGGTGGCGAAAGATATAAAACAAAAGGTTCTCATGGGTGCGTTAATTTACCTATGAGTAAGGCGAAAGAAATATATGAAAATGCTACAGTAGGAATGCCGGTTGTATGTTATTATCATGATAAACTTTCTGGATTTGATGTAGTTAAATCCCCAGACCCTGTTATGTCTACTTACAGAGGTTTAACTGCAAATGAACAGAAGATGTTATCAGATATTAAACATGGTAAAAAGGCTCAAGGTGCAGTATACGACAGTAATGTTGGGGAAAATGCTAAAAAGTATGGAAATAAAGATGTTTCAAATGTTGAAAGCTTAAAGAAGGCTGTTACTAGCGAAAGCATAAGTGAATATGCACCAGAGGAGATTAATCCTGCTGAAAATGAAGGTGGAAACGATACAATAAAAGATAATGTTGCTACACCTGCAGGAATTGAATAAATTTTTTACTCCTGCAAAAGGAGAAAATTATGCAAAAAAATATACAGAATGATGAAGATGATAAAATGAAAACAACTGATAATTCAAAAGTTGTAAGTGAAATGATTAAAGATATAATATCAGAAGATGAGTTACCTGATATAGAAAATACAAATGAAACTCATAAAAGAAAAACAAATGATGATGTTGTTAGCCATAGGAGAGCAAGAAGAAATAAATCCAAAAATAAACATACTAGAAAAGGGAAAAATAGAAAAACTAAGAAGAACAAGAAAAAAACAAACAAGAAATTAAAGAAATGGCTTAAAATTATAGGTATTACTTTAGCTATATTGTTAGTTGTCCTTGCAGTTGTTTATTTTGGTATTGCTTATATTTATTATAACAATAGGTTTTTAAATGGAACAGTTATAAATGGCTATGAGTGTTCTAATATGAAAGTTGAGGATGCTTTTAATAATATAGACAAAGATGTTAATTCTTTCAATTTGACAATATGCAAGGGAGAAAATGTCCTTGATGTTATTAAGGGTAGCGATATAGGTATTAATACAGGAAATACTGATAATCAGATGAAAGAAATTTGTGATAAACAGAAAAAATATCTCTGGTTAAAATATTTTAAAGAAAAACAAGAGCCTATTACAACTAATGATATGGTTCAGTACGATGAAGAAAAATTTAATAACTGTATTACCAACTTGAAGTCTATGAATATGACACCAACTGTAGTAAGTCAAGATGCTAAACTTGATTTTTCAGGAAATAATTACAAGATTGTATCTGAAGTATATGGTGATGAGATTAATAAAGATGTTTTGAAAAAACTTATTATGCAAAATGTTCAATCTCTTAATCCACAAAACTATACTACAAAAATTGATGTAGCTACAAGTGACTGTTATATAAAGCCTAATATTACAAAGGACAATGAAAAGCTAGTCAATGCTTGTAATAAGGCAAATAGCATACTTAATAGTGCATTTTCTGTTAAGGTTATAAATAAGGTAGAAAATATTGATTCAGCTACTGTAAAATCTTGGGTAAGTGTAGATAAAGATTTTAATGTCAATGTTGATGAAACAAAAATAGGAAACTATGTTGAAACATTAAATTCTAAATATACTACTTATGGCAAAGATAGAAAATTTAAAACAACTTATGGCGATGTTGTTACTGTTTCAAAGGGTGACTATGGCAGAAAATTAAATGCTACATCATTAAAAACAGATTTAACAACAGCGGTAAAGAATGGAAAAAGTTCTACGGTAGTTGCTAAGTTTTCAAGAACTGATATGGGTTCTCTTGAAAATGATTTAGGAACAACATATGCAGAAATTGATTTAACTAATCAAAGAATGTGGATGTACAAAGATGGTAAAGTTGTAGTAGCTACAGATGTGGTTACAGGTAAACCTGATGGAGAACATGATACACCACAAGGAACTTATAAATTGAAGTATAAAGAAAAAAATGCTACTTTAAAAGGTGCTAATTATTCAACACCCGTTGCGTGGTGGATGCCGTTCAATGGAGATATAGGTATGCACGATGCAACATGGCAACCTACATTTGGTGGAGATAGATATATAAAACATGGCTCTCATGGTTGTGTTAATTTACCTCTTGATAAAGCAGCATCAATATTTAATTATGCGGTTGTAAATATGCCGGTAGTTTGTTATTATCATGCAAAGACCGATAATCCAAATACTTCAACAGAAACAACAACTCAAGCTACAACAAAAGCTAGTTAAAAAATGTAGTGAAAAATTTAGATAGTTTTACTATTGACAAAATTATGTTTAATTGTTAATATTATGACATAAGGTTTTGCATAACTGACGGAGTGTGGATAACCACAAGGGAGTGCAAAATGTCGATGCCGACCGTCTGGGCAGATAAAATTTTGCTCGGATGGTGGGCATTTTTTATCTTTATAACTATTTTTCTTACTTATAAGGAGGAATTAACAAATGGTAAAAAGAGCTTTAATTAGTGTTTCTGACAAAACAGGTATTGTAGAATTTGCTCAGAAATTAAATGACCTCGGTGTTAGCATTATTTCAACAGGTGGTACTTTTAAGGTACTTAAAGAAGCAGGTATTCCTGTAATCAATATCTCTGATGTTACAGGTTTCCCAGAATGTCTTGATGGTAGAGTAAAGACTTTACACCCAAATATTCATGCAGGTCTTCTTGCTATGAGAAGTAACCCAGAACATATGAAACAGGTAGAAGAATTAAATGTTGAATTAATAGATATGGTTGTTGTAAACCTTTATCCATTTAAGCAGACAATTATGAAGCCTGATGTAACTCTTGCAGATGCTATTGAAAACATTGATATTGGTGGACCTACAATGCTTAGAGCAGCAGCAAAGAACTATCAGGATGTAAGTGTTGTTATTGACCCAACAGATTATGAACAGGTTCTTTCTGAAATTAAGGAAACAGGAGCAGTTTCTGTTAAGACTAATTTCTACCTTGCAGCAAAGGTATTTAACCATACTGCTTATTATGATACAATGATTGCTAATTATTTAAGAGATAAAGCTGGTTTACCAAAGTATCCTGATACAATTAGTATGACATTTGAAAAAGTCCAGGATATGAGATATGGTGAAAATCCTCATCAGTCAGCTGCTTTCTATAAGGAAGTTGGTAATAGTGACGGTATGCTTTCTGGTATTGAACAGTTACATGGTAAGGAACTTTCTTTCAATAACATTAATGACTTACATGGTGCACTTGAATTATTAAAGGAATTTGATGAAGAACCTACAGTAGTAGCTTGTAAGCATTCTAATCCTTGTGGTGTTGCAAGTGGTAAAGATATTCACGAAGCATATGTTAGAGCATACAATACAGACCCAGTTTCTATTTTTGGTGGTATTTTATGTGCTAATAGAAAAATTGATAAGGCTACAGCTGAAGAAATTAGCAAGATTTTCCTTGAAATTGTACTTGCTCCAGATTTTGATGATGATGCCTTAGAAGTTCTTGAACAGAAGAAAAATATTAGACTTCTTAAACTTAAAGATGTTATGAAGAAACAGCCTGAAACAGCTTATGATGTTAAGAAGGTAAGTGGTGGTATTCTTATTCAGGATATTGACAGCAAGCTTCTTGGCGATGAATTAAAGGTTGTTACAGATAGAAAGCCAACAGAAAAGGAAATGGAAGATTTACTTTTCACTTGGAAGGTTGTTAAATTTACTAAGAGTAATGGTATTGCTATTGGTAAGGATAAGCAGTCTGTAGGTATTGGACCAGGTCAGGTTAATAGAATTTGGGCAACAGAACAGGCTATTGACCATGGTACAAAACAGCTTGGAGCAGATGTTGTTAAGGGTGCTGTTCTTGCTAGTGATGCTTTCTTCCCATTTGATGACTGCGTAGAGGCTGCTCATAAGGCTGGTATTACAGCTATTATTCAGCCAGGTGGTTCAAAGAGAGACCAGGATAGTATTGATGCTTGTAATAAGTATGGTATTGCTATGGTATTTACAGGTATGCGTCACTTCAGACACTAAAATATTTTTTATTAAAGGGACACAGAAGATTTTTCTCTGTGTTCTTTTTATGCCAAAAAGCTATATAAAATAAATAGCACTAGCATTTTAGCGTTTTATTTGATATAATTAACGGGTATTGTTGTTATAAAATAAGTAAGGATGTTTTGATATGTATCTTAAAAGTTTGGAGCTACAAGGCTTTAAATCGTTTCCAGAAAAAATAAAATTGGATTTTAATAAGGGCATAACAGC
This sequence comes from Eubacterium sp. CAG:274, assembly GCA_000432155.1. GTDB lineage: Bacteria > Bacillota > Clostridia > Lachnospirales > CAG-274 > CAG-274. The sequence goes on from FR888497.1 coordinate 32,837, forward strand.
TGTAGTAGGACCTAACGGTAGTGGCAAAAGCAATATTGCGGATGCTGTGCGTTGGGTATTGGGCGAAAAGAGTGCCAAAAGTCTTCGTGGAAACAAAATGGAAGATATTATATTTAACGGTACTGAAAATAGAAAGCCATTAAGTTTTGCAGAAGTATCTATGATTATGGATAACTCGGATAAAAAACTTAATTTGGATTATCCGGAGGTAACGGTTACAAGGCGTGTGTACCGTTCAGGAGAAAGCGACTACCTTTTAAACGGAACAAAGTGTAGGGCTAAGGATATTTTGGAGCTTTTTATGGATACTGGCGTAGGTAAAGAGGGTTATTCTATAATAGGACAGGGTAGAATAGACGAAATTTTATCTAATAAGTCAGAAGACAGAAGAATGTTGTTTGAAGAGGCTGCTGGTATTGTTAAATATAGAACAAGAAGTTTTGAAGCAAGTAATAAACTTGCTAAGGAAAGAGAAAATCTTGTAAGAGTTAATGATATAATTGCTACATTAGAAACACAGGTAGGTCCTCTTGAAGTACAGGCAGAAAAGGCTAAAAAATTTATATCACTTTCTAACAAATTAAAAACTGTAGAAGTAAACAGATTTGTAATTGAAGCAGATAGATTTGAAAATGATATTAAAGAAGTAGAAAAGAGTATATCTCAATTAGGTAATGATGTATTAAGAGAACGCAGACAGGAAGAAGTTCTACAGAAAAAGAGAACTTCGTTGAAAGATGATTTATCTAATGTAGATTTACAATATGAAGAAAATAGCAATTCTATAGGAGAAAAGCGTTCACAAGTTGAACAAAAGGAAAACGACATTAAAATGTGTGAGTCAGAAATACAGCATTTTAATGAAAATATAGAAAGATTAAATAAAAGCATAGACCAAAACAAAAAAGCTATTGAAGATAAGAATAATGAGTCTGATGCTTTAGATGCAAAAATAGTTGCAAAAACTCTTGAGGCAGAAAGAAAAAAGAAAAGCTACGAAGAAAAGAAAAGTGCTTATACAGACTTGGAAACAAAGGTAACAGAATCAGAAGAATTGTTTAACAGATTTAATTCTGATATTAGAGATAAGATGAATAGGTCTGCTGATATTTCAAGCGAAATAAGTAAAATAAATGCAAAACTTTCTCAGCTTAAAGATAGAAAAAATACAGTTTCAGAAGATATTTCAGTTTTAAATGGACAGTTAAAGGAAAAAGAAATAGCTTTAGCTGTTGAAGAGCAAAAAATTACTCGTATTGACAATGAAATTGAAAAGATTAGTAATAATATAGAAAATGATAATGTAACACTTTCTGAATTAAGCGGTAAAATTAATGAAACTAAGAAGAAACAACTTGATATGACTAAGTCTATTCAGGATAAACAGTCAAGATTGAGAATTTTATCAGAATTGGAAAATAGTTACGAGGGTTACTACGGTGGTGTAAAGGCTGTTCTTTCACAAAGAGATAAGAAAATAAGTGGTTTTGAGGGTATTTGTGGAGCAGTAGGCGAACTTATTACTCTTGATAAAAAGTATGAAACAGCTATTGAAATTGCTTTAGGTGGAGCAGTACAGAATATAGTTGCAAAAAATGAAAATGATGTTAAAAAAGCTATTAGTTATTTGAAAACAAATAATAAAGGGCGAGCAACATTTTTACCTATGACAGCTATTAAACCTAAAACTATAAACAACAAGACAGACATTCTTAAAAATACAGGTGTAATAGGAATTGCCAAGGAACTTATTTCCTATGATGTACAGTATGAAAATATTATGTCTTCGTTACTTGAAAGGGTAATTATTGTCGATACTATTGACAATGGTATTGCACTTTCAAAAAAGACAAATTATAGCTACAAGGTTGTAACTCTTGACGGGGAACTTTTTAATGTTGGTGGTTCAATGACTGGTGGTTCAATCAGTAAAAGAAGTACAGGCATTTTTTCAAGAGGTAGAGAAATAGGCGAGCTTCGTGAAAATTTAAAAGTTCTTGTTTCGGAATATAATGAGTTAAATAGTGAATTAGACTCTATGAATAATAGTATTACTGAGTCTAACGATAACTTAAAAAAATCTAACGAAATGTTACAGAGTTTACATATTAACAGAGCCCGTTCAGTTGCTGAAGTAACAAAATCTAAAGAATATGTTGATGATTATAAAAAGCGAATAGAATATTCAGATGTTGAATCTGAAAAACTTGAGTCGACAATTTTGGAAGACGAAAAACAGGTAAAGCAATATGAAAATGATTTAGAGGCTATAACAGACGAAATTAATAGTGTAAACGAAAAAATACAAGAATATCAAAGTAAAATACAAGAAAACAGAGATATTAGAGAAAGCAGTATTAGAGAAATTAATGATTTAAAATTAGATATAAACCAAATAAATAATGAAATCTATAACTTTAACTATAACAAAAAGAGAATAGAAACAGAAGTTATGGAATTAAATACAGGAATTGAAAACTTTAAATCAGAAATTTTAGACTATGAAAATCAAATTGCCAATAAAGAAAAAAATAAACAATCTATATTTGAAAACACAGAGCAATTAAAAGAAGAATATAGCAAGTTTATAAAAATGCAAGAGGAACTTATTAATTATAAAAATGAAGTTAATAAGAATCTTGATGAGTTGGAAAAATCAATACAAAGACAGACAGAAACTAAAAATGCTATAGAAAAACAGCTTTCAAGATTTGAAATCAAAAAAGAACAACTTGAAAATGAAAGAAAAAATCTTTATAACAATATGTGGGAAGAATATGAGATAACATATGTTGTTGCAAAGAATTATGAAAGATTGGATATGAGTTCAGAAGATTTAGTCAAGGAAGAAAGAAATTTGAAAAATCAAATGAAAGCCCTTGGCAATGTTAATATGAATGCTGTTGAAGAATATGCAGAAGTAAGTGAAAAATATCAATTCCTTATTAAAAACAGGGATGATATTAAACAGTCAGAAGAAAAACTTATAGGCATTATTGAACAGCTTAATGTGTTGATGGAAGAACAGTTTAGGGAACAATTTAAGGTAATTAGTGATAACTTTGCCGAAACATTTAAAGAAATGTTTGGCGGAGGCGAAGCGTCACTTAAATTAAGTAATGACCAAGATATTTTGAATTGCGGTATAGATATTATTGTTCAGCCACCAGGAAAAACTTTACAGAATATGATGCTTTTATCAGGTGGAGAAAAGGCACTTACTGCCATTTCACTATTGTTTGCGATATTGAAAATGAAGCCATCGCCTTTCTGTATATTAGATGAAATAGAGGCAGCATTAGACGATGCAAATGTAAATAGATATGCAGACTATTTAAAGAACTTTGTTGATGATACACAGTTTATAGTTATTACCCATAGAAAGGGTACAATGGAGGCTGCTGATATTCTATACGGCGTTACAATGCAGGAAAAGGGTATTTCAAAACTTGTTTCTGTTAAATTTGATGAAAATTATAATTTAGATAAGGAGGCTTAAAATGGGATTTTTTAAGTGGTTTAAAAAGAAAAAAGAAAATGCACCTGTAGAAAATACACAGGCAAATGAAGTAGAAGTTAGTGTTACAGAAGAAAGTAATGTAGAAGAAACTCAGACAGTTAAAGAAAATCAAAATGAAGATGTTGTTGAGGCTGTTGTTTCTACTGATGATGAAGTTGAAGTAGTAGAAGAAAGTGTTGATGAAACAGAAACTATAGCAGAAGAAGTTTCTGAAATTGAAGAAATAGAAGATACTGTAGAAAAAGAAGAAGTAGCTGTAGAAAATACAGTTGAAGAAATTAAGGAAGAAGAACAGGCTGTAGTTGAAGATGTAAAAGAAGTTGAAAATGCTGTAGAGAAAGTAGAAAATGAAGTCGAAGAAAATCATACAGAATCTACAACAGAGGGCATAGTTGAGGAAGTAACAAAAGAAAATGATACTACAGTAGAAGAAGTAGAAATCAAAGAAATAACAACAGAAGAGAACAATGTTGTAGAAAAAACAGAAGTTGAAGAAGCAGTTCAAGAAATACCGGAAGAAAATGTAGAACCCGTTGAAGTTGAAGAAACAGAAGAGGTTGCAGTAGAAGAACAACCTACAGAAGAAGAAAAACCAAAGGGATTTTTTGCAAAAATTAAAGCAGGACTTTCAAAAACAAGAAATAATATTATTTCAAGTGTTGAAAATGTATTAAGTGCCTTTACTAAGATTGATGAAGATTTATACGAAGAACTTGAAGAAGCTCTTATTATGGCAGATATAGGTGTTGAAACTTCTCTTTATATTATTGAAAAATTGAGAGAAAAGGTAAAAGATGAAAAAATACATGACCCAGCAGAGGTAAAGGGTGCTATTATTAGAGTAATTACTGAAATACTTGAAAAAGATGATGAACCTTTTGAATTACCTCATCCAAGTGTAGTGTTAGTTATTGGTGTAAATGGTGTAGGTAAAACTACTACTATAGGTAAACTTACTCATAACTATATGGAAAATGGTAAAACAGTTCTTCTTGCTGCTGCTGATACATTTAGAGCTGCTGCTATAGACCAGTTACAGGTTTGGGCAGATAGGAATAATGCACAGCTTATTAAACATCAAGAGAACTCAGACCCAGGAGCTGTAGTTTATGATGCAGTTCAGGCAGCAAAGGCAAGAAATACAGATGTACTTATTTGTGATACAGCAGGTAGACTTCACAATAAGAAGAACTTAATGGAAGAATTAAGAAAAATATCTAAGATTGTGAATAAAGAATATCCAGATGCTAAGGTAGAAACACTTCTTGTACTTGATGCAACTACTGGTCAAAATGCTTTACAACAGGCAAAGCTTTTCAAGGAAGTAGCTGATATTACAGGTTTAGTTCTTACTAAATTAGATGGTACAGCAAAGGGTGGTATCGTTCTTGCTATAAAGCATGAAATGAATATACCAGTTAGATATATTGGTGTAGGCGAGCAAATGGACGATTTACAGGAATTTAATTCAAAGGATTTTGCAAAAGCATTATTTGGCGAAGAATAATAATAAAGTCAGCTGATACTTAGATGTCAGCTGACTTATTTTTTTTGCATATATTTATTATTGTAGTAAAGAAACTGCTAATAGATGAAACAACCATAATACCAGCCGCTATTGCTAAGGCGATGGATAGTGTATTAAACCCAGCATCAATAAAATTTTGCCATCTTTGTTCCATAAGGGCAGCTATTGTCCTGTATAAGCCACCACCGGGGATTATTATTATGATTGCGGCTACTAAAAATGTTGTCGTTGGGGTTTTAAAAATTCGTGCAGCTAATTCTACATAGAAAGTTATAAATGATGTTACTAAGAAATAGCAAATAACATCTTGATGAAATATTTTGTATAGTATCAAATATAGCCCCCAAGTTAAAATACCACCAAAGAAAGATACCCATATTTTGTGACCTTTTACATTGTATAATATTGCGAAACCTAAGGAGGCAAAACCAGCAGCTAATACTTGAATAATCATATTAATCATAAAAAATAACCTCCTAAGTAAGTTGCCATAACAAAACCAAAAGAAACAGCAGCTGCTATTAAAATAGTTTCAATCAATCTGTTTGTACCTGACATTGTATCTCCTTTTATCATATCTCGTAGGGCGTTTGTTAAAGCAACACCTGGAATTAAAAGCATAATGTTACTAATAACTATTATATCCAAATTTTGACCGAAGTTGAATTTAACGGCAAAAACTGCAAGTATACCAGCGATAAAAGAAACCAGTACATTAATAACAGGGGCATTATTATCTATTTTTGAAACAAAATTAAGGGCAATCTTCAATATAATGCCAATTAAACCAGCTACAATAGCATCAGCAAATGTTCCACTAAAATAAATGGCAAGAGTAAAAGCTATCATACCATAGGTTAAACATATTATTTTGTCGTTGTACATTGGTCTTTTTCGAATTTTATCAATTTGTTTTGAAATATACTCAATGGAAGGTTTGTTTTTACAAATATAACGAGATAGGGCGTTTAATCTTTCAACTCTGTCCAAATTTGTAGTAGATTTAAAAACTCTTATTGATTGTGTGTATATCTTATTTTCTGGAGTTTTTATAGTTACAACTATACTACAAGTTATTGTAAAAATATTAATCTCATTTATTCCGTAGGCCTTATAAATATGAGCTAAAGTATCATCAACACGACTTATTTCAGCGCCATTTACTAATAGGTCGTGACCTATTTGTAAAGATTTATCTAACAATAATTCGTAATTCATAGCAAACCTCCTTCTCGCTTAATGGGATTATAGCATATAAAATAAAAAATGGCTACAGCAAAAAGCTGTAGCCACATAAATTTTACACAAATTTTATATTAGAAATCAATTTCTTTTCCGTAGTAGATAGCATCAAGAATTTTAGCCATACTTTCTGTATCTACAGGTCTAGGGTTAGAACCAGTACAAGCATCGCCAACAGCAAGTTCAGCAATCTTGTTAACCTTTTCTTTAAATTCATCTTCCTTAATACCAAATTCTTTAAGAGTCTTTGGAATATTAAGTTCAGCATTCATAGCATCAATCTTATCACAAAGCTTAGTTACACATTCAGCATCTGTACCATCTATACCAATGCTTCTTGCAATATCAGCATATCTTGCTTCTGCATTCTTTGCGTTATATTTAATAACATATGGAAGATAGATAGCATTAGCTTCGCCATGAGGAATATGACCAGTAGAGAAAGCAGCACCTGTCTTATGAGCAAGTGAATGTACAATACCAAGAAGGGCATTACTAAATGCTTCGCCGGCAAGACACTGAGCATAGTGCATTTCTTCTCTTGAACTCATATCGCCACTAAATGACTTGATTAAATGTTCGTTTACCATCTGAATAGCCTTAATAGCTAATGGGTCAGTAAATGGGCTATTTAATGTAGAAACATATGCTTCAATAGCGTGAGTTAAAGCATCCATACCTGTATGAGCTACAAGGTGAGGTGGAAGTGTTGCTACAAGAGCAGGGTCTACAATAGCAATATCAGGAGTAATATTAAAGTCTGCAAGAGGATACTTAATACCCTTAGCATAATCTGTAATTACAGAGAATGCAGTAACTTCTGTTGCAGTACCTGATGTTGAAGAAATAGCAATAAATTTAGCCTTCTTTCTAAGTTCTGGAAAACTAAATGGCTGAATAATTTCTTCGAAAGTAGTATCAGGATATTCGTAGAATACCCACATAGCCTTTGCTGCGTCAATAGGAGAACCGCCACCTAAAGCAACGATTAAATCTGGCTCAAATTCACGCATGGCAGCTGCACCCTTCATAACTGTTTCTACAGATGGGTCAGGTTCAACGCCTTCAAATAATTTAGTTTCAATACCAGCTTCTTTTAAGTAACCAATAATCTTATCTACGAAACCGGCACGCTTCATAGAGCCACCACCGATAACAAGTATAGCCTTCTTTCCCTTTATAGTTTTTAAAACTTCAAGGGAATCTTTTCCATAATAAATATCTCTAGGTAAAGTAAAACGCATCATATTGATAGCCTCCTTATATATATATCATTAAAATATATTAATTATTTTGTTAAATTATTAACGATGATTATATTATAGCACTTATTTTTTAAAAATCAAGAGGTTTTTAATAATATTTTTGTAAAATTTGCATAAATCAATGTAAAGAGTGTGTGTATGGGTAAGTTTTTGTTGCTTTTTTGCAAATGTATTAGTATAATTTCTGTAATGGTTATTTACAATAATCAATTAAAATCTGGTTGTAGGAGGCAGAAATGGCAAATCTTATTGAATTTTCAAATATTGTTCAGAAATTTGACAATAATATTGTTCTTAAAGGCGTTAATCTTCAGATAGAAGAAAACGAATTCGTTACATTGTTAGGACCTAGTGGTTGTGGAAAAACGACATTATTAAGGATTTTGGGTGGATTTTTAGCTCCGACCCAAGGAAAAGTTATCTTTGATGGTAAAGATATTACAGATGTACCAGCGTATAAGAGAGAAATTAACACAGTATTCCAAAAATATGCGTTATTCCCTCATCTCAATGTATATGACAATATAGCATTTGGCTTAAAAATAAATAAAGAACCTAAGGATATTATTGCCCAAAAGGTAAACAGAATGCTTAAACTTGTTGGTCTTGAGGAATATGGAAAACGAGCTGTTACAGAAATGTCTGGTGGACAGCAGCAGAGAGTTGCTATTGCTAGAGCTTTGGTTAATGAACCTAAGGTGCTTTTACTTGATGAACCTTTGGGTGCACTTGATTTAAAATTGCGTAAAGAAATGCAAAAAGAATTGAAAAAGATACAGCAGGAAGTAGGTATCACTTTCATTTTTGTAACTCATGACCAAGAAGAAGCTCTTACTATGTCAGATAAGATTGTTGTAATGAAAGACGGTGTAATACAGCAAATTGGTAATCCAACACAGATTTACAACGAACCGGCAAATAGATATGTTGCTAATTTCATAGGCGAAAGTAATATCATCGAAGGTGTTATGAAAGATGATAGATTGGTTGTAATGAATGGTAAACCTTATGAATGTGTTGATTATGGTTTTGAGAAAAATGAAAATGTAGATGTAGTTCTTCGTCCAGAGGATATTGACATTGTAGCCCCAGAAGACGGCAAAATTGTTGGTACAGTAAAGAATGTATTGTTTAAGGGCGTTCACTACGAAACTTTAGTTGAAACCAGAACAGGTACTTCAATTACAATTAAAATGACTGTATATAATGATGAGCCAGTTTTAAATTCTGGTGCTGATGAAGCAATAAGTGCTAACGATTTTTATTTGGATATAAGTGATATTCCAGAATTGACAGATACAGATATTGTTGCCAGAGCGAACGCAGCTGCATGGAAAATATCAACAGAAGAAAGTATATCTATAAATAAAATTGATTACAAGATAGAAGAAAAGAACGGAACATATCCTGTTACATTCACTACTTCAAACGGTACTTCTATTACAGTAAATATGATTGTGGATAAAGAAAATAAGGTAGTAGATAGTAAATATGGCGAAGTAATTTATGCTGTTAATATATTTAAGTCTGTAGACGATATAGTGGAAAGTATTGCCTTAGATACAGATTTAAAGACATGGGCTAATGCACAGGCTTGGACAGATGACGAAGAAGAAATTATAGAAGTTTCAGATGTTATCTATTATTTTGACCCTAAAAATATTGAACCAGGGGAATATTCTGTAACATTTAAAACAAGAGGTAATGAATATAAGGTAGATACTACAGACCAACATTTTGAAGGCGACAGAGTAGGTCTTACCTTTACCCCTAATGATTTGCATATTATGAGAAAAGGGGGATTATAATTGAAAAGTTTTAGTAAAATGGCTTATCCATATTTGATATGGGCAATTATAATGATATTAATTCCCTTAGCAATGATTTTTGTTTATGCCTTTACTACTGGTGGTAATTCAGTTCGTACATTTATATTTACACTAGATAATTTTGCAAAGTTTTTTAGCGATAAAGTATTTATTGAAGTTTTAGTTAGGTCCCTTTATATAGCTATAATGACCACTATATTCTGTATTTTATTAGGTTATCCAACAGCCTATGTAATTGCTAAATACTTTGGCAAAGGACAGGGAAAATTAATACTTGCTATTACACTTCCAACTTGGATAAATATGCTTGTAAGAACATATGCTTGGAGAGGTATTTTACAGAAAGATGGTTTGATTAATGCCATTCTTGGTGTTGTTGGAATTGGTCCTTTACAGATGTTAGAAACAAATTTTGCTGTAATTTTAGGTATGGTTTATAATTTCTTACCTTTTATGATATTACAGATATATTCATCACTTAGTAAAATGGATGAAAGTTATATACAGGCTGCAGCCGATTTGGGTGCTAATAAAGTACAAACTTTCTTAAAGGTAACTTTACCTTTATCCATACCTGGCATAATAAGTGGTATTACACTTGTTTTCTTACCTGCAGTTTCAAGTTTCTTTATTCCAAAATTGCTTGGCGGAGGAAAGTTTGTTTTAATTGGTAATGTCATTGAAAATCAGTTCCTTACAGCAGGTAATTGGGGCTTTGGTAGTGCAATTTCATTAATTATGGCTATTATAATTATGATTTCAATGTATTTTGCTAGACGAGTAGATAAAAAAGTTTCTCCAGAAGGGAGTGATGACTGATGAAAAAGAGTAAGGGTACAATTTTAAAAATTATTTTAGGCTTAGTGTTATTATTTTTATATTTACCTATTGTCTATACAATAGTTTTCTCTTTTAACAGTTCAAAATCCCTTAGTGTATTTAAAGGCTTTTCATTAAAATGGTATGAAAAGATGTTCAATAGTGGGGAAATAATGGATGCTATTTTCTATACAATAGTTGTTGCTATATTAACAACTGTTATATCAACAGTTGTAGGAACTATTACTGCTATTGGTATGTCAAAGTCTAAAAAAGTAATAAGAAAATCCATAGAGCAGATAAATGATTTTCCTATTATGAACCCTGAAATTGTAACGGCTATTGGACTTCTTATGTTCTTTAGTGCTGTTGCTATTAGAAAAGGTTTTGTTACAATGCTTTTGGCGCATATTATGTTCTGTATTCCTTATGTTATACTTAGTATAATGCCAAAATTAAGGTCTTTAGACCCTAACTTGATTGATGCTGCACTTGATTTGGGAGCTACTCCTATACAAGCATTGACCAAGGTCGTTGTTCCACAGATTACATCAGGTATAGTAGCTGGTGCATTAATAGCGTTTACAATGAGTTTTGACGATTTCGTTATTTCATATTTCGTTACAGGTAATGGTGTAAACAATATTTCTATTATGGTATACACTATGTCAAAAAGAGTAAATCCAACAATAAATGCAATTTCAACACTTATTATTGTAATAATTACAGTTGCGTTGTTATTGCTTAATATTATTCCATTTATAAAAGAAAGGAAAAGAAGAAAATGAAAAAATTAGTTGCTTTAGTATTAGCAGGTGCTACAATGTTAATGACAGGTTGTGGCAGTACACAGACAGCAGAAACAGATGCTTATAAGGGACAGACATTAAAGTTTTACAATTGGGGTGAATATGTAGGCGAAAATGTTGTTGCAGATTTTGAAAAGCAGTATGGTTGTAAAGTTATTTCTGAATATTTTGATTCAAATGAAATGATGTATACAAAGTTACAGGCAGGAGATGCTTATGATGTAATCGTTCCTTCAGATTATATGATTGAAAGAATGAAGAAAGAAGATATGCTTCAGCCATTAGATAAAGATAAAATTCCAAATCTTTCAAAATTAACTGATAAGATGTCTTGCGATTTTGACCCTGACCACGAATATTCAGTTCCTTATTTCTGGGGTAATGTAGGTCTTGTATATAACAAAACAAAGGTTAGTAAAGACGAAATAGAATCAAAGGGCTGGGATATTTTACAGGATACTAAATATAAAGATAGCATTTATGTTTATGACTCTGAAAGAGATGCTTTTATGGTAGCTTTTAAGGCATTAGGCTATTCAATGAATACAGATAAGGACGAAGAAATTACAGCAGCTTCTCAATGGCTTAAAACTGTAAATGATACAATGGGTCCTGTATATGTTACTGATGAAGTAATTGACTCAATGAGTAATGGTGCAAAGGATATAGCTGTTGTATATAGTGGCGATGCTGCTTATATTCTTGACCAAAATGAGGATATGGCATATTGCCAGCCAAAGCAGGGTACAAATGTTTGGACTGATGCAATGGTAATTCCTAAGAATGCTGAAAATCCAGAATTAGCAAATGTATTTATTAATTTTATTCTTGAAGATAAAGAATCTCTTGATAATTCACAGACAGTAGGTTACGCATCTTCTAATCAGAATGTTTTAAATGAACTTTCTGAAGGAGATTATGCTGAAAATGAAGCATACTTACCAAGAAGTGGTTATGATAAGGATGAATATTTCCACGATAACGAAACTTTAAGAGCAAAACTTTCTGAACTTTGGATTAAAATCAAAGCTGGAAATTAATAATTGATATTTGTAAAAAAGCCTTTAAATTGATAAAATCAATTTGAGGGCTTTTGTTTTTATTTTATTTACAAATAAGTCGTTGTGTGATAAAATATTGTCAATGAATAAAACACTTAAGGTGATGATTATATGAAGGAATTACTAATTACTTATTTGACCTATGCGGCTCATCAAGTTCAGGTTGAATTTGAAAAAAGACTTAAAAATTATGGTTGTAGTTGGCCACAGGCATTAACAATAGGATTTATTAAAAAGTTTAGTGAGAAAAACAAAACTGTAAATCAAAAAGATATTGCAGAAGCATATGGCATAAAAGGACCATCTGTTACAAGTCTTATTAAAACTATGGAAAAGAATGGGTTTATTACTAGGGTTAAAAACAAAAACGATGCTCGTAGCTATGATGTTTTTTTGACGGAAAAGGGTGAAGAGGTTTTTCATCAAGTAAAAAAAGCTTTTTTTGAATATGATGGAGAATTTAGCAAAAAACTTTCAGATGAAGATAAAAAAGAATTTCTGAGATTGATGAAAATTGTTACAGAAAATCCACCACCGGATTCAATGAAAATAGATAGATAAATTTGATTCAATATAAAAAGGCTGTTTTGAAAAAATCAAAACAACCTTTTTTGTTTTTTATTTAGTTTCTATTTTAGCGGAAAGAGATAAAAAATCAACCTTAAATGCATCGGCTTTTTTCAGTACTTTACAACATTCATTTATAGTTGTGCCGGTTGTGAAAATGTCATCTACAATTAAAATACTTTTGTTTTTTATATCTATATTATCTATTAACGAAAAAGCATTTTTAATATTTGTAACTCTTTCCTTTTTGCTTAAAGCATTTTGAGGCTTAGTGTTTACAGTCCTTTTTAATATAGTACAGTAGGGAATATTAATTTGTTCAGAAATATATTCGGCTAATAATTCAGCCTGATTGTAACCCCTAACTTTTAATTTTTTCTTATGTATAGGAACAGCAGTAATATAATCATAACTTTCCATAATGTACTCAAAATAATATTCCGTCATTTTAGAACCCAAATATGTGTAATACAAAGCCATATTTTTGAATTTAAAATTTAGAATAGTATTTCTTACAGCACCAGCATATGGATAAACACAATAACCTTTTTCGAAGTATATTTTTTCACTTTTACAAATGCTACATTCGCCAGTATTATCTATAGGTCTATCACAAGTTATGCAACGATTGCCTCTATAAGGATTAAAATCTTTAGCACAATTGTCACATAACTCTATTTTTGTATTATAATTTAGCAGAGTATTGCAACTCATACAGGTTTTGGGATAAATAAATGTAAGAAGGAAATTTAAAATTTTCATTTTTGGTAGATATTTCAATCTTAAATTCATAATTAACCTCAAAAATTATTACTTTTTCTTTGGTGGTCTTTCTCCATAGAATTGATAATAGTCAGTTTTTACATTACCATTAAAAAGTTTTCTCTTTTTATCAGCTCGTCTACCATATAATTTCTCAAAACCCTCATGAGATGTGATAAAGTAAGTAGACCAAGTTTTGTTGTGGTTAAATAACTTGCCCATATCTCTATAAAGTCTTTCAACATCGTTAAGATTACCCATTCTTTCAGCATAAGGAGGGTTTGATATACATACGCCATAGTTGCAAGGCAATTTTAACTTATTAAATGGTATTTGAGCAAATTTTATACAATCTCCAACACCGGCATTATTTGCATTTTCCATAGACATTTTAACTGCATTTGCGTTTATGTCAGAACCATATATCTTAGGCTGAAAATCTTGCTTAATAGCTAATCTAGCTTCTTTTCTTTCTTTTTTCCAAAGTTCTTTGTCTATAAAATCCCATTTTTCTGCTGCAAAGTGACGCATAAGGCCAGGGGCGATATTTTTTGCTATAAGAGCAGCTTCAATAGCTATTGTACCAGAACCACAACAAGGGTCTAAAAGTACTCTGTCAGGTTTCCAATAACTAAGCATGATAAGAGCAGCTGCCATAGTTTCCTTTAAAGGTGCCATTACCTGCTGTACTCTGTATCCTCTTTTGTGAAGGGAAGGTCCAGAAGTGTTAAGTGTTACAGTTACAGTATCTTTAAGCAAAGCAACCTGTATAGTATATTCATCGCCGTCTTTAGGAAAATGGGCAATTTTATATTTTCTTTGCATAGCTTTAATTACAGCTTTTTCAGAAATAGACTGACAAGCAGGTACACTAGAAAGCTGTGATTTAAAAGATTTACCTGTTACTATAAATTTGGCGTTCTCTGGCATAAGATTTTCCCATTTAATTGAGTTTACACCTTGAAATAAATCTTCAAAAGTTATTGCCTTAAATCTATTAAGTACAATTAAAATTTTATCTGCTGTTCTAAGCCATAAATTAGCTTTTACAACATCTTCAGCAGTTCCAGAAAATTCAACATAACCGTCAGATACAGTAATATCTTCAAAACCTAAATCAGTAATTTCTCTTTTTGCAACAGCCTCTAAACCGAAAGTGGTTGTTGCCATAATCCTGAATTTTTCCATATTTTATCTCCTAAAGTAATTATTATGGACTAATATTAACATTTTTTTATTAAAATTTCAAATATATTTGCTATAATTCAAAAAATATTGTATACTAAAGCAAAAGCAAATTTTTTTAATGAGGTTATTTGTATGTATAAATTATTAAAGACAGAAGGACGAGCGAAGCGTGGCGAATTTCATACAGTTCATGGAACTATACAGACACCAGTTTTTATGAATGTAGGAACTGCTGCTGCTATTAAAGGTGCGGTTTCAACTGAAGACTTAAACAATATTAAGTGTCAGGTTGAACTTTCTAATACTTATCATCTTCATTTAAGACCAGGAGATGAGGTTGTTAAAAAACTTGGTGGACTTCACAAGTTTATGGTGTGGGATAAGCCTATATTAACTGATTCAGGTGGATTTCAGGTTTTTTCACTTACTACTCTCAGAAAAATAAAAGAAGAGGGTGTTTACTTTAATTCTCACATTGATGGCAGAAAGATTTTTATGGGGCCAGAAGAAAGTATGACAATTCAGTCAAATTTAGCATCTACTATTGCTATGGCTTTTGATGAATGTCCACCACATCCTGCTACAAGAGAATATATGCAGAATTCTGTAGATAGAACTACAAGATGGCTGGAAAGATGTAAAAAGAAACTTGACCAGCTTAATAGTATGGAAGATACTATTAATAAACAACAGATGCTCTTTGGTATTAATCAGGGTGGTACATTCCACGATATAAGAATTGAACATGCAAAGAGAATAAGCGAACTTGATTTACCAGGTTATGCAGTAGGTGGACTTGCAGTAGGTGAAAGTCACGAGGCTATGTATGAAGTTCTTGAAAAGGTTGTACCATATCTTCCACAAAATAAGCCAACATATCTTATGGGTGTTGGTACACCAGCAAATATATTGGAATCTGTTGACAGAGGTATTGATTTCTTTGATTGTGTTCTTCCAGCTAGAAATGGTAGACATGGTAATGTGTATACTAACAGGGGTAAATTGAATTTGTTGAATAAACAATATGAGTTAGATGATACACCTATTGCAGATGATTGCCATTGCCCAGTATGTCAGAGATATACTAAGGCATATATCAGACATTTGTTTAAGGCTAAAGAAATGTTGGCAATGCGTCTTTGTGTAATGCACAATTTATACTTCTTCAATAATATGATGGAAGAAATCAGAAATGCTCTTGATAATGGCGAATTTGCTAAGTATAAAGAAATGAGATTAAATGGGTTTATGGAATTTGACAAAAAATAATTTTTTTTGTAAAATATAAAAATAAATAATTAATATACAGCGAAAGGGAGAGTCTAATGGCTGAGATTAAAAGAATTTATGTAGAAAAAAAAGAAGGTTGTAACATTGAAGCAAGTCAGTTACTTGCTGATATTAAAGAAAACTTAGGTTTAACAAATTTAACTGGTCTTAGAATTTTAAACAGATATGATGTTGAAGATATAGCTGATGATGTTTTTGAAGCAGCATCAAAGACTATTTTCTCAGAACCACCTGTTGATTATATTTACAACGAAACCTTTGAAATGGCAGAAGACGAAACAGCATTTAGTATGGAATATCTTCCAGGTCAGTATGACCAGAGAGCCGATTCTGCTATGCAGTGTATTCAGATTATATCTGGAGATGACAAGGCTGTTGTTGCTTCAGCTAAAACATATGTTTTAAAAGGTAAATTATCTACAGAAGATGTTGAAAAAATTAAGCATTACTGTATTAACCCAGTAGACTCTCGTGAAGCTAGTATGGAGAAGCCTGCTACACTTAAAATGGACCTTACAATTCCAACTACAGTTGAAACTATTGATGGTTTTGTTGATATGGACGAAAAGGCACTTCTTGATTACAGAAAGTCTTTAGGTCTTGCTATGAGTGAGGCAGATATTATATTCTGTCAGAAATATTTTAGGGATACAGAAAAGAGAAATCCTACAATTACAGAAATCAGAGTAATTGATACATATTGGTCAGACCATTGTAGACATACAACTTTTGCGACTCATATTAACGATGTAACATTTGAAGATGGTAAATATAAAAATGTTGTAGAAAATGTTTACAAGATGTATCTTGACGAAAAGAAATCTCTTGGTAGGGAACAGAAGCCTGTTTGTTTAATGGATATTGCTACAACAGGTATGAGAGCTTTAAGAGCACAGGGCAAGTTAGATAATTTTGATGAGTCAGAAGAAATTAATGCTTGTAGTATTGTAGTTCCAGTTGATGTTGATGGTGTTGAAGAAGATTGGCTTGTAATGTTCAAGAATGAAACTCATAACCACCCAACAGAAATTGAACCTTTTGGTGGTGCTGCAACTTGTCTTGGTGGTGCTATTAGAGATCCACTTTCAGGTAGAAGTTATGTATATCAGGCAATGAGAGTAACAGGTGCTGGCGACCCAACTGTTCCAGTAGCTGATACTTTACAGGGTAAACTTCCTCAGAGAAAGATTGTTACATCTGCAGCTCATGGTTATAGCTCTTATGGTAACCAGATCGGTCTTGCAACTGGTCAGGTAGCTGAAATCTATGATGAAGGTTATGTAGCAAAGAGAATGGAAATTGGTGCAGTTATTGCTGCAGCTAAGAAAGAAAATGTAATAAGAGAACGCCCAGATGCTGGGGATATTATTATTCTTACTGGTGGCCGCACAGGTCGTGACGGTTGTGGTGGTGCAACTGGTTCTTCTAAGGAACACAATGAGGACTCTATCCTTACTTGTGGTGCAGAAGTACAGAAAGGTAATGCACCTACAGAAAGAAAGTTACAGAGATTATTTAGAAATCCAGAAGTAAGTAAGATGATTAGACGCTGTAATGACTTTGGTGCAGGTGGTGTATCTGTTGCCATTGGCGAACTTGCAGATGGTCTTGAAATTAATCTTGACTTAGTTCCAAAGAAATATGAAGGCCTTGACGGTACAGAACTTGCTATTTCAGAATCTCAGGAAAGAATGGCAGTTGTTGTAAAGGCTGATAAGGCTGATAGCTTTATTAAGTATGCTAATGAAGAAAACCTTGAGGCTACAGTTGTAGCAAAGGTTACAGATGATAGAAGATTAAAGATGTTCTGGAATGGAAATGATATTGTAAACATTTCAAGAGATTTCCTTGATACAAACGGTGCTGTTCAGAATACAGATATTTATGTTGAAGAACCAGCAAATAAGCCGGAAAAGATTGAAAACAAGGCTGATTTAAAGGCTCAATGGCTTGAAAATCTTTCACAGCTTAATGTAGCTTGTCAGAAGGGTCTTGTTGAAAGATTTGACTCTACAATTGGTGCTGGTACAATTCTTATGCCTTTTGGTGGTAAGAATCAGATGACTCCTGCTGAAGTTATGGCAGCAAAAATTCCTTTATTAAAGGGCGAAACAACTACAGGTACTTTAATGAGTTATGGCTATAATCCTACTGTAGCAAAATGGAGTCCTTTCCATAGTGCAGTTTATGCAGTTGTTGAATCTGTAGCTAAAATTGTAGCTGGTGGTGGCGATTACGATAGTGTAAGACTTACTTTCCAGGAATATTTTGAAAGACTTGGTGAAGATTCTCACAGATGGGGCAAGCCATTTAGTGCTTTACTTGGTGCTTATCTTGCACAGATTGAACTTGGTACAGCTGCTATTGGTGGTAAAGACAGTATGTCTGGTACATTTAAGGATTTAGATGTTCCTCCAACACTTGTATCTTTTGCTGTTGACCCAGTAAAGATGTACAATGTTATTTCACCAGAATTTAAAAATGCAGGCAATACAATTGTTAAGGTTAGCGTTTCTTATGATGAAAACGATTTACCAGTATTTGATGAACTTAAAAAGAATTTTGTTAAGATTAGTGAACTTGTAAAAGAAAGTAAGATTGTTTCTGCTGCTACAATTGGTGTTGGTGGTATTGCTGCTGCTGTTACTAAGATGGCTTTTGGTAACGATATAGGTGCAGTAATTAATGAAGAAGATTTATTCAACTATAACTATGGTAGCTTTGTTCTTGAATTAGCTTGCGATAAGGCAGAAGCTGAAAAGCTTTTTGCTGGTTATAATTTTGCAGTTATTGGTAATACTACTTCAGAAAAGAGTATTGTGGCTAATGGTGTTACTATTGACCTTGATGAAGCACTTAATGTATGGATTAAGCCTCTTGAAAAGATATTCCCAACAAAGTATCTTGAAGAAGTAAAGAAGGCTGACATTGAAATTAAACCATTTAATGTTGTTGAAAAGAAATTCTCAGGCAAGGGCATAGCAGCTCCTAGAGTTCTTATACCTGTATTCCCTGGCAATAACTGTGAATACGATACAAAGAGAGCTTTTGAAAAGGCTGGTGCGGTTGCAGATACTTTAGTAGTTACAAACCTTAAAACACAATGGCTTGAAGAATCTATTGATAAGATGGTTGATATGATTCATAATAGTCAGATTATCATGATTCCTGGTGGTTTTAGTGCTGGTGATGAACCAGAGGGTTCTGGTAAGTTTATTGCTGCTGTATTTAGAAATCCAAAGGTTAAAGAAGCTGTTATGGATTTACTTAAAAACAGAGATGGTCTTATGCTCGGTATTTGTAATGGTTTCCAGGCTCTTATTAAGCTCGGTCTTGTACCATTTGGCGAAATTAGAGATATGGAAGAAAATAGTCCAACTCTTACATTTAACACTATTGGTAGACATATTTCTTGCCTTGCTGATACTAAGATTGTTTCTAACAAGTCACCATGGCTTTGGAATAGTAATGTAGGCGATATTCATAAGGTTGCCTTCTCTCATGGCGAAGGTAGATTTATGGCTGATGAAGCAGTTATTAAGGCTTTAGCTGAAAATAATCAGATTGCAACTCAGTATGTTGACCCTAATGGAAATCCTACATTTGATATTAGATATAATCCTAATGGTTCATTATATGCTATTGAAGGTATTACAAGTCCAGATGGTAGAGTATTAGGTAAGATGGGCCATTCAGAAAGAATGGGCAATGGAGTATTTAAGAATGTTCCTGGCGAAAAGGACCAGAAGATATTCCTTTCAGGTGTTCAGTATTTTAAGTAAAATTAGTGTAGTACCGGTAAGTAGCAAGTAAACTCTTGCTACTTGCTGATGTTATGTTAAAAATTAACAAAATATTGTTATATATTTTTATTATAATTGGAGGTATTGTTATGAAAGTTGTAAGTCTTGTTGTGAGTAGTTTAGCTTTATTGATAAGTGCTGCTGGATTAGCTATATCTATTGTGTCACTTGTGCATAAAAGTGAAAAAAACAGTCATATTTTGTAAAAAAAGTATTTTAAAATAAAAATGATTGTGATATAATACATTTAAGTTAGGTTGTTATTTGGTATGATGGATTGTAATAGTTTGTTATATTTATAACAATAACTATAAATTTTTTTAATATTTCAGGAGGAATTTAAAATGGTTAAAGTTGCTATTAATGGTTTTGGTCGTATTGGTAGACTTGCTTTCAGACAGATGTTCGCTGCTGAAGGTTACGAAGTTGTTGCTATCAACGATTTAACTGCACCTAGAGTATTAGCTCACTTATTAAAGTACGATTCAACTCAGGGTAAGTTTGATGGTACTGTAGAAGCAAAGGAATCTTCTATCGTTGTTAACGGTAAGGAAATTGAAATCTACAAGGAAGCTGATGCTTCTAAGCTTCCATGGGGCGACTTAGATGTTGATGTTGTACTTGAATGTACTGGTTTCTACACTTCTAAGGAAAAGGCTTCTGCTCACATCACTGCTGGTGCAAAGAAGGTTGTTATTTCTGCTCCTGCTGGTAACGATTTACCAACAATCGTTTACAGCGTAAACGAAAATACATTAACAGCTGATGACAAGATTATTTCTGCTGCTTCTTGTACTACTAACTGCTTAGCACCTATGGCTAAGGCTCTTAACGAATTTGCTCCAATTCAGGCTGGTATCATGACTACTATTCATGCTTACACTGGTGACCAGATGACTCTTGATGGTCCACAGAGAAAGGGCGATTTAAGAAGATCAAGAGCTGCTGCAGTTAATATCGTTCCTAACTCAACTGGTGCTGCTAAGGCTATCGGTTTAGTTATTCCAGAACTTAACGGTAAGTTAATTGGTTCTGCTCAGAGAGTTCCAGTTCCAACTGGTTCTACTACTATCCTTACTGCTGTTGTTAAGGGTACTGATGTAACTGTTGAAGGTATCAACGCTGCTATGAAGGCTGCTCAGTCTGATTCTTTCGGTTACAATGAAGATGAAATCGTTTCTTCTGATATCGTTGGTATCACTTACGGTTCATTATTCGATGCAACTCAGACAATGGTTAACAAGGTTGCTGACGATTTATACGAAGTTCAGGTTGTTTCTTGGTATGATAACGAAAACTCATACACTAGCCAGATGGTTAGAACAATCAAGTTCTTTGCTGAATTAAACTAATTTAAGTTATATAATATGACTAAAAAAGGCACACATTTATGTGTGCCTTTTTGTGTTGTAAAAATAATCAAAACCTTGCGTTATATATAGAAGTAAAATGGGCTCTATACTTTACTTGGGGGTAAAGTAAAAAAGATAGTTATAGAAAATAAAATTCAATACAGCTATTGAATAGAAATTTCAGACTTATTTTTAATTGATTTATAATGTTTTTAAATTATAATTTATTTACTGACAAGTATAAATTAATATAATAAACAAATAATAAAAGGGTAGCATTTACATAAGTAAATGCTACCCACAAATTTTTTGATTATAGAATTTAATGAACAGTTATAACAGAAGTTACATTATATCCTTTTGCCTTAATATCTTCTATAGCAGCACTAGCATCAAGGCTACGAACCTTAATAGTAATTTCAGATTTGCCATTTTCAGATATATCAGTAATATTTCGTATATTGATATTATGTTCAGCTAAAATACTTGTAATATCAGCTAAAACACCTACTTTATCTTCAGTAGTAATAGCAATTCTTGTACCAGTTGCTTTAACCCCCATAATGTCAATAAATGCTTTAAAAATATCTGTTCTTGTTATGATACCAGCTAAATAATTATCTCCTTCAATAACAGGAAGTGAGCTTATTCTATTTTCTTTCATAATAATTGCAGCATCTTCAATTAAAGCATCTTTATTAATCTTGAAAATACCAGTTTTCATTATATCCTGAACTTTTGTCTTACTTAAAAGATAGTTAATTTCATAAACACTTAAAGAAGTAGCACTTGAAGGATTTACCTCTGCTAAAAGCTTTTCAGTTACAAGACCAATCAATTTATTATCGCTATCTACAACTGGGAGCTGGGAATAGTGTCCTTCTGTCATAATTTGATAAGCCTTAGAAACAGAATAGTTAGGCATTACAGTAGCAGGGTATCTTGTCATTCTTTCAGAAACATACATAATAAACACCTCCAAAAAATTTATGTATCCTTAATGTAATAATACCACAATTTGTGAAAAATGAAAAGCAGATTTGTAAAAAAACTTCTCTTAAATTGAAATAATTTAGTCGAAATAGACAAAATTATATAATTGTTTATCTATGCTTGTATTAAAATGAAGATTGTTGTATAATAATGAAGATTTGAAATTTTAAATTGAGAGAACAATCCATATATGTTTTTTTGGATTTGTTTTCATATTTTTCGGAGGTAAAAAAATGAACTCATCAGATTTATTAACTATAAATTGTATGCGTGTGTTGAGTATGGAAGCTATTCAGAAAGCTAATTCTGGTCATCCTGGTATTACTATGGGTGCAGCTCCTATGGCATATGAATTATGGGCACATCATATGAAGCATAACCCTATTAATCCAGAATGGGTAAACAGAGATAGATTTGTGTTATCTGCAGGTCATGGTTCAATGATGCTTTATTCTTTATTACACCTTTTTGGTTATAAAGTTTCTATTGATGATATTAAGAATTTTAGACAGTTTGAATCAATCACTCCAGGTCATCCAGAACATGGTGTAACTCCTGGTGTTGATGCAAGTACAGGCCCGCTTGGACAGGGTTTTGCTAATGCTGTTGGTATGGCTATGGCAGAAACACACCTTGCATCTAAGTTCAATACTGAAGAATATAAAGTTGTTGACCACTATACTTATGCACTTTGTGGCGACGGTTGCATGATGGAAGGTATTACTTATGAGGCTGCATCACTTGCTGGTACATTAGGTCTTGGTAAGCTTATTGCATTATACGATTCTAACAACATAACAATTGAAGGTAGTACAGATATTGCATTTACAGAAAATGTAAGACAGAGATTTGATGCTATGAACTGGCATACAGTTTTTGTTGAAGATGGTAATGATATTGATGCTATTGGAAAAGCTATTGAGGAAGCTAAATCTGTTACAGATAAGCCATCACTTATTGAAATTAAGACAACTATCGGTTACGGCTCTCCAAATAAAGCAGGTAGCAATGCATCTCATGGTGCACCTCTTGGCGAAGATGAAGTTAAGGCTACAAAAGCTGCTCTTGGCTGGAAGTATGACGAAAGCTTTGTTGTTCCAGATGAAGTTAAAACTCATATGTCAGAAGTTGTTAAAGAGCTTACAAATGATGCTGACAAGTGGGACAAGATGTTCGATGAATATGCAGAAAAGTATCCAGAACTTGCTGATGAGTATAAGGCTTGGTTAAATGATGATTTCCTTGGCGAAATTGAAAATGATGATAGTTTCTGGTTAAATACAGAAGAAATGGCTACTCGTCAATGTTCAGAAAAGATTCTTAATAAACTTTCAGAAGTAATGCCTAATTTATTTGGTGGTTCTGCTGACTTATCTCCATCTAATAAGTCTATTATGAAGAATAGTGATTTCTTCTCAAAGGAAAATAGAGAAGGTAGCAATATCCACTTTGGTATTAGAGAAATAGCAATGACAGCTATGGCAAATGGTATGGCATTACATGGTGGTATAAGACCATATATTGCAAGTTTCTTCGTATTTAGTGACTATATGAAGCCTGTTCTTAGAGTTTCTTCAATTACAGGTTTACCAGTGGCTTGTATTTTAACACATGATAGTATTGGTGTAGGCGAAGATGGCCCAACACACCAGCCTATAGAACAGGTTGCTGCTTTAAGAAGTATGCCAAACTTTAATGTATTCAGACCTTGTGATATTAACGAAACTGCTGCTGCATGGTATACTGCTATGAAGAGCAAACATACTCCAACAGCTATGCTTTACTCTCGTCAGAATACTAAGAATTTAGGAATTGATGGTAGAAAAGCCTTAAAGGGTGGTTATGTTGTAAGAGAATCATTTAAGGAAACTCCTGATGTAATTCTTATGGCAACAGGTAGTGAAGTTGGTCTTATTTATGACGCTTATGATGTATTAAAGGAACAGGGTATAGCAGCTCAGGTTGTAAGTATGCCTTGTGTTGAACTTTTTGAAGAACAGTCTGATGAATATAAGGAATCTGTATTACCTCACGCAGTTACTAAGAGAATTGCAGTTGAAGCATCTTCTGACCTTTCTTGGTATAGATATTTAGGTATTGACGGTAAGCTTATTAATATGACTACTTTTGGTAAGTCTGCACCATACAAGAAGCTTTTTGAATACTTTGGGTTTACAGTAGATAATGTAGTAAAGACTACAGTAGATTTATTAAATAAATAGGACTTTTTAAGGCTGTAATCATTAGGTTACAGCCTTAATTGCAATTTTAACTTATATTTGGAGGCACTATGGATAAATTAAAAAAACAAATGGATTTCCTTATGGAAATTGATAAATTAAAAAATATATTTAGACAGTCCCTTTTATCTGTTGATAATAGACGCGAAAATGATGCTGAACATAGTTGGCATCTTTGTATGTATGCTGTTGTTCTTGAAGAATATGCACCAGAGGGAACAGACTTATTAAGAGCCATTAAAATGATGCTTGTTCACGACTTGGTTGAAATATATGCAGGGGATACATATTTGTATGATGTTAAGGGAAATGAAACAAAAGCACAAAGAGAGTCTGAAGCAGCAGAAAAGTTATATGCCATTCTTGATAAAGAACAATGTGAGGAATTAAAGGGCTATTGGCTTGAATTCGAAAGAAATGATACTCCAGAGGCTAAGTTTGCAAACAGCCTTGACAGACTTCAGCCTATAATGTTAAACTATATTACAAGAGGCGAAAAGTGGCTTGTAAATCATGTAACAAAGGCTCAAGTTATTGAAAGAGGTAGTAAATTAACTAAAGATGCTCATCCAGCACTTCGCAAATTTGTTTTAGACATATTAGATGAAAGTGTTGAAAAAGGCTACTTGTTGCCATAGGAGGCGATTTTAATGAATAGTGAAATTGAAGTTGGTGTTGAAAAAGCTAAGCTTTTAACAGAGGCTTTACCATATATAAGAGATTTCCATAATAAAAAGATTGTTGTAAAATTTGGTAGTAGTGTTTTAAAGGATAAAGAAACTCTTGAAAGTGTGGTAGAGGATGTTATTCTTTTAAAACTTATAGGTATGGAACCTATTATAGTTCATAGTGGTAGTGACGAAATTAATCGTTGGCTTAATAATATAGGCAAGAATATACAGTATGTTGAAGATTTCCGAGTTACAGATGAAGAAACTATGGAAATTATTGAAATGGTATTGGGTAAAATAAATAAAGATTTAGTACAGATTTTTGCAAAAAAAGGTGCAAAGGCTGTTGGTATTTGTGGTAAAGATGGCGAAACTATTAAGGTTGAACCTAAGATTATCGAAAGTGCTGATATAGGTTATTTTGGTAGTATAAAAAGCATAAATACAGACTTAATTGAAGATTTAATATCACAAGATTATATTCCTATTATTGCTTCAATTGGTGTAAGTGGTGACTTTACAAGTTATAACCTTAAAGCGGATGATGTTGCTTGTGCAATAGCTATTGCACTTAAAGCAGAAAAAATACTTTTCCTTTCACAGGATGAGGGTATAAAGAAAAATAATGACAAGAGTTTACATTCTATGCTTACAGTAAGTGATGCTAAAAATGTTGTAAATAGTGGTAGATTAAATAGCGAAATAGCTATAAAGCTTAATTGTGCTATTCATGCTGTAGAAAATGGAGTTCCTAGAGCACATATATTAGATGGTTCTGTTAAGCATAGTGTTCTTTTGGAATTATTTACTGTATATGGCGTAGGAACTGCTATTGTAAGTGATAACAAAGAATTATATAATCACGAAAAAGAATATAGAAAGTAGAATCTATAGGAGGTTTAAATATGTATTGTGTAAAAAAAATTCAAGATGATTTATTTTGGGTAGGCGGTAGCGATAGAAGATTAGCTTTGTTTGAAAATGCTTTTCCTATACCTAGAGGAGTTAGCTATAACTCTTATCTTTTATTAGATGAAAAAACTGTTTTATTTGATACTGTTGATGGTGCTATCTTAGACAATTTCTGTGAAAATATAGCTCATGTATTAGATGGCAGAGATTTGGATTATGTATTTGTACATCATATGGAACCTGACCATAGTAGTTCCCTCGAAAGAGTATTAAGAAAGTATCCAAATGCAAAAATTGTTACAAACGCAAAAACAGTTACTTATATTAAGCAGTTCTTTGATTTTGAAAATATAGATGAAAAAATTGTTGTTGTTAAAGAGGGCGAAACTCTCTCTACAGGTAAACATAACTTTGCCTTTGTTTTAGCTCCTATGGTTCATTGGCCAGAAGTAATGGTGTCATTTGATACTACAACAGGTACTCTTTTCTCAGCTGATGCTTTTGGTACATTTGGTGCTATGAATGGTAATATTTTTGCAGATCAAGTAGATTTTGAAAAAGAATGGCTTGATGATGCAAGAAGATACTATACAAATATTGTAGGTAAATATGGTCCACAGGTTAAATCACTTTTAGAAAAAGCTGCTACATTGGATATTAAAATGATTTGTCCTTTACATGGTCCAATTTGGAGAGAAAATATTGGTTGGTATGTTGATAAATATATGAAATGGGCAACATACACACCAGAAGATAAAGCAGTAGTTATTGCCTATGGCTCTGTATATGGAAATACAGAAAATGCAATGAATATTTTAGCTTGTAAACTTGGAGATTTAGGTGTAAGAAATATAAAGATGTATGATGTTTCTAATACACATTCTTCACAGCTTGTTTCAGAAGCTTTTAGAGCGTCAAATTTGGTATTTGCGTCAATTACTTATAATAATGGCATTTTCACAAATATGAAAAATGTGTTAGAAGATTTGAAAAATCATAATATTCAAAACAGAACTGTTGCTTTAGTAGAAAATGGTACATGGGGACCTTTAGCAAATAAACAGATGAAAGAAATTGTTGAAGGTATGAAGAATATGACTATTCTCGATGAAACAGTTACAATAAAGTCAAGTCTTAAAGAATCTCAAATGGATACTTTAGATTCTATGGCTAAGGCAATATATGAATCTATGAAGTAATTCTTTTTACATTTGTTTTACGGCTGTAGAAAATTTTCTATAGCCGTATTTTAGTATTACAGTATTTTATTTGGGAGGTGAAGAAATGCTTTTTAATTCTCTCACTTTTATAATTTTTTTGGCTGTAGTTCTTGTTCTTTATTATACTTTGCCACAAAAATTAAAGTGGATAATGCTTTTGATTGCCAGCTGTATATTTTATATGGGGTGGAGAGCGGAATTAATAATTTTAATAGTTATCTCGACTCTGTCTAACTGGTTACTGGCTAGGCTTATTTATGATAAACAGGAGAAGAAAAAAGTTTTCTTGATTATAAGTTTAATAATTAATTTTGGATTGCTTTTTGTGTTTAAGTATATGGTGTTTATTAACCATAGTTTTATGTGGCTTTACAATTATTTGGGCTGGACATACCCAATAAAAGATTTTGATATTGTTTTACCTATGGGTATATCTTTTTATACATTTCAGGCTGCTAGTTATACTATTGATGTGTTTTATGGTAAATATAAACCAGAAAAAAATTATTTTAAATTAGCTTTATTTATAATGTTTTTTCCACAGTTGGTTGCTGGACCTATTGAAAGAGCAGACAGATTGCTTGGCCAGTTATTTACGAAACATAAGCTTGAATTAGCCAATATATCTCAAGGCTCTAAATTAATGTTAATGGGCTATTTTAAAAAGATTGTAATTGCTGATAGAGTATCTGTTCTTGTAGATGCAATATACAATTCGCCACAAGAATACAAGGGACTGCCTCTTGTTGTTGCTACATTGTTTTTTACTGTTCAAATATATTGTGATTTTAGTGGATATACAGATATAGCCAGAGGTGTTGCAAAATTAATGGGTATAGATTTGATGATTAATTTTGATAGACCTTATTTTTCAAAGAATATAAAAGAGTTTTGGAGAAGGTGGCATATTTCGCTTTCATCTTGGCTAAGAGATTATATCTACATTCCGTTAGGTGGTAGTAGATGTTCATTGATAAAAAAGTATAGAAATATTATTATAACATTTTTGGCTAGTGGTTTATGGCATGGAGCTAATTGGACTTTTGTTCTTTGGGGTGGCTTACATGGACTGTATCAGGTTATAGGCGATTTAAAGAATAAAATTATTCCAATAAAAAGAGATTTCTTTGTGTTAAATATATTCAGGGTTATAATTTGTTTTGTTTTAGTTGCTTTTGCTTGGATTTTCTTTAGAGCCAATACAATATCAGATGCGGTTTATATTATTAAAAATATATTTGCTGGTTGGGAAAATGTAAGCGATTTACAGTATTTATATGTAACTTTTAATAATATGGGATTAAAATTATTTGAAATAGTTATTTTAAGTATAGCAATATTGTTCTTGATATTTACTGAAGTTATTAGCTTTAAGTATGATATTCATAAGTTATTAAATAAAGGACCTTTTATTTTTAGATTTGTGTATTATTATATATTAGCTTGTTTTATTTTAATGATGGGGGTGTTTGCAGGTGGCGGACAATTTATTTACTTCCAATTTTAAGAAAAATCTGATTTATGTATTAAAAGGAATTTTATTTTTATTTGCCTTAATTCCTATGATATTTGTTGTAGGTAACAAATATTCAGCAGCATCTACGGAAAATCAAATAAATAATTACAATGAGAGTCGATGGAATGAGTTTTATGAATTGCCAAAAAATAGTTTAGATATGGTTTTCTTGGGTTCATCACATTCTTATTGCACATTTGACCCTGAAAATTTTGATTCTGTTCTTGGTACAAGCAGTTATCAGTTGGGTATGCCATTACAGCATATGGACTCAACTTATTTCACATTGCTTGAAGTTTTAAATTATCAGAAGCCTAAAAAAGTAATTGTAGAAGTATACTGGGATATGCTTGACGATGAATTTGAATTAACACAGGCAGGATATTTATTTCAAGTATTGAGAAATACAGAGTTGGAAAAACAATATATAAAAGAGGTTTTTCCTTTAAGTCAAAAATTAATGTATGATACAGATATATTTAGGTATCAGGCAGATTATTTTGCCTATAGAAACTCAAAGTTTAAGAAAAGTCTTGAGTCTAAATACGGTGTATATACACCAGCTACTGAAAAACAGGAGGGTGTAGAAAAGTATAGAAGTAAAGGGTATACTTATTGTAATTACAATATGCTTCCAGATGAAATGGATAAAACTAACCAGTTTAAAGGGTTGGACGGAAAAGATTGGAACATTAATGAAATTCAGAAAAAGTATCTACAAAAATTAATAGATACTTGTAAAGATAGAGGAATAGAAGTTATAATGACTACAGCACCAATAGCTCCTGTTTCTTATGATTATATATCAAATTATGATTGTATTCATGATGTATTCCAAAAAATAGCTGATGAAAATAATTTAAAATATTTGGATTTTAATTTAGTAAATGCTAGTGAACATATCCTTACAAATGATAATTTCAGAGATGATGCACACTTAAATGATAGTGGCGTAAAAATAGTTGATAAATATATGATAGACCATGGTTATTTGAACTAATTTTATAATTGAAATGTGAAAAAATACGGCTTTTTTGTCGTATTTTTTTATTGCAATAAATTAGGATATGACAAAATTTTCTTAGTGACAAATGTATAATAACCATTGTTAAAACACTTTTACATATTGCAAATCTGTAAACAGAATGTATGTATTTATCGAGGTGATACTATGGAAACTGTTCTGTACGGAGATTTATTTATTGCTGGAAATAGCCTTGTAAACATAACAATTTTTATTTTTGTAGGTAAATTTTTAAGAAAGCATATTAATTTGTGTAAGTATTCTATTGTAAGCATTGGAATGTCTATGCTGTATTTACTTGCGGTATATAAAAACTTTGTATTATCCAGTATTGTATCGCAGTTGTTGATTATTATTGCTGGAATACTTCTGTTTAAACCTAAAAGTATATGGGAAACGGTTATTCTATATTTGATAATAGGACTTTTTAGTTTTTTATCCGTTACGATTATAAATGTACTTATATATTATACGGGAATAAAAAATGGAAAAATTGTTATCCCAATTGGAATTTTAGTATCAAACGCAATAATAAATTTTTCAGCAAAAAATTTATATAAAACAAAAAACTATTATGATGTAGAAATTCTAAATAATAACAAATCAATTTTAATAAGGGCGTTTATGGATACAGGTCATAGTTTAATTGACCCCATAAGTAAAAAGCCGGTGTTAATTGTAGAATATAGAGCTTTTAATGAGATGATTCCGCTACAGTTCAGAAAAATATTTGAGAAAGAAAATATATACTCTACAATTAATGAAATATCTGAAAACAGTTATGTAAATAAATTAAGGATAATTCCGTACAGTAGTTTAGGGAATGAAAAGGGAATTTTAATTGGCTTTGAAGTAGATAAAATGATTGTTAATGGTAAAAGTGTGAAGAAACCTATCGTCGGCATTTATAAGTCTGTCCTGTGTAAAAATGGACTGTACAATGCTTTAATTAGTCCAAAACATTTAGGGAGGCAATAAAAGTGAATATTAAAAGTATTATAGAAAATATTTTTAAAAATGATGCTGTATACTATATTGGAGGAAGCGATTCTTTGCCACCTCCACTTAGTGTAGAAGAAGAAAATGAAAATTTGAAATTGATGATGGAAGATAATCAAGATGCAAAAAATTGTCTTATAGAACATAATTTAAGATTGGTAGTTTATATTGCTAGGAAATTTGATAATACAGGCATAAATGTAGAAGATTTAATTTCAATAGGGACTATTGGATTAATAAAAGCTATTAATACATTTAAAATGGATAAAAATATAAAATTGGCTACATATGCTTCAAGATGTATTGAAAATGAAATTTTAATGTATCTTAGAAGAACAACTAAAACAAAAACAGAAGTTTCCATTGATGAACCTCTTAATGTAGATTGGGAGGGAAATGAACTCTTGCTTTCTGATATTCTTGGAACAGATGTAGATGTGATTTATAGGGATATTGAAGATGAAGTTGATAGACAACTGTTAAATACTGCTATAAGTAAGCTAAATCGTAGAGAAAGGGATATTATAGAGCTAAGATTTGGTTTAAAAAATAATGGCATAGAAAAAACACAAAAAGAAGTAGCTGATATGATGGGAATAAGCCAGTCTTATATATCTCGTTTGGAAAAAAAGATAATATCCAGATTAAGAAAGGAAATAATGAAATTTGTATAAAGTACCAAATGTAAAAATGGATAAAGTGAACAGAAAATACATTAATTATTATATGTAAATAGTGAAAATGTTGGAAAATTATATGTAAGGCAAATTTTATTTAAAATCACTTGAAATAATAGATAAATTATGATATTATACAAGTCATAAAGGCTACGATGGAGAAGAGTAATTTTGATAATACTGACAGGGAATTAAAGTCATAGACTGAAAGCTTTAATCTGATATTGCATTATGAATAACACTCCTGAGCCTATTTTGCAAAAGGCTTTTTGCCCGGTAGTGAAGTACGTTTTGCACGCGTTATAGTGCCAAAGTCGGGCATTAGTGTCAATTTAGGTGGTACCGCGGAGAAATTTCGTCCTAAAGCTGTTTTTTGCTTTAGGACTTTTTTTGTGTGCGTGGCTACTGTTTTAAATCCAAAATTTCAGGGAGGATTTTTTGTTATGGTTATTGATGATAAGCTTATTCAATACTTAGAAGATTTATCAAGACTTCATCTTACAGAAGAAGAAAAGGAAAAATCAAAGGAAGAACTTGGTAAAATTTTAAATTATGTGGATATGTTAAATGAACTTGATACTACAGGTGTAGAAGAAATGTCACATCCATTTAGTTTTACAAATAATTTCAGAGAAGACGAGGCAGTTAATACAGAAAATAGAGAGGCATTACTTGCAAATGCACCTGAACAGAAAGATGGCTGCTTTAAAGTTCCTCAGACTGTTGAATAAGGAGGATAAATCGTGGATTTTAATAATATGACAGCTCTTGAAATAGGGCAGATGATAAAAGATAAAAAGACAAGTGCTGAAGAAGTTACTAAGTCTATGCTTGATACAATAAAGGCTAAAGAAAGGGATATTAATGCCTTTACTAATGTTTTTGAAGAATCAGCAATGAAGAATGCAGCTGAAGTTCAGGCTAAAATTGAATCAGGAGAACTTACTTCTCCTCTTGCCGGTGTACCTATGGGTATTAAGGACAATATTTGTACAAAAGGTTTAACTACAAGCTGTGGTTCTAAAATGCTTGAAAATTTTGTGCCACCTTATAATGCAACTGTTGTAGAAAAATTACAGGATGCAGGTGCAGTTGTTCTTGGTAAGTTAAATATGGATGAATTTGCTATGGGTGGTTCTACTGAAACTTCTCATTTTGGACCAACAAGAAACCCTTGGGACTTAGAAAGAGTACCAGGCGGTTCTTCAGGTGGTTCAGCAGCAGCTGTTGCAGCAGATGAAGCAGTTTATACTCTTGGTTCTGATACAGGTGGTTCTATTAGACAGCCTTGTTCCTTCTGTGGTGTGTCTGGTATTAAGCCAACATATGGGGCTGTTTCTCGTTATGGTCTTGTTGCATTTG
Organism: Eubacterium sp. CAG:274; assembly: GCA_000432155.1. Classification (GTDB taxonomy): domain Bacteria; phylum Bacillota; class Clostridia; order Lachnospirales; family CAG-274; genus CAG-274. Next base: position 65,486 of record FR888497.1, read on the forward strand.
CCTCATCTCTTGACCAGATTGGACCTATCGGTAGAGATATAAAGGACTGTGCTAAAGTTTTAGAAACTATTTCAGGACATGACGCAAAGGACTCTACTTCTATTAAAGGTAAAGTATTAGACTTTTCAAAGTGTTTTGATGGCGATATTTCAGGAATGAAGATTGGTATACCTAAAAATTATTTTGGTGATGGTCTTGATGAAGATGTTAAAATTCCTGTTTTAGAGGCTGCTAAAACTCTCGAAAAACTTGGAGCAACTTTAGAAGAATTTGAAATGCCAGTTGTAGACTATGCTATTCCAACTTACTATGTTGTTGCTTGTGCAGAAGCTAGTTCAAACCTTTCAAGATATGATGGTATCAAGTATGGTTATAGAAGTCCTAATGGTGACAACCTTCTTGATGTTTTCTATAACTCAAGAAGTGAAGGCTTTGGTATGGAAGTAAAGCGTAGAATTATGCTTGGTTCTTTCGTACTTAGTTCTGGTTACTATGATGCTTACTATAAGAAGGGCTTACAGGTAAGAAGACTTATAAAGAATAGTTTTGCTGATGCTTTTGAAAAGTATGATATGATTCTTTCTCCGGTTGCACCTACAGTAGCTTATAAAATTGGAGAAAATAGTTCTGACCCTCTTAAAATGTATTTAGGTGATATTTATACTGTTTCTGTAAACCTTGCAGGTCTTCCAGGTGTTACAGTTCCTTGTGGTTTTGGTGCAAATGGTATGCCAGTTGGTATGCAGTTAATTGGCGATACATTTACAGAAGATAAGCTTGTTAAGGTTGCATATGCTTTCCAAAAAGAAACAGATTTTCACACTAAAAAAGGAGGTAGAGCATAATGAATTACGAAATAGTAATGGGTCTTGAAGTGCATGTAGAACTTGCTACAAAGTCAAAGATTTTCTGTGGTTGTTCTACTGAATTTGGTGGCGAACCTAATACTCATGTTTGCCCAGTTTGTTCAGGTATGCCAGGTGTATTACCTGTTATGAATAAGAAAGTAGTTGAGTATGCTGTAAAGGCAGGCTTAGCTCTTAATTGTGATATTACAAGAAAAAATAGATTTGATAGAAAAAATTACTTCTATCCTGACCTTCCAAAGGCTTATCAGGTAAGTCAGCTTTATTTCCCAATTTGCCAAAACGGTAAGGTAGAAATTGATGTAGATGGCGTTAAGAAGAATATTGGTATTCACGAAATCCATATGGAAGAAGATGCTGGTAAGCTTGTTCATGACCCATGGGATGATTGTACATTAGTTGATTACAACAGATGTGGCGTACCTCTTTTAGAAATTGTTTCTGAACCAGATTTTAGAAGTGCTGAAGAAGTTCTTGCTTACTTAAATAAACTTAGAGATATTCTTATGTTCTTAGGTGTATCTGACTGTAAAATGCAGGAAGGTTCAATGAGAGCCGATGTAAACCTTTCTATTAGACCAGTAGGTCAGGAGGAATTTGGTACTCGTACAGAAATGAAGAATATGAACTCATTTAAAGCTATTCAGAGAGCTATTAAGTATGAGGCTGAAAGACAGATGGATATTCTTGATGCTGGCAAAGAAGTTATGCAGGAAACAAGAAGATGGGATGACAATAAGGGCGAGAGTTATGCTATGAGAAGTAAGGAAAATGCTCAGGATTATAGATACTTCCCAGAACCAGACTTGTTACCTATTGAAATAAGCGAAGAATGGATAAATGACGCAAAGAAAAATATGCCAGAACTTCCAGAGGCTAAAAGAGCAAGATATGTTGAAGAATTTGGTCTTACAGATTATGATGCTTCAATTCTTACTTCTGCTAGAGAAATTTCTCGCTTATTTGAAGATGCTACTGAACTTTGTGGCGAACCTAAGGAAGTTTCAAATCTTATTATGGGCGAACTTATGCGTCTTATGAGTGAAACTTCAACTTTAGCTGAAGATTTAACAATGGAACCAAAGAAGATTGCAGATTTAATTGGTCTTATTAAAGGTAATAAAATTAATAGAAGTGTTGCCAAAGAAGTATTTGAAGAAATGTTCAAGAATAATGTTGAGCCTGTAAGTTATGTAACAGAAAAAGGACTTATGATGCTTAATGATGATTCTTTAGTAGAAAAGACTATTGATGAAGTTATTGCTAACAATCCAAAGAGTATTGAAGACTTTAAGAGTGGTAAGGCTAAAGCTAAGGGATTCCTTGTTGGACAAACAATGAAAGCATTAAAGGGTAAAGCTAATCCACAAACTGTAAATCAGATTTTAGATGAAAAATTAGCAAAATTATAATTTATTAAACAGAATATACTATTTTAGGGGATAAGATGATATATACAATAACATTTAATCCGTCTATTGATTATTTTGTTTCATTAGATAATTTGACTGTCGGCCAATTAAATAGGTCGGCAGTTGAATTTTTTAAGGCAGGTGGTAAGGGCATAAATGTATCACAGGTACTTACTAATTTTGGCTTAAATAATATTGCATTAGGATTTGTAGGTGGATTTACAGGGAAAAAACTTGTTGATTTACTGAATGAAAATAATATAAATAATGATATGATTTTTATTGAAAATCAAAATACAAGGATTAATGTAAAAATATCTGCCAATAATGAAACTGAAATTAATGCCGATGGAATATTTGTAGATGAAAAAGATGTAGACAATTTAATAATTAAGTTAAAAGATATTAAATTTGATGACTATGTTGTTATTTCTGGAAATATATCAAAAAAATGTTCTATAAATCTTTACAAATATTTGGTAGAAAAAATAAAAACATTATGCAATAATATTGTAGTAGATTGTTCTGGAGATTTATTGAAATCAGTTTTAAAATTAGAACCATTTTTAGTAAAGCCTAATTTAAAAGAACTAGAGCAGTTTGCAAATAGTGAATTAAAAACAGATTACGATATTAAGCAAGCGATGATTAAAATGCAAAAGTGTGGAGCTAAAAATGTATTGTTGTCAAAAGGCTCTGATAAGGCTGTTTTTCTTAGAACTGATGGGTTGTTTTATGAAAAAGAACCTTATAAGGGGAAAGTTGTGAATACAATAGGCTGTGGAGATAGTATGGTCGCTGGATTTATATATGAATATATAAAAACTGGCGATACCAAAAAGGCTTTTAATTTTTCTGTTGCAGTTTCTAGTGCTTCTGCTTTTAAAACAGGGTTGGCAGATAAAAATGATTTAAAAAAGTTAGATTTAGATATTTGATGTATAAAATATGAATAATATATAGGAGGATAATATGGTTTCGGCTAAAATTACTTTAAAAAACCCTACGGGTATGCATATGCGACCAGCAAGTGAGTTTGTGTATGTAGCAACAACATTTGAAAGTAGTATTTGCATATTGTTTAAGGACAAAAAAATAAATGGTAAGAGTATTATGAATATTATGAGTGCTTGTATTCGTACAGGGGACACTATTGAAATACAATGTGATGGTCCTGATGAGCAAGCAATGCTTGATGCAGAAATAAAACTTATTGAAAATAACTTTGCTAGTGATGAAAAGTAATCGGAGGCATAATATACTAATGCTTGGTAATGGTATATCAGATGGTGTGGGGATAGGATACGCTAAGACTATTGAAAATGTACAAACAACATATACAGTTGTTGATATAGGTACACCAGATGAAGAAAAAAGTAGGCTTACTGGGGGTATTGAAAAACTACTTTTAAAAATTAAAAGTGGAAATAATCTTAGTTTAAATAAAGAACAAAATGACATTTTACTAGGTCATATGTTCTTTTTAAAAGACCCCGCTGTAATTCAAAAGTTAAATGAGGAAATAGATAATGGAAGATGTGCAGAGGCTGCTGTAGAAGTAGTTTTTAAATCTTACTCAGAAATGTTTATATCTTTTGAAGATAGCTGTATGGCACAGAAAAGTGTAGATATGTTGGATATATCTACTCGTTTGATTTGTGAATTACAAGATAGAAAATACTATGATTTATCTAATTTGTCTGAAAATTCTATTCTTGTTGTGAAAGAAATTACTCCATCAATGCTTATTAGTTTAGGTAATAAGAAAATAGAGGGCATAGTTGTAGAAAAATGTGGGGAATACAGTCATTCCGTTATTATTGCAAAAGCATTGGAGATACCAATGGTTATAAATGTTAGCGGATTTGATGAAATAGTAGATGGACAGCCTTTGATTATTGACGGTGGCAAAGGTAAGATTATACAAAACCCTACAGAAGAACAGATAAATGAGTATTGGAAAATAAAGAAACAGATATACATTGAAAATTCCAAATTAAAAGAATATGTAGATAAAAAAGCTACATATGACGGAAAAAATGTTCGCTTTATGGCAAATGTTTCTTCTGAAATAGATATAAAAAATGCTGGATTATTAAATATTAATGGTGTAGGTATTTGTAGAACAGAGTGCTTGTTTATGGGGTGTGGACATATACCTACAGAAGCAGAACAGTATGATATGTATGTAAAAGTTGCTTCAGCTGTTAAAGGTAAAGATATATCTATTAGAGTGTTTGATATTGGCGGAGATAAGGAAATAGACTGGCTTGATTGCGACAGCATTGTTAGTAATGATAGAGGTATTAGGTATTGCTTAAATCATATTGATATTTTAAAAAATCAGTTAAGAGCTATACTTAGAGTTAGTGGAATTTATTCTAATATAAAAATATTATTGCCATTTGTATCTTCTATAGAAGAAATATATGAAACAAAAGCAATAATAAAAGAATTGACAAAAGAATTATTAACTAAGGGCTTTTCAGTAAACGAAAATATAGAAATTGGTGCTATGATAGAAACACCGGCAACAGTTTTTATTATGGACTTACTTGCTAAAGAAGTAGATTTTTTTAGTGTGGGAACAAATGATTTGATACATTCTCTTTTAGTAAGTAATAGATATAGTGGCAAAATGGAATCTTCATTGCTACCACCATCTGTACTAAGATGTATTTACTATGTTATTAAGCAGGCACATAAGCAGAATAAACCTGTTGCTCTTTGTGGAGAAGTAGCATCTAATCCAAATCTTATTCCTATTTGGTTGTCTTTTGGTTTTACTATTTTTAGTGTTAGTCCATCATTAGTGTTAAAAGCTAAAAAAGCAGTTTGTCAGACTATAGATGTAAACAAGGCTGTTAAAGTTCAGAAACTATTTGATTGTACAACGGCTGAAGAAGTAGATAGATTAATAAATGAGTCCTAAAATTTGTTTAGGACTTTTTTTATTGTCAATAATTATCTTAGAGGTGATTATGTGAAAAAAGTTCTGTTTACTTTGTTGGCAGTTTTATTATTAGCTAAAAATGTATATTCTACAGAAGTTAGTAAAAATTTTTATATGCTTTTACCAGCTTTACATTGTGATAATGGAAAAATTTCAACTGAAAAGGTAGATGATAAAAAATATGTTTTAAAATTTAAGATAATAGAGGTAATTGATGGCTTTTTCAATTAGTTTATTATTGCAAAAAACTCTAATTAAGTTTATAATATAGGGAGTTTAGGAGTGATAAACTTATGAATAATTTTGCAGTAAATAGAAGTAAATTAAAAAATATCTTAGAAGATAATCAAATGGCAGTAGTTTTTAGTGGAAATCCAGTGCAGAAATTAGGCGATGAGTATTTTCCGTTTACGCCTAATAGAAACTTCTACTATTTGACAGGACTTGATAGACCTAAGATGATATATTTTGTGTATAAGTTTAATGGGGATATAGAGGAATATATTGCTATTGAAAGATATGATGAAATAAAGGCTAAATGGGTAGGAGCTGTAATGTTGCCTGATGAAGTAAGGCAGATTTCAGATATTCAGCAAGTAATATATTTGGATGAATTCGAAGAGAATATTAGCTCTATTATATTTAATAAAAGAATACAAAAATTATATTTAGATTTAGAAAATAGAGATTTTTATGCTAATACACCAGCTATTGATTTTGCTAATGAAATTAAAAATAAATATAATTATGTTACAATAGAAAATCTGTTTAATATAATGGCTGATTTCCGTATGGTTAAAGAGGCTTGGGAAGTAGAGAATATTGTAAAAGCCATTGATATTACAAAAGATGGTATTTACAATATGATGAGAAACTCTAGGGCTGGCATGATGGAGTACCAAATAGAATCTTACTTTGATTTTGCTTTAAAACAGCATGGAGTAAAAGATTTTGCTTTTAAAACTATTGCGGCCTCTGGAAAGAATGCTACAGTTTTGCATTATTCAGATAATAATTCAAAAACAGAAGATGGCGACTTAATTTTATTTGATGTTGGTGCTCAGTATGAATATTATAACGGAGATATTTCCAGAACATTCCCTGTAAATGGTAAATTTACAGATAGGCAAAAGACAATTTATAATATAATATTAGAGGGTCAGCAGATTGTAATTGATAAGGCAAAAGCCGGTATTGAATTTAAGTCATTAAACTGTATTTTGAAGGATTACTATGCTAAGGCATTGTCAAAAATAGGGCTTATTTCAAATGCTGAAGAAGTAAATAAGTACTACTATCATGGAGTTAGCCATTTATTAGGTCTTGAAACTCATGATGTTGGAAGACACAATGAGGGATTGCTAAAGTCTGGTATGGTTATGACAGTAGAACCTGGCTTGTATATAGCTGAAGAAGGCATAGGAATTAGAATTGAAGATAATATTCTTATTGAGGATAACGGATGTAGAGTTTTGTCAAAGGATATTATAAAAACTGTAGAAGATATTGAGGACTTTATGAAATGATAAAAGCTGAAAAAGAGCTTTATTTGCCAACGAGGCACTATTTTGAAAAGCAAGGTTTTTCTGTAGATGGTGAAGTTAAAAATTGTGATTTAGTAGCAATTAAAAATGACATTGTCGTAGTAGCTGAGTTAAAGAAAACTTTTAATATTTCGTTAGTTTATCAACTTATGGAAAGAAAAAATATTACTCCATATGTATATGCTGTTATTTTTAGACCTAAGAATTTCAGAGACAAAAAGACTAAGCAAATGCTTAAATTGGTTAAATTATTAGGTGTTGGATTACTTGTTGTAAGCGATGCTAGTGGTATCATTGAGGAAATTGTAGCTCCAAATAATGATATTTCAAATATTAAGGTAAATACTAAAAAAAGAAATATAGTATCGAAAGAGTTTAATAAACGAGAATTTAGAGAAAATACAGGTGGGGTAAATAGAAAAAAGATACTTACAGCATATAGAGAAAACTCTATTGCTGCACTTTGTGTTGCTAATACATATAGTGTTGTAGAAACTAGGAAAGTAAAGGACAATATAAAAAAAGCGGTTCAATCAAATTATTATGATTGGTTCTATAGAATAAAAATAGGAGTGTATGGTGCTACTGAAAAAGGATTACAAGCTATGAAAAATAGTGAATTTCAGGAAGTAGTTTTATTTTACAAAAGTGAGGTAGAAAAATGTTTAAAATAGGTAGAAATGATAGATGTTGGTGTGGTAGTGGTAAAAAGTATAAGGCTTGTCATGAGTTTAGTGATGAACAGAAACTTCAGCCTTTGGTAGAACAGGGATACCCTATGCCAACAAGAGATTTAATTTTATCCCCTGAACAAATACAGGGTATTAGAGATAGTGCTAAAGTTTCTATAAATATATTAGACGAAATTGAAAAAATGATAGGTGTAGGAGTTTCTACAGGAGAAATTGATGACCTTGTTGTAAAAATTACAAAAGAAGCAGGTGGTATTGCTGCCGATTTAGGTTATGAAGGTTTCCCAAAAAGTTGTTGCACATCTATAAACGATGTAATTTGTCATGGTATCCCAAATCATAATGAAAAGTTAAAAGATGGGGATATTGTAAATGTAGATATTACTACAATAATAAATGGTTACTATTCAGATATGAGTAGAATGTTTATGATTGGAAATGTAAGCGATGAAGCTCGAAAATTATGTGAAGTAACAAAAGAGTGTATGTTAGAGGGTATAAAATCAGTAAAACCATATACTCCAGTAGGCAACATAGGAAATGTTATAAATGATATTGCTGATAAAAATGGATATAGTGTAGTTAGAGCTTTATGTGGACATGGTGTTGGTCTTAAATTTCATAATGACCCTATGGTAAATCATTTTAGAACTGATAGAAAAACTATGATTCTTGTACCTGGTATGGTATTTACTGTTGAGCCTATGATAAATGCTGGTTCTTATGATTGTACAATAGACGAAGATGACGGTTGGACAGTAAGAACAATTGATGGTAGCTTATCTGCTCAATGGGAACATACTGTTGTTGTAACAGAAGATGGTATAGAAATTCTTACATTATAAGGAGGAAATCTCTATGAGGAATATCAATATATGGAACGGTACACCTTTAGGATATAACAAAGAATATGATGATGTGAATTTAGGACTTCCTAGATTAGATGAATTTGCTATAAATGATGGTAAAAAACATCCATGTATTTTGATTATTCCTGGTGGGGGATATGACCATTTATCTGACCATGAAGGCGAAAATGTAGCTATTGAGTTAAACAAACTTGGAATATCTGCTTTTGTTTTGTACTATAGAATTGCACCTTATCGTCATCCTATATATTTATATGATATAAAAAGGACTATGAGGTACATAAGATATAATGCAGAAAAATATGGTATCTATGAAGATAAAATAGGTATAATGGGTTTTTCAGCTGGCGGACATTTGGCTTGTATTTGTGCTGAAAATGTTAATAAATTCGAATATGAACCTATTGATGATATAGATAAGGTTTCATCAAGACCTGATATACTTTGTTTGTGTTATCCAGTAGTAACTATATCTAAAGAAATAGCACATAAACGCTCTGGAGATAATATGGCAGGCGATGATATGGAAATAAGAAAAGCCTTATCTTGTGAGCTTGCTGTACCAGATGATATGCCACCTACATTTGTGTGGCATACTTTCGAAGATAAGAGTGTTGACTGTAGAAATTCTTTAGAACTTGGCATAGCAATGAAAGAAAAAGAAGTGCCATTTGAAATGCACATTTTCCAAAAGGGTAGACATGGACTTGATTTTGCTAATGGTGTTGAAGGAACAGAAAAATGGTTTGAATTATTTTTAACTTGGGCTAAAATACAAAAATTTATCATATAGTTTTATGAGGTGAAATTATATATGAAAAATTGCCAAAGCCTACTAGATAAAGAAGTTATAAATATTCGTGATGGTTGCAGAATGGGCTGTGTGTGCGATATAGTAGTGAATGTTAAACTTGGTACAGTAGCATATATAATTGTGCCCATTGACGGAGGTTTTTTCTCTTTTTCTCAAAAGAAAAAGCAGTATGTAATAAATTGGTGTAATGTAGTTCAGGTAGGCGATGATGTTATTTTAGTTGATGTTTGTATTGCCGATGTAATAAAAATTTGTGAGGATAAAGATGCTAAATAAAGATGAACTTGTTTCTCAATTAGGAAATATAGTAGATGTGGATACTATTCATGGAGTAACTGTAAGTAATCCAATAAAGAAAAATACAGAACTTGGAACAAAGATAAAAATTGTTCCTGTACTTGTAAAAAATAAGAAAAGTTTTCAATTTTCAAAATATGTAGGGGAAAAGGTTTTTCATAATAATTGTGACTTAAATAATTTTTTCAATGTTTTAGTTGAGGAAATGGAAACTAATTTTAAACAATGTGAAATTGTTGCAAATAAAAGACTTACAATTCTTATGAATAAAAAGAAGCAGTTTACATTAACAGGTGTAAAAGAAAATTTAAGTGTAAATGCAAAGGCTGTTTCTCATAATAAAGCGAAGCAATATATTTTACCAGATGGTCAGTATGTAGACTGGATGTATAAATTAGGTCTTATTGACAAGAATGGTGTTGTACTTGCCCATAGACAGAAAAAATTTAGACAGATAAATAAATTTTTAGAAATGCTTCGAGATGTTGAAAAACATATACCTGAAAATTCAACAATTGTTGATATGGGTTGTGGTAAAAGCTATTTAACATTTGCTACATATTACTATTTTAATGTTATAAAGAATAAAAATGTAAAAATAGATGGCTATGATTTAAAGAAAGATGTAGTTGAGTATTGTAATTCTCTTTCAGAAAAATTTGGCTTTGATAATTTGAAGTTTTACTGTAAGGATATCGCTGAAATAGACAATGATGATAATAAAATTTCTATGATTATTACTCTCCATGCCTGCGATACAGCAACTGATTATGCTATTTATCATGGTATAAGATGGAATTGTAATGTTATTATAAATGTGCCTTGTTGTCAGCATGAATTATTCCATCAAATGAAGAATAGTGCTTTCCCTATGATTACCGAGCATGGAATATTAAAAGAAAGGTTTGCGGCAATGCTTACTGATTCCATTAGGTCAAGAATTTTAAATCTTGTAGGTTATAAATCAGAAATTATGGAATTTATAGAAATAGAAAATACTCCAAAAAATTTGATGATTCGTTCTATAAAAAATAATAAACCAATGGATAATGATAAAAAACATGAATTGGATGAAATAATTGAGCAATATGGAATATCTCCAACATTATATAATTTAATATTTAAGCAATAAGATTTTAAAGGATAACGGAAAGAATGTTATCCTTTTTGCATATATATTATTTGGTGATGATATTGGTAGAAGTAATTATTAAATATAATGGAAATATAGAAAATATAATGGGAAATTTAGGAGCAACAGTAGAAATTTTATCTAGTAGCTTTGCTATTATTCAAATACCACCAGATAATATAGAAAAGTTGGAAAATTATACAGAAATAGAGTATATAGAACTGCCTAAAAATTTGTTTTTTATGTTGGAACAAGGGAAAAGGAGTTCCTGTATAATCGTAGATAATAATAATAATATAGATGGCTTAACAGGAGCGGGAGTAATCGTAGGAATAATAGATTCTGGTATAGATTATCAAAATAGTATATTTAAAAATCCAGACGGTACAACCAGAATAGATAGCATATATGAAGTTGATGGAGAAACTTTCTATAGGGATGATATTAATACAGGAAATATTAATCATATAGATAGATATGGACATGGTACTCAAGTTGCTAGTATTGCAGTAGGAAACAATGGAATTGCAAACAAATCAGATATAATTGTGGTAAAAATAGGAAAAAATGAGTTTTTTGCTTCTACAACAGATATAATGAGAGGTATAAGTTACATTATAAATAGGGCGATATTACTAGAAAAACCAGTAGTTATAAATATTTCATATGGTACAAATGACGGTTCTCATGATGGTAATTCTCTTTTTGAAGAATATATTAACGAAATGGCTGCGTCTTATAAAGTTTCTATAATTGTAGCATCAGGAAACGAAGGAAACAAGGGACATCACTTTAGAGGTTTTTTGGAAAATAATAGTATATTAGATATGGAATTTAATGTTGCAAGTGATATTTCTTCTATGTATTTAAGTATATGGAGTTCTTTTTCCGATGAATTCGAAATTGAAATCTTTTCACCTTTAGGAGATAGAGGCGGACCTATGAGAAAAGAAAATATGACATATAGATATAGATTAGGAAATACTATAACATCTATTGTCTTTAGAAATTCTACACCTTATAATTTGGATAATGAAATATATATACGGCTAGAGGGGGCAAGTAAGTTTGTTGATAATGGTATATGGAAAATACGATTTTATGGACAAAATGTTATAAATGGTCAAATTGATGCTTGGTTGCCGGTAAATGAGGCTGTTGGTGGCGATACGGCATTTATTATACCAAATACCGATACAACACTTACAATTCCGTCTACATCAGAAAGGGTAATTACAGTTGGAGCATATGATTCGGCAAATATTTCAACTGTAGGATTTTCCGGTAGAGGATATACTAGAGCGACAGAATATATAAAACCTGATTTAGTAGCACCTGGAGTTAATATTTTAACAACAACTGTTGGGGAAAGTATTACCTCGTTTACAGGCACAAGTGCGGCAGCACCATTTGTAGCTGGTAGTGCAGCATTGCTTATGGAATGGGGAATAGTAGATAGAAATGATATATTCCTTTATGGAGAACGCCTTAAAGCTTTTTTATGCAATGGAGCAATTCGTGATAATAGTAGAGAATATCCTAATAGAGAATGGGGATATGGTAGGCTATGCTTAAAAAATACATTAGATTTACTAAAAAAATAGAGGGCTTTTTTACAAGCCCTCTAAGTAGATTAATCTAATAAATCAATCATTTCTAATAATAATGTCTTTGTATCTTCAAAGCTAAGACAAGGGTCAGTAATAGACTTACCATATACATGCTCAACTTCTGGTGAACACTTCTGATTTCCACCTTCGATATAACTTTCAATCATAACACCCTTAACAAGTTTCTTTAACTCTGGGTTATATCTTCTTGAATGAAGAACATCTTTTACAATTCTAGGCTGTTCTTCGTGTCTTTTCTTTGAATTTGAGTGGTTTGCATCAACGATAATAGCAGGATTAGCATATCCAGCCTTCTTGTACATTTCGTTTGCAAGCATTAAATCTTCATAGTGGTAATTCTGAATGTTATTACCATGTTTATTTACAGAACCACGCATAATAGCATGAGCAAGAGGATTACCAGTTGTCATTACTTCATAACCGTTGTAGAGGAAGTCGTGAGGAGACTGGGCAGCCTTAATAGAGTTAAACATTACAGAAAGGTCGCCACTTGTAGGATTTTTCATACCAACAGGGCAGTCAATACCACTAGCTGTAAGTCTGTGCTGCTGATTTTCTACACTTCTTGCACCAATAGCAATATATGATAAAATATCTTCAACAAAAGGTAAGTTTGATGGATAAAGCATTTCGTCAGCAAGAGGCATTCCAGTTTCTTCAATTACTCTCAAATACATGCGTCTAATAGCTTTGATACCTTCAACCATATTTGGAGCACCTTCTGGGTCTGGCTGGTGCATCATACCTTTATAACCCTCGCCAGTTGTTCTTGGCTTACCAGTGTATACACGAGGAACGATAAACATTTTATCAGCAACCTGTTTCTTTACTTCGTTTAATCTTCTCATGTAATCGCAAACAGCTTCTTCATCATCAGCAGAGCAAGGTCCAACAATAACAACGAATCTATTATCTTTGCCTGTAAATATATCTTTTAACTGTTTATCGTTTTCGTCTTTAATAGCCTTTAATTCTGGAGAAATAGGTTCCATTTTTTTAATTTCTTCAGGTGTAGGCATTAATCTTATGTTCTTAAAACTCATTACTTCACTCCCTTAAATATATCAATGTATTAATAATACATATATTTTTATGTAAAGTCAAGATAATTAGTGTAAAATCGACAAGGCAAGATTAAAACAATAGTGCCAATAACGAAAATTTTTCGTAAATTTTTAATTGCTTTTTAGAACATAGAACTGTTACCATAGTCTATACCGTTATCTGTAATAGTCATTCTTGCTTTGTCATCTGAAATGAACTTTATATTTACATATCCTAAAGACTCAAGCTCATTTATTGCATCTTTAAATCTCTTTATTTGATTTGGATTTTTTGTGTTGTATTTAAAACAATAAACATCTCCACCCATTGTATAAGATTGATAAAGTTTATCAAAAATTTCTGATGCTATTTTATTCATTGTGTTTTAATCTCCTTTAAAAATATTTATATTTCAATATTATACAGTAAAAATATATTTAATTCAAGTTTGCAATATTTGAATAAAATTTTGAAGAGAATACACAATATTGTAAGAGGTGATATTATGAATTTTTCTGAAAGTAAAACAAAAGAAAATTTAATGAGAGCTTTTGCAGGAGAAAGTCAAGCTAGAAATAGGTATATATTTAGTGCTCACAAGGCTAAAAAAGATGGATTGTTTGTTATAGAGAGTGTATTTGAATTTACGGCAAAACAAGAAGAAGCTCATGCAAAGGTTTTTTATGATAGTTTGGCTAGTGAGGCTGCTCAAAATATAAAAATTGATGGTAATTATCCTGTAGATATATACGAAGATACATTACATTTATTAAGAACAGCACAACACAATGAATTTCAAGAATACGAACATGATTATAGAAAATTTTCGGAAATAGCGGAGCAAGAGGGTTTTTCAAATATATCAAAGATTTTTTCGAATATAGCAAATGTAGAGAAAACTCATGGAGATAGATTTGGAAAATTTGCAGATTTATATGAACAGGGAAAATTGTTTGTTTCAGAAATAGAAACACAATGGATGTGTTTAAATTGTGGGTATATTTTTACAGGAACAAAAGCCCCTGAAAAATGTCCTATTTGTAAACATGACAGAGGCTTTTTTGTAAGATTAGAGCTTTCACCCTATAGATAAAAGGCATTAATTTGCCTTTACATATTGAGTGCTATATTGTTAAGTTAAATTTTTTTAGCCAATAATTTACTTGTATTATATAGGCTAGCATTTGAGGTCCGGCCATTAATTGTCCAAACCAAGGTTTGCCATAATTTGATTCTCCACATATAAATTTCACTATTTTTGTTTTATCAATTATTGGCATAATAGGAGAGTTATTATTACTTATAATTTCTAAAACTCTTTCCTTTAAGATTTTTTCATATACAGGGTTATATGTTTTTGGATATGGACTTTTCTTTCGGAATAAAATCTTTTCTGGCAATAATCCTTTCATACTATCTCTTAATAAACCTTTAACTATGCTATCGTGATTTTTATATTTCCAAGGTACATTCCATAGATATTCTATTATTCTATGGTCAGCATAAGGGACTCTAGCTTCCAAACCAGAATACATAGATGCTCTGTCCATTCTATCTAATAAAGTTGTCATAAACCATTTTAAATTTAAGAATGTTATTTCATATCTTCTGCGTTCAGTTTCATCTTTGCAATCTATTTCTGGCATTTCTGAAAGAGAATCTTTATATCGTGCTTTTATATATTCGTTTATGTTAAGATTATCAATAAAGTCATCATTTAATAATTCCAGCCTAGCTTGAGTATTTATAGACCATGGAAATGTATCACTATTCATTAGGTTTTCTCTATAGAACCATGGATAACCACCAAATATTTCATCAGCACATTCACCTGTTAATGCAACTTTGTTATGTTTTTTAACTAATTTACAAAAATACAACATGGAGGCGTCAACATCAGCCATGCCAGGTAAATCTTTTACATCGACAGAACAGTATAGCATATCGGCTAATTCTTCGTTTGAACATTCCAAATATGTGTGATTTAGGTTATATTCTTTTAGCATTATATCTACATATGGTCTATCCTGTTCTGGTTGGAACGAATTGGATTTAAAGTATTTATTGTTATCTGTAAAATCAAAGGAAAAAGTATTTAATTTTTTTCCTTGCTTTTGTAAATAATTTGATGCTAAGGCTGTTACTATACATGAGTCAACACCACCTGAAAGAAATGAACATACAGGAACATCTGAAACCATTTGATATTCAACAGCTGATGTAATTAACTGATTTACATTTTGTACAGTTTCTTCATAGGTATGATTTGTTTTAAAAGTGCTTAATTTCCAATAGGCTTTCTCAGAAAAACCGTTAATACTAAATTCGCCATAATGACCATATTTTATTTCATAAATGTTTTTAAAAACACCGCAACCTTCTGTTCTGGCAGGTCCAATACCAAATATTTCTCTAAAAGAGTTTATATTTATTTCGGGATTTACATATGGATGACAAAAAAGGGCTTTAATTTCTGATGCAAAAATTAATGTATTATTTTCTATAGTATAAAATAAAGGTTTTACGCCGCTTCTATCTCTAAACAAATATAATTTGTTTTCTCCGCTGTGCCATATGCAAAATGCAAAAATGCCATTTAATTTTTCTACGCATTTTTTCCCATATTCAATAAAAGAATAAAGTATGATTTCTGTGTCGGAGGTACTATTAAATACATAGCCTTTTGTTTCCAGTTCGGTTTTTAAATTTTCTGTATTGTATATTTCTCCGTTGTAAACGATTGCATATTCAATATTGTTGATTGTTTTTATCATAGGTTGATTACCGTTGTATAAATCCCTTATAGAAAGTCTGGTATGAGATAAGCCAATATTCCTTTTTAAGTATTCTCCTGTTTCATCATTACCTCTATGGGCTATACTTTCTCTCATATCTACCAGTACTTTGTGCCATTTTGTATAATTTTTGTTGTAGTCTGTATCAAAGCAACAAAAACCGCTTATTCCACACATATAAACAACTCCATATATATCATAATAAGATTATATTCTAAATAAATAAAAGACTTGACAATATTTTTTTGTATGATATACTAATTACTGATAAAGACTATGAAAACGAGAGTAAATATAGTGGTTTCACTAGAGAGTAGATGTCGTTGGCTGTAAGCATCTTTGAATAAAGCTATGTTGAAGTTCACGTTTGAGTTTATCCTTTGAAGTTAGTAGGAGGATACGGTTGAGGTCGTTATTTCCTCGCTAAGAGCCTATCTTGCATAGGAATTTGGGTGGTACCGCGTTTTTTCGTCCCTTTTTAGGGGCGTTTTTTTATTGCCAAAACGGGTATTGTTTTTAGATTTAAAATCATAGAAAGGATATAAAACAATGAAAGAGAAACTTAATGAAATCAAAATTGCTGCATTGGAAAAATTAAATCAGGTTAGCGATTTGCAGGCTCTTGAAAGTTTAAGAGTAGAAATTTTGGGCAAAAAAGGTGAATTAACACAGATACTTAAAGGTATGGGTAGCCTTTCAAAAGAAGAACGCCCTGTTATAGGACAGCTTGCTAACGAAGTTAGAAGTGAAATAGAGGCAAAATTAGAAACAGTAAAGACTGCTTTTGAAGAAAAAGCTCAGGAGGAAAAACTCAAGGCAGAAACTATTGATGTAACAATGCCTGGTAACACTCATACACTTGGCCATAGACATCCTATGACACAGGTTATTGATAATATCAAAAACATATTTATTGGTATGGGTTACGAAGTTGTTGAAGGACCAGAAGTTGAAGATGCTTATCATAATTTCGAAGCTTTAAATATTCCAAAAGACCATCCGGCAAGAGATGAGCAGGATACATTCTATGTAAATGGTTTAGCAGAATTCTTACTTCGTACACAGACTTCTCCAGTTCAGATAAGAACAATGGAAAAGAGAGGTTTACCAATTAGAATAATTGCTCCTGGTAGAGTTTATAGAGCAGATGAAGTTGATGCAACACATTCTCCAATATTCCATCAGCTTGAAGGTCTTGTAATAGATAAGGGCATTACAATGGGCGATTTAAAGGGTGCACTTGCAGAATTTGCAAAGGGTCTTTTTGGCGAAGATACTAAAGTAAGATTTAGACCTCATCATTTCCCATTTACTGAACCAAGTGCTGAAATGGATGCTTCTTGCTTTGCTTGTGGAGGTAAAGGTTGTAGAGTTTGTAAAGATAGCGGTTGGATTGAAGTTTTAGGTTGTGGTATGGTACATCCTGATGTTTTAAGAAGATGTGGTATTGATCCTAATGTTTATTCTGGCTTTGCATTTGGTATGGGTCTTGAAAGAGTTGCAATGCAGAAATACTCTATTAATGATTTAAGATTATTGTTTGAGAATGATGTAAGATTTTTAAAGCAGTTCTAAGGAGGAAAATAGATTATGGATTTACCAATGAGTTGGTTGAAGGAGTATGTTGATGTAACAGCACCTACTTCTCAGTATATTGAAGATATTACTATAGCTGGTCAGAAAGTTGAATCAGTTACAGAAATGGCTAAAGATATTACAGGTGTTATAACTGGTAAGGTTCTTGAAATAGAAAAGCACCCAGATGCAGATAAACTTGTAGTTACAAAAATTGATGTAGGAAATGGCGAACCATTACAGATTGTAACAGGTGCACCTAACTTAAAAGTAGGAGATATTGTTCCTGTAGCTATGATTGGTGCAACAGTATATCATGGGGCATCACTTGAAAAAATTAAGAAAGGTAAACTTAGAGGTATTGCTTCTGCTGGTATGCTTTGTTCTATTGAAGAACTTGGTTTTACAAGAAATGATTATCCAGAAGCTCCTGAATATGGAATTTATGTTTTCCAGGAAGAAGTTCCTTTAGGAGAAGATGTAACAGAATTACTTCAGATGAAAGACGATGTTGTAGAGTTTGAAATTACTAACAATAGACCAGACTGTTACAGCATTATGGGTTTAGCTAGAGAAAGTGCAGCAGCATATAGATTACCATTGAAATATCCTAAAATTGAAGTAAAAGAATTAGGCGAAGGCAATACACAGGATATGATTGATGTTGAAATCCAAAATCCTGAACTTTGCCCAAGATATATTGCTAGAGTTGTAAAGAATGTAAAGGTTGAACCTTCTCCATTATGGCTCCGCCATAGACTTACAGCAGCTGGTATTAGACCTATTAACAATATTGTAGATATTACAAACTATGTAATGCTTGAATTGGGTCAGCCAATGCACGCATTTGATATTGATACAATAGATGAAAGAAAGATAATTGTTAGAAACGCCAAGGAAGGCGAAAAGATAACAACTCTTGATGATCAGGAAAGAGAACTTGACCCATCAATGCTTGTAATTTCAGACTGTAATAAGGCTGTTGCAATCGCTGGTGTAATGGGTGGACAAAACTCAAAGGTTAGTCCTAATGCTCATGCAATTTTATTTGAATCAGCAAATTTCAAGGGCTCAAGTGTTAGAATTACAGCTAAAAAAGTTGGTCTAAGAACAGATGCTTCTGCAAAATATGAAAAGAATCTTGACCCTAATTTAGCTTTGGATGCTGTAAATAGAGCTGTACAGTTAGTTGAAATGCTTGGTTGTGGTGAAGTTTGTAAGGGTATGGTTGATTGCTATCCAAACAAGAGAGAATCATGGACTGTTGAATATTCAGCAGAAAGTATTAATAAGCTTTTAGGTACAAAACTTACTGACCAGGAAATGATTGACATATTTAAGTTAATCGAAGTTGAGGCTGATGGTAAGGTAGCACATATTCCTACATTTAGAACTGACTTGATTTCAGAAGCTGATTTAGCGGAAGAAATTGCTAGATTCTATGGATATGACAATATCGAAACAACTCTTGCTGCTGGTACTCCAACAGTAGGTAAGAAGTCTTTTGAACAGAATGTAGAAGATAAGATTATGGATACTATGGTAAGTATGGGTCTTTGTGAAGCAAAGTGTTTCTCATTTGAAAGCCCAAAGGTATTTGATAAGCTTAATATTCCAAGTGATAGCGAATTAAGAAATACTGTAACAATTTCAAACCCATTAGGTGAAGATTTCAGTATTATGAGAACTGTTACATTAAATGGTATTTTAACATCTCTTTCTACAAATTATAACAGAAGAAATGAAGACGCATTCTTATTTGAAATAGGAAAGGTTTATATTCCTAAGTCATTACCTCTTGCAGAATTACCAGATGAATTACCTAAACTTACTATAGGTATGTATGGTAAGGATGTTGATTTCTATACAATAAAGGGTGCTGTTCAGGAAGTATTTGAAGTTCTTGGCTTTGGTAATAAGGTTGTATATACTCCTGAAAGTGATATTCCATTTATGCACCCAGGTAGATTAGCAAATATTTCTATTGGGGATAAAAATTTAGGTTATGTTGGACAGGTTCATCCAAGTGTTGCGAAGAACTATAGTATTGGTACATCAGTTTATGTTGCTGTAGTTGATATTAATACTGTAATTGAAAATGCAACATTTGATAGACAGTTCAAAGAATTACCAAAGTTCCCAGCTGTACAGAGAGATATAGCAATGCTCGTTAAAGATGATGTGATTGTAAAAGAAATCGAGGATATTATTAAAGCTAAGGGCGGAAAACTTCTTGAAAGTATTCAGCTTTTCGATGTATATAAGGGAAAGCAGATTAAGGAAGGTTATAAGTCAGTTGCTTATAATATTTCATTTAGAGCTAAAGATAAGACTCTTACCGATGACGAAGTTAATTCTCCAATGAAGAAGATAGTTGCAGAATTAAGAGATAAATTAGATGCAGAATTAAGAGATAAATAAATTTTCGGTGAATAGCCGTATTTATTGTATTTATTTTAATAAGTATATGAAAAAACAGGTTTGGAGAAAGAGCTTTATTTGTTCTCCAAACCTGTTTTATATGTCATTTGTTATAGTACTTTTGCAACTTTTTGATTAGTTTATTTCGGTGTCTTTTATATCAGATTGTGCTATTATATCAGCGCAATAACTACGAAACAATTTATTGAAAATTGAAGAATTGTCACAATTTTTCATATGTTCTGTTAGGGAGTTGAAACTTTCGTCTAGCTTATCGTACCTTGTAAAATATTCAGATGTATATGTATCATAATAAGAAATAGGATTTTTAGCTAGTTCATATATATTTTTGTCATTGTCAAGAATATTTAAAAGTAACTCGTAACATCCTTTATATGCGGATGGTGGGTTTTTTAATGCAGAAAGGGCTTTTTCATTATCAGATATCAAATTTTCAATTCTTGCCATTTCATTTTTTATCATGTCTTCGTTTTTCATTCTCGATACAGCTAAAATAGAAGTTGTATAGTCACATTGAATAAATATTTTTCCATAAGGAGAACCCAATACCCAAGAAGAAATACCTGTACCATATATAGAACCAGCTGTTTTGGCAAAGATTAGTAATATAATCTTCTTTTATGAGATCAATCTGCTCTTGAGAGTCTTTAAAATCACCTAATGATAAAAATAAATCTTCGGCAGAACCGAATTTTTTTTCATTTTTCAAGGAGAGTGCTGTGTTATATAATTCATTTTGTTGTTTATATTTAATAAATTCATATCCAACGAATGAGAGAATACAAAAAATTATAAATACTGATAGAATTACAAAAAAGTAAGATTTCTTAGACTTAGTGTTATTTGTATTGGTATTTGGAATGGGGTTGTTAGAATCTTGTGTTTTGTGTAAATTGTTCATAAGAATACCTCCTCTTTAGCTATGTTATGAAAATATTATAACCTATTATAATAATAAATATAATATATTATTTACAAATTTGTTGATTAAAATATAAAGTAATAATTTTTTAATCACAACTTTATTGAAATTAAAAAAATATATTTTAAATAAAATTTTAAGGAAATAACTTTTTTGCAATTTCTTCACTTTAAAAATTCAAAATCATTGACGAGTTAGTTTAATTATGTTAAAATTTTTATAGAAATAAACATTATTTTTGAGAAAGGTGTTATATATGAACGAAACAAATGATTTGCTTTCTATGTTGCATAATAAAATGCCAGAACTTAGTAAAGGTCAGAAAAGAATAGCAAATTTTCTCATAGAACATTACGATAAGGCAGTATATTTAACAGCATCTAAACTTGGAGAAATTGCAGGAGTAAGTGAGTCTACAGTTGTGCGATTTGCAATAGAACTAGGTTATGATGGTTACCCTAAATTACAAAGAGCCGTAGAGGAATTAGTTAAAAACAAGCTTACAGCATCTCAGCGTATGGAAGTTTCGTATGATAGAATGCAAAAAGAGGATAAGCATATTTTGAAAGCTATTCTTGAAGGTGATGAAGACAGAATACACAGTACATTAAATGATATTGATACTGATGAATTTGATAAGGCTATAGAGTATATTCTCAAGGCCAAAAGGATTTATATAGTTGGTGGGCGAAGTGCATCAGCTTTGTCAAATTTCCTTTCCTTCTACTTAAATCTTATGCTTGATAATGTTATAAATGCTTCTTCAAGCACAACAACAGAAACATTTGAACAGATTTTCAGAATAGAAGAAGGAGATGTATTAATAGGTATAAGTTTCCCTAGATATTCTAATAAGACTGTTAAAGCTATGGAGTATGCTTATAATCAAGGAGCTAAGACTATTGCTATTACAGATGGTAAGTTTTCTCCCATGGTAAAAAGTGCAACTGTAGGATTAATAGCTAGAAGTGATATGGTAAGCTTTGTGGATTCTTTAGTTGCGCCATTAAGCTTAATTAATGCTATACTTGTAAGTATTAGTATGAATAGAAAAGATAAAATTGTAGATAGCCTTGATAAGCTTGAAAGAATGTGGGGAGAATATCAAGTTTATTCATCAACAAACTTGAAGAAGTATCTCTAGGGAGTGTATTTATGAAAAATGTAGTAGTTATTGGTGGAGGACCGGCAGGTATGATGGCTGCTGGTACAGCTGCACAAAATGGTAATAAAGTTACGATTGTAGAAAAAAATGAAAGATTTGGAAAGAAATTATTCATTACGGGTAAAGGCAGATGTAATGTAACAAATGCTTCTGACCCTGAAAATTTAATAGCCAACACACCTGGTAATCCATATTTTTTGTATAGTGCTTTCTATACCTTTACAAGTGATAGTACAATAAGTTTTTTTGAAAATCTTGGAGTTCCAATAAAAGTTGAGAGAGGTAACAGAGCTTTTCCTAAATCTGATAAATCGGGAGATATAGTTAGAGCCATGGAAAGATTTTTGAAAAATAATGAAGTAACTATAAGGCTTAATACTACCGTTAAAAATATTAAAATTGTAGACGGAGCTGTAGAGGGTGTAGAAACAAATAATGGATTTATTGAGTGTGATAGTGTTGTTGTAGCTACAGGTGGACTTTCTTATCCTATGACCGGTTCTACAGGCGATGGATTTAAGTTCGCAAGAAAATGTGGACATAAAGTAACTTCATTATATCCATCTTTAGTACCTTTAAAGGTTAAGGAAAAATGGGTAAGTGAATTAATGGGACTTAGTCTTAAAAATATAGAAGTTTCTGTAAAAGTAGATAATAAAGAAGTTTATTCAGGCTTCGGAGAAATGCTATTTACACATTATGGAGTTAGTGGACCATTAATTTTATCTGCCAGTCGTTTTGTAAATAATGTGGTTAATAAAAAACCTAAGTTGTATATAGATTTGAAACCAGCAATGTCTGAAAAAGAATTAGATAATAGAATTTTGAGAGATTTTAATAAATATGCAAATAAAGATTTCAAGAATGCTTTAGATGATTTGCTTCCTCAAAAGTTAATACCTGTTATAATAAGATTATCGGGAGTTGATGAAACAAAAAAAGTAAACAGCATTACAAAAGAGGAGAGAGCAAAACTTCTTAAAAATATAAAATCTCTTACGCTTACGATAATAGATACTACAGGGTATAATGAAGCTGTAGTTACTATGGGTGGAGTAGATGTAGATGAAATTGACCCTTCAACTATGGAATCTAAGATTGTTAAGGGAATGTTTTTTGCTGGTGAAATAATAGATGTAGACAGTTTTACTGGTGGCTTTAACTTACAGATAGCTTTTTCAACAGGGTATCTTGCAGGAATAAATTGTTAGGAGGAAATTAAAAATGGTTTGTTGTATTAGAGGTGCTATTACAATTAATGAAAATACAAAAGAAGATGTATATTCAAATACAGAGGAAATGTTAAAGACTATAATTGATGAAAATGGTTTAGATATTAGTCAGATTATATCTATAGTTTTTACAGCAACTAGAGATATAGATGCAGCATATCCAGCTGTTGTTGCAAGAAAATTAGGAATAGTTGATGCTTCATTAATGTGTGTTCAGGAAATGTATGTAGAAAATAGCTTAAAAATGTGTATACGAGCTATGGTTATGGTAGAAACAGACAAAAAACAAAATGAAATGAAAAATGTTTACTTAAAGGGTGCTACTGTGCTTAGACCAGATTTAGTAAACAAAAGATAGTTATGGAGGAAATAAAAATGAATGAAAAAAATCCATCTATAGCTATTGATGGACCAGCTGGCTCTGGCAAGAGTACAGTTGCAAGATTGGTTGCAAAAAAATTAGGTTTTGTTTATGTTGATACTGGTGCTATGTACAGAACTGTTGGATTGTATTGTGCAGAAAATGCTGTGAATTTAGAAAACATAGATGAAGTAGCAAAGGCTTTAGAAGATATAAATATAGAGTTAAAATATGATGATGGTGTCCAGCACATATATCTAAATGGTAAAGATGTGTCATCAGCAATTAGAGTACAAAGAATTGCTGAATATGCTTCCAAAGTTGCAGCTATAGGGGCTGTAAGAGAGAAATTGGTTGAAATACAGCGTGAAATAGCTGAAAATGGAAAAGTTGTTATGGACGGTAGAGACATTGGAACGAATGTTATACCAAATGCAAAGGCTAAAATTTATTTAGATGCTAGTGTTGAAGTAAGAACAGAGAGAAGATGCCACGAATTAGAAGAAAAAGGCATTTCTTTTGATAAAAATGTAATTAGAAAAGAAATTATTGACAGAGATAATTTTGATAAAAATAGAAAAATAAATCCACTTACTATTGCAGAAGATGCTACTATAATTGATACTTCATCTATGACAATTGAGGAAGTTGAAGATAGAATAGTAAAGTTATTTATTGGTGAGGTGGTTTAAGTGAATGTAATAGTTGCAAAAACGGCTGGATTTTGTTTTGGAGTAAAAAGAGCTGTTGATTTCGCATACAGTAAAGCTGGTCAAAAGAATATATACACTTATGGACCGATAATTCATAATAAAGAAGTAACAAAGGATTTAGAGAAAAAAGGCATAAAAATAATTGATAATTTAGAAGACGGTAAGAATGGCGAGATTATTATACGCTCCCATGGTGTACCACCATCTGTATATGATATTTTGGATAAAGAGAATATCAAATATACGGATTGTACCTGTCCTTTTGTAAAAAAAATACACAATATTGTCAAAAAAAGTTATGTTGAAGATAAGAAATCAATTATAATAGTTGGTAGTGGAGAACATCCAGAGGTTGTTGGTATTAATGGAGAGTGTAACAATACAGCTATAATTATTGATTCAGTAGAAACTGCTGAAAAAATAGAGCTAGATAAGAGTGTTGAGTATGTGTTAGTGGTACAAACAACATTCCAAATAGATGTATACAATAAAATTATTTTGACATTATCGCAAAAAAGTGATAATATTAAAGTGAATAATACTATTTGCTCTGCCACAAGTGATAGGCAGAAGGAAACTGTTGAAATTGCCGGTAAAGTTGACATAATGATTGTACTAGGCGATAAGAATAGCTCAAATACAAGAAAACTTTATGAAATTAGTAAAAAAATATGCGAAAATGTATATTTTTGTGAAACAATTTCAGATTTAAGGTTGAAAAACTTAAAAAATGATGTTACAATAGGTGTAACTGCCGGTGCGTCTACACCACCGGAAATAATAAAGGAGGCTGTAAGTGCTATGAGTGAAATGGAAAACAAATCTTTTGAGGAGATGCTTAATGAAAGCTTAGTTCAGTTACGTTCTGGAGAAGTTGTAAAGGGCAAGGTCCTCAGCATTAATGAAGATAATGGAGAGGTTGCTGTTGATTTAAAATATAAGTCAGATGGTATTATTCCTAGATCTGAATTTTCAGATGATGATAGTGTAAATCCTGCAGATGTTGTTAAAGTAGGTGACGAAATCGAAGTATATGTTGTAAGAGTAAACGATGGTGATGGTAATGTACTTCTTTCTAAGAAGAAAGTAGATGCTGACAAGAACTTTATCGCTATTGAAGAAGCTTACAATGAACACAAGACAGTAAATGGTAAGATTACAGATGTAGTTAAGGGTGGTCTTATTGCAAATGTTGATGGTGTTAGAGTATTCGTTCCTTCTTCACAGATTTCTAACAGATATGTTGAAGATTTATCATCTTTTGTAGGCAATAGCTATGATTTCGAAATTCTTGAATTTGATAAGTCAAGAGCAAGAACTAGAATCGTTGCTGGTAGAAAGGCTTTAGCTCAGAAGGAAATTGATGAAAAGAGAGCTAAGGTATTCGAAACAATCAATGTTGGCGATAGAATTGAAGGTACAGTAAGCCGTATCGTAGAATTCGGTGCTTTCGTTGATTTAGGTGGCGTTGATGGTCTTATCCACATTTCAGAAATGAGCTGGGGTAGAGTTAAGAAAGTTACAGATGTATTAAAGGTTGGCGACAAGGTTACAGTTACTGTACTTGATGTTAATCCAGAAAAGGGTAAGATTTCTTTATCTCTCAAGGACCTTAATGCAGACCCTTGGAACACAGCAGCAGAAAAGTATGCTGTAGGTAATGTTGTAACTGGTAAGGTAGTAAGAATGGTTCCTTTTGGTGCTTTTGTAGAACTTGAAGAAGGTGTTGACGGTCTTGTTCACATTTCTCAGATTGCATACAAGCATGTTGAAAAACCAGAAGATGAATTAACTGTTGGTCAGGAAATTCAGGCTAAGGTAACAGAACTTGACCTTGATAACAAGAAGATTAGCTTAAGCATTAAGGAAACTCTTGAAAAGCCAAGCAAGTCAGAAGAAACTGAAAACGATGCTGAATAATATATCGGGAGTGATATAATAATGAAATTTAAAAGATTATTTGCTTTAGCTGTTGCAGGTATTATGACAATGTCATTTACAGCATGTGGTAATAATAGCCAGTCTGCTGATAGTGATACTTTTAAAATTGGTGGTATTGGACCTTTAACAGGCGATGCTGCTAATTATGGTAATTCTGTAAAGAATGGTTGTCAGGTGGCTGTTGATGAAATAAATGCAGCTGGTGGTGCAAATGGTAAGAAGTTAGAACTTCTTTTTGAAGATGATGTAAATGATGCTGAAAAGTCAGTTAATGCTTACAATACTCTTATGGACCAAGGTGTTAGAGCTATTGTTGGTTCTGTAACAAGTAGTCCATGTATTGCTGTTGCCGCTGAAAGTGAGAAAGATGGTATTCTCCAGATTACTCCAAGTGGTTCAGCAAAGGAGTGTACAGCTGGTTCTAATGCATTTAGAATTTGCTTTACTGACCCACTTCAGGGTGAAGTAATGGCTAAGTATATTAAGGACAAGGGTATCAATAAAATTGCTATGATTTATGATGTATCTAATGATTATAGTAAGGGTATTCATGATGCTTTTGCTGCTAAATTTACTGAATTAGGTGGCCAGTTAGTTGATGATGAGTCTTTCTCAAAGGGTGATATTGACTTTAAGACTCAGCTTACAAAGGTTAAGACTTCAGGTGCTGAAGCGTTATTCCTTCCAATCTACTATACTGAAGTAGGTTATATTAGCCAGCAGGCAGCTACTTTGGGTTTAAATATCCCATATTATGGCTGTGACGGTTGGGACGGTATCATTAAGCAGTTAAATGGTGATACTAAGAATATTGAAGGTGCAACTTATCTTACACCGTTTGTAGCTACAGATACATCTGAAAAGGTTCAAGCTTTTGTAAATACTTATAAAGAAAAGTACAACGCAGAACCTGATCAGTTTGCTGCTGATGGTTACGATGCGGTATATGCTATTAAGGCGGCTATTGAAAAAGCAGGAGATGATACTTCAAATGAAGCATTAGTATCTGCTATGACCCAGATTTCTGTTAACGGACTTACAGGTGATATGACATTTGATGAAAATGGTGAACCTAATAAGTCTGCTAAGGTAGTAGTAATCAAAGATGGTCAATATGTTGCACAAAACTAATTATTAGTTAATTTATGTAAAGCATTGCCACATACAAGTGACAATGCTTTACTTGTTTTTATAAGAAAATTTAATCACAGGAGGTAAGCATATGGAATTTATTCAACAGTTTATAAACGGGTTGAATTTAGGTAGTATATATGCTCTTATGGCACTTGGTTATACAATGGTATATGGTATAGCAAAAATGCTTAATTTTGCCCATGGTGATATTATTATGGTGGGAGCGTATACTATTTCTGTTGGTGCTACAATGTTTGGACTTAGTCCTATAGCATCTGTTCTTTTAAGTATGGTGGTTTGTACTATCTTAGGTGTAGTGATTGAAAAAATTGCTTATAAGCCTTTAAGATTAGCATCACCTTTGACAGTTCTTATTACAGCGATAGGTGTAAGTTATTTCTTACAGAGTACAGCACTTTTAATTTTTGGTTCTGAACAAAGAAGAGTAGCGTCAGTTATTACTGTAAAGGGTTTTAATTTAGGTCCTATTGAATTAACAGGAGAATCAGTTGTTACTTTAGGAGCAACAACACTTATAATGATTGGTCTTGCTCTTTTTATAAACTTTACAAAAACTGGTAAAGCAATGTTAGCTGTTTCAGAAGATAGAGGGGCTGCAGAGCTTATGGGTATTAATGTAAATAAGACTATATCAATAACATTTGCTGTAGGCTCAATGCTTGCTGCAGTTGCAGGTGCGTTATTTGTATCTTCATATGGATTTGTTGGTCCATACACAGGTGCATTACCAGGTATAAAAGCCTTTGTTGCTGCTGTATTAGGTGGTATAGGAAGTATACCAGGTGCTATGCTTGGTGGTATTTTACTTGGTATTATCGAAAGTTTTTCAAAAGCGTATATTTCTACACAGCTTTCAGATGCAATAGTTTTTGGTGTCTTGATAGTAGTGCTTTTAGTAAAACCGTCAGGTTTACTTGGTAAGCAAAAAACAACAAAGGTATAAGGGTGGTTGACTATGAAAAATAAAAAGAATATAGTTTTAGCATTAATTGCTGTAATTATTTATGTTGTTATTTTTTCTTTAGCTCAGTTTGGAGTTTTATCAAGACATACACAGAGTTTATTAGTGCCAATTGGAGTAAATATAATCTTAGCTGTTTCACTTAATCTTACAGTTGGTTTCCTTGGAGAACTTACATTGGGTCACGCAGGATTTATGTCTGTAGGTGCGTATGCAGGTTGCCTTTTTACAATTTATTGTAATTTACCGGTATGGATAGAGTTTCCTTTAGCTTTAATTATTGGTGGTTTAGTAGCAGCTATATTTGGTGTTATAATAGGTATACCTGCTTTAAGGTTAAATGGTGATTATTTGGCAATTGTTACACTTGCTTTTGGTGAAATTATTCGTTCAGTATTGAATAATGTTAAATTTACTGGTGGTGCTGGTGGTTTAAAAGGTATAGACAAAACAAGTAATTTTACTATTGCATATATTTTAGTTATTCTTACATTAATAGTGATAACTAATGTTGTTCGTTCAAGACATGGTAGAGCTATTATGGCTATAAGAGATAATATTATTGCAGCCCAGTCTGTAGGTATTAACATTGTGTATTATAAACTTGTTGCCTTTGTAGGCGCTGCGTTTTTTGCAGGTGTTGCAGGTGTTCTTTATGGACATAATCTTGGTATATTAAAACCATCTACATTTGATTTTAATAAATCAATAGAAATACTTGTAATAGTTGTACTTGGCGGTATGGGTAACATTACAGGTAGTGTTATTGCAGCAATTATCATTACACTTCTTCCAGAAGTTTTAAGAGATTTAGCAGACTATAGAATGCTTATATATTCAATAGCACTTATTGTAATGATGTTGTTTAGTTCTAATCCAACTCTTGTTGAGTTTAGACAAAAGATTTTTAAAACAAAATCAAAGAAAGGAGGAAATAAATAATGGCTTTATTAGAAGTTAAAAATTTAGGTATTTCATTTGGTGGTCTTAGAGCTGTTGATAATTTTAGTCTTAAAATTGAAAAAGGTCAGCTTTATGGACTTATTGGACCAAACGGTGCAGGTAAAACCACTATTTTCAACCTCCTTACAGGAGTTTATAAACCAACAGATGGCTCTTTTATGTTTGATGGTGAGGAACTTGCTGGTAAATCTGCTATTGATATAAATAAAAAAGGTATAGCAAGAACTTTCCAGAATATTAGACTTTTTGGGAATATGTCAGTTTTAGATAATGTAAAGGTTGGCTTACATAATAGTGAATCAACAAATTTATTTGATAGTATTTTTAGAACTCCTAAATATCGCAAAGAAGAAAAAAATATTACTGAAAAAGCTCTTGAATTGCTTGATGTATTTGGATTAAAAGAAGAAGCAAATTTTAAAGCTTCAAATTTACCATACGGTAAACAGAGAAAGCTTGAAATTGCCAGAGCACTAGGTACAAATCCAAAACTTTTATTATTAGACGAACCGGCTGCCGGTATGAATCCAGCGGAAACTGCTGAACTTATGGAAACTATAGCATTAGTAAGAAATAAGTTTGGTATTTCAATTCTTTTAATTGAACATGATATGTCCCTTGTAATGGGTATATGTGAAAGACTTGTAGTTTTGGAATATGGTCGAGTAATTGCTGATGGTTTACCTGATGAAGTTGTTCATAACCCTAGAGTTGTTTCAGCATATTTAGGTGAATAGGGAGGATTGCATTATGATGTTAAAAGTAGAAAATTTGAATGTATATTATGGCTCTATTCATGCTATAAAAGATTTATCATTTGAAGTTAATGAAGGAGAGATAGTTTCCCTTATAGGTGCTAATGGTGCTGGTAAAACTACAACACTTCATAGTATACAAGGACTTTTAAAAGCTGCTAGTGGTAATGTTACATTTATGGATAAAAACATAAATGGACTTAGTGCTGATAAAGTTGTAAGACTTGGTTTAGGGCAGGTGCCTGAAGGTAGACGAGTTTTTCAGGAGTTAACTGTTGAAGAAAATCTTAGACTTGGAGCATTTAGCGTTAAAGATAAGCAATTTATTACAGATGAATATGCAAGAGTTATGGAGTTATTTCCTAGATTAAAGGAAAGAAGAAAGCAGCAGGCTGGAACACTTTCAGGTGGTGAACAGCAGATGCTTGCTATGGGTAGAGCATTAATGGGAAAGCCTAAGATGCTTTTGATGGATGAACCATCAATGGGTTTAGCTCCTATATTGGTAAAAGATATTTTTTCTATTATTAAGGAATGTAATAAAGATGGTGTTACTATTCTTTTAGTAGAACAGAATGCAAATATGGCACTTTCTATATCAGATAGAGCATATGTTCTTGAAACTGGTTCCATTGTTATGAGTGGAGATGCAAAAGAATTAATGGGTAATGATGATATTAGAAAAGCATATTTAGGTGGCTGATAATAAAAATAAGTGCACTGGAGAAATCCATTTGCACTTATTTTTTTATTATTTACTCATATTTTCAATGTTAATTTTTAAAGCTCTATATACTTTTGATATAGGCAAACCGACAATTGTATAATAGTCGCCATCTATCTTATCAATTAATAATGCACCTATTCCTTGTATACCGTAACTACCGGCTTTATCCATAGGCTCTTTTGTAGCTACATATTCTTCTATTTCTTTATCTGTTAATTCTCTGAAATATACATTTGCACAATCTGCGAATGTATCAATTCTAAATTTTCCATTAATAAAGTAGGTCATTGTTACACCAGTATATACTTGATGTATATGACCAGAAAGCCTTTTTAATGTATTGTAGGCATCATCTTCATCTTTTGGTTTGCCTAATATTTCATCTTCATAAACAACAATAGTATCAGCAGAAATAACTACTGTGTCTTTTTCTGGAAGAACCTCAGAAAAAACAGCCTCGCATTTTCTAGCTGCCAGTTCCATTACCACTTGTTCAGGTGTTAAATTATCGGCAAAATCTTCCTTTACTTTACTTGTCTTAACTGTGAAGTCTATACCGACTTGTTTTAAAATATCAGAGCGTCTAGGTGAGCCTGATGCTAAAATTATATCTACCATAAATTATCTCCTTATAAACTTAAATATTATTGATGCAATAACCATTCCTATTATACCAGCTATTGTAAAACTGATATGTAGGGCAAACTGAAGATAAATAAATCCTAAATCTAAAACAAAAGGTTGTGTTAATCCTATTGTTTTACCGTAATTTAACCATTCTAACCAAGGAACAATAACAGCAATAGAACCTAAATAACTTCCAATTATTAATCCAGATATTAGCATTAATAAAAAAATAACATTATCTTTTTTCATTATTTTCTCCTTTTTATATCACTAATATATATATTATAGCAATTAAATATTTTTTTCAAGTCAAAGTTGCAGTATTAACTCATTCCACCATCAATAGATAATATTTGCCCGTTTATATAATTACTGTCATCAGATGCTAAATATAGTGCTAATTTGGCAACCTCTTCAGTTGTTCCAAAGCGACCAGCTGGAATTTCGTTTTCTAAGTCTTCTCTTTCTTCTTGAGTTAGAAAACTATTCATTTCAGTATCAATTGCTCCACAAGAGATAGCATTAACTTTTATGCCTGAAATAGCTAATTCTTTTCCTAAAGCTTTTGTAAATGAGTTTATAGCACCTTTGGTTGCAGAGTAAACTGCTTCACAAGAAGCTCCAAGTTGTCCCCACATTGATGAAATATTAATTATTGTGCCATTGTGGTTTGAAATCATATATTGTAGTGCAGAGTGAGTACAGTTTAATACAGTATTAAAATTGTTATTTATTATATTTTGCCATTGATGAGGTTCCATAGTATTAAAAAGACCTATGTATGATATACCAGCATTGTTTACTAAAACATCTATTCTTCCATATTTTTCTACTATGCTGTCAATAGCTTTTTTTGCATTATCATAATTTGATACATCACATTGTATCGTCATTACATCAGTATATTTTTCTAATTCTCTAGCAGTTTCCATCATTTTTTCTACAGAATTTTTACAGTTTAAAACAACAATATAACCTTTTTTTGCAAATTCGGTAGCAATACCTTTACCTATACCTTTAGATGAGCCAGTAACAAAGACTACTTTACGCTTCATAACATCACCAATCCCTTGATTTTTTATCTTATTAATGTTATCATAGCCTATTATAAAACAATATTCAAGAGGGAAGGAGAAAAAATATAATGTTTAGTTTGTTTAAAGACCGTATATTTTTAAAAAATTTGGGTTGGTTAGCTATTCCAATAATAATTAATGAAATGTTAAATTCTCTTATCAATATGATGGATACTTTTATGACAGGCAAATTGGGGGCAGCAAGTGTAACAGCAATTGGATTAGGAAATCAGGTGTTCTTTCTTTTTTCATTAATAACATTTGGAATATGTAGTGGAGCTTCAATTTTTATGGGGCAGTATTGGGGAAATAATGATATAAAGAGTGTTCATAAGGTTATGGGGATAGCCTATCTTATGGTGATAATTGACTCAGCAATATTTTTTATTGGAGCAGTATTTTTGCCGGAAGTTATAATGGAAATTTATTCAAAAGACCCCGAAGTAATAAAATTAGGTGCAGGTTACTTAAGAGTTGTAGGTTTTAGCTATATATTGACAGGATTGATAGTTGTTAATAATGCTGCATTAAAGGCAACAAGATGTGCAATGCAACCTATGATTACTACTTTTATTTCTTTAATAGTAAATATAATATGTAATAGCATTTTTATTTTTGTAATGAAAATGGGGGTAGTTGGCGCTGCATTTGGTACACTTTGTGCCAGAACTATTGAATTGATTACACAAATCGTAATTATAAAAGTAAGAAACAATGCTGTATTAGCAAATGTTGGAGATTATTTTAAATTAGATAAAGCATTTTTAAAGAATTATTTTATAATTACAACACCGGTTTTATTAAATGAATTTATGTGGGCTTTAGGCACAACTGTATATAATATTGCCTATAAATATGCTGGAACTATTTCTCAAGCTGCTGTGCAGGTAGCAAATGTAGTACAAAATCTTTTTGTAGTGTTTGGTATGGGTGTTGGAGCATCTTGTGGTATACTTATCAGTAATGCTCTTGGTGCTAGAGATAAAGATAAGGCAATAGATTATGCGAAGAAATGTACATATTTGGCTATATTGTGTTCTATATTTTTAGGAGCTATATTATTTACAATTTCTCCATTTGTTGTAAACTTATTTGATATAGAAAATGAGGGAAAACACTATGCTGAACTTATGTTGTGGGTAGTTTCTGTTGGTATGCTATTTAAAACAATAAATTATATTAATATTGTTGGTATATTAAGAAATGGTGGAGATACTGTTTTCTGTTTTATATGCGATACAGCTAGTGTTTGGTTTGTAGGTGTACCAATGGCATTTTTAGGGGCAAAATATTTAGGACTTCCAATTTATATTGTTTATGCTATGGTGTATTCAGAGGAAGTTTTTAAGACTATTGTAAGCCAAACAAGAGTAATTAGAAAAACTTGGTTAAAAACAGTTATATAGAAAAAGTTTTAAGTCATATATTAATAATACGAGGTGATATGATGAAAAATAAGGACTTTTTTAAGGGACTTATATATGGAGTAATATTTACATTGATAGTCTCACTTGTATTAAATACGGGATGTATACTATTCAGAAAGTTTGTAACTAAAGAAATTAATTATGAAACAAAAGCCAAAAGTATTTATAAATTAATGAAAAATCAATATGTTGGAGATATTGATAAGGATAAAATGTTTGAGGGTATATATATGGGTATGTTGTATGATACAACAGATAAATATTCTCGCTACATATCTAAAAAAGAATTTGAATCTTATAAAATTTCTACAACAGGAAATTATGTTGGAATAGGGGCTATATGTAGTGTTCATGAAGACAATACTATGTATATAAAAGCTGTGTACAAAGGTTCAGGAGCAGACGAAGCTGGATTAAAACAAGGAGATGAAATATTAAAAATAGATAATACATCTGTAGGATATGAAAATTATTCAGAGGCAATTGAATTAATAAGAGGCAAAGAAAATACACAAGTTAATTTAACTATTTATTCGCCTACAACAAAAGAAACAAAAGATGTTAAAGTTACTAGAAAAAGTATTTCCGTTCCTACAGTAGCTCATACTGTACTGAAAGATAATATTGGATATATAAAGATAAGTGGCTTTGAAGAGGTTACATATGAACAGTATGCCAATGCCTATAATGATTTAAAAAAGAAGGGAGTTAAATCATTAATAATTGATTTAAGAGATAATCCTGGGGGATTAGTAGATTCTGTAGCAAAGGTTGCGGATGATATTATACCTAAGGGTATTATTACATATACAGAAGATAAAAAGGGAAAAAAGGAATATATATATTCTAAGGATGGCGAATTAGATATGCCTTTGGTCGTACTTGTTAATGGTGGAAGTGCATCTGCATCCGAACTTTTATCTGGAGCTATACAAGACACAGGCAAAGGAACAATAGTAGGGGAAAATACATATGGTAAGGGCGTAGTACAAACAACATATTCTATGAATGACGGTAGTGCGGTCAAAATTACGACAGCTAAATACTATACACCTAAAGGCGTATGTATAGATGGTATTGGGATAAAACCTGATGTTGTTGTAAAATCCGATAAGGATTATGAACCTGTAATAATAACAAGTGAAAAAATAAGTTGTGATGAAAAAAATGATAAGCAACTAGCAAAGGGTATTGAAATATTAAAAAGTAAATAATAGATAAATGTATTAAACCTCCAAAATCTTATATAATATGATTATGGGGGTTTTTATGTGCTAAAAAAAATCATAGATTCTATATATAAAACTTTTAAATTAAAAGAGAGTGGTACAAGTATAAAAACAGAATTTATAGCGGCAATAACTAATTATTTTACTTTTTTGTATTTAATTACGCTTATACCAGAAGTTATTATGGATATTTTCCCGGGAGTAATAGATAAAGATGGAAAATTTATAAATGATGCTATCGTATATAATAATGTATCGGCAGGACAGATGTTAATATCGCTTACCATATCTGCTCTAATTGCTGCAGGAATAGCATCTATTGCAGTTGGTGCTTTAACCAATACACCTCTTATACAAGGACCAAGCTTGACTATTGCTACATTTATTTCATATACAGTTTGTAGAAATTTTGGATATAGTTATTCTCAGGCACTAGCTATAGTTTTTATATCTGGGGTAGTTTTTTTCTTATTAGCCATAACAGGACTTGAAAAAAGACTCCATAGAGTTATTCCAAATAATATAAAATATGCGGTTACAGGTGGAATAGGGATGTATATAGTTTTACAGGGACTAATTAAAAGCTATATTTTTGAAAAAAGAGGTAATGGTTTTTTATTCATCAATTTATTAAATTTCAATAACACTCATAATAAAACTGCTATGTTAACAATTTGTGGCATTATTCTTATTATTATTTTAATTAACAAGCATATTCATGGGGCTATTTTCATTGGAAAATTAGTATGTATATTAGCTGCAATACCTTTAGGTATGACTGGAGATATATATGTAAATAAAGTGTTTATTTCTCCTTTTGTTTTTTCAATAAATATGAATGGATTAATTGATAGCACAAGCGTAAAATCTATAGTGGTATCTCTATTTAACATTGGAATGATAGTATTCGTAATTTGTATAATGGATATATTTGAAACAATTTCAACTACCATAGCTATGAAAAATTTTATTTGGCTAAAACCTAAAGAATGTGAAAATGTAATAGATAAAGAAATGCCAAAAATTTTGGAGGTAGATTCAGCTACTACATCTTTAGGAGCATTAATAGGTATGACAACAGTTTCTACTTATGTAGAGTCTAATACAGGAGTTGTAGAGGGAGCTAGAACAGGTTTGACAGCTATAATAACTGGGCTATTATTTATTATTACAGTTCCATTTACAACTTTTACTACGGCGGTTCCCTCAGCAGCAACTGCAACAACACTTATAATGGCTGGTGTAATGATAACAGGTATATTAAAACAAATAAATTTTGAAGATGTTTCAGAAGCTTTGCCAGCTGTTTTGACAGTTTTATCTATGGTTGTTTTAAATAAAATTATAGTTGGAATTGCAATAGGAATAATAAGCTATGTACTGTGTAATATATTTTTATTTAGAAAGAAAATTGATATATACTTAGTTGTTATGTCGCTATTTATGTTAATTATGCTTATTTTTACAGCAATATAATAGCATAAATTTACTAATTTAAAAATATAATTATACTAGAGGTGATAACAATGGATAAAAAATATTATTCGTCCAGACACAGTAGATTAAATAGAAATTATAAGAAAAGGTCAAATAATAAACCGGTAAATGGTACATTTTTACTTCGTGTAAATTTATGCTTAGGAATAGCAATAATTGTAATAGGATGCTTTGAAATCAAGTCAGATGTTTCAAATAGGGTTGCTGATTTTGTAAAAAATAGTTTAAGTGAAAATATAAATTATGTAGATATAAGTCATAATATTGAAAATGTAAAAACATTTTTTTATGGGAATAATAGTATAAAAACATTTGTTTTTAGTGGTAATGAGGTTGTATTGGATGATAATGTAGTAAATGAGATAAATCAGAATAAGGATTTGTATTATATTAACAATTCAAAAGCAACGGAACCCTAAGGAAAGCTGGATAAATCCTTTAGATGGGGTAATAACTTCAAGTTTTGGAAGTAGAGAAAATCCAACTAGCTCAGGAAATCAATATCATAAAGGAATAGATATAGGAGTTCCTTTAAATACAAAAGTGATGGCGGTAAAAAGTGGAGAGATTTTAGAGGCAGGTTATTCCAATAGCTATGGATATTATGTAAAATATAGAACATACGATAAATATGATGTACTATATGCACATTTGAATTCAATCAAAGTAAAAAAAGGAGAAAATATTACTCAAGGAGATGTAGTTGCATATTCTGGAAATACGGGAGATTCTACAGGACCACATTTGCATTATGAGATAAAGCAAGGAAATGAATATATTAATCCAGAAAATTATTATAGAATAATTGACTAATATAAATTAAAAAAATACAAAATTAAATGGGTTTAGAGAAAAATCACTATTAAAAAAGTTATTAGTTTTTCCTCTGACTCATTTTTATTTTATAATAGTATTTTGATATATTACAATTTAAAAGTTAAAATATAATTTAGTTGATATTATTAAAGATAACAGTTATAATTATATAGATTAAAATACGGAGGAAAAATATGATTGACGAAATTTTATTGCAGGTTGAAAAACCGGCGAGATACATTGGAAATGAAGTAAATATGGTTGTAAAAAATCCTAAAGATGTTGATATAAGATTTGCTTTTTGTTTCCCTGATGTATATGAAGTTGGTATGAGCCATTTAGGCTTACAAATTTTGTATTATTTTATAAATAGACGAGAAGATACTTATTGTGAAAGATGCTTTACTCCATGGGTAGATATGGAGAAAAAAATGAGAGAAAATGATATTCCTCTTTTCTGTCTTGAAAGTGGAGATGAACTTAAAAAATTTGACTTTGTTGGTTTTACTCTTCAGTATGAAATGAGCTATACAAATGTTTTGAATATGTTGGATTTGGCTAATATACCTATTTGGTCTAAAGATAGAACAGAAGATGACCCAATAATTATTGCTGGTGGACCTTGTGCATACAATCCAGAGCCTCTAGCTGACATTATAGATGTTTTCTATATTGGTGAAGGGGAAGTATCTTATGATAAATTCTTTGATGTATATAAAGAACATAAGAAAAATGGTGGAACAAAGGCAGAGTTTCTTGAAAAAATATTGAGAATTCCAGGTATGTATGTCCCTAAGTTTTATGATGTAACTTATAATGAAGATGGAACAGTAAAAGAAATAAAGCCTAATAATCCAAAAGCACCAAAGACAATAAAAAAAGTAATAGTAAACGATATGAATGAGGTTTTCTATCCTGAAAAACAGATGGTTCCTCTTATTGAAACTGTGCATGATAGAGTTACTCTTGAAGTATTCAGAGGTTGTATAAGAGGTTGTAGATTTTGCCAAGCCGGTTATGTATACAGACCGGTTAGAGAAAGAAACAAAGACAGGGTGTTAAGTCTAGCTGATAGTCTTGTTCGTACATCAGGACACGAGGAAATAGGATTAACAAGTTTATCAACAGGTGATTATACAGAGTTTGTCCCTTTAGCTGATGAACTTCTTGATAGATACTCTAAAGATAAAATTAGTATTTCATTACCATCTTTAAGAATAGATGCTTTTTCTTTAGATTTAATGGATAGAGTTCAGGCTGTAAGAAAGTCTGGTTTAACTTTCGCTCCTGAAGCAGGCACTCAAAGACTTAGAGATGTTATAAACAAGGGTATTACGGAAGAAGAAATATTAAACGGTTGTGGATTGGCTTTCGCTGGTGGATGGACAAGAGTAAAACTTTATTTTATGGTTGGACTTCCAACAGAAACCGAAGAGGATTTACAGGGGATTGTGGATTTAGCAAATAAGATTTGCGAAAAATTCTTTGAAATTCCTAAAGAAGATAGAAAAAACAAGCAAATTTCTGTAGTTGTAAGTTCTGCCTGTTTCGTTCCAAAACCTTTTACACCGTTCCAATGGGAACCACAGTCAACAGTACAGGAGTTTTTTGATAAACAAAAGTATGTTAAGACTCATATGACAAGAAAACAGGTTAGATATAACTATCATGAACCAGAGTTAAGTTCTCTTGAAGGTGTTCTTGCACGAGGAGATAGAAAAACTTCTAAACTCTTATACAGAGCGTGGGAATTGGGTTGTAAATTTGATGGTTGGAATGATATATTTGACTATTCAAAGTGGATGCAGGCTTTTGAAGATACAGGATTATCAAAAGAATTTTATGCTAATAGAAGAAGAAGTTACGATGAGGTGCTTCCTTG
Source organism: Eubacterium sp. CAG:274 (assembly GCA_000432155.1). Classification (GTDB taxonomy): domain Bacteria; phylum Bacillota; class Clostridia; order Lachnospirales; family CAG-274; genus CAG-274. The sequence goes on from FR888497.1 coordinate 105,001, forward strand.
GGAACATATTTCTATAGGTGTAAGCAAAAGATTCTTTATAAATGAAATGGAAAAAGCAAAACAGGAAATAGTTACAAAGAATTGTCGTACAGAATGTGCAAATTGTGGTGCTAAATGCTTTGGAGGAGGTGTTTGTTTTGAATAAATATAGACTTAAATTTTCTAAAAGTGGTAAAATGATTTATATAGGGCACTTAGACCTACTTAAGTTTTTTATTCGACTTATAAAGAGAACACAGTTACCTATTGCCTATTCTAATGGATTTAATCCGCACCAACAATTAACATTTGCAATTCCTTTATCATTGGGTATGACAAGTTATGGAGAATATTTAGATATCCAGCTTACAGCTCCTGTGGATTGTGAAGAAATAAAAAATAGATGTAATCAGGCATTACCTTCAGGAATAGAAATTCTTAAAGTTAGAGAACTTTCAGAAGGAGAAAAAAATTGCGCATCTGCTATTGTAGCAGCTGATTATAAGGTTTATATTGATAAAAAAATAGAAAATTTAAAAGATATTATAGATGAAATATTATCTGAAAAAACTATTGTTTTAGAGAGAGAAGTAAAGAAAAAGATTAAAACCGTTGACATTAGACCGATGATTTATTTTCTTGATGTAGATAATAGTGGAGATAATAGTGTCATAAATGCTAAAATAGCTACGGGTAGTCAAGGAAATCTTAAAATAGATTTGTTAATGGAATATATTTATAAAAAATTGAATATGGAGTATATTCCAATTAAATTAAAAACTACTAGGTATGAAATGTATACTGAAAAAGATGGTGAATTGGTAGCATTATGAGAAAAATTTATATGGATTGTTTATCCAAATACTACAGAATAGCTTTGTTAGAAGATGGAAAACTACAGGAAATAGTTTATACAGAAAAAGATGAAAAAGCTTCAGTAGGAGATATATTTGTTGGAAAAATAGAAAAGGTTCTTCCTAGTAAAATTGCTTTTGTTAATATCGGAGAAGAATATCCAGTTTTTTTACAATTAACAGACAATAAAGAAAAAAATAATACTTTTAAAGCTAAACCTGGGCAGGATATAATTGTGCAAATAGAAAAAGAAGCATATAATGAAAAAAGAGCTGTGGCTACTACCTGTGTAAGCATTTCTGGAAAATATTCGGTTGTGGTTTTTGATAATTCTGGAATAGGTGTTTCAAAAAAAATAACTGACAATGATAGGCGTGAAGCATTAAGAAAAATAGCAGAACCTTATAATGTTGACGGCTACAGTATAATTTTGCGTACAAACTGTGAAAATACTCCTAATGATGAAATAGAAGAAGAAATATCTGTTAATTTGAAAAAGTTAAAGGATATAAAAAATAAGGGGGTATACACAAAAGCACCGGCTTTGCTTTATAAAGATGTATCTGTAGAAGAAAAAACTTTAAGAGATTTATATTCTTCAGAAGAAGATTTAATAATTGTAAACGATAGAAAAGTTTATGACAATATTTTAAAAAATGGTATGAATGTAGAATATTATGAAGATAATATACCTATGTTTCATAATTATTTAATAGAATCTCAAATAGATAAGTTATTTTCTAAGAAAGTATGGCTTAAAAGTGGCGGATATTTAATAATAGATGAAACAGAGGCAATGACTGTAATAGATGTTAATTCAGGAAAGGCTGTTTCACAAGAAAGTTTTATAAAAACAAATAAAGAAGCAGCTGAGGAAGTAGCTAGACAAATTAGACTTCGTAATATTAGTGGTATGATAATAGTTGATTTTATAAATACCAAGGGAGAAAATGATGCACAGAATTTATCTAATCTTTTAAGAAATTATATTTCTAAAGATAGAGTAAAAACTAGAATTATTGGTATGACAGAATTGGGTCTTATGCAGTTGACAAGGCAAAAAATTAGAAAACCACTAAGCAAATATATATTATGTGAATGTCCATATTGTAAGGGAAGTGGAAAAATTTTTCTTCCTGAAATGATAGCAGAGAAAATTAAAACAGAAATTATAAATGTCTTTACAAATACTATTTATAATAAAGTTACAGTTTCATCTAATGCGACAATTATAAAGAGTTTAAAAGCAATTTTTAGTATGTCAAATAACTATAAAGACAATATTACTTTTAATACAATTGAAACGTCTAAAGCAGACTATTATTTAATTGAAAAGTTTAAAAAATAGTTATTGATGAGGCATTAGTAATATTTTGTCGCCTATTGACTTTTAGGCTAAAAAGTTATATTATATTAAGGTAATACTATTAAACATTATGTTTGTGCATAGATATAATGTTTTGATAACAATTTTATTTTAATACTTCGCTGCGAGTTGTATTATATAGAAAGTTGTTTAATGTGTACATTGAAAATTTAATAGGAGGTGTTTAGACTGAAACTGAACGCATTTATGTTTTTACCATTCGTGCTTACAGTCATCGCATCCATTTTAATTTCATTGATTATTGGTATCTTTATTGGTAAATTTTTAAGAAAAAAATTTGCTGAAGCTGAAATAGGCTCTGCCGAAATTGAGGCTGAAAATATAAAATTAGAAGCTAAAAAAGCAGCAGAAGCAACAAAAAAAGAAGTGTTGGTTGAAGCTAAAGAAGAAGCCCTTAAAACGAAAAATGAAGTTGAAAAGGAATGTAGAGAAAGAAAGAATGAGGTTCAACGCCTTGAAAAGCGATTAACTCAAAAGGAAGATGCTCTTGACAAAAAGAGTAATTCACTTGAAAAGAAGGAAGAATTACTTTCTAGCAGGTTAGAAAAGATAGAGGCTGAAAGAAAGGAACTTGAATCCTTTAAAGATAAACAAATCGCCGAATTGGAAAGAATTTCAGGTCTTACTTCTGAACAGGCTAAAGATTATATTTTAGATACTGTTAAGGAAGAAGTTCAGCACGAAACTGCTGTAATGATTAAAGAAATGGAAAGCGAGGCAAAACAAGAGGCAGATAAGAAGGCAAAGGAAATTATTGCTTCTGCTATACAGAGATGTGCTGCCGACCATGTTGCCGAAACTACAGTATCTGTAGTAAACTTACCAAATGATGAAATGAAGGGTAGAATTATTGGTAGAGAGGGTCGAAATATTAGAACTCTTGAACAATTAACAGGCATTAATTTTATTATTGATGATACACCTGAAGCCGTTATTTTGTCAGGTTATGATGCTATGAAGCGAGAAATTGCAAGAATAGCACTCGAAAAATTAATTATTGATGGCAGAGTTCATCCAGCAAGAATTGAAGAAATGGTTGAAAAAGCCAGAAAAGAAGTTGAAAGCATTATTAAAGAAGAAGGTGAGTCTGCTTCTTTTGAAACAGGCGTACACGGACTTCATCCAGAACTTATCCGTTTACTTGGTAAAATGAAGTATAGGACAAGTTATGGACAGAATGTTTTACAGCATTCTATAGAAGTATCTGAGCTTTGTGGAATAATGGCAGCCGAACTTGGAGTAGATGTTGTTCTTGCCAAAAGGGCTGGTTTATTGCATGATATAGGTAAATCCGTTGACCATGATATTGATGGTACTCATATAGAATTAGGTGTTGCACTTTGTAAAAAGTATCACGAATCTCCGATTATTATTAATGCTGTAGAAGCTCATCATGGAGATGTTGAACCACAGAGTATTATCGCTGTGTTAGTGCAAGCAGCAGATGCTATTTCAGCTGCTCGTCCTGGTGCAAGACGCGAAACAATTGAGACATATATAAAGCGTTTGCAATCTCTTGAAGGAATTGCAGATTCTTTTGATGGAGTAGAAAAATCTTTCGCAATACAGGCTGGTCGTGAATTGCGAGTTATGATAATACCAGAAAAAATTTCAGATGATGGATTGGTATTGTTGGCTAGGGATATTTCAAAGAGAATTGAAAATGAACTTGAGTATCCTGGAAATATAAAGGTAAGTCTTATTAGAGAAACAAGAGCCACAGATTATGCTAAATCCTCTAAAGTGAATTAAGTTATTTAAAACCACTCTAAAGTGAAAACTTTAGGGTGGTTTTTTGCATATTTAATTTACAATTATCATATATATCTATATAGGGGTGATTATATGGATGTATATAAAGTTTTAAATAGATACTTGAATCCAAACATAAGACAAGCCCTTAATAATAGAGAATTACTAGATACAGCAGAAGAAATTAGAATAAGACAGAATAAACCTTTAGTGATAAAAAAAGGTAATGAAAATTTTTTTATGAAAAATGGAAATGCTTGTTCTATTAATGAGGCTTTTAGACCACAAAAAGATGAAATACAGGATACTTTATCCCGTATGTGTGAATATTCGCCATATGCTTATAATGATGAAATAAGGAGGGGATTTATAACCCTAGAAGGCGGATTTAGAGTTGGGCTTGCAGGAACAGCAGTTGAATGTAAAGACGGCATTTCGACCATAAAATACATTAATTCTTTAAATATAAGGATTTCAAGAGAATTATGGGGCTGTGCTGATAAAGTTATGAAATATGTTTATGGGAATACACTTATAATATCTCCACCAGGATGTGGTAAGACAACTATATTAAGGGATATTATAAGGCAAATAAGTAACCAAGGAATTAATATTTCAGTTGTAGATGAAAGATGTGAAATAAGCGGAATTTATCTAGGTAATATACAGTTTGATTTAGGAATTTGTACAGATGTATTATGTTGCTATTCAAAGTCAATTGGTATGAATATGATGCTTCGGTCTATGGCTCCTAAAATTATTGCAGTTGATGAAATTGGAAGTAATGATGATATTTTAGCTATACATAATTTATTAAATTCAGGAGTTAAAATAATTGCAACCATTCATTGTAATACTATAGAAAATATTTTACAGAAACCCTTTATAGAAAATATTGTAAAAGAAAAAATTTTTGATTCTTATATAATTCTTAATAATAATAAAAAAACGGGAGAATTGTATAAAATTTACGATAAGGAGTTGAACATAGTATGGCAATAAAAATTACAGGGGCAGTATTGATAATTATTACATCATGTATTATAGGCTATTTATTATCTATAAAAGAAGATTTAAGGTGTAAGGATTTAACAGAAATTGAAAAAATACTTCAAAATATATTTTCTCAAATAGATTACAAAAAAGAGGTTTTAACGGTGGCTATAGATAATTCTATAGAAAATTCGAATATATATATAAAAAATATATTTGAGCAAATATCAACAGCTATAAAAAATAACACAAGTGTTTCAACAGCCTGGAGAGTATCATTTGAAAATAATTATCAATTTACAGATATATCTAAGGAAGATGCGACTAAAATATCAGCACTTGGAGAAGTATTAACTTCTGGAGATATAGATTTTCAAGAAAAAGGCTTTAAAGGTGCTATAACATATATACATAATACTATACAGACCAGTAAAGAAAAATCACTTAAAGATAAAAAAATATATAGATGTTTATGTTCATCTCTAGGATTATTAATAGTTATATTATTATTCTAGGAGGGAGTTTATGGACATAAGCATTGTTTTCAAAATAGCAGCTGTTGGTATTTTAGTGGCAGTTCTGAATCAAGTGCTAGTACGGGCAGGAAGGGAAGAACAAGCTATGATGACTACATTGGCAGGACTTGTAGTTGTATTGTTTTGGGTTGTGCAGTATATAAGTGATTTATTTCAAACTGTTCAAACAATATTTAGGCTTTAGATTATGGATATATATAAAATAGCTTTATTAGGAATAATTTCAGCGATTCTTATAATGGCATTAAAAGACCAGGTGCCTGTTTTTACAGTAGTAATATCTATAATAACGGGTATTTTAATAATATTATATATTTTACCACAAATAAAAGAAATAGTATTGGAAATAGAAAATTTGATAGACTATGCAGGTATTTCGAACAAATATATAAAAATTTTGTTAAAAGTAATAGGCATTTCTTATATATCAATTTTTTCAAGTGAAATATGCAAAGATTTTGGACAAGCAAATATTTCTGAAAAAATAAAGCTAAGTGGAAAGATTTTAATAATATGTTGTTCTATACCTGTTATATCAGATTTAGTAGGTAATATTTTATTGATACTATAAAAATTAGGGTGGTATTATGAGAAAAATAGCATTAATATTAGTATTTTCTTTGATGCTATGTAATAGTATATCTGCTGAAGATTTACTACACTATTTTGATACATCAAGAATAGAGGAAAGTGCAGAAAAAAATTCTAATATAGATTTTTCAAATTTGTTTAATAATATTATAACTGGAAATTTTGATGAAGTAAAAAGTGACATTATTGATAATGTTAAAGAGTTATTTTTAGAAAATTTACAGAAAAATATATCTAATATAAAGTTACTATGTGTTATCTGTCTGTTAATTGGCTTATTTAAAAATGCTGTAAATGGAATAGAAGAAAAAGGAATTTATGAAATCGTATCCTTTATAGGGCAAATTTTAATATTATCTATAGCTATCATAGCTTTTAAAGAAATGATAGGTATTTTAAAAGAAGTTGCTGTAAGTATAATAGATATTATTGATTCAGCTATACCATTAATGATAGGCGTTATATCATTAAATGGAAATACTGTTCATGCGGCAGGTGTTTATGCAATATTAATGTTTGTAACAGAAAGATTATTGTATATTATAGATGGAATAATTATACCCCTTATTAGTACAGGAACTTTGATAAGAATTGTAAATTTATTGTCAAAAAAAGAAATGCTAAGTAAAATGTCAGATTTGTTTAGTTTTATAACAAATGGTTTAATAAAAATAGGTGCATTCGCTTTTGTAGCTTTATTAACTTTTGAAAAAATAGGAGGGGGTACAGTAGGTTCATTTTTTGGAAATAGTACTAAATCTGTTATAAAAATGATACCTGTTGTAGGAGATATATATGGAAATGGTATTGATATAGCATCTAGTGCATTGAAAACACTAAATAGTGGGATAAGTTTATCTATAATTATTATTTTAATTACAGCATCTATTATTCCTATTATAAAAATTTTAACTATTACTTTTCTTTATAAGATTGTAGCGGCATTAATTGAACCAGTTTCAGATAAGGAAACAGTAGAGATAATAGATAGTATAGGAGAAGGTGGAAAACAAATATTAAGTACACTTTTTAGTGTTTTATTTATGTTTATTATGACAAATGTTATTTGTATGAACTTTATGGGAGGCTAGAATGAATATAATAACCGAATATGTAAGAAAAATTGCTATATACATAATAGTTATGGAATTTATATTAATAGCTGTTCCAGAAAATGCTTATAAAGGATATATAAAATTAATAATTGGCTCAATACTTGTTATAATTGTGTTGAAACCTATATATTCTTTTTTTGAGGTGTTTGGATGATAAATTTAAGAAAGAATAAAAATGTAGTTGTTTTGTTTATATCTATATTTTTATTTGGTATTTTTTTAATGTTTGCTGATAAATTTCATTTAGATTCAACTGATAAACATACAGTAGAAAATAAAAGTGAGGAAATAAAAAAAGAAAATTATGAAAATACAGAACAAAAACTTGCAGAAATACTATCAAATGTAAAAGGAGTAGGTGAGGTTAGGGTAATGATAGAGTATTCAGAAGGAAAGGAGTCAGTCGTAGCTGAAAATAGAAAATCAGAAAATAGTTCGCAGGTAGATAATAATCAAAATAAAAGTGAAACAGAAATAGCTTTTTCTAATAATAATCCAGTAATATTAAAAGAAATATATCCAAAAGTGAAAGGGGTTATAATTGTTGCACAAGGGGGAGATAATGTCGAAATAAAAAATCAACTTATTAGTGCAGTTATGTCATTAATGGATTTAGATGCGAATAAAATAGAAGTACTAACAATGAAATAGGGGGAATGAAAATGTTTGCTGTAAAGAAAAATCAAGTGATAATTACAGCACTTGTAGCAATGATAGCGGCAGCAGGATATTTGAATTACATAGATTCTGCTCCACAGAAAGCAAATGAGGTTATGTTAACAGATAATAGTGATATTGCTTTAGTGGGAGATTCAAATAATGTAGCTGTTACAGATGATAATCCAGAAATAGCTGCAGCTGAGTCAACTACTTCAGGAAGTACATCTTCAGAAAAAAATGAGGAAAAAACAACAAATGTTAATAAAGCAGAGGCAGATTCAGATGCTGGAGCTGCTGTGTTTGTAAATTCATCTACAGATACATCTTATTTTGTGCAGGCTAAACTTGACAGGGAACAATCTCGAGCGAAACAAAAGGATATGCTTAATGAAATGTTAAACAATGAAAAGGCTACATCTGAGCAAAAAAATGAAGCAACTACAGCAATGTTACAAATACAAAAAAGAATAGAGAAAGAAAATGCAGCTGAAGATATGTTAAAGGCAAAAGGATTTTCAGAGGTGTATGTAAGAATTGATGATGATACTGTAGATGTGGTAGTTGATAAAGAAAAATTGACAGATGCAGAAATCGCACAAATAGAAGATACTATAAAGAGAAAAACAGGGCTACCTGCTGATAAGATTCGCATCACTCCATTTAAAAAATCTTCTAAATAGTTAAAACGCTTAAGGAAATGTAATTAGTTCCTTAAGCGTTTTTTAGTATATATATTACGGTTTTGTTACAAATTGGCTTAAACTAATTTATATTTAAGGATATATGTTATAATTATATTGTCAGAAATGTAGAATTTGTAGCAAAGTAGGATTATAGAAATTGAAAATTACAGAAAGGATGTGGGATGTTTTGAGTCATAAAAGACTTATGGCGTTAGCATTGTGTTGTACAACACTTTTTACTAACAGTATTGGGGTGTGTGCTGCAAATAAATATGTTAATATGACTTTGACATATGATTATACACAGCATAAATATAGTGCGGAAGAGGTGTTTGTTGCTATTAATGGTAACAAGCTTACAGGATTAAAGATGCCGCCGATAGTATTAAATAATTTTACATTAGTTCCAGCTAGAGAAGTATTTGAGGCTATGGGAGCTACTGTAGAATGGAAAAAAGACTTAGAGCAAGTTTATGTGAAATATAATGATAAATTGGTGGTTATACCTATAGGTTCAACAAAAGCTTATGTGAATGGACAAGCTACTACAATGCAAACAGCTGCAAAAATTATAAATAATAAGACAATGATTCCATTAAGGTTTGTATCTACATCATTGGGTATGCAAGTTAGTTGGGATAAGAAGACTAGAATTGCAGATATTGATACAGGAAATATATCTAGTGGGGATATTGTTGAAACAACAGAGGTAACGACTACTACTGTAGCATCGACAACCACTACAGAACAAACTACAACAACAGAAACAACGACTGAAATAACAACAGTTGAATCAACAACTGAAACAACAACTGAGCAAACTACAGTTGCAGATGTGAATAATATTTCAGCGATTACTTTTAGCAAAGGTAGCTCATATAAGGATATAATTACGATAGAAGGCGATTATAATCCGGATGTATCTAAGACATTTTCATCTGATAATAAAACTTTAACTTTAAGTGTAAATAATGCTAAGCTTGTGACTGATAAGGGAGATATAGGTGAAGGAGCATATGTTTCTAGCGGTTATTACTACCAAAATAATGGAAATGTAGTTACTATTTCATTAAACTTGAAAGATTCCAATACAGTTGTGGATGTAAGACAATTAGGTAGCAATAAAACAACTGTAACGGTGACATATGCGTCATCTAATTCAACAGATAGTAATAACAATTCTTCATCATCAGATGACAATTCGAATATATCTGGAAATTGTGGTTATGATACTGAAAATGCTAGATTTTATTTTAAGAATAATGGTTCAATAAATATAAAAAATATTATTGAGGCTGATAACTATAATGACTTAAATTATAAATTAACTTTAAATGGTGATTATACAAGCATTTTTTCAAATACTACATATCCTGTAAATTCAAATTATATAAATAATATAAATGTAAGTACAACTGCATCATCTACAGTTATTACTTTTAGTGAAAAGAAAATTATGACGGTTTTAATATCAGAATCTAATGGATATGTATATATTAAGCCAGTATTACCAAAAGAAAGATATAGTAAAATTATAGTATTAGATGCTGGACATGGTGGTAATGACCCTGGAGCTAGTGGTAATGGTTTAATTGAAAAGAATTTAACATTAGGTATGTTGAATAAAGCTAGAGCATTGTTTGATAGTGATGGAACTATTAAATGTTATGCTACAAGAACAACAGATACTTATCCATCATTTAACGATAGAACAAATCTTGGTAACGAGGTAGGAGATGCGTTTATATCAATACATATAAATGCAGCTGCGAATACTTCTGCTGCAGGCACAGAAACTTACAGTTTATATGCAAATGACCAAGGGAATGGTTTAACAAGCTATGGATTGGCATCTGAGATACTTAAAAATCTTTTGGATCAATTAGGAACAAAGGATCGAAAAGTTAAAAGTGAAAATTGGATTGTTTTAAGACAATCTAAGATACCAGCTTCTTTAATAGAAATTGGTTTTATTACTAATAGTGGTGATGCTGCTATTATGGGTTCAGATGCAGGACAGCAAAAGGTAGCACATGCTATATTTGATTCTGTAAAGAATTTATTTAATCAATATCCACCAGTTAGATAATATAATTAATAATGAAATAAATATTGAGTTTTGAAATAACCTCCGAAATTTAGATGTAAGAATTTAATATAAGGAGGTTATTTTTATTAAAACTAGATATAAGGGGATATATTTATCTATTCGCTAAACACACATTTTACGAAAAGATAGTAGAATTTTATGTATTTATAAAGTAAATCTACTATTTATTTTTATCATTTATATATCTTTTAAGTTTAATCCTAAATATTTGTATCTTATCTTAATAGATAGAAATACAAAAAAGACTGAGTAAGTTTAATCTCACTCAGTCTTTTTTGTTAATATCTATGGTTTATATATTCATCTATTAATGATTTTTTTGTAGTTTCAATAAATACATGTTCGTTTTTTAATTTATTTAATACAACTTTACTTGTGGAATGTAAAATCATATTTTTATCATGTAAAATAATCTCAAATAACTTATTTTTCAAAGCTTTGCTTTTGACTTTTATAAAATATGCCTCAGTATTCTGGTAATCAGACAATTCTAAAATTTTTAAAGTTGACTTGTCTTTTAGTCCATAATAATAATTACTTTTGTCTATATATGAATTTGCAATCTCTCTATTATAATAATTCTGAGATTCCGATTTAGCTTGTTTTGCCATAGCATTATAAAACTGATAGTTAAATAATCCTTTATCAACAGAGTCAACATTTTTAAAAGGTTTATCTTTTAGGTTTAATACTGCTTGAAAATTTTGAGCTAAATATTCTCTTTTAGTCATATCTCCTTTTAAATACTGTTCTATGAGTGCTTGTCTATAATTAAAATATTCTTGTAAAGCATTCATAAAGGCACCTCTTTCTTATTTTATTATCTTTTAATAACTAAAATTTAAATAATAATCCTTGAGTAACTTTTGCTGCTGTTTGTGTATTTGTCATTACTTCTAACAGAGCTATTGAAAAAAGCATTGCAGTTGCTGGACCTTTAGATGTTATTATATTTCCATCTATTACAAGGGCTTTATCAGTATAGTTAGCTCCTTTTAATTGGTTTTCAAAACCTGGGTAGCAAGTTGCCCTTTTACCTTCCAAAATTCTATTTTCACCTAAAATACTTGGAGCGGCACATATTGCAGCAATATATTTGTTCTTTTTCATAAAATCTTGGCATACTTTACACACACCATCATGTGCCAATAGATTATTGCGTCCTTCATAACCACCAGGTAAAACAATCATATCTATATCATCGAAGTTTATATCATTAAAGGTAACATTAGCTTTAAAATCAATATTATGTGCTCCATTTATACCTAAAGTATCGTTGATAGAAGCGCCTATAACATCAACATTTCCTCTTCTTAATATATCTATTACAGTAAGTGCTTCTATTTCTTCACATCCGTCGGCAAGAAAAACAACTACTTTGCCCATATAACATTCCCCTTTCGTTAATAACTTTATTAATAATAAATAACACTTATATTATAGCATATTTTTAAAAAAATTGTTTGAATAAATAAATATATTAAAAAAATTAATATAAGTTGATTTTGTAGAAGTTAGAAATTATAATTAAAGTAATGTCAATTGAGTATATATAAGGAGATTTTTAATATGTCAAAAGAAATTTATGAAATAGAACGAAAATTTTTGGTTAAGGAAATTCCAAATAATTTACAACAGTATAAATGCTATAAAATTAAACAAGGATATATATCAACAAATCCAACTATAAGATTAAGACAGAGGGATAATGAATATATATTGACAATAAAAAGTAGCGGTATTATGAAAAAATTGGAATATGAATTACCTATTACAGAAGAACAATTTAATAATTTATGGCACAAAGTAGAAGGAAATGCAATAGAAAAAAATAGATATTTAATTCCTTTAAAAGATGATTTAATTGCAGAGCTCGATATTTATGGAGCTAACTTATCAAATTTTGCTAATGTAGAAGTAGAATTTAATTCGACAAAAGATGCCATTTTATTTACACCACCCGACTGGTTTGGACAAGAAGTGACACAAAATAACAGGTATAGTAATGCAAGTTTGGCAAAATATGGACTTCCTTCAAAAAAATAAATATTTTATACTTGATTTTCTAAATAAAGAGTAGTATAATGTTTTTGTTGGTAAATATTCCCAAAGAATTACAATATAAATCATTTTAGGAGGAATTTAACTATGGAAAACAAAAAAATGAGAATTTTAATTGCTGATGACAACAAAGACTTTTGTGATTGCTTGAGTAACTATATTAGTAAACAAGATGATATGGAAATTATTTCTATTGCACACGATGGAAATGAAGCTGTTACGAAAATTATTACTGATAATCCGGATGTAGCTCTTATTGATGGTATAATGCCTAAGTTAGATGGTATAGGTGTTATGGAGAAACTTTATGCTCAAGGTAAAACAGAATCTACAATGTGTATTATGCTTACAGCCATTACTGGAGAGGCTATTACACAGAGAGCTTTCTCTTTGGGAGTGAAGTATTATATAGCTAAGCCTTTTGATATGGAAATGTTAGTAGCTAGAATACGCCAACTTAAGGAACCGGTGGTAAAAAAAGGATCTCTTGATACAGGAATTTGTTTTGCAAGACAAAAAGATGTGAACTTGGAAGCGAGAGTGACAAATATTTTGCATGAGATAGGAGTACCTGCTCATATAAGAGGATACCATTATATGAGAGAAGCTATTATTTTATCTATTGCAGATATGGATGTGTTAAATTATATTACAAAAGAATTGTATCCAGCTATTGCAAAGAAATGTAACACTACTCCAAGTAGAGTTGAAAGAGCTATTCGTCATGCGATTGAGGTAGCTTGGAATAGAGGTCAAGTAGAGGTTTTAGATTCATTATTTGGTTATACAATATCAAATAGTAAGGGAAAGCCAACTAATAGTGAGTTTATTGCTTTGATTGCAGATAAATTAAGATTGGAACTAATGATTGGATAAAAATGTGCAATAGTCCCTCTAATTATTATAAAATGAGAGGGACATAAATAATTTTTTAAGATGTAAATTCTACTATTCCATTGAAAATACCTATTGCACAATTTTCTCTAAAACTAGAAGTTGATAATAAAGCAGCTTCTTGAGGATTGCTTATAAAAGCTAGTTCTACTAAAATTGCGGGCATGGTTGTATATCTTAATACTGCAAAATTCGCTTGAAATGTACCTAAATTTGGAGTTTGAATCATTGAAACTAAGGAGTTGTTAACTGTTAAGGCTAAGTTACTTGCTACGGTGTTAGGTCTATAGTAGTAGGTGCTTGTGCCTTTATAGATTGGGTTTATGTTTGAATTGCAGTGAATACTTATAAAGTAGTCAGCTCCCCATTGATTTGCTAACATTGCTCTTTCGCGAAGACCAACATTTATATCGCTTGTTCGAGAATATCTTACCTCATAATTTCTGGAACTCAGCAATCTGCCTAATCTAAGAGCAACATCAAGGTTTACATCAGCTTCTTTTAAACCATTAGGACCCACTGCCCCAGGATTTGAACCTCCGTGACCAGCATCAATAAAAATTTTCAATAAAAAGTCCTCCCAATAACATACCATAATATATGGTATGCAGTGGGAGGACTTTTGTTAATTATAATTAAAATCCTGAACTTTTAAGCATTTTAACTTTTACATCTAAAGTTTGGCCATTTCTTATTAATTTAACATTTACAGTATCGCCAACTTTAGTTTTCTTAACAAGTGAAACTAATTGGTCATTTGTAAATGTAGGCTGACCATTAAATGATGTAATAATATCATTTTGCTTTATACCAGATTGTGCAGCACTACCACCTTGTACAACCTCTTGAACCATTACACCAGCTGTTGGTAAGTTGTAATACTGTGCCATTTCATCAGTAATAGTAACAACACTAACACCCAAAGTTGCACTATCAGTTGTATTCATAAGCTGTTCAATAAGTGATTCAGCAACATTAGATGCAATACTATAACCTACACCCTCAACTGAAGTAAGAGCTATTTTAGCTGTGTTAATTCCAATTACCTGACCTTTTTGATTAACTAAGGCACCGCCACTATTACCAGGATTTATAGCAGCATCTGTTTGTAATACGGTTAATTTTTTACCATTTATATTTACTTCTTTTGCACCAACACTGATAATGCCCTTTGTAGCGGTATTGCCCTGTCCTAATGCATTACCTATTGCAATAACGATATCGCCAACTTGTGTTGAATCTGAATCACCAAATTCAGCAACTTGCACATCTTTTACACCTGCTGCTGCCAAATCAGAAAGTTTAACAGAAATAACAGCTAAGTCTGAATTAGCATCTTTTCCGACTAATTCTGCAGATACTAAATCACATTCATTTAAAGAGATACTAACTCTACTTGCACCAGAAATTACATGATAATTTGTGGCAATATATGCTTTTTGACTGTCCTTATAAAAGACAATACCAGAGCCAGAGCCCTCGCTTTCGTAAGATTGATTAAAGAAATCAGTACCTTGAACTACAGATGTAATACAAGCGATTGAAGGTTTAACTTTTTTTATTATATTAACTGTATTTTGAGATTCTTCATCTAAGGTTTGTATAACACTTAAATCGTTATTATTTTGTTTTGTTGTAGTAGTATTTACGGCAGTTGTGCCAGTAATAGGAGCTACTGAATGCACAATACTAGATGTAACGGGTATTGCAAAACCAAGACTTAGCCCTACTGCTGAACCAATAATCAAAGATAAAATACTAGTTTTTATCAAGTTTAGGTTCTTCTTCATAAATTATACACCTCCATTTAATTTTTAAAATTGGTCATTGCTGTTTGCCAATGTAGCCTTTATTTCGCCCTTTTGATTACCATTCCTTACAACAGAAAGTGTAATAGTATCATTTGATTTGTGGCTAGAAATAATTTTTGAAAGTTCTTCTATGCTATTAACTGTCTTTCCATCAACAGCTGTGATTATATCACTTACTTGTAAACCACATTTTTCGGCTGGTGAATTGCTTTCTATTTTACCAACAAATACACCATTTATATCTATGTTATACATCTTTCTAAAATCATCAGTAATACTATAGCCAGAAATACCTAAGTAAGGTTTATCAACAGTACCCTTTTCCATTAACTCTTTTGCAATAGTTTTAGCTTGATTAATTGGAATTGCATATCCTGTGCCCTCAACACTTGTTTGAGAGGCTTTTGCAGAATTAATACCGATTACTTCACCGTCAGTATTAACTAAGGCACCACCACTATTACCAGGGTTTATAGCAGCATCTGTTTGGATAGCGTTATATTTTACACCATCAATATTTAATACCTTATTTTCAGCTGAGATAATACCTACAGTTGCTGTTTTACCTTGACCCAATGCATTACCAATTGCAATAACGGTCTGACCAACTTCTATTTTATCTGAATCCCCAAGTTTAGCTGTATTTACACTTTCTATACCTGCAGATTTTAAATCTGACTTTGATACAGAAATTACAGCGAGGTCAGATGTTGCGTCTTTTCCGACTAATTTAGCATTAATTTGTTCTTTACCAGTTATAGAAATAGTAACGGAATTTGCAGAATCCACAACATGATTATTTGTCAAAATATATACCTTATTGTCATCCTGTGAATATATAATACCAGAGCCAGAACCTTCTTCATCTACAGTTTGATTAAACATATTAGAAGCAGTCACTTTTATAGAGATATTTACTACAGAATTTTCTACATTACTAACTGTTTTTGAAATATTTTGTTCAGATGAAGCATAGGTAGAAACTGTGCTATTATTTGTATCTGTTGCTGTTGTATTCTCTTTTTTATTATTTATTTTAGAAAAAGAAAAGCCACCGTTTATTGTGTTATTAATACTTGATATAACAGAATTAGAAGTATTTAACCCAACTCCCAAAAAATATCCAAAAGATGCACCACAAAGTATAGTGCCAGCTAAGCCAACGGCAATACTTTTCTTGTATGTGTATTTTTTAGTTTCTTTTTCTTTTCCATTTTGATTGTCATTTGAAAAATTATAATTTGGATTTTCACTTTCAACCTGGTCAAGTGGTTGGTTTAGGATGTTTTCTTCAGTTGTATTATTTTCATTCATAATTATAGCCCTCCTCACAATGACTATGTCATTCTTTAGATTTGATTTAAGTGAATTGTAGCACATTAAAATCGAAAAAGTATGAACAAATTGTAAACAAAAACGCTTTATTATTTTTTTAATTTCTGCTTAATTCAAATGTAATAAAAACATAATAAAAATGGGCTTGAATAATAAATTTTCTTAATAAATATATCTTATTATATTAAACATAAATAATATATAGGATTAAAAAAATTTTAAAATTGATGGAATAAATGAAATATATAATAAAAGACCTTCAAATCA
>FR888497.1:122107-148525 GCA_000432155.1 Eubacterium sp. CAG:274
GGATAAATTTTAGAATTTACATCTGCTAAATTTGGATCTACACCAAATTTTTGAGCTTGTCTGAATTTAAAGTAATCCATAGCTTGCTGAGGGAATAAAGCATAGCTAAGAACATCTTCTTCTTGTAGCTTATAGTCCTTCATTTCAGCTTCAAATTTTGCCATTTCTGGTTCAATTAAATCAGCAGGTCTGCAAGTAATAGGTTCTTCATCGCCTATTATTTTCCTACGAATTTCTTCTGAGATTGGTACAGGAGTTTGACCATACATACCTCTTACAATATCTTTTGTTTCCTTTGGTACCATCTTATATCTTTCGCCCATAAGAACATTTAAAACAGCTTGTGTACCAACAATCTGACTAGATGGTGTAACAAGTGGAGGATAACCTAAGTCTGCTCTTACCTTTGGAATTTCAGCTAAAACAGCATCATACTTATCTTCGGCATTTGCGTTTTTAAGCTGGCTAACAAGGTTAGATAACATGCCACCTGGTACCTGATAAATCAAAGTAGATATATCTACACCAAGCATTTTTGTATTCAAAAGACCAGATTTAATATCCTCTTCTCTTATAGGTTTGAAATAGTCTGTAATTTCCTTTAAAGATGAAAGATTAAGATTTGTATCATAGTCTGTTCCCTGTAAGGCTGCAACCATAACTTCTGTTGCTGGTTGTGCTGTACCCATACTTAATGGTGACATATCAGTATCAATAATATCGGCACCTGCTTCAATAGCTTTTAAATAAGTCATAGATGCTACACCACTTGTATAATGGCTATGAACTTCAATAGGTACATTTACTTCTTCCTTGATTGCTTTAACTAAATCATATGCTGGCTTTGGAAGAAGAAGTCCTGCCATATCTTTTATACAAATAGAATCTGCACCAAGGTTTTCATATCTTTTAGCTAAATCTACATAATATTCAAGAGTATGAACATCACTTAATGTATAGCTGATAGCAAGCTGAGTATGGGCATTTTCTGCCTTTGTAGCTTTAACGGCTGTTTCAAGATTTCTAGCATCATTTAATGCGTCAAAAATTCTTATAATATCTATACCATTTTCAATACTTTTTCTAACGAAAGATTCAACAACATCGTCAGCATAATGCTTATAACCAAGGATATTTTGACCTCTTAAAAGCATTTGAAGTTTAGTATTTTTTAATACAGAACGGAATTTTCTAAGTCTTTCCCAAGGGTCTTCTTTTAAGAATCTTAAACATGAATCAAATGTAGCACCACCCCATACTTCCATGGCACCAAATCCAATTTCATCCATTTTACTAAGAATAGGAAGCATATCTTCTATTCTCATTCTAGTAGCAATCAAAGACTGCTGACCATCTCTTAATGTACAATCACAAATTTTAATAGTTTTAGACATTATATTACCTCCTATCCTCTATATAACTGTAAGAATATACCAGATGCAATAGCTGAACCAATTACACCGGCTACATTTGGACCCATAGCATGCATAAGCAAATAGTTGTTAGGATTTTCCTTTTGACCAACATTTTGAGCTACTCTAGCTGCCATAGGAACGGCTGAAACACCAGCAGCGCCAATAAGTGGATTAACTTTACCACCTGAAAGTTTACACATTATTTTACCACCAATAACACCTGAGGCTGTTGAAATGCAGAAAGCAATCAAGCCTAAAAGAAGTATAAATAATGTTTGAGCCTGTAAAAATTGGTCTGCTCTTGTTGTTGCACCAACAGATACGCCAATAAATATACTTACAATATACATAAGAGCTTCTGATGCGTGATGAGCCAATTTTTCTGTAACGCCACTTTCTTTGAATAAATTACCCAACATAAGCATACCAATTAATGATGCTGTATCAGGAACGATTAAAATTACAAGAATAGCTGTTATAATCGGAAAGAGAATTCTCTCTTTCTTTGAAACAACTCTAAGCTGCTCCATTTTAATAGCTCTTTCTTTCTTTGTAGTGAGTAACTTCATAATAGGTGGCTGAATAATCGGAATCAAAGCCATATAAGAATATGCTGCAACAGTTACTCGAGATAAAAGGTGTGGTGCAAGCTGTGTTGTAGTAAAAATAGCTGTTGGACCATCAGCACCACCAATGATACCTATAGATGCTGCTTCTTGAAAGTTAAAACCAAGACATAATGCTCCAAGAAAGGCTGCAAATATACCAAACTGAGCAGCTGCACCTAATAATAGACTTTTAGGATTTGCTATAAGAGGACCAAAATCTGTCAATACACCTACACCCATAAATATAAGTGGAGGGAATATGCCTAATTCATCACCTTGGAAAATATACCAGAGCAAACCACCATTTGAAGTATCTGTTGGTTCATTCATTATTCCTGCACCAGGTAAATTAGCTAAAAGCATACCAAAGGCAATAGGTAAAAGCAGTAACGGTTCATATTTTTTTACAATAGCTAAATAAAGAAGGAAACAAGCTATAACAATCATTATTAAATATTTATAGTTATCTCCTTGAGCAAACTGGGCAAATCCTGTGTTAAGAAGGAAGTCCTTTAATGCTTCAAATAATTGTTCCATATTTTTTACGCCTCCTAAAATTATTCGGCAACAGTAATGAGGACATCTCCAGAAGCAACTGTTTGACCCTTTGTTACATTTACTGATGCAACAGTACCAGCACTTGGAGTAACAATTTCATTTTCCATTTTCATAGCTTCAAGTACAACAACACATTGATTTGCTTCTACTTTATCGCCTACATTTACTTTAATATCAAGTATATTACCAGGCATTGGGCTTGTTACCTTTGCACTACCTTCAGAACCTGTATTGGCAGGAGCTGGTGCAGCTGCAGGAGCAGCAACTGGTACTGGAGTAGCTACAGGAGTTGCCTGAGTAACAGTAGGAGCTTTTGTAGCTACTGCTCCATTTAATTCTTCAACTTGAACATCGTAAGTGTTACCATTTACAGTAATTCTATAATTTTTCATCATTATTATCCTCCTAAAAAATATTGTTTTGCTGTTCAGTTACAGCTTCTTTATTCCAACTTGAAACTCGTCTTATACTTTTTACAACTAACTTGTCTGGACCAACTTTTGTTTGAGCAGAAATAGCAGCTGTTATTACAGCAATAAGCTCTAAGTCGTCTTGTATTGGCTGTTCTTGTACAACTGGAGTTGAAATTTTATTTACAGTTTTAGTTTCATTTGGCTTTTCAGTAATTTTGTTTGTGTCTTTGGCTTTTTTATTTTCCAAATTTGCGATAAAATTAAAAATCATGAGAACAAAACATATAAAGGCTAAAACTGCAATGACTACTATAAAGCCCATTACAGTAACTTCTACACCTTGAAAAAATACATCCATTTATAGTCACCTCTTAATAATCATTGCTTGAATGTTTCTTAGCAGGTTTTACTACTCTCTTAGTTAATAACATTTCAATAGCTGAAATGATACGCTTTCTAGTGTTTGATGGAAGTATTACTGTATCTACAAAGCCATTTCCAGCTACTGCATATGGATTTGAAATATCATCAAATTTACTAGAATCAATTTGTAAAACATTTATAGAACTTGTTTTATCCATTAAAGATATTGTAGCTGTTGGCCAAGCATAAACAATATCTGCACCGATATGTTTAGAATTCATTAAGAAGTAAGCATTACCTATACCATTTCTTAAAATAATATTTATTTTAGGAACAGTAGCATTTACAAAACTTGACATAAGAATACTGCTATATTTTATAATACCCATCTGTTCTTCTTTAAGTTCTTTTTCGTATCCAACAATATCTGTAAAAGTTAAAATTGGAATATTAAATGCGTCACATGTATTTATAAATTCACTAGCTTTTTTAGCAGCTTTAACATTTAACAAACCGTTATTTGCAACAATACCAGTTGTAACACCATCAAACTTTGCATAACCTGTAATAATATTTTCAGCATAGTTTTCACGAAGTTCAAGAAAAACATTATTATCAGCTACAGAATTAATAACATACTTCATATCTATAGGAGTGACATCATCTTCTGGGATAATATTATCTAAGTTTGAATCTACTCTATTCAAATCATCGCTGGTTAATTCAGGTCTAACTAAATCAAGATTGTTTTCTGGTAAGAAATCAATTAATTGTCTCACTTTTGAAAAACAAGCTTTTTCATCATCGCAAGAGATATGAACCATACCCTCTTTAGAAAGAGTATCTGCTCCACCAAGTTGTTCGTAAGATGTAGATTTACCATCAAGACCAGGCATTGTAGCAGGACTCATCATAAACATCTTTGCATTTTTCTTGCACATTACAACGAAATCAGATACTATAGGCATAAAACTAGCAATTCCAAGACAATCACCCAATATTATGCTTATCTGTGGAACAACGCCACTAGCATTAGTCTGGTTTTTGAATATAGTTCCATATGCTTCAAGAGTATTTAAACCTTCTTCAAGCTTTAAACCTTTTGAATCCATTATGGATACAACGGGACTACCCATTTTTAATGCTAAATCATAGATATTCCCAATTTTTTTTGCGTGTTTTACACCGACAGGTCCATTTTGGCAGAATGCATAAACAATTTTGCCGTTAATTGTACCATAACCGGTTACAACACCTGCATCAGTGTTAAATGAACCTATTTCGACAAAGCTATTTTCATCGAATAAATTCTCTAACCTTAAACGCGCTTCACTTGGTTGTTCATTCATTTTTGATATTAAATCGTTAATTTGTCCAAGTCTACTCATTTTACTTCCCTCCACTAACATCAACAGGATAAAAAAACATAAAAATTTGTAAAATACCTTGTAATTCTCTATATTTTATTGTACTATAAAATAGAAAATATTCTAATACTTATTTATATATAATTCATATAACGCATGAGTTATAATTAGGAGGTAAATATGGATTTAAAAGAATTTGAATATGTTCTTGCAATTAATGAAGATAAAAGTTTTTCAAAAGCTGCAAAACGACTTTTTATATCCCAACCATCACTAAGTCAATATATCAATCGACTAGAAAATCAGCTTGGTGTAACTTTATTTGATAGAAATACTATACCTCTTACTCTAACATATGAAGGCGAACTATATATTGAAGCCATGCAAAATATTGTAGAAATTTTTAATGGTATGCAGAAAAGTTTTGATGATATATCCGAACTAAAAAAAGGCAGAATAAACATAGGACTTACACCATCAAAGGCAAATAATCCTTTGCCGGCAATATTACCGGTTTTTAAAGAACATTACCCGGATATAGAACTTATATTAACTGAAGCAACTTCTTTGGAACTAGAAAATTTGTTAGTCAAAGGTGCTGTCGATGTATGTATGATGAATTTGCCAATAAAAAGTAAAGGCATTGAGTATGAGCCAATTATGACGGAAAATATCTTTTTAGCTGCACCACCTAATTTTACACCAAAGAATGTCGAAAAATCAAGTCCATTTCCGAAAATTAATATTAAAGATTTAGAAAATGAACAATTTATTCTTCTTCATTCGGACCAAAGATTACGACAAATTGCAGATAACATATTTGATAGTATAGGCATGAAGCCAAAAATTCTTCTTCAAACAAGTAGTATAGAAACAGCTATTAGATTATCTGCTGCTAACATGGGATTTAGTTTTGTTCCAGAGTCTTCTGTTAGATTTTCTTCAATGGTTAATCCGCCTAAATATTATACTTTTGGTAACACTGAAACCAGTTGGACTTTGGTAATAGCATATAGGCAGAATGCTTATAGGAGTAAGGCTGTTACTGCTTTTGCTGAAATAGCTAAAAAAGTTGTATCGCGATAGGAGAAAATTATGTTTACAATACTTGATTTTGAATTCAATCAAGCTTTTTCAATGAATAATGGTAAGGATATGGTAAATCCAAAATGCAGATTTGAAATTATACAAATTGGAGCTGTAAAGGTTGATGATAATTATGATATAGTGGATGAATTTAATATGTTAATTAAACCTAATATATATCCTAACATTCATCCATTTGTAGAAAAGATTACGGGATTTACAGATAAAGATTTTAAATACAAACCTTATTTCCCGGAAGCTTTTAAAAAATTTAGGAGATTTTTAGGTAATGATACATTATTAGGTACATGGGGATATAGTGATATTCGTGCCCTATTTAGAAATTTGACATATTATAATATAGCAACAGAACCTATGATTATAGAATATGTTGATATTCAAAAAATGGCAACTCAACATTTAAAATATTCAAAAGGTGGAGCTATTGGTTTAAAAAATGCAGTTGAAGCTTTTAACATTGATATAGAAAGACCATTTCATCATGCACAAGACGATGCGTACTATACAGCAAAGGTTTTGAAAAAAATTGCACCAGAAAAACTACCTGTTAGAATATTTAATTCTTCGCATCTTAAGCCCAAAAAAGTACAGGAAAATCGCATTCAAGCGGTAAAATGTAGGCGTTCTAAATCAAATAGAACTAGGAAAAGCAAATGATTTATAAAAAGACAATAAAAAATATCCTGCAATTTTAAAATTTGATTGCAGGATATTTTTGTGTGAAAATTATTTTAAAAATCCAGAAATTATCTTTTCTTCAGCTTGTTCAGCAGTAAGCCCCAAAGTCCTTAATTTCAAAATCTGTTCGCCAGCTATTTTACCAATAGCAGCTTCGTGAATTAAAGCGGCATCAGGATTTTCTGCAACTAAAGATGGTTGCGCTATAACAGAACCATTTCCATCTAATATGGCATCGCATTCTGAATGACCAGTACATATGTTTTTGCCGATAATTTTAGAAGTATATTCTTGTTTAGAGTTATCTCTGGCAACTGAACGAGAAACAATGTCAGTTCCTGAATTTTCTCCCTCGAGTGTTACAACAAAATCTGTTTTTGCATATTCTTTACCAGATGTCATAATACGCTCTTTTATTATTAATTTTGCGTTTTTTCCTAATGTTCCCCTTGTTTTACGGTCTGTGCTATCTACACCACTAAGCTGAATAGTATCCATTGTTAGTATGGCGTTTTCGCCCAAAGTACAATCTGTTACAGGGTCGATACGCTTTGCACCCGTACCATTACCTGTACCAATATGTTTTTCTTTATACAAAACATTAGAATTTTTTTCAAGAAAGAATCTATGAACACCATTATGTCTAGCATCATGTCCGTCATCTGTATGAACCCCGCATCCGGCAACAATTGTAACATCTGCACCTTCTCCAACAAAGAAGTCATTGTATACAACATCATTCACATCCCCTTTTGTTACGCAAGCAGGAATGTACACAGTTTCATCTTTTGTATTTGGTGAAATTATTATATTAATACCAGGAGCATCAGTTTTTGGCTCTATTTTTATGTTTTCAGAAGATTGTCGACCAGCACATTGACCGTCTTCACGAATATTGAATGCGCCATTAAACTTTCCTTTGAAATCAGATACTATCTTTAAAATTTCTTCTGTAGTTTTTTTCATTAGTTGTTACCCCCATTTAGACAACAATCACCAGTGTTTGATACTTCCAAGAGTGTTGGTAAAATTTCTTCTTTTTTACCAATATCTTTAACTACACCATTTGCAATAACAATTATCTCATCGGCTATGTTAAGTATTCTTTCTTGGTGGGATATTATAAGCAATGTACCAGCATAGTTTTCCTTAATTTCAACAAAAGCATCAATTAATTCATTGAAGCTCCAGAGGTCAATACCGGCTTCTGGTTCATCGAAAATAGTAAGTTTTGTGTTTCTTGCAAGAACTGTAGCAATTTCAATTCTTTTTATTTCTCCACCAGAAAGGCTAGAATTAACTTCTCTATCTATGTAATCACGAGTACATAAACCTACTTTGCCTAGTAATGAACAAATTTCTTTTTCTTCTATTTTTTTGCCAGCAGCTAATTCAAGTAAGTCTCTTACAGTAATGCCTTTGAAACGCACAGGCTGTTGAAAAGCGTAGCTTATACCTTTGTTTGCTCTTTCAGTTATATCCAAAGAAGTTATATCTTCTCCGTCTAAAATAATACTACCAGATGTTGGCTTTTCTAAACCTGCAATTAATTTCGCAAGAGAAGTTTTACCACCACCATTTGGACCAGTAATTACAACTAATTTACCAGTTGGAATTTCTACATTTATATTTTTTATAATTTCTGTACCATCAGAAACTTTCCATTTTATATTTTGTAGTTCTAACATTATTGTTTCCTCCAAAAATCTAGTATTAACAAGTATATAAATAAACTAAATTATTTTTTATTAAAGAGTTTCTAATAATTCATAGAAATTAGGGAAAGAAATAGCTACACAATCAGAATCAAGAATAGTAGTTTCACCTTCAGCAACCAAAGCAGCTATAGCACAAGACATAGCAACTCTATGGTCTAAGTGACTATCCACAGTAGCACCCTTTAATTTTTGATTACCCTCAATAATCATACCGTCTTCAGTTTCAGTAATTACAACACCCATTTTGCCTAATTCTGTACTCATAGTTGCAATTCGATTGGATTCTTTAACCTTTAATTCTTCGGCATCTTTAACAACAGTAGTTCCATCAGCACAAAGAGCAGCTACAGCAAATACAGGTATTTCATCTATCATTCTTGGGATTATACTTCCTTCAAGTGTTGTGGCGTGGAGTTTTGAAGATTTTACTTCTATATCGCCTACTAATTCGCCACCAGATTCTCTCTGGTTGAGAATGTTTATTTCGCCACCCATAGCACGCAAAGCATCAATAATACCTGTTCTTGTTTCGTTTATACCAACATTTTCAATGATAATATGAGAATTTGGAACAATTAATCCAGCTACCATAAAGAAAGCAGCAGATGAAATATCGCCAGGAACATTGATAGGCTTTGCATAAAGCTCTTCTACAGGCGTAGATGTAATTACACCATTTTCATTTTTAATATTAGCCCCAAAATAATTTAAAATTATTTCAGTATGATTTCTTGAAGCGACAGGTTCATTAATAATTGTAGTTCCATCAGCAAAAAGGCTTGCTAAAAGAATTGATGATTTTACTTGGGCACTTGCCATAGGCATAGTATATTCAATAGAATGAAGTTTTGAACCATGTATAGTGAGAGGAGCAAATCCATCATTTGTGCTTTCGATGTTTGCACCCATTTCGGTAAGAGGATTAATAACCCTTCTCATTGGTCTTTTTTGAATAGAAGCATCCCCATTTAATTTTGTATCAAAATTTTGGGCAGATAAGATACCAGATATAAGTCTAATTGTTGTACCACTATTTCCAACATCTAAAGTTTCTGTTGGAGCAGTAAGTCCATGAAGCCCTTTGCCATGAACAGTAACATTTTCTCCATCAAAATCTATATCAATACCAAGTTTTCTAAAACAGGATATAGTTGACATACAATCATCGCCAGTTAAGAATCCAGAGATTTTTGTATCGCCTTTTGCCAATGAACCAAACATAACAGCTCTGTGTGATATAGACTTATCACCTGGGATTTTTATCTGACCATTTAATTTTTTCATAGGTTTTATAGTTTTATTCATAATTCAACTTTTCTCCTTTATTTATTAAATACTTTGTAATTCATAGATTTCAAGATATCTATAGCCTTATTTTTATGAGCTTCATTTTCGAAAGCTATATAGAGAGCACCATCATTATAATCTCTAGTGTTTCGTATACCTATATTTTTAATGTTAACACTATTAACACTCAATAAAGTTGCTATTGTAGCTATGGCACCGGGTTGGTCTACTACATCAACAGCAATCTCGTAAAATTTACATACAGTATTTTCAGTTCTATTTTCAAAAGAGTTTCTATAATCTCTGGCATTTTCAAAAAAAGAATATATATCTTCTTTGTTTTCAAGAGATGTTTTTAATTCTCTTACTGTGTTTATATAAGTGTCAAGCACATTTAATATTGGTTCTCTGTTATCCTGACAAATACTATTCCATACATCTGGACTGGAACTTGCTATTCGCGTAATATCTCTAAAGCCACCAGCTGCAAAAGAATGCATATATCCATCACTGTCGGCTAGTTCTTTTACTGTATTTACAAGAGAGGAAGCTATAATATGTGGAACATGACTAATTGCTGCAACTGTATAATCATGAACTTCAGGAGAGATAACTACTGGAGTTGCCCCTAATGTCTTAGCAATATTTATCATTTTATCTATTTTGGATTGTGGTACATTATTTATTGGGGTAAGTATGTAAAAGGCATTTTCAAATAAATGTGCTTTTGCTGATTTATACCCTGTTTGCTCAGACCCAGCCATAGGATGTCCTCCTATAAAGCAGATGTCTTTAATATTTGATAATGTGTCACAAATTTTCTTTTTTGTACTGCCTACATCTGTAATAATACAGTCTTTTTTGATATAAGGTTTCAATTTACTTACATATGTAGGTATTGTATCAACAGTTGTACATACAATAATTATGTCACATTCTTTAAAGATTGACATATCTGTGAGACTATATTTATCTATTACACCATCATTATAGGCATCTATAAGTGATTTTTCACTTCTGTTCATTGCTACAATTTCGATATTTGTTTTTTCTTTGAGAGCCTTTGCTATGGAGCCACCTATTAAGCCAAGACCTATAATTCCTATAACCATCAGAACACCTCTCTAATATGTGCATTATCCATATTATTTTAACACTAATACCAAATTTGGTCAATATAATTTAAAAAGTGAATAGTAAATCTTAAAAATATTTATTTTAAGGCAGCTATTTATTGTAAAAATTAATAAAAAATATAAAGGGAAAAAGATAAATTTGTTGAATTTATAAATACTAAAGAGAATGTGTTTGTGCAATTAAATCAAAGTATGCACATATTATATTTTGTAAATAGTGATAAATAAACAAAAGGAGTGGTGTTTTTATGAAAAGTTATCCTGCAAATCAAATTAGAAATGTTGCTATTATTGGTCATAGTGGAGTTGGAAAAACTACTATTGCTGAAGCATGTTTACATGTTAGTGGTGTGTCAAAGAGATTTGGACGAGTAGAAGAAGGCAATACGGTTAGTGACTATGATCCAGAAGAAATAAAAAGAAAAATTTCTATTAATTCTTCAATGATTCCTGTAGAGTGGTTAGAGGAAAAAATTAACTTTATTGATACTCCTGGCTATTTCGATTTTCTTGGAGAAGTTAAACAAGCACTTAGCGTATCTGATTTAGCGCTTATAGTGGTTGATGCAAAAGCTGGTGTACAAGTAGGAACTGAAAAAGCTTGGCAAATGGCAACAGAAATGGGTATACCAAAAATGATTTTTGTTAATGGTATGGATGATGAGTCTGCTGACTTAGACACAGTTGTGGAATCTATGAAACAAGTGTTTGGTAAGAGTATTGCCCCACTTCAGGTTCCTTTTTACGAAGATAATAAATTTGTTGGGTTCGTAAATGTTATTAGAAGAGCTGCAAGAAAGTTTATGAATGGACTTGTAGAGCCATGTGATATGCCTGATGGATTAGATGATTCAGTTGAAACTATGAGAAAAATGGTTGAAGAGGCTGTTGCGGAAACAGATGATGAATTAATTGAAAAGTTTTTTAATGACGAGAGTATGACTCCTGAAGAAATACATAAAGGGTTGAGGATTGGTATAGTTGATGGTACAGTTACACCAGTTATTTGTGGGGCTGCTATATACACAATAGGAATAAGAGTATTAATGAACTCCATAAATAAGTTTTTACCACCTACTAACGAGGTTAAAGCAACAATAACTGCTATAAATCCTAAAACAGATGATTATGTAGAAATTAATTGTGATGAAAATGATCCATTATCAGCTTTTGTATTCAAAACTATTGCAGACCCTTATGTGGGAAGATTAAGCCTTTTTAAGGTTTGCTCAGGGGTTATGAAAAAAGACTCTATGGTTAAGAATGTTAATAAAAATATAGCTGAAAAAATAGGAAAATTATATATACTTAGGGGTAAGGAACAATTAGAAGTTGACGAGTTAAGAGCCGGAGATATAGGTGCGATAGCTAAGTTACAGAATACAAGTACATGTGATACATTAGCTTCAACAGATAGACCTGTGCAATTTCCTGAAATCAGTTATCCAGAGGCTCATATGAAGAAAGCTATTAAGCCTAAGACAAAAGGTGATGAAGATAAATTAGCAAGTGCAATTAACAAAATTCTTGAAGAAGATAAGACCCTTAATTTTACTGTGGACAAGGAAACAAAACAATCTATAATAAGTGGTTTAGGGGATACTCATATTGATGTATTTGTTAGTAAATTGAAAAATAAATATAAAATAGATGTAGATTTAGATAAACCTATTGTTCCATATAGAGAAAAGATAAGAACTAAGGTACAGGCTAGAGGAAAGTATAAGAAACAATCTGGTGGACATGGTCAATTTGGAGATGTAGTTATTGATTTTGAACCAGTTGAAGACCAGACTATACCATATATTTTTGAAGAAAAAATTTTTGGTGGAGCTGTTCCAAAACAATATTTTCCTGCTGTAGAAAAAGGTTTGCAAGAAAGTATTAAGTCTGGTCCTTTAGCAGGATATCCTGTTGTTGGCATAAAAGCAACTCTTGTAGACGGCTCTTATCATCCGGTAGATTCTTCTGAAATGGCATTCAAGATGGCAACAACAATGGCGTTTAAAGATGCTTTTTCACAGGCTAAGCCTGTTATTCTTGAACCAATATCTTCTGTAGCTGTTACTGTGCCTGACGGTTATACTGGTGATATTATGGGAGACTTAAATAAGCGTAGAGGCAGAATTTTGGGAATGGAGAAGACTGGACATAATCAGATTATACAGGCAGAAGTCCCTGCTGCTGAAATGTTAGAATATTCTACAGATTTAAGAAGTATAACTCAGGGAAGAGGCTCTTATACAGAAGAATTTGTAAGATACGAAGCAGTTCCTGCAGATATTCAAAATAAAGTTATAGAAAAGCGTAAGGCAGAAATGGCAACAAAGGCAGATAAATAGCATATAACTAAAGAAAAAATAGGCATTATTCAATGTTGAGTAATGCCTATTTATATTTGTAATTATAGTTTTATTATGCCCTTTTCGAACATATTATTAATTGCAATTATTATACCAAGTTTTGCATGAGCCCATGTTAAACCGCCCTGTAAGTAAACAGTATAAGGAGGCTTCATTGGAGCATCAGCACTTAATTCTATTGAAGAACCTTGAACAAATGCACCCGCAGCCATGATAATCTGACAATCATAACCTGGCATATCCCATGGTTCAGGAGTTACAAAACTATCTACAGCAGCGCCTTTTTGTATTCCTTGACAAAATGCAATAACGCCTTCAGGAGTTTTCATTTGTATGGATTCTACTATGTCTACCCTTTTTTCTTCTGGTCTAGGCATTACTTCAAATCCTAAATCTGAACAGATTTGAGAGGCAAAAACAGCACTTCTAAGACTTGCGTTAACAACACTAGGAGCAAGAAAAAGTCCTTGAATTAATTTAGGTGTTACACCAAGGCTAGGTCCTACCTCTTTACCCATACTTGGGGATGTAAGTCTAAATGCAGCGTTGTCAACATATTCCTCTTTACCAACTATGTATCCACCGACAGGAGCTATACCGCCACCGAGGTTTTTAATAAGAGAACCTACTACTAAATCAGCACCTACTTCTGTTGGTTCAATAGTATCAACAAATTCGCAATAGCAGTTATCAACCATACAAATTATATCCGGATTTATGGATTTAACTATCTTTATGATTTTTTCGACAGTTTCTATTGATAAACTAGGTCTATATTCGTAACCTTTTGAACGCTGTATCTCTACGAGCTTTGTGTTTGGAGTAACTGTGTTTTTTATTCCGTTGAAATCTATAGTTCCGTCATTTAGTAAAGGTACTTCTTTGTATTTTACACCATGTTCTACAAGTGACCCCTTAACTTCTCTAACAGCACCTATAACACTTTGAAGTGTATCGTAAGGCTCTCCTGCTACACAAACAAGTTCATCACCATATTTTAAATTACCAAAAAGGGCTACAGTAAGAGCATGTGTACCTGAAATTATTTGTTGTCTAACTAAGGCAGACTCAGCCTTAAATATATCTGCATAAATTTCTTCTAAAGTATCGCGCCCAATATCGTTATAACCATATCCTGTTGTACCGTTAAGATGAGCTTCTGAAAGTCTATTTTTTTGCATAGCTTTAATAACTTTACATTGATTATATTCGGTTATTTCATCTATTTTTTTAAAATATTTTTCAACTTTTTTCTCGGCATCAAAACAAATATCGGCAACTTTTGGATTAATACCAAATTCGTTTATAATATATTCTTTTAACATTTTTTATTCCTCGCTATTTCATTTTTTATATAAATTGCTATTTCCTGTGTAGAAGTAAAGTTATCTACATTTATCCAGTTTCCATCGCATTGATGATTAAACCAAGTTAATTGTCGCTTAGCAAAATGGCGGGTATCTCTTTTTAACAAAGTAATGGATTCTTCAAGAGATAACTTCCCTTTAAGATAGTATACAATTTCTTTGTAGCCTAACCCTTTCATAGAAACTAAATTTTCGTCATATTTAGGATATAATGATTTTACTTCTTCTACTAAGCCATCTTTTAACATTATATCTATTCTTTTTTCTATTCGATTATAAAGTTTTTCTCTATCCATATTTAAAACGAAAAAGTTTAAATCATAAATAGGCTCTTTCAATTTCTCTCTTTTGTTATATTCAGAAAATTTTTCGTTATTTTCTAGGCAATATTCTAAAGCACGAATAACTTTTTTTGTGTTATTTTGATGAACTGTACTTGCATACTCAGGGTCGTATTCTTTTAATTTATTATAAATAAATTCAGCGCCTTTCTCTTCAAGTAAATTTTTTAATTTTTCTCTTATAGCATAATCACGCTTAGAAGAGCTAAAATCATTATCGTTAATAAGGGCGTTGATATAAAACCCTGTTCCACCTACAAGTATAGGAATTTTGCCATTCCCTAGAATTTCGTCTATGGCTTTTTTTGCCATAGTTTGAAAAACAGCTACAGAAAATTCTTCATCAGGATTAAGGCAGTCTATTAAATAATGTTTTATCCCACCCATTTCTTCTTTAGTGATTTTTGCAGTACCTATATCCATACCTCTGTAAACTTGCATGGAATCTGCAGAAATAATTTCTCCGTTTATTATTTTTGCAAGTTCTACTGATACAGCACTTTTTCCACAGGCTGTAGGACCTGCAATAACAATTAATGGCTTTTTCATAATATAATCCTCCAGCATAAAACTCTGTATATTATATATTTAATTTTTAAATTTGTAAACTGTAAAAAACAATATTTTTGGGTATGTTAATATAAAATGGTAAAAAACTTAGACCGTCATTAAAAAATAATATTATAATATATTGAAAAAGGCTAAAAAAAGTTGTATTATAGAGCTATATGTAATTTAGCATTTTTAATGTTAATAAACGGAGGTAAATGGATGTTTAATAAAGATATAGGAATAGACTTAGGTACAGCTAATACCCTAGTGTATGTTAGAGGAAAAGGTATTGTAATGAATGAACCATCAGTTGTTGCTGTGGATTCAATTACAAGAGAAGTTTTGGCTGTAGGTAGTGAAGCTAAGGCTATGCTTGGAAGAACTCCTGGAAATATAACAGCAATTAAACCTATGAAGAGTGGTGTTATAGCTGATTTTGATGTTACAGAGGCTATGTTGAAATATTTTATTTCGTCAGCTTATCCAAAGTCAATGTTTGGACCAAAGCCTCGTGTTGTAATAAGTGTTCCTGTTGGAGTTACAGAAGTTGAAAAAAGAGCTGTTATTGAGGCTGCTGTAGCTGCTGGCGCAAAAGATAAGCAAGTTTTAGTTACTGATGAGCCTATGGCAGCAGCTATAGGCGCTGACTTAAATATTGCCGAAGCAACTGGAAGTATGATTGTGGACATAGGCGGAGGCACAAGTGAAGTCGCAGTTATTTCTCTTGGAGGGATAGTGGCTAGTAAATCTGTTAGAGTTGCAGGCGATGACTTTGATGAAAATATTATTAATTTTGTACGCAAAGAATATAATATTGCCATTGGTGAAAGAACTGCTGAGAGAATAAAGATTAAATTAAGTTGTGCCTATATAGATGCAACAACTCAATTGAAAGAAATGAAGGTTAAAGGACGAGATTTAAGCACAGGATTACCTAAACAGTTGACAATTAATACACACCAAGTAAAGGCTGCGATGGCTGAATCTATAGAAACAATAGTAGATGCTATAAAAATAACATTGGAAAAAACTCCACCTGAACTTTCAGCTGATATAATAGAAAAAGGCATATATTTGACAGGTGGTGGAGCTTTAATTGATGGATTAGATAAGCTTATTAGCATAGAAACACATATGCCGGTGTTTGTTGCAGATGACCCTCTTACTTGTGTTGTTAGAGGTACTGGTAAGATTGTTGAAGATGAAACTATTGCTGATAAGATTAATACATCTACAAAAATACTTAGACAAGGAGAATTTTAGTTGAGAAATTTTTCTGGAAAATATAAGATAGTTGTAACTTTTTTAGTATTGACTTCAATTTTAACAGCTATACTATCTGTAGATAGGAAAGCACCTACTTTTGTTGAATCTTCATTGGGATTATTAATTGCACCTGTTCAAACATTTAATACTGGTGTCTTTTCTTGGCTTAAAGATAAGAAAAAGTATTTTAGTTCAGTAAAATCATTATCAGTAGAAAATGATGCTTTAAAAAAAGAGCTTCTTGATACTAGAGCTGAGTTAAATAGATTGAATCTAATTGAAAATGAAAATTCACAACTAGAAGCCCTATTGGATATAAAAAATCAGTATAAAGATTATTCAGTTGTTGGAGCTAAAGTTATAGGAAAGGACCCAGGCAATTGGTTTTCCACTTTTACTATTGATAAAGGAACTGATAGTGGCTTGAATAGAAATATGGTAGTTATGACCCAAGATGGTTTAGTTGGAAAAATTACAGAATGTGGCTATAATTACTCAAAAGTTATTTCAATAATAAACGATTCAGATGCTGTTAGTTCACAAACTCTTAGAGGAGATAATATTGGTTATATTACTGGAGATTTGAATGAGAATGGTATGTGTAAGATGCAATATTCAGAAGATGTATCTGATATTCTTATAGGAGATACAATAGTTACTTCTCATTTAAGTAATATTTTTCCTGAGGGAATTACTATAGGTAATGTTCAAAAACTTACAGTAGATAAAAAAACAGGAATGCACTATGCTATTATAAGCCCTTCTGTTGACTTTAGACATTTAGACTATGTATTGGTCATTAATAAAAATTTTGAAAAAACATTAGTTGAAACAACAACTACAAATCAATAGGAGGAAATTATGAAATATTTAACTTACATTATATTAATGATTTTCTCCTTTATAATACAAACTACATTTATTCAGCATATAGCAATAGGAGGCGTGATGCCAAATTTAATGCTTCTGCTTGTTATATGTGTTGCGTTTATGCAAGGTGAAAGTGATGGGTTGTTTGTAGGAATAATTGGCGGACTACTTCATGATTGTTTTTATGGGCAATATATAGGGTCAAATCTTTTTTTATATGCGATAATAGGGTACATTGTAGGTATAGTGTGTAGAAGTTTGTACAAGGATAATTTTTTTGCTCCGGTTGTTACATCCATTATAGCAATTTTATGTTACGAGTTTTTTTTCTTTGTGTTAAATATTCTTTTAAAAGGAGCAACAAATCTACCCTTTTTTATTGTTAATAAAATTATACCTTCTATGATTTATAATGGAATTTTTTCTATTTTAATATATCTTTTATATAGAGTAATATATAATTACCTTTCTTATCGTGGAAGAAAGTATAATAATAGAATGTTTTAGAGGTTTTTATTATGTATGATATAATTGAAGCTATTAAAAATAAAACTTCATATAGGATTAAGTTTATGCATATAATTATGGCAATTCTTTTTATTATGCTAGTTGTTAAGTTATATTCTTTACAAATTACATCAGGCGATTACTATAGCAAAGAAGTTAGTGGCACTGCTATTCGTAATGTTACTGTATCAGCACCTAGAGGTATAATATATGATAGATATGGAAGAGAGATTGCAACTAATACATCTTCATATGCTGTCAACATTGACCCTAGTATAGGAGTTGATAACTTAAATGATGTACTTCAGAATTTGATTACGCTTTTAGAGAATAATAATGAAAAGATTGTAATTGATTTTCCGATAACTGCAGAATCACCTCATAGCTTCTTATTTAATGAGAGCGAAAAAAGGGAAATGCAATGGAAAAAAGATATGAATATAGATGAAAATCTGACTGCTGATGAAGCTTTTAAAGCTTTGAGAGAACAGTTTGAAATAGATAATAAACTTTCAGATTTGGAAGCTAGTAAACTATTGGGACTTCGTTGCAAATTGTATCAGCAGAGATATTCTAAATATATTCCGCTTACTATAGCATATAATCTTTCAGAAAAGACAGTTACCTCTTTACAAGAGCAGGCATCTTCATTTCCATGTGTCTATGTGGATATGCAACCACTAAGAAATTATCCATATGGAAAGTATTTTGCACACATTTTAGGTTATATTGGGAATATAACAGACAATGAATTAAAAGATTATTCCAAATATAATTACACAATGAATGATGTAATAGGAAAAGATGGAATAGAAAAAGCCTATGAGTTGAAATTAAATGGTCAAGACGGCTCTCAATATATAGAAGTAGATAGTTCTGGTAGAAGAATTAGAACTGTAGAAAATGAAGGTACGGACCCAGTTGCAGGTAAAAATGTATATCTTACTGTTGATTCTGAATTACAGAAAAAAATATATGATGCCTTGGAAACTGAATTAAGAAATGCTCAATTAGCAAAACTTTCTGGTGCTGATAAATACGGATATTCTATTACTGATGTCTTTAAGTCTATGATAAAAAGTGATAATGTTCATATAAAAAATATTCTGAATTCAAAAGAAGGTACTGTACAGAATAGCATAAAAAAATATATTGTTTCTCAAGATAAGGATTCATTAAAAGATATAGACAAGGCAAGAGATTTATTTTTAAAAGGTTTTGAAGCTGGAGCTATTTCACAAAGTCAAGTCTTTTTGGCTTTATTTGAGCAAGGACAAATTACAAATAAAGATGGAATTATAGATGATGTTAAATCCGGAAGAATGTCTGGCGGTAGTGCTCTATTAGAAAAGATTAAGTCAGGGGAAGTTACTCCTCAAATGACAAATATGGACCCTTGTACAGGTTCAGTTGTTGTTACAGATGTAAAAACAGGTGGAGTTTTAGCTGCAGTTTCATACCCATCATATGATAATAATGAACTTGTTAATGATTTTAATAATGAATATTATCTTGAATTGCAAAATGACCCTACTACTCCTATGGTAAATAGACCTTTTAGTGAACCAAGAGCTCCAGGCTCTACTTTTAAAATGATTACAGCTACTGCTGGGTTACAAGAAGGTATAATATCGCCCAATACAGGTATTTATGATAAAGGTACATTTAAAGATGCCGGTAGACCATATGCTAGATGTTGGATTGGTAGCGGAAGTGGTTCTCATGGAAATGTAAATGTTTCAGAAGCACTAGAGGTATCCTGTAATTATTTCTTTTATACAGTAGCTTATAGAATGAATAAAGGTGCTGGTGATTTAAGTGGTATAAATACATTAAATAAATACATGGAGGCTTTTGGACTAAATAGCCCTACTGGCGTTGAAATTTCAGAATTATATGACTCCATGAGTCAGTACCCTACTCATATTTCATCTCCTGAATATAAAAAGTATATTACACAACAAAGAGATGCTGATGCGAAGGAAAGTGACTATAAGTGGTCTGCAGGCGACACTATCAGAACGGCTATAGGACAATCTTACAATAATTATACATCCGCTTTAATGTCAAAATATGTAGCTACTTTAGCAAATGGTGGAACTAGATATTCTATGCATTTTTTAAATAAGGTCACTAATAATGATGGAAAAACAGAGGAAGAATATCAACCTAAGGTTGAAAGTAAGATTGAAATAAAAAAAGAAAATTTAGATGCAATTTTTAAGGGTATGTTTCTTGTAACAACTGGACCAAGAGGAACATTGAGAAATTACTTTAAAGATTTTCCTGTCGATGTTGCAGCAAAATCTGGTACAGCTCAGCAATCTTCTAAGAGAAGTGAACATACTACTTTTGTTGCTTTTGCCCCATTAGAAGACCCGCAGATTTCAGTATGTGTTATTATTCCTTTTGGAAATGGGACTACTGGACCTGCACCTAAAGTTGCCAAAGTTGCAATATCTGAATACTTAAAGCTAGATTATAAGCCAGAATTAAAGAGTTATGACACATTACTTCATTAATTGCAAAAACATGTAATAATATCGTGTTCGATTATCTATTTATTATAAATAAAAATATGTTATTATATGATAGTAAAGATGTTAATATACCCATAAATTCTAAAATAAAAATTTAGTAAACATATTTAGAGGAGGCAAAAAGATGAGTGAAGTAATAGTGGTTACATCTGGAAAGGGTGGCGTTGGAAAGACAACGACAGCAGCTAATATTGGAACTGGTATAGCTGCTACTGGTAGGAAAGTAGTAGTTCTGGATGCTGATATTGGACTTAGAAATTTAGATGTAATAATGGGCTTAGAAAACAGAGTTATTTACGATTTAGTAAATGTAATAGAAGGAAATTGCCGTTTAAAGCAGGCTCTAGTAAGGGATAAGCATTATGAAAATTTATTTCTTCTTCCAGCAGCACAAACAAGGGATAAAAATTCTGTGACACCAGAACAAATGGCGAAATTGTGTAGTACATTGAAGGATGAAGGATTTGATTATATAATTATTGACTGCCCTGCTGGTATAGAACAAGGTTTTAAAAATGCTATTGCTGGTGCTGATAGTGCAATTGTTGTCACAACTCCTGATATTTCAGCTATTAGAGATGCTGATAGAATAATTGGAATGTTAGAGGCCAATGGACTTTATAAACCAAAATTAATTATAAATCGCCTAAGAAAAGACATGGTGAAAAGAAATGAAATGATGTCACCGGAAGATATAAATGAAATTTTGGCAGTTGATATTTTAGGAATAATTCCGGAAGATGAAGATGTTGTAGTTGCATCGAATAAAGGAGATTTATTGGTCTCTAATCAGCAGTCAAAGGCAGGATTAGCATATAGGAATATTGTTAAAACTATTTTAGGAGAAAGCAATGAGGGTGAAGATTCTATTGAAAAGAAAACTTTATTAGGGACAATAAAAGCTATGTTTGTTAAGGGGTGATTTTTATGATAAAATTTGAAAGCAATTTTAATCAAGAAAATACCTCAGGCTATGTAGCTAATAAAAGATTAAAATATATTATTACTCAAGATAGATTTAAGTTTTCACCTGAATTACTTGCTGAAATTAAAAATGATATTATAAATATTATTTCAAACTATGCAGATGTAGATTCATATGGTGTAGTTTTAAACTTTACAAATGAAAATAATACATCTATGATAAATGCTTCAATACCTTTGAAGAAATTTTAAATTACTATTAGGATGTGATAGATTTGGAGATAAAAAAGAGGCTCCAAAATTGTGATTATGTTTTGGTGTTATCTGTTTTTGCACTTGCAATATTTGGTATAATAATTATAGGTAGTGCAACGCGAATAAATATTAATGGTCCTCAAAGCGAGTATATAAGTCAGATGATATGGTTTGCTACAGGAATTATATTAATGATAATTGCCGCATTGATTAACTATGAAAATTTATGTAAATGCTACATTTTTATATATGTATTTAACATAATTATATTAATATTAGTATTGCTTATAGGTACAGGAAATAATGATGGAAATGTTAGAAGATGGTTGTTTGGAATACAGCCGTCTGAGTTTGCAAAAATTTTTATGATAATTTATATTGCAAAATTTATTGACAAATTCCGAGAAAAGATTAATAATATAGGTATACTATCTTTGTTGTGTATAGCTACTGCTATTCCAGCAATATTAATAAAAATTCAGCCATCTCTTTCGGCTAGTTTGGTTCTCATGGCTATTTTAGCTACAGAATTATTTATCGGTAAAATAAGTTTTAAGTATATAAAAATTGTTTTATTGATTATAATACCGGTGGCGATAGTTTTCTATTTGGATTTAATAAGTGAGCATCACAGAATATTGAGTTTATTTTTAAATGAATATCAAATAGATAGAATACTCCCTTTGGTAAATCCGGATTTATCGTCATCAAATTATTACCAGACTAAGAATTCTATTTGGGCAATTGGTTCTGGACAGTTAAGAGGAAAAGGATTATACAATGGTACTATAAATCAGCTTAGTTATTTACCTTACTCTCATAATGATTTTATTTTTTCTGTTGTAGGAGAAGAATTTGGTTTTCTGGGATGCTTAGGGGTATTGGCTGTTATGTTTGTTATTATAAGCCGTTGTATAAAAATATCTTTGACTTCTGAAGATAATCTTGGAGCTTTAGTCGCTGGAGGAGTAGCTGGAATGCTCTGCTTTCAAACTTTTGTAAATGTTGGTGTTGCCACAGGTATTTTACCTAATACAGGAATGCCATTTCCTTTTATGAGTTATGGTGGAAGTGCTATGTGGGTTGATATGATTTGCATTGGAATTGTATTGAGTGTAGGAATGAAAAAACCAAAATCTATGTTTTAGAGGTGATATGATGAACATTGCTTTAGTAGCACATGATAACAAAAAAACATTAATGGAAAATCTGTGTATTGCATATAGACATATTTTAGTAAAACATGAGTTGTATGCAACAGGAACAACAGGTTTACTTATTGAAGAAACTTCAAATTTGCCAGTTCATAAATATTTAGCAGGTCATTTAGGTGGAGAACAGCAGTTAGGTTCTCAGATTGCTAATAATGATATAGACCTTGTAATATTTTTGCGTGACCCCGTAGCATCTAAAAATTATGAACCAGATATAGGTTCAGTTTTAAGATTATGTGATATACACAATATACCTTTGGCTAGTAACCTTGCTACTGCAGAAGCTCTACTTCTTGCTCTTGATAGAGGAGATTTAGACTGGAGACATATTGTAAGGGAAAGCTAATGATTTATAATATATTACTTTTGTACTATATTGCTATAAATGTGGTTTTATTTGTTGTTATGGGAATAGATAAGTATAAAGCAAAAAGACATTTATGGCGTATTCCGGAATCAGCCCTTTTTTCTCTCTCTTTTTTAGGAGGTTCAATTGGTGGTTTTTTTGGAATGTTTTGTTTTAAGCATAAGATAAGGAAATATTATTTTTATATTATATATTTTCTTTTTTTAATAATTCATATATATTTATTGTATAGAATGTTTTTTTGAAAATTATAAAGCCCTCATTTTAGTATATTTAAAGTGGGGGCTTTTTTAATGATTTAAAATAACATTCTATTATTTTTTGTTCTTGTTATATAATTTTAAAGTGAAAGTAAAGGTACTGCCCTTTCCAAGTGTACTCTTAACAAAAATTTCTTCGTTGTGAGCTTTAATAAATTCTTTAACTATAGATAAACCTAAACCAGAACCAGTTTTATCCATTCCTCTAGAAGAATCTGCTTTATATAATCTATCAAAAATTCGGGCTTGTTCATCTTCTTTCATACCTATTCCGTTATCTATTATGGATATGTATGCTTTTTGTTCTAATTCTTCCGTTTTTAATATTAGTTTACCATTTTTGTTTGTGAATTTAATTGCATTATCTAATAAATTATATATGACTCTTTGTATTTTTTCATAATCCGCATATACCATTACTGGTGTATTTGTATTTTCGAAAACAATAGAAATATTCTTATCAAAGGCTTTAACTTTTAATGTTGATGCAACTAATTCTAGTAATTCATTGATATTAAAACTTGAGTATTTTAATTTTGCACCATTTAATTTATTTTTACTTAAATCTAAAATTGTATTTGACATTTTATTAAGTCTTTCAGTTTCAGAATAGATAATATTTAGGTATTTTGGAAGTTTATCTTCTGGAATAACGCCATCAATAATAGCTTGTAAATAACCCATTATAGAAGTTAAAGGCGAGCGTAAATCATGAGATATACTTGATATAAATTCATGTCGTTTTTGCTCTTGGTCTTCCAAGCTATCTGCCATAGAGTTTAGATTTCTAGCCAGTATAGAAATTTCATCCATACGATTACCAATTTCAATTCTTTTGCTAAAGTTTCCAGCTGCTATTTCTGCTGTTACTGTACTCATTTCGCGTATGGGGCTTAATGCTCTATCAATAAAAATTCTAAGAAAAAAGAATCCAACAATATTTATAACCAAGACAAAAATTAATATTACAATACATTCTTGTAGTAAAGTTTGATTTATACTACCTCTATCGCATCCTAGAATAATAGTGCCAATTTTTTTGTTAGATATAATTATATTGTATACTATACTATATTTAGCACCATCAAATGTATTTGAAAAATCGCTGGTTATCCATTTATAATTGTCTGTTTTTTTCATACTTTTTGTGTCAGGAATAGCAGAAGTATATTTTTGCCCGATAAATTTATTATCTACATTCTGAGATACACATTGTATAATATTATTAGTGTCTAAAACTAGTATTGATGAATCTTCATATGCATCTATAAGACTAAATTTTGTTTTAAAATTGTTGTTAAAATAGTTTTTTCCGTCATATGAGTCCAAAAGGACATTTTCTATTCTTATAGCATTATTTAGTATTATATTTTGTTGCTGTTTGTAAAAAAAATCTTTGAATGCAAAACTTAGCCCTATTCCTAATACTGAAAAACCAGCAGTAAAAACTAAGATATATACAACAAGCCATTTTTCAAGCAATTTAAACATACCAGCACTCTCCTCTTATACTATATTATTATTTTCATTCATTATATACTAAGGATGATACTATTTCAATAGTGTAAATCATAAACTATATTAAAATGAAAGAGATGAAAAGATATGAAGGTAAATATAGACAGTGTTTTAAGAAATCTTGATTTGCCTAGTGATGT
This sequence comes from Eubacterium sp. CAG:274, assembly GCA_000432155.1. Lineage (GTDB taxonomy): Bacteria > Bacillota > Clostridia > Lachnospirales > CAG-274 > CAG-274. The sequence continues at coordinate 147,242 of FR888497.1, forward strand.
AGTTGAATATTTTCCAAAAATTTCTATAATTTCGAATTTACGATTATTAATAGAAAATCATAAAGGAATTAAACTCTATACTGAAAAAGAGATAATTGTTAAATGTAAAAAATTTAATATTGAAATATCGGGTAGCGAATTGTTTATTAGAGAAATAACAGATGAATATATTTATATTTTTGGAATTGTAGAAAATATAAAATATAGTATGTGGGAGTGATTAATATTATTGATAAATTGTGGAAATATTTAAGTGGATATGCTATAATAAGCATCGAAGGTTTTAATAAGATGAAACTTATTAATAAAGCTGTAAAAAAATTTATAAAATTCTCAGATATTACATCAAATAGAGTAAAAGCTACGGCAATTATACCTATTGAAGATTTAAAAAAATTATATGAATTAAATGAGGGTTATAAATGTGGTATAAAAATAGAAAAAATAATCAGCTTAAAACTTATAATAGGTAGACTCTTAAAAAAATATTTTTTTCTGTTGGGCTTTTTTAGCTTTATTACCATACTATTTGTTTTGTCAAATATGATTTGGTTGATAAATATAACAGGAAATGAGGAATTGTCTAATTCAGATATTATACAAGCTTGTTCAAAAGAAGGTATAGAATTAGGAAAAAATATAAGCAAATTAAATTGTAAAGATATTTCTAACAATCTTAAAAATAAGCTTGGTAATATAGCTTGGATTAATATTAGAACTCAAGGTGCGACAGTTTTTGTTAAACTGGCCGAAGAACAAAAACTAAGTCATGAATTGAATAGTAAAGATAGCCCTTGCGACATAGTTGCTAGTGCTGATTGTGAGATTACATCTATTATTACTAATAGTGGGCAACCACAAGTAAAAAAAGGCGATATAGTTGCAAAGGGAGATATATTGGTTTCAGGTCAACTTGTTAAAAGTGGTAATGAAGAAATTGAAATTACAAATCAAGTTAAATCAAGAGCCACTATATTTGGAAAGGTAGAAAGAATAAAAAGAATAGATATTCCATTTTTATTTCAAGAAAAGAAATATACAGGTAAGGTTTATAACACATATTCTTTAAAGATATTTAACAAAAAAATTAATATAGATTTTATTGACAAAGTAAGAACCAATTCTTATGATAAAAGTACGGAGGTTAAAATTTTTAATTTGGGAGAAGGATATAATCTTCCCCTCGTACTGTATAACACAAAATATAAAGAATATGTTATAAATAACATTACTTTAAATGAAAAGCAAGCTGAAAATAAAGCTAGCAAATTAATATATAATTAT
>FR888497.1:148553-181751 GCA_000432155.1 Eubacterium sp. CAG:274
TATATAATTATATTATAAATACATATCCTTTGGATTCAGATATTTTAAATTGTAAAATAAAATATGTAAAAAACAATAAAATATTGTCAGCATATGCATATATTATATCTAATGAGTCTATAGGAGTAGAAAATTACAATGTTCGATTTTTAGGAGGAAACGCTTTAAATGATTCAACATAAAATTCAAATTCCTAGTGAATTATTATCAAGTATATTTGGAACATATGATAGTAATATTAGAAAAATTGAAGATGAATATAAGGTGTCTATTGTTAATCGTGGGGATGATGTTGTAATCTCCGGAGAAGAAGGAGGAGTATTAAAAGCAAAGACAGTTGTTAATGCCCTTATAAATTTAGCAAAATCAGGACAAATAATAGAAGAACAAAATGTAAATTATATTGTTTCAGAAACTAATGATAATAATGCAACGCAGTTAAATGATATAAATGATGATTTTATATGTCTTACAATGAATGGTAGAGCACTTAGACCAAAAACATTGGGACAGAAAAAATATGTTGATTCTATACGAAAAAATACAATTGTATTTGGTGTAGGTCCTGCAGGTACAGGTAAGACATATCTTGCAATGGCCATGGCAATTACAGCTTTTAAAAATAACGAAGTCAATAGAATTATTTTGACTAGACCTGCTATTGAAGCTGGAGAAAATTTAGGCTTTTTACCGGGAGATTTACAACAAAAAGTAGACCCGTATTTAAGACCATTGTACGATGCCTTGTATGAAATAATGGGTGCTGAAAATTTTGCGAGAAATATGGAAAAAGGAGCTATTGAAGTTGCTCCTCTTGCATATATGAGAGGCCGTACACTTGATAATTCTTTTATTGTTTTAGATGAAGCTCAAAATACTACACCAGAACAGATGAAGATGTTTCTTACAAGAATAGGATATGGTTCTAAGGCTGTTGTAACTGGCGATACAACTCAGATTGATTTGCCTAGGGGAAAAAATTCTGGACTTATAGAGTCTACTAAAATTTTAAAGAATATAGAAGATATAGCTATATGTAATCTTACAAACAAAGATGTAGTGCGTCATCCCCTCGTACAGAAGATTATTGCTGCATATGAAAAATTTGAACAAAAGAAGGCTAGATAAATGGATGTTTTATTTGAAAATAATACGAATGAAGAAATCAATTATAAATTGATAGAAAAAGTAATTTCAGAGGCGCTTAGATATGAAGGTGTTAATGATAACACAGAAGTTAGCGTTACTATAGTTGATAACGAAGAAATTAGAAAAATTAATAATAAGTTTAGAAATATTGATAGAGCAACAGATGTATTATCATTTCCGTTAATTGATTTTGATAATGAAAGTTTGCCTGATGATGGCTCTAAAATATACCTAGGAGATATAATAATAAGTATAGAAAGAGCTAAGGAGCAAGCCAAAGAATATGGACATTCTATTGATAGAGAAATTGGTTTTTTAACTGCTCATAGTATGTTACATTTATTAGGATATGACCATATGGTGCCAGAGGAAGAAAAAGAGATGTTTGCAAAACAGGAGGAAATACTCAATAATCTTGGGTTAAGAAGATAATATGGATGAAAATGAAAAATTATATGATATAGCTTTTAAGGCGAAAGAATATGCTTATGCTCCATATTCAGGATTTAAAGTTGGAGCTGCCCTTCTTACTGATGATGGAATGGTGTTTATTGGAAATAATATTGAGAATAAATCATACGGGGCATCAAATTGTGCCGAAAGAACTGCTATTTTCAAGGCTGTATCAGAAGGAAAAAAGAATATAAGAAAAATAGCTATTGCATCAGATAGCGAAGATTTTACTTATCCATGTGGTATTTGTCGTCAAGTTATGGCTGAATTTATGTTGGATGGAGAAATAATTTTAGGGAATGGTAAAGAAATTAGGGCCTATCCTGTTAAAGATATGATACCAAATGCCTTTGATACGGATTTTTAGTGGAAGTGAATTTATGACTTGGGAAGAATTGGAAAAAGATTGTTTAAACTGTAGAGGATGTCAATTAAGTGAAACAAGACATAATGTTGTTATTGGAGTTGGAAATAAAAATAGCGATATAATGTTTGTTGGAGAAGGACCGGGTTATAATGAAGATATGCAAGGGGAACCTTTTGTAGGAGCTGCAGGTCAACTGTTAGATAAAATGTTACATTCAATAAACTTAGATAGGAAAGAAGTATACATCGCAAATGTTGTTAAATGTAGACCTCCAAACAATCGTGACCCACTACCACAAGAACAAGAAATGTGTATTAAATATTTAAGAAAACAATTTTTGTTAATTAGGCCACATATAATTGTCTGTCTTGGCAGAATTGCTGCGCAAGCGATAATTAGTCCTGATTTTAGGATAACTCGTTCTAGGGGAATTTGGTATAATAAAAAGGGAACAGAGATAATAGCTACTTATCATCCATCTGCCCTATTAAGAGATGAAAGTAAAAAAATCGATGCATGGAAAGATATGCAAAGTATAAGAGATAAATTAATTGAATGGAGAGAAACTAATGGCGAAAAAGTTTAAATCTGGATTTGTTACATTAATAGGTAGACCAAATGTTGGTAAATCAACACTTATGAATATGCTTATTGGAGAAAAAATATCTATCATATCTAGTAAGCCTCAAACAACAAGAAATAAAATTCAGACTATTTTAACGACTGATAATGCACAAGTTGTTTTTATAGATACACCAGGATTGCATACAGCTAAATCCAAATTGGGTGAATATATGGTAAAGAGTGCTGAAACTACTATGAATGATGTAGATTTAGTTCTTTACTTAATTGAACCGTTTGAAAAGATAAAGGATTCAGATAAAGCTATATTAGATAGATTAAAAAATGTAACAACTCCCGTTTTCTTAGTTATTAATAAAATAGATACTATAAATAAAGAAGAACTCTTTAAGGTTATTTCATCTTATAAAGAAGTATATGATTTTAAAGAAATTATACCTATATCTGCACTTAAACAACAAAATAAAGAAGACTTATTAAAGCATATAGAAAAATATTTACCAGAAGGACCAAAATATTTCCCTGAAGATATGATTACAGACCAGCCAGAAAAACAAATAGTGTCTGAAATTATTAGAGAAAAAGCTTTATATTTATTACAAGAAGAAATTCCCCATGGTATAGCTGTAGAAGTTACATCTATGAAAAAAAGAAAAGAAAAAGATATTTACGACATAGATGCCACTATTTATTGTGAAAGAGATAGTCATAAAGGTATAATAATAGGCAAACAAGGTTCTATGCTGAAAAAAATAGGCACTAATGCCAGAAAAGATATTCAAAGATTTTTAGGCGCATCTATTAATTTACAACTTTGGATTAAAGTAAAAAAAGGATGGCGTGATAACAATTTTCTGTTAAAGAATTTTGGTTATGATTCTAAACAAATATAAAATTTTATAAATTTAAAAGTACTATATATTAATTATGATATGCAAAAATTAATACATTTCCCAAATTTGTGACAGAATATTTATTATTTTAAAGGTAACCATAAGTATCAAGGAGTTGATATTGTGGATACATTATTTTGGAATATATTTGAAAAAAGTGGAGATATAAATGCTTTTCTTGCATATAAAGATTTTAATGAGTTAAAAAAGGATAAATGTAATGACAATAAGCACTATTAGAGGTATAGTAATAAAAGAAACTTTTTCTGGTGATTCAGATAAATATATTATTATTTTTGCTAAAGATATTGGGAAAGTTTCTGTATTTGCTAAAGGGGCTAGAAAATTAAAAAGTAAATTTTTAGCAGGTACTGCCCTATTTACTTATGGAGATTTTATAGTTAAAGAAAGTAGAGGTAAATACTACCTTGATTCAGTTGATATTATTGAGAATTTTTATGGATTAAGGAATGATATTTTTACATTAGCTTATGGGACTTATTTTTTAGAAATAATAGATAAGTCTGTGCCTAACGGAATTTCAGAAAATCTATTACTGTTACTATTATTGAAATCATTACAAAAGTTAGTTAAAACAGAAAATAAAGAACTTATATCATCGACATTTGTTTTAAAATTAATTAGTTTTCTTGGCTTTTTTCCAAGTCTAAAAAATTGTGTATATTGTGGAAAACAGGACACAAAGTATATATGTGCTGAAGGTCTTTTATGTGAAAAATGCTTAAAAAAGGAAGTACCTTTTGTTAAAATTTCTTCCCCTACAATAGAGGCTATGATATACATAGAAATGACAAGTATAGATAGTGTATTTAACTATAATTTAACCTCTAAATATTTAAAAGAATTAGGTCGTATAGGATATTTTCTTGTATATACAAATTTTGGAAAAGAAATTAAGTCATATGAATTTTTAAAAAATTTATGTTGACAAATAAAAAAATAGTGCTATACTATGGTTATAAAAATTAAATATTTTCTTCAGGGATTGGTGTAATTCCATACCGGTGGTAAAGCCCACGAGCCGTAAAAGGCATGATTCGGTGTAATTCCGAAGCCGACAGTAAAGTCTGGATGAAAGAAGATTTTTTTGCGTGATTTTTTATATGATTGCATTTGTTTAGGTACCCTGAAGTTTTAGGGTACCTTTTTTATTGTAAAAATAATATTTTAAGGGGTGAGTATATTGTTAAACTATATGGAAGAAGCGATTAAACTAGCAAAAAAAGGAGTAGGATATGTAAGCCCTAACCCAATGGTAGGATGTGTTATTGTAAAAAATAATAGAATTATAGGAAAAGGTTGGCATAAAAAGTATGGAGATGCACATAGTGAAGTCAATGCTATCAATTCAGCAACTGAAAGTATAGAAGGTAGTGAGGTTTATGTAACTCTTGAACCTTGTTCTCATTATGGTAAAACGCCACCTTGTGCAAAGGCTTTGATTGAACATAATGTAAAAAAGGTATATGTTGGATGCTTAGACCCTAATCCACTTGTTTCAGGTAATGGAGTTAAAATGCTTAGAGATGCTGGCATAGAAGTAGAAGTTGGAGTTATGGAAGAAGAATGTAAGAATATTAATCCTATTTTCTTTAAGTATATTACAAACAATACCCCTTTTGTTGTTATGAAATCGGCAATTACATTAGATGGGAAAATTGCTAGTTATACAGGAGATGCACAATGGGTATCTAATGAAAAATCCCGATTGTTTTGTCAAGAATTGCGTCACAATTTAAAAGCTATAATGGTGGGAATTAATACAGTTTTAATTGATAATCCTCGCTTAACATGTAGAAAAAAAGACGGTGTAAACCCTATTAGAATTATTGTGGATTCAAAATTGAGAATCCCATTAGATGCTAATGTGCTTCAAATCACAGGTAATGATAGATGTATAATAGCTACTACTAATATAAAAGACCTAAATAAAGCTAAAATTTTGGAGGAAAAAGGCGTAGAAATACTTCAATGTGATAGCGTGGATGACCAGGTTGATTTGAAAAATTTAATGGATAAGTTAGGAAAAATGAAAATTGATAGTATTTTGCTTGAGGGTGGAGGAACTTTAAACTACTCAGCACTAAAAGCTGGCATAGTTGACTATGCCCTAACCTTTATCTCTCCTAAATTTATTGGTGGTAAAAATGCTAAAACATCTATTGAAGGAACTGGTTTTGCAAATATGAAAGATGCAATAAAGTTAGATAAACCGAATGTAACTTTTTTTGATGAAGATATATTGGTGTATGGAGGAATTAAATGTTTACAGGAATAATCGAAGAAATTGGAAGCATTATTAATCCAGGAAATAAATTGAAGATAAAATGTAAAAAGATTTTGTCAGATGTAAGTTTAGGAGATAGTATTGCTGTAAACGGTGTTTGCCTTACAGTTACAGAATTTAATACTGATTCAATTACTGTAGATGTTATGAATGAAACCTTGAATAAAACTTATTTAGGCTCTATGAAAAAAGGTGATTTAGTAAATCTTGAAAGAGCAATGTCTGCAAATGGGAGATTTGGTGGACATATTGTTAGTGGACATATAGATGGTACTGGAATAATTAGAGAAATTAAAAAAGACGGAATTTCTATTTGGTATAGCATATCTGCTGATAATAAAATATTAAACTATATTGTTGAAAAAGGTTCTATAGCTATTGACGGCATAAGTTTGACAGTTGCTTATATTGATGAAGAAGTTTTTAAAGTATCAGTGATACCACACACGCAAGAAAATACTACACTTTTATCTAAAAATATTGGGGATAAAGTAAATTTAGAAAACGATATAATTGGCAAATATATAGAAAAATTATATAAACCACAGAAAAAAGAAAGTAAAATAACAGAGGAATTTTTAATAAAAAATGGATTTTAGGAGGTAGTTATGATGTATAGTTTTAATACTATTCCAGAAGCGATTGAAGATATTAAAAATGGTAAAATGATAATAGTAGTAGATGATGAGGACAGAGAAAATGAAGGAGATTTTATTGTTTCTGGTGAAAAGGTTACAGGCGAAATAATGAATTTTATTGCTACATATGGTAAAGGACTTATTTGTACACCTATTTCAGAAAAGATAGCTGAAAGGCTTGGACTAGAACCTATGGTAGCTAATAATACTGACAACCATGAAACAGCTTTTACAGTAAGTGTTGACCATGTGGATACAACAACCGGAATATCTGCTTTTGAAAGAGCATTTACTGTAAATAAAATGGCTGATAAAAATTCAAAACCAAGTGATTTTAGAAGACCTGGGCATGTCTTCCCTCTTATTTCGAAGCCAATGGGCGTATTAGAAAGAAATGGTCATACTGAGGCTACAGTTGATTTTATGAAACTTGCTGGGCTTGAAGAAATTGGTATATGTTGTGAAATTATGTCTGAAGATGGACATATGGCAAGAACGCCAGAGTTAATGAAAATTGCGAAACAAAATGATTTGAAAATTGTAACTATTGAAAGTCTTATAGAATATATTGAAAATAATGTAAAGGTTATTGAAAAAGCTATAACTACAAAATTACCAACCAAATATGGTACATTTGATGTTTCAGGGTACTATGATAAAGAAACTGGTAAAGAGCATATAGCTTTATATATGGGAAATATAAATGATGGAGAACCAGTTTTAGCAAGAATTCATTCACAATGTCTTACAGGAGATACATTAGGTTCTTTAAAGTGTGATTGCGGTCAGCAATTGGATTTTGCTTTGAAAAATATAGCAAAAGAAAAAAGAGGTGTTCTGTTATATATGGAACAAGAAGGTAGAGGAATTGGTTTAATAAATAAATTAAAGGCTTATGAATTACAACGAAATGGTATGGATACAGTAGAAGCAAATCTTGCATTAGGTTTTCCGGAAGATTTGCGAAAATATAATTGTGCAGGACAGATTTTACAAGATTTAGGAGTAAAATCTATTAATTTAATGACTAATAATCCAGATAAAATTGAAAAAATTCAAGAAGCTGGAATAATAGTAAATAAGCGTATTCCTATAGAAGTAGAGCATTCATCAGAGGCGGATTTCTATATGGAAACAAAAAAAGTAAAAATGGGACATATTTTAAAATTGGAGGCTTAAAAATGAAAGTATATGAAGGAAAATTAGTTAGTAATGGTAAAAAATTTGGAATAGTTGTATCAAGATTTAATGAATTTATAACATCTAAACTTTTAAGTGGTGCTAAAGATGCCCTTGTTAGACATGGAGTTGCCGATGATGATATATCCGTAGCTTGGGTTCCTGGAGCATTTGAAATACCATTAGTTGCTCAAAAAATGGCGAAAAGTGATAAATACGATGCGGTTATTTGCCTTGGTGCAGTAATAAAAGGCTCAACATCTCACTATGATTATGTTTGTGCTGAAGTGTCAAAGGGAATTGCAACCGCAGGTATGAGTACAGAAGTACCTGTTATATTTGGAGTTGTTACTACTGATAATATTGAACAAGCTATTGAGAGAGCTGGAACTAAGGCTGGAAATAAAGGATATGACGCAGCTGTTACAGCAATAGAAATGGCAAATCTTTTCGATAATTTATAAAAATATTAAGCTCTCGTATAAAAATAAAATACGAGAGCTTGTTTTTAATAAAAACAACTATGCCCTATAAATTCTCTTAAAATAGAGTTACTTGGAACATCAGTTTCAGGAATAGCAATAAAACTATTTAATAAATTTAATAACCTTCTGGCCTCCAGATATGTTGAATCACTTCTATCTATATTAAACAATAAAGGTTCAACCATTAATTTTAAAACACTAAGCTCATAAACTAAGGCTGAATTAAACATAGCATCTGCCTGTTCTTGGTATGGAAATATATTTTCTCTTTCTCCAGCTAGCACATCAGGCCACATATTTATTGTTGTACGCAAGTCAAATCCTCTAAAATAATGATCTCTAACTAAACGCCTAATTAATCTATTGTCAGTAGTTGCTATTCGATTATGTTCGTCTATATTTAGCTGTGTTAAGGCACTAATATAAATCTTAAATTTATTCTCTTTTGGAATATCTACAGTTAATTGCTCGTTTATGCCATGTATTCCTTCTACTATTAATACAGAATTATCCTCTAATTGAATTTTTTTGGATTCAACTTTCCTTAATCCTGTTACCATATCATATAAAGGAGTATTAACAGGTCTATATTTTAACAAGTTAAGCATGTCTTTGTTAAATTGTTCGATATCAAGAGAAGAAAGATTTTCAAAGTTCTTTCTACCATTGATATCTTCAGGAACATCATCCCTATTTTTATAGTAATCATCCAATGATATTACTTGAGGCATTTTACCTGTTGCTATGAGTTGTATAGCTAATCTTTTGGCAAAAGTTGTTTTCCCTGACGAAGATGGTCCAGCTATAAGAACAATTTTTTTATTTTGTTTGTTTATTTTATCTGCTATTTCAGCAATCTTTTTTTCATGAAGAGCTTCAGCGGTAAAAATTATATCCTTTGTTTTCCCTGAACAAATTAATTTGTTAAGGCTAGGTAATGCAGATACTTTTAAAATTCTTGACCACTCCTCATATTCATTAAAAACAGTTGTTAATTTTGGATATTTTTTTATTTCATTAAGCTTATTTGAATCTTCTTTATTCGCAAATATAAGCAGAAATCCATTTTCAAATTTTTTTAAATCAAATTTTTTAATGTACGATGTAGATGGTACAATTTTATCATTAAAGAAATCATAAAAGTCTTTTAATTTATATAAGTTTATAATGCCAGATTCAACAAATTTAAGTGATTGTAGTCTGTTAATAAGATTATTTTCTTTAAATATTTCAAAACAATCTTCTATGGGAAATGAACAACTTTCAATTTCATAGTCTTTTTTTATAATATCTAGCATACATTTCTTTATTTTATATAAATTTTCTTCGGTTACTTCAAGTCCGTTTAAAGTGCAATAGAAATTATAGTTTATAGAATGTTCAACCCAACAAGATACTTTATCTCCATAAAGTTTATGAATGGCAGCAACCAATATAAACATACAGCTACTCTGATATGTTCTAAATCCATAATTTGAGTCAATATCATAAAAGTCTATATATGAATTGGAACAAATTTTATAATTTAAGTCACAAAGATTATGATTTACAGATGCAACCAATATTGGGCTTTCGAAAATGTCGGAGTAATCTTTACTTAATTCAAGTAAAGTAGTTCCATCTTCGACTTCAATATCTTGATTGCAATTTACTATATGAACCTTATGTAAATCCATAAAAATCCCCCCTAATATTTTACAAAATATCTAATGTTTGACCATTAATTTTTGAACATACACATTCTACATTAGGTATTTTATTTTTAATATATTCACATAATACAGGAACTATTATTACTTCTGTAAAATAATGAGTTCCATCTATAACACACAATCCAATGTCTTGAGCGTATTGTGCATCATGATAGCCTAAATCTCCAGTTATATAGCACTGGCAATCATTATTTTTAGCAATCTGCATAAAATCTGTATCGGTTCCTTTTCCAGTACAAAGGCCAACTTTTTTTATTTTAGTAGACTTATTACCTGATATAACTAAATGGTTTAAGTTTAGTTTTTCTTTTACAAAATTAGCTAATTCATTTAAAGTCATTTCTTGTTTTAGGTAACCTATTTTACCTAAAAATGAGGTTTCTCCTGTCTGAAACAAACCTGTGACATTATTTAATTCCAAGAGATTACTTAATGTAGAGTTAGTACCACCTTCGGCAATATCCAAATTGGTGTGAGCAGAATATATATTAATATTATTTACTATTGCTTTTTTTATTCTTTTCCCGATAGGAGATTCAAAGTCTAATGTTTTGATTGGTTTAAAAATAAATGGGTGATGAGTGATTATCATATTTGCACCAATCTCAATTGCTTCATTGATTACGGCTTCACTACAATCTAAAACGAAAAGAATTTTATTTATATCACTATTTTGACTGCCGAGCATAAGCCCAACATTATCCCAATTTTCGGCTAATTTTGGTGGAGCGAGAGTTTCCATAGCTGATATTATTTCATGGCATTTTACAGACATTTTAATCCCTCCTCATATAGTGCTTTTAAGTGTTTAAGTTGAGCTATTCTTTCATCAGCATTTTCAATTGCATTACTGGATATATTTTCTAACACAATATTTATCTTTTTATATTCGTGGTCTATAAATTGTTTTAATACTGCTGATTTTTTGTTTAATAAAAATTTACCAAAGTAATATTCTATTTCTGAATATTCTTCATCGATACCTTTTATAGCGTTAATTATTGTATAATATTTTCCAGCTTCTATAAGCATTTCTTCGTTTATTATTTTATAATTAATATTATGTAAATATGCCCTTACCTTTTCTATATCTCTTTGAGGTTGTAATATTAGCTGTTTTACGTTATTTACAGCTTTTTTATTAGATTCTAAAACATCTATAGTAAGCAATCCACCCATTCCAGATATAATTATAGTATCTACAATTTCAGTATCTTTTATTATTTCTAGTCCATTGCCACATCTAACATCTATTTTATCATTTAATCCATATAAAGTTATGTTAGTTTGAGCCTTATCACAAGAGCCTTTACTAATATCAGCTGCAATGGCCTTTTGTGCTATTGAATTTTTAACTAAGTAAATAGGGACATAACCGTGGTCAGTACCTATATCGGCAATTAAATTTCCTTTATTAACTTCTGAGACTACATTCTTTAATCTATTAGATAACAAAAAATAACCCTCCTATGTTTAAAAAAGCTGCCCGATTCAGGGCAGCCATAACATTTTATAAATAATCTTTGAGCTTCTTACTACGACTTGGATGACGAAGCTTCCTTAATGCCTTCGCCTCAATCTGGCGAATTCTTTCTCTAGTAACATTGAATTGAGAACCTACTTCTTCTAAAGTTCTTGCTTTTCCGTCTACAAGACCAAATCTTAATCTAAGAACATCTCTTTCTCTCTCATTTAAAGTATTGAGAACTTCGTTTAATTGTTCTTTTAATAATGAAAATGCAGCAGCATCAGCTGGTGCAGGTATATCATCATCAGGGATAAAATCTCCTAAGTGACTATCTTCTTCTTCGCCTATAGGAGTTTCAAGAGAAACTGGCTCTTGAGCGATTTTTCTTGTTTCTCTTACTTTTTCCACTGGCATTTGCATTTCTGCAGCTAATTCATCATCTGTAGGTTCACGACCTAATTCCTGAAGTAACTGACGAGAAACTCTAATAAGTTTATTAATAGTTTCAACCATATGAACTGGAATTCTTATTGTTCGAGCTTGGTCTGCAATAGCTCTCGTAATAGCCTGTCTAATCCACCATGTAGCATAGGTACTAAACTTATAGCCTTTGCGATAATCAAATTTTTCAACAGCTTTTAAGAGACCTAAATTACCTTCCTGAATTAAATCTAAAAATAACATACCACGGCCAACATATTTCTTAGCTATACTTACAACCAATCTCAAGTTAGCTTCTGCAAGGCGTCTTTTGGCTTCTTCATCTCCATTTTCAATTCTCTTAGCAAGTTCAATTTCTTCGTCGCCAGAGAGGAGAGCTACTTTACCAATTTCCTTTAAATACATTCTTACATGGTCATCAATATTAATGCTATTTTCTGCAATAGTTAAATCAAGTTCTTTATCTTCAGGGTTTTCTTCTTCAAGCTCAATATTAGATACTACATCTATTCCTTGAGATTCAAGGTAATCATATACCTTATCAATTTGTTCCTGGTCTAACTCGATATCAGAAAGTTGTTCCTCGATATCCTTATTGTCAAGTATTCTCTTTTTCTTTTTTGCAAGTGCCATGAGACCTTTCATTTTAGCAGCAAATACTGCCTCATCTGTGGATTTCACGCTATCCTTCCTTCCTCGTATGTTTTATAGTTTAACCATCTGAAAGCGATATATACAACTTTGAGATATTTCGCTTTTCTTTTATCATTTCTAAAATATCTGGACTGTCCATACTTTCGCTTATTAGTTTGTTATAATAAGCTTCTTTGACTTTTTTGATTTGGTCATTTAAAGCTTTCTCACTTTCTTCAATAGAAAAATTTGTTTCCAATACAAAAATTTTAGATACATTGTTTTGTTCTTCAACTGTTTCAAAGTTACTTACTATACTATTCGGCAAAACAGGCTTATTTTCCTTGTATAAATTATAGATTATTTCCAAAACTTTTATATAAATAGGCTCTACAAGTTCTTTTGGCAACAATTTATCTTTAATTGCTTCATATATAGCTTTATTAGAAACTATAAGATTTATTATGCCCCTTCTAGCTAAATCAACACCATTATCTGAAATTCTTTTATTGATATTTGAATATTCTACAGTTTTTTCAGACATACCGTTAATGGAATTGATTTGTTCTTGAATTGCAGATACATCGATTTGAGTTATTCTTGAAACTTCTTTTAAATAAGCGTCTTTTTCAATAGAATTTTCAACACTAGATAATAAACTGGCAATCTCATTCGTAAATGCAATTTTATCTTCCAATAGTGTAAGGTCATATTTTTTCTGTATTTGTTCGGCTTCAAATAAAATGTGACTTTTAGCTGTTTTTAATAATTCTCCAAAGGCAGATGGACCAAATTTTTTAATATATTCATCAGGGTCTTTAGCATCTGTTACTTGAAGAACCTTTACTTTTAATCCAGCGTTTTTTAAAACGGGAATAGCGCGTAGAACAGCTTTAACACCTGCCTCATCACTATCAAATAACAATACAGCACTATCAGCGTATGATTTTAATACACGAGCATGATTTTCATTAAATGCCGTACCTAGAGATGCAACAACATTCGTAAAACCAGCTTGATAGATCGTTATTGCATCCATATAACCTTCAACCAATATTAGCTCTCGGTTATTACTTTTTTTAGCTAAATTCAGATTATATAGATTTTTACTTTTTGAAAAAATTTCAGTTTCAGGAGAATTGAGATATTTAGGCATACCATCGCCTAAAACACGACCACCAAAACCTATAATATTTCCGTAAACATCAATAATTGGAAACATAAGTCTATTATAAAATTTTTCATAATAACTGCCGTTATCGTTTTTGTAGACCAAACCACTTTTTAAAATAGCAGATTCTGAAAAACCTGCCTCTACAAGAGTTTTGTATAGGGCATCCTTATTTATAGGGGCATATCCAAGTCCAAAAATTTTCCTTGTCCTTGGAGAAAGTTGTCTTAGATTTAGATACTCTACGGCATTATGAGCATTATCTGTTTGTAATTGTTCATAATAAAACCTTGCAGCAACTTTATGAATATCATAAAGCTCTCGTTTCAATTGCTGTCTTTCAGCTGAAACTTTGGAATATCCATTTTCAGGTAAGCTATACCCTATTCTATCCGCTAAAAATTTAACAGCATCTGGAAAACTTAGGTTTTCATATTGCATGATAAAGCCTATTACATTACCTCCAGCATTACAGCCAAAACAATGAAAAAGCTGTTTTGCTTGGTTAATATGAAAAGAAGGTGACTTTTCTCTATGAAAAGGACAAAGGCATATATAATCCGAACTTTGTTTTTTTAACTGGACATAGCTTCCAATAACATCAACGATATCGTTACCAGAAACAATATCATCAATAACCTCGTCAGGATAGTACATTTTTACACCTCTTTTCGCATATCTTCAACTTAATTAATCTTCGACATTTTATAAAAATATCCTTGCTTTTAATAAAAATTATTTTAAAAATAAATTATTATATGTCGTTATTGCAAATCTATCAGTCATACCAGCAATATAATCGCATACAATAGTGCTTTTTTTATTAAAAATATCATAGTTGTTATATATATTCATAAATTCTTGCGGGATTTTTGAAAAATCAGACATGTAGAATTCATACATTTTGCTAAGTATATTGCTATATTTTTCTCTTTCTATTACTAAATTATTTGAAAAATAAACATTTTCAAACAAAAATTGCCTAAGACCGTATAAAGCGTCTTTTGCATCAGATGATATTATAATGTCATTTTTTTCATAACTATTAAAAATTATGTTTTTAATTAGAAAGTCTATTCTATTATGTGAAGAATTGCCTAGAATTTTGGTATGTTGTTTAGGTAAATCGTTTTCTTTCAATATACCAGAACGAATAGCATCATCAATATCATGATTTACATATGCAATTTTGTCAGATATTTGAACAATTTTACCCTCTAAAGTTTTTGGATTTCCTTTGCCTCTATGGTTTAATATTCCATCAATAACTTCTTTTGTTAAATTCAATCCTTTTCCAGTTTTTTCAATAATATCAACAACTCTTACGCTTTGTTCGTTATGTCTAAAGCCACCACATACCACATTGTTTAAATCAGATTCTCCTAAGTGCCCAAAAGGAGTGTGCCCTAAATCATGCCCTAGTGCAATAGCTTCAGTTAAATCTTCGTTTAAGTTTAAAGCTCTAGCAATAGTTCGTGCAATTTGAGCAACTTCCATTGTATGTGTTAATCTTGTCCTATAATGGTCGCCCTCAGGAGATATAAAAACCTGTGTTTTATGCATTAACCTACGGAATGCCTTAGAATGGACTATTCTATCCCTATCTCTTTGAAAACATGTTCTTATATCACATGGTTTTTCATCTGTTTTTCTTCCTAAAGAATATTTGCTTTTAGACGCAAAAGGACTCAATATATTAATTTCTAAATCTTCTCTAAGTTCACGAATGCTCAATAAATTACTCCTTTCCAAAAAAGTCTTTTTAACTAGCTTATATATATAATATTTTTATTTTATAGTACAGATTCCTTTTCTTAAACTAAAATATTATTATTAAATAATAAACAAAAAAACGACTTAAAAAAGCCGTTTTATGTATCAACCACCAAAAAATATATGTTGTACTAATATTTTTATGCCCATACCAACAAGAACTAGACCACCAATTCTTTCAGCGTATGTTTTAAAAAATGGGCCTATTTTTTTGCCTATCATTAGACCTGCATATGAAAGAATAAAAGCCACAATACCTATAACTGAACAGGCGAATACTATGTTCATATTACCTATAAAAGCAAAAGTAACACCTACAGCAAGAGCATCAATACTTGTTGCAATAGCAAGCATAGTCATATTCTTTACTTTTAATATTTCCTTCTCTTTAGGTACATCTTCTTCGTCTTCGGAAAAAGATTCTTTTATCATATTAAAACCAATTATACCTAGTAATATAAAAGCTATCCAATGGTCGAATTGCTGTACATATTTGGTAAGCTTATTACCTAAAAAATAACCTATTATAGGCATAAAAAACTGAAATAAACCAAAGTACAGACCAAATGTAACAGCATTTCTCTTTTTTACATTAGGTAATATAAGGCCGTTACTTACAGAAACGGCAAAAGCATCCATAGCTAAACTTACAGCAATTAAAAATAGTTCTATAAAGCTCATAAAAAAACCTCCTTAAATAAAAATATAACCTTGTTATGATACACATTTATTAAGGCTATGTCAATATATACTAATAAAATTTATTTTTCTTTCGGATTAAAAATTAGAGCCATAATAAAAGCGAAAGCAATAGAGGCTGTTACACCCGTTGCAGCAGATTTTATTCCGCCAGAAAATATACCTATAAATCCAACATTATTAACCTCGTTTATAACGCCTTTTGCAAGATTATTACCAAATCCTAAGAGAGGTATTGTAGCACCAGCTCCTGCAAAATCAACTATTTTAGGATATATACCAATTCCACCAAGAATACAGCCTAAAACAACAAAAAGAACTAGTATTCTTGCTGATGTAAGTTTAGTTTTATCTATTAAAACTTGACCTATTACACATATTATTCCTCCAACCAAAAAGGCTTTTATATAATCCATAAAATTCACCTCAATTTTCAATAATAACCCCATGGGCAATACCAGCAATATTTTCTCCTTGCTGAAGACTTGTAGGACTCATTAATGCACCTGTAGGAATAAACAATAATCTATTTACTTCCTTATTTTTTAATTGACGAAATATTTTGCTGCAAAATGTTACAGCAGAGCATGCACATCCACTACCGCCTGAGTGGGTATCTTGATTTTCCTTATCATAAATTTCTATGCCACAATCAATGTGTTGATTATTTATATCATAACCCTCTTTTTTTAATAGTTTTTTTAATAAATCACTACCAACATATCCTAAATCCCCTGTAATTATTAAATCATAATATGTGGGTTGAATATTTAAATCTTGTAAATTATTTAATATTAAATCTGCTGCAGCAGGAGCCATAGCTGCACCCATGTTGTTTGCATCAGTAATTCCATAATCTATAATTTTTCCTGTTGTAATTCCTTTAATGTATGGACCGTCATTACTATTAGAAAGTATTACACCTCCATGACCAGTAACAGTCCATGTAGATGTTTGAGGTCGTTGATTACCCAACCCTATAGGAAAACGAAATTGCTTTTCGGCTGAACAAAAATGACTAGAAGCCCCTGCAATTATATTATTTGCTCCACCACTTTCTATTAATATTGCACCAAGACTTAATGCTTCGCCTATTGTAGAGCAAGCTCCAAAAATACTAAATAAAGGAATATTAAAATTTTTAACTCCAAAAGTTGAACCACAACATTGGTTTAATAAATCTCCAGTTACAATATAATCTATTTTATCGTTTGATAAATGAGCTTTTTCTATTAAATTTTTAACATTGGTATTAACAAATTCACTTTCAGCTTTTTCCCAACTATCTTGACCAAACATTGAGTCTTCAACAACAATATCGAAGAAATCCGATAAAGGACCTTCAGCTTCTTTTTTTCCTACAATAGAAGAAGTTTCTTTTATAGAAATATTTTTTTCAAACAATATAGATTGTTTTCCGATATGTTTTGCCATAATTCTCCCCTTACTTAAATATATAATAAAAAATGCCTACAACCATAGATGATAATATCCCATATAAGATAACAGGCCCAGCTATTATAAATATTTTGGCCCCTAAACCTAGAATTAATCCTTCTTTTTTAAATTCTATTGCTGGAGCTGTAACGGAATTAGAAAAGCCTGTAATTGGTACAATAGAACCAGCACCAGCAAATTTTCCTATTTTGCTATATAATCCTAAACCCGTTAAAAGTGAAGCTATAAAAATTAGTATTATAGATGTGTAGGAGTTAGATTGTTCTATTGTACAGCCTAAACTTTTAAAGGTATTAATAAAAAACTGACCTAAGTCACATATTAAGCCTCCTACAAAAAAAGCTTTAATACAATTAGTAATAATAGGACTATTAGGAGATGCTTTTTGTACCATCTTAGAATATTCATTATTAGAAACAATTTTTGTCATAGATACATTCCTACTTTCTATAAAATCCGAATATTGTATAATATAATATTGATCCAAATGCTTTTCCTAGTGCTAAGGATAACAAAAAGTATTGTAACCCCTTATTTAAGTTAAATCTACGGTGTATTATAGGGAGTACATTTAAAACTTCAGCGAGAGAAACAGCTATAATACCATAAAATATACCGATAGCCAGCGAAAACATTATTGTGCCAATTATTCCAATTGGAAAATAAAAATCAAATGCAAGACAAGATGCACCTAAGATACCACCCCATATTATGGCTTCCTCATACAGCTTAATATATTTTTCTGTATGAGATTTTTGGGTAAGTCTTGGAACAACACCTATAATAGCAATGAAAGCAAAAACCGCTCCGGATATTACAATTCCTCCACCAAAACCTAGCAGAGAAAAGACAATATATTTAGCTATTGCCATTTTTTTTGCCCCTTTCTGTTGACAAAGTATCAATTATATTATCCTCTATTTGTTTTTCATATTCAGTCATTTCAACTTCTATAGGAGTTGGATCACTTGTAATTTTTTTGCCACAAAAATGGTTAAAGAAGACTATAATACCAACAGCTATACCTATTGAATAAGGGAGATTAATAATTATAGGATTTTCTATCTTTTTTTTGAAAAAAATATAATAATAATTTTCAAATACAGCTGCCATTTGTACATCAGAATGAAAACTCATTATTGCAGTAGCCGAACCTGAAAATAAAATTATTATAATACCTATGATTTTTGTCCATTTCCAATAATTGTTTTGTTCTAAATTTTTTCGATATTCAACAACTGTATCAATTTCGCCTACATTTGATATAGTACTGCCTTTTGCACTATTATTTATAATATTAATAATATCTATAACAGTAATTAGATAACATTTATTTTCATTCTCTTTAATATTTAATACAGTTAGATTATTAATATGTTTTAAAAGAGAAGGCTCTTCTACATAGACTTTTGCAATATCTTTAATTTTAACTTTTCCAGTTTTAGATGTAATAATTTTTTTTTCAGGTTTAATATATATATCCATAATTACCACCATATAAAAATAGTATTGTACTTTATTTGCACAATACTATTTTTATCAAAATATTCGAATTTATACTAACCTGCCAAAAGTTTTTTCATTTTTAATAATATTTTTTTTTCTAATCTTGATACTTGTACTTGTGAAATTCCCATTAATTTAGCTACTTGTGTCTGGGTTTTATCTTGAAAATATCGCAATTGTATTATTTTTCTATCTTCTGTAGATAATTTTTGTAAGGTGGTTGTTAAATCAATTTTGTTAATTATTAAGTCACTTTCGTTTATGTTCGATGAAATTCTATCTTTAATAGAAAAATTATTTTCGGAAGTATCTTCGTTGTCTATTGATTCGACAATTCTGTTTGAGTCTAATGCGGAAACCAATTCTTCAACACTAACATTTATTAATTTAGCCAATGTTTTTATATCTGGTTCTATATTATGAAACTTTATATAGTTTTCTCTTTCCTTATTAGCTTTGGCAGAAATTTCTTTTAGAGTTCTACTTACTTTTATTATTCCATCGTCTCTTAAAAATCTTCTGATTTCTCCATATATCATTGGGACAGCATAAGTTGAAAATTTTACATCATAAGTCAAATCAAAATTTTTGATACATTTTATTAGACCAATAGAACCTAGTTGAAATAAATCATCCTTATCTGTTCCCCTGTTGATAAATTTATTTACTATATTCCATATCAATCCTTTGTTTTTTTCAAGAATAATCTCGTATGCTTTTTTATCTCCAGATTGGGCTTTTTTTATTAAAGAAATTATTTCGTCCATAAATTTACACCTATAATTGCTTTTCCATTATTATGGTTGTCCCTTCTCCAACCTCAGAAATAACTTCTAAATAATCCATAAAAGCTTCCATAACGGTAAAACCAAGACCAGAGCGTTCTTCATGTGGTTTTGTTGTGTATAAAGGCTTTCTTGCCTTGTCTATGTTGTCTATTCCACTACCCTTATCGGTTATTTCTATTCGTAATTTTTTTTCTTCTACCTCTGCGTTTAAAAATATTTTGCCACCCTTGTTGTCATAGCCATGAATTATAGAATTAGTAACTGCTTCAGATACGGCAGTTTTAATATCAGCCATATCATTAATTGTAGGGTCAAGATACAATATAAACCCTGATATAGCCATTCTTGCAAAGGCTTCATTTTGTGGTATAGCATCAAATTCAATTTTTACTTTGTTCATATGTACATCCTCCATTAATGTATTCTATGGCTTTTTCAATTGTGTCCTTATTTTCGATTATTTTATAAAGACCAGATAATGTATATATTCTTTCAAGATTTCCTTTTATTCCACAGACAGCAATTTTACCGCCAAGTAAAGTTATATCTTTATATCTGCCTATTAACATACCTATAGCAGAACTATCCATAAAGTCAACCATAGAAAAGTCTATGATTAAACTATTACAATTATTAACATTTAATTCTTTTCGTACACGATTCTTAATTACTTCGGAATTACTATGGTCAAAATCTCCAAATAAATGTAATATTAAAATTTTATCTATTATTTCTGTGTGAAATTTCAAAATGTTACCCTCCCTTTTGTTTATATATTTATTTTACAATATTTATCTAATCTTTCAATAAAAATAATCGAACAAATTATCTTAAAATACTTGCGTTTTCGCCAAAATATGATAAAATAATGATAGAAAATAATTTCGAAAGGTTGGTTACTATGGACGATTTGACTCCAAAGCAACGAGAGATATATGAATTTATAAAAAAAGAGGTTCGTTCTAAAGGGGTACCCCCTACAATTAGAGAAATGGGAAAAGCTGTTGGGCTTTCATCCACATCTTCTATTCATTTACACTTGAATAATTTAGAAGCTAAAGGATATATTGCAAGGCCTAAGTCAAAAAATAGATGTATAGAGATATTGGAAGATGATTTCTATAATACTAATAATGACAATATAGAGTATTGTAATATTCCTATTGTGGGAACTGTTGCAGCTGGTGAACCTATTTTAGCTACAGAAAATATAGACGGTTATTTCCCTGTACCTACAGAATATATTTCTGGTACTGAAAATTTTATGTTAAAAATAAAAGGAAACAGTATGACAAATGCCGGTATATTTAATGGGGATTTAGTATTGGTAAAACAGCAAAATACAGCTGAAAATAACGATATAGTTATTGCGATGATTGATGATTCTGCAACTTGTAAGAGATATTTTAAAGAGAAAGAATACATAAGATTGCAACCAGAAAATGATTCTTATGAACCTATTTATGTAAAGGATTGTACTATACTTGGACTTGTAAAAGGTTTATTTAGGAGTTTTAAATAATGGATGCCTTTCTTGATTATTTAATTAAAAAATCGGATGTAAGGAAAGAGTTTTCGATAAAAGGCCACAGTAGCAAAAAGAAAAGAATAAGTGAAGATAGTCTTAATTACAAGAAAATATCAATTCCAAGTGTTGAAAGTTATGTTGTGTTCGATTTTGAAACAACAGGGATGAATCCAATTGTAAATAGAATTATTGAAATTGGTGCTGTAAAGGTTATTGATAATAATATTGTGGATTCTTTTAGTCAATTAATAAACCCGATGCAATATATTACAACTAGAATATCAAATGTTGTTAACATTACAAATGATATGGTTGAAGATTGTCCTATCATAGAAGATGTGTTGCCGAATTTTTTAGAATTCATAGAGGATTTTCCTTTAGTTGCTCACAATGCTCGTTTTGACATGGGATTTTTGATTAATAATGCCCATAGATTGGGCTATGAAGTAAATAATGTTGTTTTAGATACATTGTTATTAAGCCGTAAATTTAATGAAGATTGTATAAAGCATAACTTAAATTATTTAACAAAGCACTTTAATGTAAAATTAGAGCATGCTCATAGAGCTTATTATGATGCGTTGGCTACATGTTCTATATATAAGATAATACAGAGTAGATATAAGAATACCCTAGCCATTTAATGACTAGGGTTATTATTATGTGTTAACCAATAAACATTTGACACCAATATACCACTCCGTTAGCCGTATATCCAAGTCCCATTTGTGTGTAATTTGAGTTTAAAATATTAGCTCTATGTCCTTCAGAATTCATCCAGGCGTTTACAACTGCTTCAGGTGTTTTTTGTCCTTTAGCAATATTTTCACCTGCTGTTTTATATGATATGCCAAATTGTTTTATCATATCAAAAGGTGAACCATATGTAGGTGATGTATGGGAAAAATAATCATTGCTTTTCATGTCGTCAGCTTTAATTTGTGCTACATTTGATAGATTTGAATTTAATGTAAGTTCTTTTAAGCCGTTTTCTCTTCTATGTTTGTTTACTAAATTTAAGACCTGTGTACTATAGTTTGAGTTGCTTTGAAATATAGTAGTAGTTTCTGTAGATGATTCTATATTAGGCTTTGTTGTAGTAACTTCGGTAGTTGTTTCAAAAGTGCTTATAGTATTAGTAGTTACTTCGGTAGTAGACTCAAAAGTTGGTTTAGTTTGAGTAGTTACTTCTGTAGTAAATTCGAAAGTTGGCTTGTTTTGAGTAGTTGCCTCTGTAGTAAATTCAAAAGTCGGTTTAGATTCTGTAGTTATTTCTGTGGAAACTTCAGAAGTTGTTATTTCTGTAGTAGAACTAGATGTTGGTAAAGTTATAGGCTTTTGTTCTATAGAGGTAGTAGTTTCAGTTATCCAAGTACAATTTGATTTTGTAGTACTTTCACAATTTTGTGGGTAAGTAGTGATTTCACCAGAATTAAAGTTACATTGCTTATTTATAGTTTCAATATGTATATTTTTACTTACTGTTTCTGCGTTTACAGAAAATGTCATTGCAACAGTAGCAAGTACCGTTATTATAATTGTCTTTTTCATAATATTCTCCTTTTCAAGTTGCAAATTTATAACAGTTTTAGATAGACGTCTATGGAAGCTATTATAGCGTAATATATAATATAAATAAATAATAAATATATGGGAGATATGGAAAAAATAGTTTAAAAAGAACTAAATAGTTTTGTTTAATAAATGTTTGTGTAGATTATTCAATATATTTTTAAAATTTTACTTGAAACAATCATCAATATATCATACAATAGAAGTATTGTAATCATAGAAAGGAAAATTTTACTTATGGCAACACCAGATATTAATTTAATAAATAAACGAAGAATTTTTGGTATTATTTCTCACCCTGATGCAGGTAAAACTACATTGACTGAAAAATTACTTCTTCATGGAGGAGCTATTCATCAAGCAGGTACAGTTAAAGCGAGAAAAGGTAGAAGTGCTAAGTCTGACTGGATGGAAATTGAAAAGCAGAGAGGTATTTCTGTTACTTCATCTGTAATGCAATTTGAATATCAGAATAAAATTGTATCAATTATGGATACACCAGGACATAATGACTTTGGCGAAGATACATATAGAATACTTACATCTGTTGACTCTGCTGTAATGGTTATTGATGCAGCGAAGGGTGTGGAAGCACAGACAGAAAAACTCTTTAAAGTATGTAGTATGCGTGGTATACCGATTTTTACATTTATGAATAAGCTTGATAGAGATGCAAACGAACCACTTTCTCTATTAGAAGAACTTGAAAATGCTCTTGGGCTACCATCTGTTGCTGTAACATGGCCAATTGGTAATGGTGCGTATTTTGAAGGTGTATACGATAGATTAAAAAATGTTGTTCATTTATTCAAAGAAAAAAAGACAATACAGCTTTCTGATGAAGGTGTATTTGATAAACAATTAGATGACATTTTATTCCATGAAAATTTGGCTAATTTGAGAGATGAGATTGAACTCCTTGATGGTGCAGGAAATGAATTTGATATGGAACTTATTTCAAAAGGTAAACTTTCTCCGGTATTTTTTGGTACTGCTCTTGCTGATTTTGGTGTAACAGAATTTTTGGAACATTTCTTAGATATGTCCCCTGCCCCAGGAGCAAGAAAAACTACTACAGGAGAAGTTCAGCCTACAGATGACTTCTTCTCTGGATTTATTTTCAAAATTCAGGCGAATATGAACCCAGCACATAGAGATAGACTTGCCTTTTTAAGAATATGTTCTGGTACTTTTGAAAGAGGTATGGCTGTTACACTTTCAAGAACTGGAAAAGTTATGAAATTAAATCAGTCTACTCAGTTAATGGCAAATGAAAGAGAAACTGTGGATACAGCAATAGCTGGTGATATTATAGGTATCTATGATTCTGGTAATTACCAGATAGGAGATACTCTTACTACAAGTAAGGAGAAACTTTTCTTTGAACCACTCCCTACTTTCCCTCCAGAATTATTCATGAGAGTAAGACCTGTAGATACAATGCGTGCTAAACATTTTCAAAAAGGTGTGGATCAGTTAGCACAGGAAGGTGCTATACAGATATATAAGAATGAGTACAATGAGGTCGTTCTTGGTGCTGTTGGTGCTTTGCAGTTTGAAGTTTTTGAATATAGACTTTTAAATGAATATAACTCTAGTGTAAGAATGGAACCAATGAACTTTAGTGTTGCAAGATGGGTAAGAAATAAAACTGGTGAAGAGCTTCATGAATATGAAAATTCAAGATGTACATTAGTTTATGACCATTTTGATAGACCTATATTACTTTTTGCAAATCAATATACATTAAACACATTTATGGATAAAAATCCTGATATTGACCTTGTAGAAGCTCTTGCTGTTGATGATAATTTCTAATATAGCAAAAAAGACACATTTGATATAAATTTCAAATGTGTCTTTTTTATAATGAATTGGATAGATAAATCTAACCCGTCAAACCACGAATTAAGAAAGTTAATTTGTTCTGAATTATAAGCCAGCAACTTGTATTGAATCAAATTCCAAAGATGGAGAACCAATAGCAGATGAATTAAATTTTAAATCATTTCCAATCTCTTTTACATCAGATAGGAGATTATAAAAATTTCCAGCTATAGTTATCTGTTCGATAGGAGTAGTAATTTTTCCATTTTCGATTAAAAATCCTTCTGCTGCTAATGAAAAATCTCCTGAAATACTATTTGCACCAGAATGAAGACCAGCAACATCAGTAATTAATAGTCCATTGTCAACATCTAATAATAAATTTTCAAATTCCATATTTCCATTTTGTATAAAGAAATTAGTAGTACTTACTCCAACAGTTCCTCTAAATGATGATTTGAAACCATTTCCGGTGCTTTTTACACCATCTTTATTTGCAGTTTTCAAATTATGTAGATATGTCTTTAATACGCCGTTTTTAACAACCTCTTTGTTGTAACTAGCTACACCCTCACTATCAAAAGGAGTTGTAGCATAACCATTATCTAAAAGAGGATAGTCGCAGATAGTAATTTTAGAGCTATAGATTTTTTCTCCTAGATTACCTGATAATAAAGAAAATCCTTTTTGAACATTGTCAGCTAAAAAGGCGTTACTAAAAACTTGTAACATATCAGCAGCAACTTCATTTTTTATAATAGTTTTATATGTGTTGCTTTTAACACTATTTCCACATAGAGAGCTTATAACTTTCTTTACAGCAGTATTTGCCAAATTAATAGGGTTAAAACTGGATACATCATTACCAATCCATATTTCTCCTGACTCTTTTACACTATTATTTTCTTGAGCCATTATTCCAATATAAGCAACGGCATAATTTTGTTTATCAGATAGTTCCAATCCCTTAGAATTAGCAATATATATACTGGAATCACCTGTATTTATAAGAGATGTATTTACAGATGTAATTCGTTTATCATAGTTATAAGCTGCCTGTTCCATTTTTAGTGCTAAGTCTATTTTATCGGTGGCACTTAATTCATTTAATTTACTATTATATAGATTTAACTTTGGATATTCAGAGTTCCCTTCAAAAATAAATTCTTTTTCGTCATTTTCAAGTAATTCAGCATTGATTTTAGCTGTTGCTATAACCTCTGGAATAATTGATTCGTCTATAGTTTCGCTATAATAGTATCCCATTTTTCCATTGTAAATACCTCTAAAACCAAAACCGGATGTTTCACTATTTTGATACTTTTCTATTTGTTTTTTATAGATATTGACACTAAAAGACTTTTTTTCACTATAATATATTTCATATTCGCTAAAACCTTCATTTTTTGCTTTAGTAAATAACAAATTTTTAAAACCTTTTATATCCATTAGTTTTTACCTCCAACTGTAATATTTTGAACTCTCAACATAGGCTGACCAACGCATACGGGGATAGAACCACTAGATGCACCACACATACCTTCGGCTAATTCTAAATTATCAGAAACCATATCTATATTTTTAAGGACTTCATTTCCCTTACCTATTAGAGTGGCGCTGCGTACTGGTTCGCATATTTTACCATTCCTAATAATATATGCCTCATTAACAGCAAAATTAAATTCGCCACTGGCTGTATTAACAGAGCCTCCACCCATATATTTCGCATATAAGCCATATTCAGTATTTGAAATAATATCTTCTTTTTTATCTGTACCAGAGGCAATATATGTGTTAGTCATTCTGGAAACTGGTATAAATTTATAAGATTCACGCCTTGAAGAACCTGTAGGTTTCATACCTATTTTATTACCATTAAATCTATCAACCATATAATTTTTTAATACACCATTTTCAATTAAAATATTTTTCTGTGCTGGTATACCTTCATCGTCTACATTAATAGAACCCCAGCTATTTGAAATTGTACCATCATCTATTGCAGTTACTTTATCTGAAGCAATCTTTTCTCCTATTTTGTCAGTAAAAACAGATGCTTTTTTTGCTATAGCAGCCGCTTCAAGACCATGTCCACAAGCTTCGTGAAAAATAACACCACCAAAGCCGTTATCCATAATAACAGGCATTTTACCACTTGGACAATCTTTGGCGTTAAGCATCGTAACCGCAGAACGAGCAGCTTCAGTTGCTATGTTCTTTATGTTGATGGTATCCAAAAATTCGATACCTTTCATTGCACCTGGACCAAAATATCCAGTTTGTTTTTCATTTTCGTTTGATGCTACAGCATTTACTGATAATCGACATCTTGTTCTTTCGTCTGTTACAAAAAGATTTTCAGTATTTGCAATTAAAACATTTTGTATAGAATCCATATAACCGATACTGGTTTGAGTAATTAATGGATTATAATTAAAGGCAGTATTACTACCCTCTTTCATAATTTCAACAATTTTATTACTATATATTGAGCTAGGATAAATTTCTATATTATTATTGTTTATTTTCCTATAATCTAAATCATTAAATACGATTTGTTTTTGCTTTGAATTGCCTTTTATTGCAGTAGCTCCATTTTTTGCCAAGTTAATAAGGCTTTCTCTATCTTTTTTATTTGTATATACATAAACCATACGGTCCTTATTTATAATTCGTATACCGATACCAAAATCAATACCGCTCAAAGCTCTTTCTAATTTACCGTTTATAAGTCCTAATGAGTTTTTTTTGTTGTTTTCTACAAATACTTCTGCAAATTCAGCACCAGTTGAAGTTGCAGCATACAATATATCACTAACTAATAATTTATCTAACATACCATACCTCCATTAAACATATAGGCGTATTAACAATTCAATATTAATTGTATCATATATTTTGCATTTAAGCTATAAATTTTATTTAATAAAACTAAAAAAGCCTACCTCTTAATATTAAGGTAGGCATAAAATTGTATTATAATTTGGAAAAAGTAATTTTAAAACATGAACCTTTTCCTATCTCGCTTACAACATCAATGTGTCCATTATGTTGCTCAATAATCCATTTGGCAATAGATAAACCTAGTCCATTTCCATCAATTTCTTTGTTTCTGGATTGGTCAGCCCTATAAAATCTATCAAAAATATGATTGATGTTTTCTTGTTCCATACCAATGCCTTTATCTGCTACAGTAAAAAATGGTTTTTCATTTTCATAACCTGTATTCACATTAATAATTATTGGCTTATCTGCACTATATTTTATTGCATTATCAACAAAAATCCACATTAACTGCTTTATTAAATGCTCATCAATGTTAGCAATAACTGAATTATCCCCAGTAAATTTTATTGTTATCTTAGAATCCATAACAGTTGCTTCTCTTACAACATCTTCAGCGATAATAGAAATATTTTCAGGTTTTAATTGTGCTGTTTGCGTTTTGTTATCGGTTCTAGCTAAAAATAGTAGTTGCTTAATTAAATTAGCCATATGTTCGGTTTCGTACTTAATTGACGAAATTGACTCTTCTAAAACCTCAGTATCTGATTTACCCCATCTATCAATAAGATTGACATAACCTTGTATAACAGAAATTGGAGTTCTTAATTCATGTGAAGCATCAGAAACAAATTGTTTTTGCTTTTCAAATGATTGGTCAAGTCTTGAAATCATATCATTAAAAGTTACAATAAGTTTTTTTATTTCATCGTCTGTTTCAGGAACTTCTATCCTTTGCTGTAAATCATTTATACTTATATTTTCAGCTGTTTCAGTAATATTTCTTATAGGCTTAAGTATTTTGTTTGCTATATACTTACCAGCATAATATGATATAAAAAATGCGATTATGTTAATAATAATAAATAAAATAACAAAATTTCTCATTATAGAATATTCGTGGCTGTAAGTTCTAAATATACCTATATCATACACCTTATTATTATATGTTACTTCTCTATGAGTAAACATATATGGTTGATTGGATATTGTTTTTGTGTGAAATCTGTTATCTGGGTTATTTTTCTTCCTTTGACCACTGCTATCCATAGGTGGTTCTAATGAAGGAAATTCATCAGGATTTTTCATTGTATCAGCAAAAAACTTGTTATCTCTTAGAGTAACTCTAATGTCGATATATTTATTATCTGTTATTTTTTGCAAGTTTTCTTTTGATATTTCCCCACCATTTTTTATATAATTTTCAACTTTTGTTGCTGTATCATTAATTTCCTTTTTGGAAACGCTAGAATAATACATCCAGGCATTAAAAACTATTAAAATCGAAATAATAAATAATACAATACAGAAGAAAAGTGTATATAAATAAGTAACCTTTTTACTTATAGGCGTATTTTTGAATTTAGTTAATTTTATTTTTTTATTCATCTTTTGCAAAATAACCAACACCTCTTATGGTATGAATAAGTTTAACACCAAATTTATCATCAATTTTAGTTCTTAAATATCTGATATATACATCTACTACATTGGTTTCTCCGATGTAATCATAACCCCAAACTTGGTTTAAAATTTGATTTCTTGTAATAACTATATTTTTGTTTTGTAGTAAATAAACAAGTAATTCAAATTCTCGCTTTGTAAGTTCAATTTCTTCATTTTTGTATTTAACACTATGTTTTTGTAAATCTACAGTTAAATTTTTTAAAGTAAGGATATTTTCATCATTTTCTTTGTTATTTATAGTAGTATGTCTTAATGCTACTCTAATTCTGGCCAGTACTTCCTCTATAGCGAAAGGTTTGGCTATATAATCATCAGCTCCATTATCAAGTCCTAACACCTTATCCATAACTTCCCCTTTAGCAGTAAGCATAATAATAGGAACATTAGATTCTTTTCTTATTCTTCTACATACTTCTATACCATTTAATTGAGGAAGCATTAAGTCTAATAGTATTATATCTGGTTCGTGTTCGAAATAACTTTCTATGCCACTTCTACCATCATTTGCAACAAAAACTTCATATCCTTCATGTTTTAATTCTAATTCTACAAATCTGGCTAATTTAGTTTCATCTTCAACAATAAGTACTTTTTCCTTTTTTTCTTCCATGTGTAACACCTTCTTTTATAAATTTTCAATTATATAAAAATAAACGGATATGGTTTATTTCCATTACCCGTTTATTATAATACAAAAATATTTTTAAAATAAAATTAGTCCAATATTAAAAATGGATTAGAAATTACATAGTCTCAGGTTCTGGATATTCAACACCAAAAGTCTCAACTGTTACATTCTTCATAATCTGATCTTCATATGGTCTATCATAATGGTCAGTTGGACATTCAGCAATTTTGTTTACATTTTCCATTCCTTCAATTACTTTACCAAATGCGGCATAAGAACCGTCAAGATGAGGAGCATCCTGATGCATAATAAAGAACTGTGAACCGGCAGAGTTTGGATTCATAGCTCTAGCCATAGATAATACACCTGCAGTATGCTTTAAATCATTTTTTATACCATTTCCAGCAAATTCGCCTTTGATACCATAGCCAGGGCCACCCATACCAGTACCATCAGGACAACCGCCCTGAATCATAAAACCTCTAATTACTCTATGGAAAATAAGACCATCATAGAAATTATGGTTTATAAGGCTGATAAAGTTATTTACGGTATTAGGTGCAATTTCTGGATATAATTCAGCTTTGATTATATCTCCATTCTGCATTTCGATTGTTACTATTGGATTTTTAGACATATTTTTTCTCCTTTTCGTTTTATAATATTTTAATTGGTTTAAAGCCAAGATAATCGGCGGAAACCAACGAATATTCTACATTATTTTCATTTCCTATCAAACTATTATCATACTTCTTTTTACCATGCAAATGACCATATATAACTCTTTTTATATTGTATTTTTCAATTAATTCAATAAATTCAGACTTATCATGTTTATCATTTGTTGGTGGAAAATGCATCATTAATATTATATTATCATTATATTTACCACTATTTACGGCACTTTCTAGTGAAAGTTTTAATCTACCAACTTCCCTAAGATATATTTTTTTATCATGGTCGGTATATCTTGTATCGCCTGGACAAAGCCAACCTCTGGTTCCACAAACCAAATAATCCTCAAATTCATAAAAATTATTTTTCAGAAAATACATACTATTAAACATTTCGTTCAGTTTTTGTGTAGAATTCCAGTAATAATCGTGATTTCCTGTTAATAATATTTTTTTACCTTTCAAGTTATCTATAAATTCTAAATCTGGGGTAGCTTCGTTCAAGTTTTTTCCCCATGAAACATCGCCTGGAACTAAAACGGTATCATTTTCTGATACAGTAGAATTCCACCTCTCTAATATTTTTTGCGGGTGGTTTTTCCATACAGAATCAAATATATCCATAGGCTTTTCTTTATAAAAACTTAAATGCAAATCTGATATTGCGTATAAAGACATAATTTTCTCCTAGGCTGAATAAAGTTTTAAAGTTGCTTCTAATTCTATATTAAATTCAGATAGTTTTTTGATGTTACCCTCTCTATATAAGAGTAAGAAACGATTATTATATTCAGCCATTTGTTCATTATTTCCATGGTAATAAAGATTATGTATATTTTCCATAATTTTATTGACAATAATATCCTTTGTTTCTTGGATATTTTGTGTTTCAAAAAGTTCATTACGGATATAGTCCATTTCTTTATCCAAATTAAAAGCTATTTCAGCAGAACTCTGAAGTTTATATTTAAGTTCTTCTGGAATTTTTCCTTCATATTTATATTTTAGAGAGTGCTCTATTGTTGACCAGAAGTTCATTGCAAGAGTTCTTATTTGAACTTCACATACAACATCTTTTCTAGTTTCGCCATATAATATAGGATATTTAATGGTAATATGATAACTTCTATAGCCACTTTCCTTTGGGTTTCCGATATAATCTTCTTCCTCGAGAATTTTCATATCAAAATTGCTACGCTGCCTTATAATTTTTACTACTGTATCAATATCAGCAACAAATCTACATATTATTCTAATACCGGCTATATCTTCCAATTTATCAATAGCTTGATTAATAGGTATATTTCTTCTATTAGCTTTTTCAAGTATACTAGAAACTTTCTTTACTCTGCCCTCAACTTGCTCAATAGGACATTGTTTGTCAAGCCTCATATAATCTCGTTTTATACCATTAAACTTTACAATTAATTCATCAACTGCCTGTTCAAAAGGCAATAGCTCTTTTTGCCAATTTATTATACCCATTAAACCCCTCCTTGATTACTGTTTAATTTTAACATACAACGAAATAAATTTCAATCTTACTTGGCAATAAATTGGTATTAAAATTTCTTTAAGGGCTTGCGTTTTGACTTATATACATTATATAATATTAGTACATATGAAGTAAAAGGAGAGATTTTTTTGATTAAACCAATTATGAAGGATGTTTTATTTTTAAAACAAAAGTCTGATACCGCAACAAAAGCAGATTTTGCTGTTGTGATTGATTTATTGGATACATTAAAAGCAAATGAAGAACATTGTGTAGGTATGGCTGCAAATATGATAGGTGTTGCTAAAAGGATTATTGCTGTGAATATAGGTTTTACAAATATAGCTATGATTAATCCTTATATAATATGGAAAGATAATCCATTTGAAACAGAGGAAGGTTGTCTTTCATTATTTGGAGTTCGAAAAACAACTAGATATGAAAATATTGAGGTTGAATATTTAGATATTAATTTTAAGAAACAAAAGCAAAAATTTACAGGTTGGACTGCACAGATAATTCAACATGAAGTAGACCATTGTGATGGTATTATTATATAAAAAGACGGAGTAATCTCCGTCTTTTTTGTCAATTAATATTAACCAAAGTATCTGTTTAAAAGACCGGCAAATGCTTTACCATGTCTAGCTTCATCTCTAGCCATTTCATGAACTGTATCATGGATAGCATCAAGGTTCTGCTGTTTAGCAAGCTTAGCTAACTCAACCTTACCAGCTGTTGCACCATTTTCAGCAGCAACTCTTAATTCAAGGTTCTTCTTAGTAGATTCAGTAACAACTTCACCTAACATCTCTGCGAACTTAGCTGCATGTTCAGCTTCTTCAAAAGCTATTCTTTTATATGCTTCTGCAACTTCAGGATAACCTTCTCTGTCAGCAACTCTACTCATTGCAAGATACATACCAACTTCTGTACATTCACCATTGAAGTTTTCTCTAAGACCTTCAACAATCTTAGGGTCGATACCTTCTGCAATACCAACTTCATGTTCAGCAGCCCAAGATAATTCGCCAGTCTGTTCTTTAAACTTTTCAGCACCAGCACCACAGATAGGACACTTTTCTGGTGGGCAATCACCTTCATGTACATAACCACAAATAATACAGACAAATTTCTTCATAATCATTTACCTCCATAAAATAAATTTATTTTTATTTAATAATTATTATTAATTGTAATATTATTATACACAAATGAGAGTATTTTGTCAATAGCTATTTAAAAATTTTTATAAAAATTTACTTTAAATTTATAAAATTAAAATATCATAGTATAATTTT
>FR888497.1:181838-219223 GCA_000432155.1 Eubacterium sp. CAG:274
AGACAATTAAAATAATAAAATAATCTATTTTAACAATTTCAGAAGCGGAAATCTTCTGATTTTAACATAAAATAATGCACAGAAAAAACTGTGCACTATAAAAATATTTTTACCCCAAACTCTTAACAAAGAGCCAAAAAAAAGAGGAATTACCAAAATGATAATCCCTCATGTTATGACTTACCTTTAATATATACAATTTTTTGGACATTTTACTCTGTCCAAATCTTGTCCAAAACAAATCCTATCTTATAGAAACTTATAGGATTTTATCCCTTATATAATAACCTTGTAAAAATAGCTAAACAAGCTTTATATTGGGATATATGACTTTATAAGACCTTATTAAAAATCCTTAATCTTAGTTCATTGCCTTTGCAACTTCATCAGCAAAGTTTTCTTCCTTCTTTTCGATACCTTCACCAGTTTCGAAACGAACAAAGCCCTTAACCTGAACATCAGCATTGATTGACTTAGCAACATTCTGGATGTACTGAGCAACGCTTTCCTTGTCTCCCTGAACATATTCCTGATCTAAAAGGCAGATTTCCTTCATTTCTTTCTTTAATCTACCAGTAAGCATCTTTTCAAGGATATTTTCTGGCTTACCAGCATTCTTAGGGTCATTCTTAGCCTGTTCAAGAAGAAGAGCCTTTTCATGTTCGATGAAGTCAGCTGGTACATCCTTTTCAGCAACATACTTAGGGTTCATAGCAGCAATCTGCATTGCTACATTCTTACCACATTCAACTAAAGCAGCATCCTTAGAATCAGTAGCAAATTCAACGATAACAGCAATCTTACCACCAGCGTGGATGTAAGAAACATAGAAAGTATTACCATCGTTAGTATACTTTTCAAATCTTCTGATAGAAAGCTTTTCGCCGATAACAGAAATCATATCATTTAAAGCATCCTGAACAGTAGCAAATTCGCCACCCCATGGAGAAGCTAAAAATTCGTCAACATTAGCACAGTCATTTGTAACAACATGCTGAGCAACTTCCTTAACGAAGTTCTGGAACTTTTCGTTCTTTGCAACGAAGTCAGTTTCACTATTTACTTCTACAGCAACAGCAACTGAGTTATCTTCAGAAATGTAAGCATAGCTTAAACCTTCTGCAGCAATTCTACCAGCCTTCTTAGCAGCATTTGCAAGACCCTGCTTTCTTAGAAATTCAATAGCAGCATCCATATTACCGTCAGTTTCAACAAGTGCGTTCTTACAAGCACTCATACCAACGCCAGTTCTTTCTCTTAATTCCTTAATTAAAGCAGCAGTTACAGCCATTTTAAAACCTCCTGTTTTTAATCTTAGTTATTTTGTATTTTTAATTATAACCATCATAGGTTATTAATAGTTTTCAATTTGTGGCTTATACAATAAGCCATCGAATTTATCTTTCCGATTCACTAATAAAAAGGCTTCAGCCTTATGGCTAAAGCCTCAATAAATCATTTATAAATTATTCAGCATCTTCTGCAGGAGTATCCTGTTCGCCCTGCTTAGATTCGATAACAGCATCAGCCATTCTGCCAGCAATAAGCTTAACAGCTCTGATAGCGTCATCATTACCTGGAATAACATAATCAACTTCTTCAGGGTCACAGTTTGTATCAACAATAGCTACAATAGGAATGTTTAAGCTATGAGCTTCCTGAACAGCAATTTTTTCTTTTCTTGGGTCAACGATGAACATTACATCAGGGATTTTCTTCATTTCCTTGATACCACCGATGTTCTTGTCAAGCTTCTCTTTTTCCTTCATAAGCTTAGCAACTTCCTTCTTAGGAAGAACATCCATAGTGCCATCTTCGATCATAGCGTCAATTTCAGCTAACTTCTTAATTCTAGTCTTGATAGTTTCGAAGTTAGTGAGCATACCACCTAACCATCTTTCATTTACATAGTACATACCGCATCTTTCAGCTTCTTCTTTGATAGAATCCTGAGCCTGCTTCTTTGTACCAACGAAAAGAACTTCACCACCATCTTTAACGATGTTAGCAATTGCCTGGTAAGCATCTTCAACCTTCTTAACTGTCTTCTGAAGGTCAATGATATAGATACCATTTCTTTCAGCAAAAATATATTCTGCCATCTTAGGGTTCCATCTTCTAGTCTGGTGACCGAAATGAACACCTGCTTCTAATAATTGTTTCATTGAAATAACGCCCATTATTTCGTCCTCCTTATGGTTAATTTCCTCCACGAACCTTACAAAGAACTTATAACAATATAAGCACCATCTTTGCTAAATAATTCGTGTGCGTTTTTACAACATCGGTATTATATCATACAATAAATACAAAAGCAAGTATTTTTTTGTAAAAATAACTATAAATATTTATTGTATAAAAAAAGTAAGCCTCAAGCTTACTTGAATGCACGATCAGGGACTCGAACCCTGGACCTTATGATTAAGAGTCATCTGCTCTACCAACTGAGCTAATCGTGCATATTAAATTATAAAAGGTAAAGTGCACGATCAGGGACTCGAACCCTGGACCTTATGATTAAGAGTCATCTGCTCTACCAACTGAGCTAATCGTGCATGCCCTTGCGTTAGTATCTTTAACGCCGAACGCAAGGGATATGATACCACCAAATTTCTACTTTGTCAACACTTTTTTTCAATTTTTTTCAAATTTTTTTAAAAAAGTTATTTTGCGGTTGGATCAGGCTGGTTTGTAGTAGTAACCTGAGGTGCTGATTCAAGAGAATCTGTTGTTGTTTCAGCTGCTTGTTCCTGCTGTATTTCAGAAGCATCTTTATAGTCATCAGTCTTTGTTACAACATCAACTTTTGTTTTACCAAAGTTAGTGAAGTCAGCAACTATAGTATAGTTATATGGACTTTCTTCTTTGTCGCTTACATATTTTGCGTCAATCTTGAATGCAAAACTTGTTAAATTACCATCTTTATTTACTTTGGCCTCTACATTAGAAAAATTAACTTTCATAGTTTGACCATCTGGTAAAGACTGACCTGCAGCTTCAATATTAGTCTGCATTGTAGCTTGAAGTTTTTCAGGGTTATAAGCAATCTTAAAAATTTTAGAGCCATCTTTTTCAGTTTCAAGACTAGCTTTTTCAATATTTTCTTCGTATAAATTGAGACTATAAGAGTCAATAATAGATAAGAAATCGTCAAAAGACATTTCTTCCTTTATTTTCTGAGTTTCGTCTTTTTTAGTGCTTTCGTTAGTTGCTGTAGATGTAAAGAATAAAGTTTTTCCGTCATAGTATCCAGAAACTTTGCTCTTCTGACCTGTATAATCATTAGTTAATTCAACACTTGCAGTTGACTTATCATCGGTAACATCTTTTTTAAGCTTAGATGTATTTATTGCGTTTTCAGCTTTGTCGCCTTCACCTAAATTAGTTGTAGTTGTTGTATCGATAGTGATATTTTTTTCTTTTTTAACTTTATCAAGAGCATCAGAAAAAGCCTTTACAGCTTCATCGGCATTAATAAGAGATTTTTCGTCTGCTGTTTTAAGCATATCAGCATTGGAAATATCAGTAATCATAGCCTCACTTTCTTTTTTTGTCATTCCACAACCAGAAAGAGCTGATACTATCATAGTTGCAGCAAGTAATAAAACAACTTTCTTTTTCATACTTCATTATTCTCCTTTTAATTTATTGGCTAAAATTTTCATTTCCTTTGCAGCATCAACTGTAACATCAGTTATAGTTGTTCCTCCAATAAGTCTAGCTATCTCATTATACACCTTATTTGGAGATAATTCAAGGAT
Source organism: Eubacterium sp. CAG:274 (assembly GCA_000432155.1). GTDB lineage: Bacteria > Bacillota > Clostridia > Lachnospirales > CAG-274 > CAG-274. The sequence continues at coordinate 185,600 of FR888497.1, forward strand.
AATTGTTTTAGCTGTATTATTTTCGACAATTTTTTCAATAACAAAATTATAATCTGCCATTGCAGCAATTTGTGGCAAATGAGTAATACATAATATTTGGTGTTTTTTGGCAACAATACACATCTTTTCAGCAACTTTTTGAGCTGCTCTACCGCTAATTCCTGTATCTATTTCATCAAATATGAAAGTTTCGATATTATCAACATCGGCGAGAACTGTTTTTAATGCCAACATCATACGGCTCATTTCACCTCCAGATGCAATTTTACTAAGAGGTTTAATATCTTCCCCTATGTTAGCAGAAAACATAAATTCTACTATGTCAGCACCATTTTTATCAAAATCATCCTTAGGTTCAATAGAAACTTTAAATTCAGCATTAGGCATACTTAAATCTTTTAAAATTTCTTTGATGTTTTTTTCTATACTTATAGATTTTTCTTTTCTAATTTGAGTAATTTTTAAACAAATTTTTTGTATTTTTGCTGTTATGTTTTGCTTTTTTAAAAGGTATTCTTTTAAAAGCTCTTCACTATTTTCTATTTTTTCTAATTTTACTGAAACGGTTTCCTTAAATTTATTTATATCTTCAATTGTGTTGCCATATTTTTTCTTTAAGTCATATATAAGTTGCAATCTGTCTTCAACTACACTTAATTCTTCAGGATTACTTTCAATGGTATCGGCATAATGGCTTAATTTATTCACAATATCTTCCATATAGGCGTATATATTATGCAAATCGTCAGCTAGTCCAGCTCTATCTTCATCAATTTCTGCAATAGTATTTAGATTATCAATGGCATAAGATATACAATCCATAGCATTTGCACCGCTACTTCTGGAAATGTAATTTAAAGAATCATCAATAAGTTTATGAAGTTTGTGGCTGTTAGAGAGGATTTTACGCTTTTCGTGCAATTCTTCATCTTCGCCAATTTTTAAATTCGCTGAAGTAATTTCATCAATTTGATATTTGTACAACTCTACCCTATCAGCAATGTCTTTGTCATTTATATCAATCTCTCTCAATACTTTGGTTATTTCTTTGTATTGGTTATATAACTTAGATAATTGTGCCATAGGTTCATCTAGTTCTTTTTCACATAATCTATCTAAAAGTGTAATATGGCTTTTAGGATTTAATAGTGATTGATGGTCATGTTGTCCATGAATATCAACTAAATGGGAAGCGATATTTCTTATCATTGAAACTGTAGCAGGACTACCATTTATTTTACAATATGATTTTCCTTTAGTATTAAATGTTCTTTTTAGCAAGATATAGTTATCATCATCGATTTCAACATCCATAGATTTTAATATATCTAAAGTATTCTTGTTTTCAACATAAATAAGGGCTGATACTTCAGCAGTATCACACCCTTTTTTTACAATAGTTTTATCAGCTTTTCCACCTAAAACAAAGTTTAAAGAACCTATAACAATAGATTTACCTGCACCTGTTTCACCACTAAGTACATTTAAACCGTCTTTAAAATCAACTTCTATTTCATCTATAAGAATAAAATTTTTTACATATAATTTTTCAAGCATAATTCACCTAATTTTTTAAGCTAATAGCTTTAAGATTTTCTGTTAGTTTAACAGCTTTTGATTCGTTTTTTACAACACAAAAAATAGTATCATCGCCAGCAATAGTGCCCATAATTTCAGAATTTTCCATTGAATCTAAAGCAGCAGCAACAGCCATTGCCATACCAACTAATGTCTTTATTACGACAATATTCTGTGCATAATCAATGGAAACAATACCATCTCTAAAAACTCTATTCAATCTTTCTGTAACAAAAGAACTTTCTTTTGCTGTTGCAACATACTTTTGTTTACCTGATTGCATAGTAGCCTTTGTTAATTTAAGCTCACGAATATCCCTTGATACAGTAGCTTGGGTTACATTAAAACCTGCTTTATTTAAAAGGTCGGCTAGCATTTCTTGTGTTTCTATATCATTTTCTCTTATTAATTCAAGTATCTTTGATTGTCGTTTTACTTTCATACCTTACTCCAAGTCTTAAATTCTTACTTCAACCATTTTTCTTCTAAGAATATCATAAAAATTCATATTAGTAGTTTTAATAATTCTTGTAACATATCGAGATTTTTTTACTATAATTACATCATCATTCTTCATTTGAACGGTACTCTGCCCATCGCAAGACATTTGTACATTGTTATAATTGCTTTGAACGCGTATTCTTACCACATCATTCCCATCTATAACAAAAGGTCTAGCATATAGAGTGTGTGGACATATATGAGTTATTGTCATAAGCTCTGTGTGAGGACTTAATATAGGTCCACCAGCAGAAAGGTTATATGCTGTTGAGCCTGTAGGTGTAGATACAATTATACCATCGGCTCTAAATGTATCAAAATATTCGCCATTTACCTCTACAGAAAGTTTTATCATTCTGGAACAAACAGAATTGGTAATACAAACTTCATTTAAAGCCAAATTAATCTCGTGACTTACGCAACCCCTTTCAACATAAGGCTCGAGCATCATTCTATTTTCTATAGTGAAATCTCCATTTAAAACTTTTTCAATGGCATCAATAGCATTTATTTTTTCAACATCAGCCAAATAGCCTAATGTGCCAAAATTAATACCTAAAATAGGAGTATCAAATATAGCAGCACTTCTAGCTACCCTTAAAATTGTGCCATCTCCACCTATTACTACAACAAAATCTACGGATTTATACATCTCACTACTACTTGTTGCAATTACATCAGGATGAACATCACTAAAATTTTCTGAAACATATACTTCGCAACCTTTTTTTAGAACAAAATCTACCATTTTTTTTGTTTCCTGTAAGGTAGGGTCTTTTTCAATATTTGTAACAAAGCCTATTTTTTTAGTTTCCATAATAATCAACCCTCAAATTGTGATTTTACTAAGTTTTCAATATAGCTTAATTCAATATGATTTATTGGATTAGGCTCATTTTTTAAGTATAATAAATACTCAGTATTGCCATCTCCGCCTTTTATAGGAGAATTTGTCAAACCAATAACTGACAATCCAACATCACTTGCCTCTAAAACTGTATTTTTAATTACATTTTTGTGTACTTTTGGATTTTTGACAATACCACTCCTACTAAGAAATTCTCGTCCACATTCAAATTGAGGCTTAATTAGAACGACAGCAATAGAATTTGGTTTAAGCAGTTTCTTTATTTCTGGGAAAATCTTTTTCAATGAGATAAAGGACACATCACAGCCGACAAAATCAACACCGTTATCAACCATTTCCTTTGTTACATTTCTAATATCTGTATTTTCCCAGGAGATTACCCTATTGTCATTTAACAACATAGGGCTTAATTGGTCTGTTCCTACATCAATTGCATAAACTTTATTTGCACCGTTTTGGAGCATACAGTCGGTAAAACCACCTGTGGAAGCACCAATGTCAATACATACATAACCAGTTAAGTTTATATTAAAAAAATCAATGGCCTTTTCAAGTTTATAACCACCTCTGCCAACATATTTTAATATACTTTCAGTACTGCCTACATTAATATCAGCATCCTCATTAACATTATATGAAGGCTTTGTGATGTTTTTTTTATCTACAGTAACAAGACCTTGTTCTATAATTTCTCTTGCTTTTTGTCTTGATATATTCAATTTGTCTTTTATACATAAATCCAGACGCATTGTTAACTTTCTATCCTTTGCAATATTTTTTCTAAAATGTGTTCTTTATCCATACCATATTTTTCAAAAAGTTGTTCTCTAGAACCTTGTTCTATATAAGCATTTGGAAAAGCAAAATTAAATACAGAACAATCTTTTTTACCTGTTTTTACAACCTCCATTGTAAAATGTTCGCCAAAACCACCAGATAAAATATTATCTTCCAAAGTAAAAATATACTTGTGACTTTCAACTAAATCTTTTATACAATCTAAGTCCATTGGATAAGCAAAGCGTGCATTTACAAGTGTTGGAGCATAACCTTTTGCTTTCAAGTCATTATATACACCTATAGCAATATCCATCATTGCACCAAACGCTATAATAGCAATATCTGTACCGTTGTATATAACTTCACTTTTACCAAGTTCTATTGGTGTATTTATGTTATTTAAAACTTCAGAAGCTGTTCCTCTAGGGTATCTAATGGCTACAGGGCAATTTAATTTATTTACAGCAAATTCAAACATTTCTTCTAATTCTTTACCATTTTTAGGTGCTAATATAACTAAATTAGGGATAGAGAGCAAGAAAGAAATATCATATATGCCCTGATGAGTTTCTCCATCACTACCAACAATACCAGCTCTGTCTATACAGAAAACTGTATGAAGATTACTTAAACATACATCATGCAATATTTGGTCATAAGCTCTTTGTAAAAATGTAGAATAAACTGCAAAAACAGGTATATATCCACTTACGGCAAGGCCAGAAGAAAAAGTAACAGCATATTCCTCTGCAATACCTACATCAAAAAATCTGTCGGGATAAGTTTTGGCAAATTGACCTAACCCTGTGCTTTCTGGCATAGCTGCTGTTATGGCACATATTTTTTTATTATAAGCAGCCATAAGCAATAACTTTTCGCCTAATATTTTAGAATAAGTCTTTGGACTGACTGAATTTTGAACTACACCTATTTCTTTATCAAATTTACTTACACCATGGTACACACTAGGGTTTATTTCAGCTGGCTTATAGCCCTTACCCTTCTTGGTCATGACATGAATAAGTACAGGACCTTTAAGATTTTTTATTCTGTTAAAAACATGGACAAGCTGTGTAATATCATGGCCATCTACAGGTCCAATATATCGTATTCCCAAAGCCTCAAAGACATTATTAGGCATAATCGTATGCTTAACAGTATTTTTAGTTTTATCAAGGAAATTATAAATAGGCTTTCCAATAACAGGCATACTGTTTAATTTATGCTGAATATCATTTTTGGCATTTAGATATTTTTGAGTAGTTCTTAAATTACTTAAATACTGACTCATTGCTCCAACATTGGGAGAAATGGACATTTGGTTATCATTTAATATAATAACCATTTTTGTGTTTGATTTACAGGCATTATTAAGTGCCTCGTAGGCTAAGCCACCTGTCATTGCCCCATCACCAATAACAGCCAAAACATTGTAATTTTGTCGCTTTAAATCTCTTGCTTTTGCAATACCTAAGGCAACTGCTATAGATGTTGAACTATGGCCTGTTGAAAAAGTATCATATTCGCTTTCGCCGATACGAGGAAACCCACTTAATCCATCTTTTTTTCTCAAGGTAGAAAATTCATTTTTTCTGCCTGTAAGTATTTTATGGGTATAAGATTGATGTCCTACATCCCATACTATTTTATCTTTTGGGCAATTAAAACAATAATGCAATGCAACTGTCAATTCAACTACACCTAAATTTGAAGAAAGGTGTCCCCCAGTTTCAGAAACCGCATTAATAAGAAATTTCCTGATTTCATCAGACAATATAGGTAATTTTTTTAAATCGAGTTTTTTCAAATCCTCGGGATAATTTACTTTTTCCAGATACATTGTAATCCCTCATTTTCTAAAAAGCTATGTTAGTAATTACAGCAATAACAATACCAAGAATAGCACCAGCTGTAACTTCTACAGGAGAGTGTCCTAAAAGCTCTTTTAATCTTTCGTCAACTTGTATATCTAATCTATCAAGTAAGTTGTTTAGTGTTGCAGCCTGTTTTCCTGCAGCACGCCTTACACCTGCAGCATCATACATAACAACGATAGCAAGACAGAATGTAATTGAAAAATAGACAGAATTAAATCCATAAAGTATACCTGTACTTGCTGCCAAAGAAGTAACAAAAGAACTATGGCTACTTGGCATACCACCTGACGACATAATAAGATTTAAGTCTATTTTTTTTGTAGTATATACATCAATAATAATCTTTATAAGCTGTGCTACAGCCCAAGATAAGATTGAAATACCAATAATTTTATTTTGAAATAATTCCTGTATAAATGTCATAGTCCCACCTATTTTATTCTGTTTATAAGTTTATTGACATATTCAACCAAGAACTCACTATTGTCAATTTTCTTTAATAACTCTATTGCTTCTTCAGATAATAACTCAAAATCCTTTTGAGATTTTTCTAAGCCGTAAAGAGAAACATAAGTTACTTTATCATTTTTTTCATCGCTTAAAACTGGTTTGCCAAGAATTTCAGTTGTACTTGTAACATCAAGAATATCATCTTTAATCTGGAATGCAACACCGATGTTATAGCCTATTTTTTCAAGATTTTTAAGACTATCTTCATCTGCACCACCTATAGCAGCACCAGCAAGTAAGGCAGCTTTAATTAATCCAGCTGTTTTATTATCGTGTATATAAAGAAGCGTATCAGCATCTATTTTTTTACCCTCAGACTCTACATCGACAACTTGACCTACAAGCATACCGTTCATACCACTTAATTTAGCAATAGTTTTTGTGGCATATACATACTTAAAATCTCTTTTTTCTAAGGCATCACTTAACATAACATCAAAAGCATATGTTAAAAGACCGTCACCGGCTAATATAGCAAGACCTTCATTAAAAGCTTTATGGCAAGTTAATTTACCACGCCTATAGTCATCATTATCCATGGCTGGTAAATCATCATGTATTAAGGAATAAGTATGTATCATTTCAAGACCGCAAGCATATGGTAAAACATCTTCTATATTTCCACCAAAAGCTTCACAAGCTGCTAACATAAGAACGGGTCTTACCCTTTTACCTCCAGCGAAAACACTATACCCCATAGCTTTGTAAATATCTTCTGGATATTTTGGAGAGAGGTAACATTCTAATTTTTTGTTTACAGCATCAATATATTTTTTTATATTATTTTCAAAGTTCATAATCACACCTCTGACATAGGTTTAAAGTTGCTTTCCTTAAAAGTTCCATCTGATTTTTCTTTCAAAATTTTAACTTGTTGCTCTACATTTTTAAGTCTTTGAGAACATTGCGTTGATATTTCTATACCCTCTTTATAGAGTTTGACAGCTTTTTCAATTCCAATGTCCATATTTTCCATTTCATCAACAATGGATTCTAATCTGTTTAACAATTCCTCAAATGTTTTCTTCGTAGCCATTATTGTTCCTCACTTCCTCAACTGTAGCGGTAATATTGCCATCATTTAATACTACATTAATCTTATCTCCAATATTAACACTTTCTGTGTTTCGTATAAGTTTTTGCTTATCATTATAAGTAAGAGAGTACCCTTTTTGTAATATTTTTAGAGGAGATATATTTTCCAAATTGTCTATTTTATGCTTCAAAGTTTGATTTGCAAATTCAATCTTGTTTTGTATTTTGCTTATTAATCTATTTTGTAATTGAGAAACATAAATTTCGTTATCATAAATATTATCCGCAAAACCGGTAAAACAATGTTTAGTAGAAAGTGTTTGCAAATTATTTTTTCTTGAACTTAATATAATATCCATTAAATAATTAAGTCTTTTGTAGTTATTTATAACAGCAAGGGACATACCCTCATTTTCAGGTATTGCTATCTCTGCAGCAGCAGAAGGAGTTGGTGCTCTCATATCAGCAATAAAGTCGGCAATAGTAAAGTCGGTTTCATGACCTACAGCTGAAATTATTGGTATTTTAGATTCAAAAATAGCTCTAGCTATCATTTCTTCATTAAATGCCCATAAATCCTCAATAGAACCGCCACCTCTACCCACAATTATGGTATCAGCTTGACCCCATTTGTTTACAGACTCTATAGCATTAGCTATACTTGGAGCAGCGTCATCTCCTTGTACTAAAACAGGAACAACTACTATTTTTACATTAGGATTTCTTCTGCCAGAAACCTGTATAATATCTCTTACAGCTGCCCCTGTAGGTGATGTGATAACAGCTACACATTTGGGATAAGACGGAATATCTTTTTTATATTTTTGGTCAAATACGCCCGAACGCTCAAGGCGTTCCTTTAATTGTTCATAAGCAATATATAAAGCACCTTTTCCGGCAGGCTCCATACTAAGCACATAAAATTGATATTGGCCTGTTTTTTCGTATAGAGAAATATATCCATTTATTAAAACCTTCATACCGTCTTCCGGCATAAATTTTAACTTTTCAGCGTAGCTACGGAACATTACGGCATTTACAGCCGCCCCACTATCTTTTAATGTCATATATAAATGACCAGAGGAGTGTGCCTTAAAATTGGAAATTTCAGCCTCTATATAAATATCTTGTAAAAAGACATCATTTTCAAATAACCTCTTTATGTAGTTATTAATTTGAGAAACTGAATAAACTTTCATTAATTTGCTTCCTTATATCGTACAACCTTACCTAATACACCATTTATAAAAGAAGGAGCTTTATCCTCACTAAATTCCTTAGCAAGCTCTACTGCCTCATTTACAGAAACCTTATTAGGAATATCATCATCAAACATAATTTCATAGACTGCAATACGCAATATTGCTTTATCAACTGTAGATAATCTATCTACGCTCCAGCCAATAGAAAACTTGTCAATTATGCTGTCGATTTTTTCAACATTATCTAAAATGCCAGTATATTCATTTTTAATAAAAAGAATATCTTTTCTTTCAAAGTTTTCGTATTCATTTCTGTATGTTTCAATGCTTTCATGAGTGTTAATTTCTTTGTTAAACTCATTTTGGAACATTAAATTAAAAATATGTCTTCTAGCGTCTCTTCTACTCATTTTATTCTCCTGTTGTACTTTCTTTTGTTTCAATCCCTATAACATTTATGTTTACTATTGGACAATTATGTCCTGTCATAGCCTCAATGGCATCAGTAACTTTGTCTTGGATCTTACTTGCAACTTCATTTATATTGTAATCATAATAGATTACTACAGAAACAGTAATAGAAATATCGTTATCATCTTTAACGATATTTACACCCCTATTATGATTTTTCTTGCTTATTTTATCAATTAGGTCGGTTTTAAGTGATGTAGTTACGGCAACAACTCCATCAACCTCAAGGGTAGCAGTTTTAGCAATCTTTTCAATAACATCATCAGAAATAACAATATCTGCTGAATTAGTATTTTGCTCGTTGTTCATTAAGCTTACCTCCTATATAAAACTACTTACATTATAACATATATCTGAGTTTTTGCAACAAATACATTTTATATGCGGAATTTAGTGACAAAAAATAAACCGGCAAAATAAACCGGCTTGTTTTTTACTTACTTGCAACACCCCATGCTTCAATATTACCATCTGGACAAATAAAGAACATATAAGTGCTATTTGTAACATTATAAATATATAAATTACCATCGACAGAAGAAGGAGCACCATATCTGCCAGTAACATCAAAAATAGGATTACCAATAAAGGATAAACCTGTAGGAGATTTAATTTTAGGGTCTGTAACTATTACAGATTTTACATATTCTGCCCCATCTTTTTTATAAGAAATAACAGTAAAACCGTTGTATTCATATGAATTATCATCAGTCATAGTTATATTAGCTAAATGTCTGACATCATGAGTTGTTATTTCTATACTATCTTCAGATACAGCTTCTGTATTTTCTTCTCCAGATACAGTTTCTACCTCAGTTTTTGTAGTATTTTCTGCAGCAGCTTTTTCAATCTGATATAGTGTCATACCCTTACCAAAACGGCTGAATACATCATTCATACTCATATTAAGAACTATATATTTATTATTATATATAAAGCCATCTGTTGGAGAGTCAGTAGGCAATATTTCAACAGACTCATATCTTTGTCCATCAACCATATGTCCAGAAACAGTATCAGACGGATTACCGCTTTCACTTACATAGCTATACTCTAAATTAGCGTTTGTAGTTGTTTCTGTAGTTGTAGATACAGAAGTTGTCGCAGGTTCCGTAGTTAGTTCGTTAGCTATTAAGCCTACATTGGTTCTTGATGCTAAATCGTTCTTTTCTGATACAACAACCTTAATTTTAGCTGCTGCTACAGCTGTTGTAATAAGCATAACGCCACAAACTGTTCCTAAAATAATTTTTCTATTTTTGTCTGTATTTTTCCTGTTTTCCTCTGTTCTCATTTTTTTATCTCCTGTTTATTTATTTCTGTAAAAATTCCATAACTAATGAATTAAATTCATTCGGTTTTTTAAATAAATAAAAATGGTCGCCATTAACAATCTTTAGCTCTGCATTTGGTATATTTTTAGTAATGGTTTTAGCATGACAAATCCTAATCATATCCTTATTACCATTAACTACCAATGTTTTAGCTTTTATTACATTTAGCATAGATGGTTTTAAATTAGGTTCTTTAACCATTAGAGCAAACATTTCTTTATTGGCTGTAAGTTTTTTATCAATCTTAGATAATATGCAACTGGATAAGTAACCAAGCATTATCATAAGACCCGTAGTAAATGTAAGACCAGAAAATTTAATATTACCACCGACTAAAATTAATTTATTTACCATATCTGGATTTTTAATAGCGAACATCATTGCAATATTTGCACCATCGCTAAAACCTAATATATTTATTTTTTTATAGCCAAGATAATCACATAAATTTTCTAAATCCATAGCCATAGCACCAAGAGAAATAGCATTTTCGCCAAAACCAGACTCTCCATGTCCTCGACTGTCTATTGCTAAAATTTTATATTTTTTAGAAAAAAATGGTATTTGATTTTTAAAATTTTTGCAGTTACCGCCATTTCCGTGAAGAAGAACAAGCACTTCTTCTCCTTCCCCATGTAATTCGTAGTATATAGAGGCAGAACCTGATTTAAAATAGCCAGATTGCATAGTTTTCTCCTTAATTTGAGAGGGTGCAGAATTAATCTACACCCTCAATAGTCTTAACTTAATGTAATTCCCAATGTTTTTACAAAGCTTTCGTCTGCAATAGTGTTGTACACAGAAACAAAAGTGTCAGCAAGTTCTTTTCTATATTTAAAGAAATCTCTCATATCTTCATCCAAAAGCAATTTATAATAATTTTGGGAAACATGCCTTTCCAAAAAGAAATCATCTTCTCCACGAAGTCGTTTTTTGCCAAATTCATTTTGAAGTGAAATAACTTCTTTTAATTTTTCTAATTGTTCCGGTGTACTTATTATTTGTTCTAAAGCAGATTTATATCGCTGGTAACTCTCACTTTCCATAATAAGATTAACAATATCTCTGGCAAGTTCCATTGGTGTATCGCTCATATAAACCTCTCTTTTGCTAAATAATTATTCAATATCCATTACAATAGGTAAAATCATAGGACTTCTCTTAGTCTTGTGCCATAAGTAATCTCTTAATGTGTCTTTGATAAGAGTCTTTATATATGCCCATTCATTTGAACTGCGTCTATCACATTGTTCAAGTGCTTGCTGAACAACATTTCTTGCTTCGTCCATAAGTTCTTCAGACTCACGAACATAAACAAAACCTCTTGATATAATATCAGGACCACTTAAAATTTCGCCACTATACTTATCCATAGCAACAACAACAATCATAAGACCGTCTTGTGATAAGTGTCGTCTATCTCTTAATACAATATTTCCTACATCGCCTACGCCAAGACCATCAACAAATACCTGACCACTAGGGACAGCGTTCTGTGTAAGTTTAGCACTTTGTTTGTTAAGTTCAAGGCAATCGCCATTAGCCATAACAAATACATTCTTCTTATCCATACCTAAATCCATAGCTAATTTTTCGTGGCATTTAAGCATTTTGTATTCGCCATGAACTGGTACAAAATATTTAGGCTTTACAAGTGCATGAAGAACCTTTATTTCTTCTGCTCTTGCATGACCAGAAACATGAACATCCATAAGACCTTCATATATAACATCTGCACCTTTTTTCAAAAGTTCGTTTATTACTTTGTAAACACTCTTTTCGTTTCCAGGTATTGGAGAAGCTGAAATAATAACTTTATCGCTTGGCTTAATTTCAACTTGTCTGTGTTCACTTTGAGCAATTCTTGAAAGTGCAGACATAGTTTCGCCCTGACTACCAGTCATTATAATTACAAGCTGTTCATCTGTATAATTCTTAATTTCGCCAATTTCAATAAGAGTACCTTTTGGTATTGATAAATAACCAAGTTCAATAGCTGTTTTAACTACATTTGTCATACTTCTACCAATAACGGCTACTTTTCTACTATGTTTTACGGCTGAATTAACAATCTGCTGTATTCTATCTATGTTAGATGAGAAAGTTGCAACCATAATTCGCTGACCGTCAGAATCATCAAAAATTTGTTCAAATATAGCACCTACAGAACGCTCACTCATAGTGTACCCAGGTCTTTCTACATTTGTACTTTCACACATAAATAAGAGAACACCCTTTTTACCTATTTCAGCAAATCTCTGTAAATCAATCATATCGCCCTGTATAGGTGTAAAGTCAATTTTGAAATCGCCAGAATGAACAACAACACCCGCTGGAGTTGTAATTGCCATAGCAACTGCATCAGCAATACTGTGGTTAGAACGAATAAACTCTACTTTAAAATTGTCGCCTATTTTAACAGTTTCGCCAGCATTTACATTGTGTCTTTCAATGCTGTTTAATAAGTTATGTTCTTTTAATTTAGCTTCAATAAGACCAATTGTAAGCTTTGTGCCATATACAGGTACTTTTAAATCTCTTAATAAGTATGGTAAAGAACCAATATGGTCCTCGTGTCCATGAGTTATTACAATACCCTTTACTTTATCTCTGTTGTTTAAAAGATAAGTAAAGTCAGGTATAACTAAGTCAATACCAAGCATATCGTCTTCAGGGAAAGCTACACCACAGTCTAAAACAAGAATTTCATTGTCGTATTCAAAGCAAGTGATATTTTTACCTATTTCGTGAAGACCACCAAGAGGAATAACTTTAAGCTTCTTTCCACCGCCAGCTCTTTGACCTCTACCGCGTCTAGTTACTGATTTTACAATGGATTTTGTACTGCGATTATCGTCTGAAACTTTTTCCTGAATATTTTTTTCGTCGCTATTAGAAACAGTTTTTCTATTATATGTTCTTTTAGCTCTCGGCTTTTGTTCCGTTTTTTTTGTATTTTCGGCAATTACTTCCGTATCGCCAGTTTTTTTAGTATTCAAAACTGCACCTCCATAATTTATTTTAATATATTTTTTTATTAATTTATTTTTCTACTTTTTTACATTGGTTAAATAATGAATTTTAATAAAATTTGCACTACAAAAAAGCCCTACTTGGGCATTAGAAAAACATCAAGACATAGGTAGCTTTAAAATCTACCTGATAAAATATCTTAATGTTGAAATCATAAGATTGAACAATTACTCTGTGATTTTAACTTCGTATTCAGAATCTTCATCCTGTAAAAGTAAGAAAATTCTATTATATTCCTGCTCGTCTTCTACAGGTTCATAAATAAAATCTTCGCCATCTGTAGAAGTTTCTTTGAATATATAAGCTTCAGGTTCATCAAGTTCATAATCTTCTTCTTTAACAAGAAGTAAGTATCTTGTATCATCAACATCAATGCCGTCAATAACATAGAAACTCTGCTGAGTACCGTCTTCTTCAGTCATTGTAATCATTTCAAAAGTTTCATCCTGACCTTCAAACATATCAAGACCATCTAAATTTATATTTTCATCAATTCTATCGCTCATTATTAATCTCCTATTTTTTAGGCTTTGAGTCTAAATAGCCCTGTAAAATATACATCGCTGCCATTTTATCAATAACCTTTTTCCTTTTCGCTCTGGATAAATCTGCTTCTAAAAGAGAACGCTCTGCTGCTACAGTAGATAATCTTTCATCCCACAATTCTACTGGCAACTTCAATTCTTTTTCAAGTCTTTTTTTGAAAGCAAGAGTTTTTTCTACTCTTTCGCCCTCTGTATTATTCATATTTTTAGGCAAACCTAAAACGATGCTCTCTACGGCGTATTCTCTGCACAATTCGGAAATACGAGCAATGCTTTTTTTTAAATTATTTTCTTCTTCTCGTCTAATAATTTCCAAACCTTGAGCAGTCCAGCCAAAAGGGTCGCACACTGCTACGCCAATAGTTTTAGAGCCAAAATCTAGTCCTAGTATTCTCATATTTACAATAAATTATAAATTATTTTCAATATAATAATTTATAATTTCCTCCAAAAGCTCGTCCTGTTCAATTTTAGCCATTTTCTTTCTTGCATCCTTATAGCTTGTGATGTAAGTAGGGTCACCAGAAATAATATAACCAACAAGCTGATTTACTGGATTATAGCCCTTGTCACGCATAGCCTCATAAACTTCGCATAAAGTCTGATTTACAGGACTTCTGTCTGTACTCTGAGAATCTGAAGGCTTAATATCTTTTAAAGCTTCCTTTAAGCTGTTAAAATTTTGAGTTTCAAATAAATTTTTACTCATATTCATCACACTCCTTTAAAAATATATACGACCAAACTAATATTTCCACTTTATAATACTACATTTACACCAAATTTGCAAATGAAATTTTCATTAAAATGGTATTTCATAGAAATTATTTTACGACTGTACCTTCAACAATTTCAACACCATGTATTTTATCCAATTTCACATCAACTATTTTGTTGTTAAGATTTTCATCTGATTTAGCCAAAACCTTGATGTAGTTTGTAGTATGTCCCTGCCAAAAACCGTTTTCCATATCTTCAAAAAGTACAGGAACTGTTTTTCCTATGTTGTTATTTAAAAAGTCAATGTTCATTTTATCAGATAAAGCAATCATTTCTTTACTTCTTTGTGACTTAACATCGCCAGAAATTTGATTTTTCATTTTAGCAGCTGGAGTACCCTTTTTAGGAGAATAAGGGAAAGTATGTATTTTATCCAATTTCATTCTTTCAGCAAAAGCAAGAGATTCTTTAAAATCTTCTTCTGTTTCATCTGGGAAACCTACAATAATATCTGTTGTAATAGCAACATTAGGAAAAGCATTTCTTAATCTTTCGCAGGCCTCAGCATACTGTTCAGCATTGTATTTTCTGTTCATTCTTTTTAAAGTTCTGTTACAGCCACTTTGTAAAGATAAGTGGTAGTGGTCACAAACCTTTGGTAATTTAGACATTCTGGCAACAAACTCGTTATCAATGGCTAAAGGTTCCATAGAACTAAAGCGTATACGCTCTATGCCGTCTACAGAATGTACCTTTTCAATAATATCTGCCAAAGTTATATTGCCCAAATCAAGGCCATAACTGGCAACATGTATACCTGTCAATACTACTTCCTTAAATCCATTTTCAGCTAATTTTTTAACTTCTTCGACAACTTCTTCTGGCTTACGGCTTCTTATTGGACCTCTTGCGTAAGGTATAATGCAGTAAGTGCAGTATCTGTTACAGCCCTCCTGTATTTTAATATATGCTCTTGTTCTGTTTGTTAGTCTGCTAATCTGTAAAGGTTCGAATTCCTTTTCACCCATAATGTCAGAAACATTGTTGACTACGCCATTTTCAGCAACATAATTTTCAACAGTTTCAACTATTTCACTACGGTTTTTAGTTCCTATAACGATGTTTATACCTTCAATTTTTGCTACTTCCTCACTTGCAACCTGTGCATAGCAACCTGTAGCTACAACTACAGAATTAGGATTAATTCTCTTTGCACGCCTAATCATCTGTCTTGATTTTTTATCACCAAGATTAGTTACTGTGCAAGTATTAATAAGGTAAACATCGGCATATTCTTCAAAATCAACAACTTCATAGCCCTTTTCTGTAAAAAGCTCTGCCATAGCTTCTGTATCATATAAATTAACTTTACAGCCAAGAGTAATAAAGGCAATTTTCTTATTCATATTTATTTCCTTTCTAAGCGTATCAAAACTCAATTCTTTGTATTATAACATATTTCTAATATATTTGCTAGTCCTTTTAAATTCTTTATAAAAGTACAAATTATAGGACAATAGATGTATTACAATGTAAATGTAAAGAAAAAGAGAATAAATTTTAGGAGGTTTTAATTATGAAAGAAACATTTGTAACCGTTACAGGATTTAAACACTACTATGGTAAAAATATATTTGCTGTTGGCAGTTTAATAAAATGTGTAAAAGAACCTGACAATACCTATGATAGTGAAGCAATAAGATGTGAATATTTTCCTTTAAAAAAGGTTGGGTATATTGCAAATAGTGTTAATACAGTAGCCAATGGTACTTCAAGTACCGGCAGAATTTATGATAGTGTTAAAAGAAAATTTTATGTAAGAGTGATGTTTGCTACCTATTCTCATATCATTTGTAAAATTGTAGAAAATACAGAGGAAGTAAGAAAAGAATATTTAAAGCAAGGGGAAAAATTTGTAGAAAAGGAATTTGATTAAACTAAGGCACGCCTAATCGCGTGCTTTTTTTATTTTTGTGTATTTTCTATGGCTTTTTTGGTCAAAATTTGTTATACTATAGACAGTTATGTTTAAAGAGGTGAAAATATGAAAAAGTTGGTTTTTACTGCTGTACTTTTTGCTGGCTGTATTTTTTCAACAGTTTTTGCAAATGCACAGACAGTAAAAGTAGGTCTTGAGAGATATTTTAAAAACTCTCCGTCTATTAGTATAAGTGATAGTTTGATAAAAGTTTCTATTGGAAATGGAGCAAAAAATGCTATTGGACTTGGTAAAAGTTATGTTATGAAACCAATATCCAAAAGTTACTATTCTATTGGCAAATACTATAAAACTTATAATTTAGCTGAAAAGCAGTTGGTGCACTATATAGGAAATAGTTGTATTCCTGTTCTTACAGATAATGGCTGGACAATATATATTACAACTGATTCCAAAATAAGTAAAAATGGTATGACTAAGGTTGCTACTGGTGCAAATGCTGTTGTTTTATCAGTAAATGGCTATAATAAATTCATTGTTGATGGTAGTGCGTCTGCTAGAGTGTCTACAAATAATGATGTTGTAAATTTAACAAAATCAAAATATCGTGGCGAAATAGCTATGTATGTAAATAATTCAACAATTACACCTATTAATTTTGTTGATATGGAGCAGTATCTTTATAGTGTAGTACCGTCTGAAATGCCTGGAAGTTGGTCAGTTGAGGCATTAAAAGCACAGTCTGTTGCAGCAAGAACATATACAACAAACTCTCTTGGAAAACATGGTGTATATGACCTTTGTGATACAGTTCATTGCCAGTCATACAATGGTATAAATAATGAATATCCAAACTCTACAACAGCTGTTCAGGGTACTGCCGGAAAACGCCTTTATAGCAATAATAAACTTATTGATGCAGTTTATTTTTCTTCTGACGGTGGTGCAACCCTTTCTTCAGAAGATGTATGGAATAATGCCCTCCCATATCTTGTTGGAAAAAAAGATAATTACGAAAAGGATTGTAAAAAATGGGAGAGAATATTTACATATACTGATTTGACCAATATTGCATCTAAAAAAGGCTACGGCGTAGGAACAGTATCAGACCTTGTTGCAGGATATAATGAAAATGGAGTTGTAACTTCACTTACTTTTAAAGGTAGTGTTGGTTCAAAAACTGTAACAAAGGAAGAAATCCGTTCAGCATTTAATGTTTCTGCTGATGGTAGTCTTTCATCAAGAAATTTTACTATTACAAAGAGTGCTAATGGTGTTACACTTACAGGAAAAGGCTATGGTCACAGTTGTGGTATGAGCCAGTATGGTGCTAAAGCTATGGCTGAGGCAGGAAAAAATTATATTGATATACTTAAATTCTACTATACAGGTGTAGAAGTTAAATAGAAAGGAAAGTTATGTTAAAGAAACAAGATTTTTATTTTGATTTACCTGAAGAACTTATTGCACAAACTCCACTAGAAGATAGGTCATCATCAAGACTTATGGTTATGGATAGAGAAACTGGAGAGATTGAGCATAAGCATTTTAGAGATATTACAGAATATCTTAATGAGGGAGATTGTTTAGTTTTAAACGAAACAAAGGTACTCCCAGCTAGATTGATTGGTGCTAGAAAAGACACAGGCACTAAGGTTGAAGTTCTCCTTTTAAAAAGACTTACTGACGATACTTGGGAAACCCTTGTTTATCCAGGTAAAAAAGCTAGAGTTGGTCATGTTATTGAGTTTGGCGATGGACTTTTAGAGGCAGAAGTTATTGATATTGTTGAGGAGGGTAACAGAGTTGTTAAGTTCCACTTTGATGGTATATTCGAGGAACTTTTGGATAAACTTGGTCAAATGCCTCTCCCTCCATATATTAAAGAAAAGTTAGAAGATAAGAACCGTTATCAAACTGTATATGCTAAAAATGAAGGTTCAGCGGCAGCTCCAACTGCCGGCTTACACTTTACACCACAGCTTCTTCAACAGCTTAAAGATAATGGTGTGAAAATAGCAAAACTTACACTTCATGTTGGTCTTGGTACATTTAGACCAGTTAAGGAAGATGATATTCTTGACCATAAAATGCACTCCGAATTTTATATGATTGATAAGGAAAATGCTGATATTATAAATAACGCAAGAGCAAATGGTGGTAGAATTATTGCTGTAGGTACTACAAGTACAAGAACTTTGGAATCTATTGCAGAAGAAGATGGCTTTATTCCGGTAAAAAGTGGCTGGACAGATATTTTTATCTACCCTGGCTATAAGTTTAAGGCTATAGATTGCCTTATAACTAATTTCCATTTGCCAGAATCAACACTTATTATGCTTGTTAGTGCTTTCTCTACAAGAGAAAATGTGCTTAATGCTTATAAGTGTGCTGTTGAAGAAAAGTATAGATTTTTCTCATTCGGTGACGCTATGTTTTTAAAAACAAATGCACCCAAAACAGGTAAGTTCAGGGCTTAAAGATTAGGTTGGATAAACATATAACTGAATTATTCATTCAAAGTAGGTTTAAACGCCCTACTTTTACAAAAGTTTGATTGAATAAAAACTTTATATTTTGTATATTTATAAAAAGGAGATTGCTAGAAATAGACAGTCTCTTTTTTGATGTTAAAAAGCACCATTGAATTAACTTCAAAAGTGCTTTATCTCATTATTTCTATAGTTTCTATCTCAGGTAGAGTGATTTCAATTATCCCTCTTTCATAGTTTTTTGTTTCAATACCAATTGCAGGAATCCCAGGTTCGTTATCAATTGCCCTCACAAATAAACAACAAAAACCTTCAATTATACTACTATCAGTACAATGAATTCTTAAATTTTTTCCCTGATATGAACTTAATTCCTTTTCTGTCATAATTCTTTACTCCATTTTAATTTTCTATCAGTAGGAACAATATGTATACCATTTTTACTGTAATGTATAATTATCTTTGATGTAGGTTTCCCCTGTCATTTAATAATTCAGGTTCGTTCGTCTTGTAAGGGCCATAATTTGCACAGATTTCAGGAATGTCTTCTAAAGCAATCTCTAAATCTGCACCATCCAGCATTAACATTAATTTCGGCATATCATAAGAAAAATCATTACGTTTATAATTTCCGTTAATAAGAGCTTCCATCATATTTTTTATTTTATTTTTCATATAATTTCCAACTTCCTTTTGAATTTTTACGAATTACAAGTGCTTTTAGTCAACTATAATATCTGGTAATCCCTTAGATGTTCTAGGTATTGTACCATACAACTCTATTGTGTAATCAAAATCATCATCAATACACTTCTGCAATACCTTACAATATTCTTCACTTGCTTCTATATCTTCCATTACAGCACCGAAAGAAGCTTCTGGAAAATAACCAAATTTATCAAAAAATTTACTGCGCATACTTTCACATATCTTTAACATTTATAAAACTCCTCTCAATATTTCTTCGAAATAATTTATCTGCCTTTAGCCATGGGCAAATCTTCGTCGCTATCGTCATAATCAATTCTAAGTTTATAATGCTTACATTTCTCATATTTAAGTTGAATGTTTAAAGGTGTTTTTCAGAGTAAAGCTTGCAAGTCGTTGATATTTAAAACCGTTAAACTTCTTGGTTCTTTATGCCTCTGCTTTCTTTAATTTCTTTTTCTAATTCTGCAATCGCCTTTTTTAATTCTTCATCTGACATATTTTTAATGTATTCAGGGATTTCTAATTTATCATTTTGAACATATCCAGATGGTAACATATCAATTTACCTCCTTAATAACTAAGCTATACGCAACTTTTAACTTAATCAAAGTCTTTATCTGAATCTCTGTGTTACAGTTTCATCTATTATACTCATCACTATTTTACTGTTGTCGCCATCAAACCACTTATTCATATTTTATAATTTATATGTAAATTTTGCATAAAAGGCAATCTGAATTTAATCAAAAGTGCCTCATTTATAATTATTTAGATTAATATTTTTTAAAAATTCTTCTAAAGTATATATTTTCTTTTCAAACTCAAACTCTATTACAGGTAGTTTAAATTTGCCGATTTTTAAGACTTCTTGTAAAGCTATTGGATTTGCAATATAAAACCATTTATAAAATCTATGGTTATATGGCATAGCATAAGTAACCACACTCATAATATCTTTTGGTAAATCTATTTCATTTACTAAAGAACCTTCATCGTCTACTTCTTGAAAGAAAATTCTAAGCTCATCAATATCTGTATCCATATACTTATCCATATAAATATCTTTAGTATTTAGTTTGACCATATTAATTCATTCTCCTTTGGTTCGTAACCAATACCATTGTTACATTCTTTTAATTCAGGCTTTTTATTATAGTTTGTGTGTTTTCTACTTATTAAAATACAATTTGTCGGGCGATAAAAATGAAAGTTTAAAAATTTCTTAATTTACTAACTTATTTTTAAATTTGTCAGTAAATTTTAAATCAAAAAGCACTATTGCGAGTTTAATCAAAAGTGTTTATTATGATATATCTTTCTTCATTTGTTCTAAATATCGTTTATAACTTTCTTGTGCTTCCGGTGGTGCATCTTCTTTTAATCTTGGAACAAGGTTTTTATCTCTATACCACCAATCTTTATTACTCATCCAGTAATGTTCTAATATTCTCATTTAATCATTTCCTTAGTTTTTTTATTAGATTTTATTAAATAGCTGTAAATTCTTGTTTTAAACCTTTCACTTCACATTATTATATTTTTCAAGAGTTTTATAACCATATTTATATAAAATATAATTATAATCTTGTTCCATCAGGCAATATATAATCTTCTAACCAAGCTTCGCCTGTTTCCATGTTGACCTTAGCCGTTACAAATACAGTCCAACCTCTTAAATTTTCTTTTAAGTCTGGTCTTGTATCTGTGCTTTCAAACATATAATGAAGTGTAAATATACCATCATTTATACCTCTTGATACAGGACTATGCTTATGTTCTTTTAAAAACTCTTTATCAAATACTTCTGCAATCTGTCTTAAAGCCAAAATTATTGCTTTTGGTTCAGTAACCATTTAATCACTCCATACTTCTTTATAAAAAATCTTTTACTCTGTTTAATATATTATGTATATTCTACAATTGACCGTTAATTGTGTGAATTCTACTTTTACATAGCATCAGGGAACGCATAACACATTTGGTGTTACTATTTTTAATTGATTTTTGGAAATATGCTTACTTACAACTTATTTTCTCTATTTAAGTATAAAAAAACCACCTTACTTTTTAGATTTAAGGTGGAAAAATAAAAATATTTTTTTCTTGATACAACTATATCTATTATATAGTATATGATGTACAAAAATGATAGAAAAAACAACAAGCTTAGTAAACTTAATAATTGTTATAATTACTCTTATATCAACAATTATTATTTACAGATTACTATTATAACTCAATTATAGAATATTTGCAATTATTATAGTTGATTTTTTATATAAAATATTTCTAATGTGAAAATCTTTTTTATTATATATCCCTCTTCATCTGTTCTAAATATCGTTTATAACTTTCTTGTGCTTCTGGTGGTGCATCAGGTTTGATTCTCATATCAAGGTTTTTATCCAAATACCACCAATCTTTATTACTCATCCAGTAATGTTCTAATATTCTCATCAAATCATCTCCTTAAATAATTCAATAACTTAGGATTTAACATACTTAAACTTGTGAATTACAATTTACAAGTTAAGATAGGGTTATTAAAAGTTGAAAAACATATTATTTTTTAGATTTTATCATTTTTAATCTTCATCGTCTGAATCTACTACATCATACATTTCTACTTTTGAAAGAATATAGTCAACATCTGCTTGCATTTGTTTATGTTCTTCTTCTGATAAGTCATCATCATATACACCGTCTAAAAATCTAGGAATGTGATGACACAACTGGTTATGCACTCTCTTTTCAAGTATATTATGTCTTATCTCATATTCCCCTATGGTAATTATCCATATTGCTAGAGAGGTGCTATCTTTAATCAACAAATCATCATCTTCATCTGCCATCCAGTTAGTAATCTTCTCAGCTGTTTCACAACCTTTTCTCCCTAAAAGATTAAAGCAACCTATTACACCATCTTTATAATCTTGATATGTTAATTCAGGGTCTACACGCATATTACACCCATTCCCTTCTCTTAAAAACTTGTTAATTATTAAAAATCGTTTTATGATATATCTCTTTTTTTCTGTTCTAAATAATGTTTATAACTTTCCTGTGCCTCTTTTGGGGCATCAGCTTTAATCGTAAATGTTCCGTTTTCTCTTTGAATTATCCAATCATCATTTGACATCCAAAATAAGTCCAACTTCCTCATAATATCCCCCTTTTCTTGCCTTTATCTATAGTAGAATAAAGTATTTCGCCATAAACTATTTTATAATATAAAAACAGATTTACATTTTTCTCTATATGTGGTACTATGTATATGAGGTGTAAAAATGATATTATAACAAAGTTCAATAATTATGTATTGCACAAATATAATAATATCATATAGTAGATATGAAAAAGCAAATTATTCAACTTATTATAAGTATAATTAGATTAATATGGTCAATAGCTATGTTAATCTTCATAGTGATGTTATTTAAAGATATTATAACTGGGTTATTATAATAAACCTAGTTTTTTACTGTATTTTTTCTCCATATACATAGCATACATCAGAATCTATAGTAATTTTATTATTCCAAACAGTATTACTATGAATATTTGGGTTAATATCCCACGAAACACAATGATTATCGTCTATATATACTCTACGAAATTTACTTAAATCCGCAAGATTTTCAAATACTGTGTCCTGTTTTATAAGTGGAGCAACATTATACAGCCTTTTTTCGCCGTTATCAAACTCTAAAGTAAGGGTATAATCATCATTAGCAACAACAGACACTATCGTTCTTCTTCCCTTTGAAAAATATTCTGCCATTTTAATATTAAAGCCTTTTGATAAATAATACTCAATATTTTTACCCATTAATTATACCCTATTACATACTTTACAACCTACTTTTTCTTTCTTGCCAAATACACTAAGCAACCCAAAGCTATGGCACAAGCTGCTACAGAAGCCAAGCCCAAAGTTGTTATACCATTTATAATCAAAGTCATAACATTCAAAATTAAAAGTACCACTAAAAATCCTACACTAAATCCCTTATCCATTGTTTTCTCCTTATCATTCTTATTATTTCTTCTATTATATTATAAACGGGAAGTATTATCAATCTTTATTTTCTTAAATCCCTGCCTATAAAATTTATTTCCCTGTTAGGTATATCTACTGTTATATTATCCCATTGGAGGTATTGATTTCTACTAAAGGTTTTTGCCACATAGTCTATGAAATCTTGGGCTGTATTATATATTTCCTCTTTATACTTTATTACATCATAGTTTTTGGTCATAACTATCCAAAAGCCATAGTATTTGCCACAATCAAGTTGTCCCCATTGGCACAGTAAAATAATATCCATAATTCCTCCTTTCTAAAGTGTAACATGTATTTATTTTATTTCATGTTACAGTGTAACCCCAGTAATTAAGCCACTTTGGAGGCTATATAACATGTAACATCTAATGTTTTTTAATACACATTACTTTTTTAATATATCATCGTTTTTGATAATGATATAAAAAATATATAGGGTATATGTAATATTTTATGTTTAGATGTTACAATCTCTTGAAAGTATAGTATTTACTGGTGTTTTAGCGTAACATGTAGTGTAACATGTAACATCTAAAAAGGTGTTACATCATCATTTATGTCTATTTCATAAAAATCGTTTACTTCTTCTTTTTCGTCTATATTGCAGTTTAAATGAAACTCTACAAAACGGCAAGACCTACCATTAAATCTCTTAGTTATAGAATAAGTTTTTTGAGTATCATATTTTTTAGAAGTTATAATACCCTTTTCAGCAAAATAATTCATACTCTTTCTTGCTGAAAATCCATTGTCTTTTAAAGCCTTTTTAAGTAATGTTGGCAAAATATATGCTTTATCGTCATTAATAAAGCCTAGGCAATTGCTACGAGCATTTAAGCCAAAATTATCCTTATTAGACAGTATCCAATCCACTACAAACTGTTTGGCATTTTCGTTTACATCATTTTCTTCTTCTGTAAACTGTTGCGACAATATTTCCTTTGCCATTTCCAATGCTTTATTCCAGCTTGTACTATTTATATTCAGTTCTTCTTGATTTTCAAACAGCCAGCAATCGCATAAAGCATCGGCAAGAGCCACCAAACTTATAGAGGAAATATGGCTACCACTATTATTCTTTGACATTTTATTAACTTCTTCGGTCATTTTTTCATACAGCTGAACCAATTTTTCTTCTGTACAATTTACAATATGGTTGATATAGTCATTACCAGCCCAACCATAGTTAATGGCTGTCTGTCTATGTATATTACTGGCATCTTCTTCATTATCAAAAGGTGCTCCATATACTTCAATAGTTCTAGTGCTTACACCTGTTTGGCTTGTTGAAGTGGATATAGGTTCTTCCCCTGTAGCTATAGCAACTGTTCGCCATTGTTGGGTATGTTGCAACCCGCCACCTTTATTACCTCTTATTCTGCCCTGTCCTCCGGAAATCATATAGACTATTTTTTCAAGAGAATTTTGGGAATACAGACCATTACCGGCAAGCTGTCTTTCATCAATGCCTAAAGGCAAATCACAATAAAAACCAGCCATTCGTTCTAAACCGACTTGTGTAGCATTGAAATTCATCATTAATGCCTCAGGCTCTCCCCAAACAGAAAGTGCCGACTTTAATGCTGCCGTTTTACCACCTTTACTGCCACCCCAGTTGTATACAAAGAATATTCTGTGCTTTAATATTTTAAGAAGCGGTGCTGAAAATGATGACGCCAGTATAAACCTAAACTTGTTTCGCTGTCTATGGGGCTGTACCATAGCTTTCCAGTCCTCATAACTACCACTTTGACAATAGGCATTTACCAAATTTTTCTGTGACATATCTATATCAATTTCAAGTTCCTTACTGCTTGGTACAAAGTATTTATTATGCCAACCAAAGGAATTTACACAATCTATTTTTGGTATAAGCTCTAAATTTTCACTTTCCAAAGCTGAAAGGTATTTTACAAGATACTTTGCATTTTCACTTGTAACAGTACAGCCCATATCAGCTAATACTGTAATGCCTTTTGATGTAAATATTGTACTTCTTGTAAACTTTCCACTATGCCAAATGTTATCCCTTTTAAATGAAATTTCTATTTTTTCCTCTCCAGTTTCAAGAGTTCTAAGTCTTTTGCTGATTATTATTGGTGTTCTGCATACAAGTTTCTTTTCTCCCGTTTTGCCATTTACACTAAACACACCGTCTTCACAATAATACCAGTTTAATGGCTGTTTTAATGGTATAGGTTGCCCTACTATTGTCAATGTATCTCTGTCAGCAAATATATCGACTTTCTCACATTTTTCCATAGCCTGTAACAGCATTTCTTTTGATTTTTCTTTGCCATTGTCTATGTACAGTTGTGACGGGTCTTTTGCATTAAATTTGCCACAAGAAAATACATAAACATCGTCTTTAAAATCTATTTCTTTAAGGCAATTTACAACCTTATTAAAAAAAGTTTCTCCACCGGTGTCAGGCTCTTGATGTATGTACACTTTTAAGCCTCTTAAAAACTCTCCATATTCATTTTTAAAAAGGCTTGCACCAGCTACACCTAAAGCCGGCAATCCCAAATAGGTCAATGTTTGGGTGTCGCTTTCTCCCTCACATAAAATTACATAGCCCATATTTTTAATGTTTGTCAAACTCCACAGGTTGTAAAGGCATATTTTGCCACTAGAGCCTTTTGCCCACCTAAGTTCTTTGTTATTAAATCTCTTTCTAAATGTTACCTCTATCATATTTTCATTATAATAAGGCATTTTTACATATTGTCTGCCGTCATAGTTATTGCCTGTCTGAACTCCGTAATGATTTTTAAGCCATTCTACAGGCAATCTTTTTTCAAAGCAGTAGTCCTCAATAGTATAATCATTGGTATATTTATTGTATTTTTTCAAAATCTCCTTGTAGGCCTCCTTTTCCGTAATATTGTAATATCTACTATAAAAATTAATGTAATTGCCCTTTATATTTTCAGTAAAACAAATCCATTGACCAGTTGTTAAATCAACTGAAAAACTGGGGTTACTGTCATTATGAAAAGGACAAAGTCCTATTAATCTATTTCCACTAATTTTGCATTTTTTGATTATAGATGAATATTCTTCTCTGTAATTTACAAAATCGTCTATATTTAAAACTTTATTTAACATCTTAAAAACCTCCTCTCGTTAAATAAAAATTTTATAATTGAAGCATAGCTCAAGTTGTATGACATTTCGTGACATAATTTTTTAAAAATGCAAAGTTTTCTAATCTAATTTTAATTTTAGATTAATAGCACCCTAATTCACTTAATATATAATTAAAACAAATTTATGGAGGAGTGATTATAATTGATAAAGCCTAACATTGGAAAGAAAGGAAAAATTGCTATAGCTACTGGTCTTGCGGTGGTTTTGGCTATAGGAGGAAGTTTAGCTTATATTCACAACAAAAAATCTAAAAAGCCAGATTTTGGTGGTGGCAAAGATATGTTTACTGAAAAAGTTCAAAAAGGTAGCATACAGGAAACAGTTACTGCCAGTGGTACAGTTGCTCTTGAAGACGAAACAAACATTTATGGCGAGGCTGACGGATACAAGATTAAAAAATTCCTTGTAGAAGAAGGCGACACAGTAAAAGCTGGTCAAAATGTAGTTGAATATGATGTAAAGGACACAAAAACAGATATTGAAAGCAAAATAAGAGATGCTAAGAGAAATATTGAAAACGGTAAACTTGCTCTTGAAGCAATAACTACACCGAAAACTCAAGCTGAAATAACAAAGCTAGAAAATGCGGTATTTACACAGCAAAAGGCTATTTCTGATGCACAGACTACATACAATGCCTATGCTACAAAATTATCAGCACAGCAAACTACAATAGACAATGCCAAAAGAGATATTGATACAGCCAACAGGGATTTATCTCAAGCTCAAAGTGACTTGTCACAGGCACAGAAAGACGAAAACACATACAAACAGCTTTTATCTGCCGGTGGTGTAAGCCAATCTGAATATGACAACTATGCCAATGCTCTTGAAAAGGCTCAAAATACATACGAAAATGCTAAAACTTCTGTAACAAAGGCACAGGCAACATACACAGACGCCAAAAACAGTTACAATGACTTAGTAAAAGAAAGAGATAACAAAAAGTTAGAGATTACTTCTGCTCAAAAAGCTCTTACACAGGCACAACAAGAATTAAAGGCTGCCAAAGACCCTCTTTCTGATGAGGCAACAAAAATAAAATATGACCAGCAGGTGTTGACAAACAAAGGCTTGGAGGACGGTTTATCTGACTTAGAGGAAGATTTAAACGATTTAGTACAGTATGCCACTACTCCAGTTGACGGCAAGGTTACTGAAATACCTGTTGATGAAAATTCTCTTGTAGTAGACAATACAATAATGGTTAAAATTGCAAACCTTAACAACCTTATTGTAAATGCAAACATTGAAGAATATGATGCACCTCAGATTAAACTTGGGCAAACAGTAACTATGACCTCTGACGGTTTAGAGGGAAAGACTTATACTGGCAAGGTTACAAAAATTTCTACAAGTGCCAGTGATGCCTCTACCAACTCCGGTACTGAAACAGTTGTTCCTATTGAAATATCTGTAGACAATCCTGACGGTGTTTTAAAACCAGGATTCAACTTAGACCTTGAGATTATGGTTGTAGACAAAAACGATGTGTTGACAGTTTCTACAAATGCTGTAGCTAAAGACGGCAAGGAAAATACACAGTATGTATACAAAGTAGAAAATGACAAACTTGTGAAAACTACTGTTAAAACCGGTGACGAAGGCGACTCTACTGTTGAAATAACTTCCGGTCTTAAAGACGGCGACCAAATTATATCTTCTAACAGCGAAGAAATAAAAGACGGTATGACATTAGAAGAATTTAAGAAAGCTCAAATGGAAAAACAACAGAAAGCAAAGGACAGCGAAAGTGATAATGGAGGGGACAAGAACAATGATAAAGGTCAACAATCTGAAAAAATGTTACAGCCAGGGGGAGCTGGAGGTCCAGGCTTTGGCGGGGGTGGACCTAGAGGTTAAAAAAGGCGAATTTGTATCTATAATGGGTTCTTCTGGCTCTGGTAAATCCACATTGATGAATATTTTAGGCTGTCTTGATAATCCGACAAGTGGCGACTATATTTTAGACGGTATAAACATTTCAAAGGTAAAGGACAGCCAGTTATCCCAAATAAGAAACAAAAAAATCGGCTTTGTTTTCCAAAGTTTTAACCTACTGCCTAAATTAAATGCCCTTGAAAATGTAGAACTTCCTATGGTTTATGCCGGTATTGATTCTGCTACAAGAAGAAAAAAGGCTGAAAATGCCCTTGAATGGGTTGGTCTTGCTGGAAGAATGAAACACAAGCCTAATGAAATGTCCGGTGGTCAAAGACAGAGAGTTGCTATTGCCAGAGCTTTAGTAAATGACCCTGCAATTATATTGGCTGATGAGCCAACTGGTAACTTAGACAGTAAGTCCACATTTGAAATAATTGACATTTTTCAAAGATTAAATGAAGGTGGAGCGACTATTGTTATGGTAACTCACGAACCTGATGTAGCTGAATACACAAAGCGGATTGTCACATTTAAAGACGGACACAAGATAGGTGATGAAATAGTAGAAAATCCTAAAATTGCCGGAGGTGAAATGTAATGCAATTAAGTGAAAATATTATGTCGGCTTTTAGAAATGTATTTTCAAACAAGATGCGTACATTCCTCACTATGCTTGGTATAATAATTGGTATTGCTGCGGTTATTGCCATTACTTCCATTGGTAATGGCTCTCAAGCACAGATTACTGAACAGTTTGATTCTCTTGGTGTAGGTAGAATGACTGTTTCACTCAGAAATAATTCCCCTAGAAATATGTTTTCTAGCGATGCTTTAAAGTTAGATGATTATGAGGAATTAAAAGCCATAAAGGGAATAAAATATATGAGCCCTACTTATTCAGCAAGCTACTATTCAGTAAAATTACTTGACCCAAAGGAAACTAACACAGCCTCTATTACTGGTGTTGGTGGGGACTATTACAACATAATGAGCCCTACTCTCCTTTATGGCACATACATAAATGAAACAGATGTAGACAACAAAAGCAAAAATGTTGTAATTACAGATACTACAGCTAAAAAGGTATTTGGATATTGCGACCAAAGTGTTATTGGTCAAAAGATTACTATTAAAACTTGGAAAGGTTCATTAAAATATACTGTTAAAGGCATTGTTGAAGACACTAATTCTTCTTCTATTGATGCCTCAGAAAACGAATATCCGGAAGAAATGGTTATTCCTATTTCTACAGCACAACGATTATTTAACAACAAAACCCTGACAAACATTACTTTAGTAGCTGAAGACCCTGACAATACAGACGATTTAGGCGAGGAAATTGTTGCAAAACTTGATGAAATACACGAAACAAGTGAAAAATATACTTGCGAATCAACTACCGCACAGCTAGAAGCTATGAACGAAGTAACCGGTACAGTAACACTTTTAATAAGCGGTGTTGCTGCCATTTCTCTTATTGTAGGTGGTATAGGTGTAATGAACATTATGATGGTAACTGTTACTGAAAGAACAAGGGAAATTGGTATCAGAAAATCCATAGGTGCTAGAAACAGAGATATTATGTTCCAGTTTGTAGTTGAGGCCATAATACTGACTTTTATGGGTGGTATACTGGGTATTCTATTTGGCTGGGGTGCCGGATTTTTAGCTGGCAAATTAATGGGTATGGAGGCTGTACTCTCTGTTAAGTCTGTTATTATAGCTGTTGCCATATCTAGTGCCATTGGTATTATTTTTGGTGTTTACCCTGCCCGTAAAGCTGCCAAACTTGACCCTATTGAGGCTTTGCGTTACGAATAATTATACAATTTACAAAATAAATGTTGCATAAATTTTCTTACAGGTGTAAAATAATGTAAAAAATAAATGATTTGAGGTGTTTGTATATGACAATGAAAGAGGCAATTAACAAGGTTATAAAAGGTCAAAACCTTACTCTCGAAGAAGCAAAGGAAGTTATGGGGCTTATGCTTGGTGGAGAGGCAACACAGGCTCAGCTTGGTAGTTTTTTAACAGCTTTAAGAATGAAAGGCGAAACTATTGACGAAATTATTGGCTGTGCTACTGTAATGCAGGAAAAAGCTGAACATGTTCATCCTAATGTTAGCGTTCCTTATGTTGACTTAGTTGGCACAGGTGGCGACGGTACAAACACCTTTAATATTTCTACAACATCTGCCTTTGTTGCTGCAGGTGCTGGTGTACCTATTGCAAAACATGGCAACAGAGCTATTTCAAGCAAAAGTGGTGCTGCCGATGTATTAGAATGTCTTGGCGTAAACATTATGTTAGAACCAGCCAAGGTAGAAAAATCTGTTGAAGAAGTTGGCATTGGCTTTATGTTTGCTCAGACTTTCAACAAGTCTATGAAGAATGTTGGTCAGGCAAGAAAGGAAATGGGTACAAGAACTATTTTCAATATTTTAGGACCTGTTTCTAATCCTAGTAACGCTACTGCTGCCGTTATTGGTGTATTCAGCCCTACTTTGACAGAACCTCTTGCTCACTCTATGAAGGCTATGGGCGTAAAGCGTGGTATGATTGTTTGTGGTTGCGACGGTATGGACGAGATTACTCTTACTGGTACAACTCATATTTCTGAAATTAAGGACGATAATGTAACTTCATATGATATTAACCCTGCCGACTATGGTCTTAAAATTACTGACGCTGAACAGTTAAAGGGTGGCAACGGAGAAGAAAATGCTGAAACAACAAAGGCAATTCTTGCTGGTAAGGAAACTGGTGCAAAGAGAGATATTGTTCTCCTTAATGCTGGTGCTGCCATTTACTGTGCTGGTATTGCTGATACTTTGGCAGAGGGTATTGAAAAGGCTAAGGAATCTATTGATAGTGGCAAGGCTTTAGAAGTCCTCAATAAATTAGTAGAATTTACAAACAGATAATAAATATAAGGGAGTAGAAAAACAGTTCTACTCCCCTTTTTATGTGATAACAATAAAAATACCCTAGAAAAATCTAGGGCGTTTTTTACTCTATGCCAATTACATATCCATAGACAGGTTGACCACCATTAGTAACCTCTATATCCATATCGTCAAAGTTTTCAGATAAATAATCAGAAAATTCTTCTGCCATAGTTTCTGTCACTTCGCTACCGTAGTAAACAGTAATTACGCAGGCCTCATCATTTTCGTGCATCATTTTATCAACAAGATTTTTAGCTGTTGTCTGAATATCTTCATCAGTAACAACAATTTCATCATTTTCTATACCAATATAATTGCCATTTTTGATTTCAATGCCATTTACGGTTGTATCACGAACAGCAACAGTAACTAAGCCTGTATTTACTTCTGAAATTGTATCTACCATAGCCTCATAGTTTTCCTCTACAGACATATCTTCCATAAAGCCTATCATAGCTGAAAGACCTTCCATAACAGAAGTAGTATTTACGACCTTTACATTTTTATCTTCTACAATTTCTGCTGACTTTTCAGCTGCTAAAATTATATTCTTATTATTAGGCAATACAAACACATTTTTAGCATTAACCTTTTCTATAGCGTTTGTTATATCTTCTATACTAGGGTTCATTGTTTGACCACCCTGTATTATATAATCTACGCCTAAATCTTCAAAAGCCTTTTTCAAGCCATCGCCAACAGCAACAGCAACAAAGCCATATTCCTTTAATTCTTTTGGCTGTTCAGACTTTTCCAAAAGAGATGTATGCTGTAATCTCATATTTTCAATCTTAATATTTTCAAGGCTACCTATTTCAAGTGCCTTTTCCAATATTTTTCCTGGATGATTACTGTGAACATGAACCTTTATTAAGTCATCATTTCTTACGAGAACAATACTATCTCCATTTTCAGCAAGAAAGTCCCCAAATGATTTTTCTATATCATCATTAAGATTTTCGCCATTTACGAAAAACTCTGTACAATAGCCAAACTTAATATCTCCATTAACAGACGCTGCCCCTGTAGTAGCTGAAACAGGTGTACTACTCTGTGCCACTGTATTATCCTCTACACCGGATTCTACACCTAAATTTTCATAGCCACCCTCTACAATAAAGATAAGACCTTGACCGCCAGAGTCAACAACTCCTGCCTCCTTTAACTGAGGGAGCATATCTGGAGTTTTTGCTAACACTTCATTAGCGTATTCAATGATTTCTTTAAGCATTACAGATATATCTTTGTTTTCATAGCTACTTTCTACAGCTTTTTCGCTCATAGCACGAATTACAGTAAGCATTGTACCCTCTTTAGGCTTCATTACTGCCTTATATGCTGTAGCAGTTGCCATTTCAAAGGCTTTTGCAAACTCATCAGCATTTATTTCAGTTTTGCCGTTCATAGCCTTATACCAACCTCTTAATATCTGAGAAAGTATAACACCTGAATTACCTCTTGCACCTCTCAAAGCACCGTCAGATACTGCCTTTGCAACTTCTGATATATTATCTGTATCAAGATTTTCTACTGCCCTTGCAGCAGCCGTAATTGTCATAGACATATTTGTTCCTGTGTCGCCGTCAGGAACAGGAAAAACATTCATTGAGTCTACTTTTTCTCTGTTTGCTGCCAATTTATTTGCACCGTTTATTATAAAACGCTTTAAGGCAGCACCGTCAATAGTAAGCAAAATATAATCCTCCTAGTTATCTACTCTTATACCCTCAACATAAATTTTGAGTTTAGAACACTTCATACCAAGGCTCTCCTGTAATTTGTACTGAACTGTATCGTACACAATCTTTCCTATAGCCTGTATATTTGTGCCATATTCTACTATAATATGAAGTTTGATAGAAATATCATTATTTTCATTAATTGCAATTTCTACGCCCTTTGTGAGGCTTTCTTTCTTTAAAAGATGAACTATACCATCTTTTACTGTCTTTACTGCCATACCTACCACACCGTAGC
>FR888498.1 GCA_000432155.1 Eubacterium sp. CAG:274
CAAGCAATAGCACTTTGGTCGCCATTAAGGAGATATGCAACTTCGCCACTTGCCAACTGACTATCTGTAACCGATTTGGCTCTTGTTGTTGTAAGTCCACAGTTCTCATTGTAATAGCAATTTGTTATCGTCCCTTCATTATATCTATCACTAGCTATTGCATTGGAATTTCTAGTACCTTTTATTTTACCATTATACAAGCAGTTAGATACTGTACCTTTGGTTTCACCTGCAATACCACCACAGTAATACAATCCAACTGTTGTAGCATTACTATAGCAATTTTCTATATTACTATAACTGTAGCCACAACCAACAAATGAACCTACAAAAAAACAACTACTTTCTCCAAAATAACTGTCTACTATAGAGAGATTTTTTATTGTACCCTTATTCATTTTTCCAAAAAAGCCACAATAATTTTCTGTACCATTGGAATACAATCCACTTATACTATAACATGCTCCATCAAATACACCATTATAGCTATCACTTGAGTTTGAATATCCCCTTCCTATTGGCGTCCAATTATACTTTGGTGTACCCTGTACATTACCACTACTGTCTAACAGATTTTCATTGGCAACTATATTCGCTGTAAGTTTTGCATTTATGTTTATATTGCCTGCATCTACATACTGCTGAAACCATACTAAAT
>FR888499.1:0-4348 GCA_000432155.1 Eubacterium sp. CAG:274
TTTTCTTAACAACTTTCCTTTGATAATCTGAAAAAATACGCAAATTTATTTTTAGAAATTGCAAAATATTTTTTAATTAATTTTTTCTACACTCTGAAATGCTGTTTAGGAAAACTCCTAAACAGCATTTTTTTACGCATTTTCTTTTTTATCTTCTTTTCCGTTATATATAAACATAATTATTGAAATACCACAGATTATAATATATCCAAGGACTGAGT
This sequence comes from Eubacterium sp. CAG:274, assembly GCA_000432155.1. GTDB lineage: Bacteria > Bacillota > Clostridia > Lachnospirales > CAG-274 > CAG-274. The sequence continues at coordinate 222 of FR888499.1, forward strand.
AAATATCTGGAATTTGAGCAAAGAAGAAAAATCCCAAAATCGCTGCAAATATTACCTGTGAATAATCATAAACCGAAATTTCCTTAGCCGGAGCATTTGTATAGGCAGCAGTAATAGAGAACTGACCACCGGCAGCTGCTAAACCAGCAAGTAAAAGTGAGCCTAACTGCCACCATTCCATATGATGATAGTTAAATACCAAATATGGCAATACTACGATACAACTAAAAGCAGAGAAGAAGAACACAATAAGAGGTCCTTTCACTCCCTTATTACCTAAAGCTCTAACACAAGTATAGGCAACACCTGCACCTAAACCACCTATCATACCAACTACTGCCGGAACAGTATGGCTGAAGTCCATACTAGGCTTTATTATAAACAAACTACCTGCAAAGGCAATAATAACACCTAATACCTGAAAAACCTTTGGTTTTTCCTTTAATATAAATATTGAAAAAATAACCGCAAAGAAAGGTGACAACTTATTAAGCATTGAGGCATCAGCAATATTCAAGTGGTCTACTGCATAGAAATTACCCAAAATACCCATTGTACCCATTATTGAACGAGTTAAGAGAAGTGGCATATCCTCTAATCTGTAGCTAAAGCCAACTCCTGACCTCATAAGTACAACAAATGCCACAAAAACAGCCACAAGATTACGGAAAAAGCTCTTTTGTACTGTCGGCAAATCTCCTGAAAGTCTTACAAAACAATTCATAAGGGCAAAAAACATAGCTGCCAAGATTATAAATAAAATACCTTTTTGCTTTTTAGTTAAATTTTTCATATCAATCAGCTTTCCAAATTATTCTTCTACTTTTTCAGTTTCGCTTTCTGCTACTTCTTCTCCTGTTGGAATGTAGTCAATAACAGGTTCAAGACCATAGTGTTCACGAATCTTATTTTCAATTTCGAGAGCTACATCAGGATTTTCAGTCAAATACTGTTTTGCATTTTCACGACCCTGACCTATTCTGGCATCGCCGTAGCTATACCAAGCTCCTCCCTTTTGTATTATATCAAGATTTGCACCTAAGTCAACTATTTCTCCAACATGACTTATACCCAAACCGTACATAATATCAAATTCAGCTGTTCTGAAAGGAGGTGCTACCTTGTTTTTAACAATTTTAGCCTTTGTTTTATTACCTATAATTTCAGTACCATTTTTAATAGCTTCGCCCTTTCTTACTTCTATTCTAACAGAAGCATAGAATTTAAGAGCTTTACCACCAGTTGTAGTTTCCGGATTACCAAACATAATACCAATTTTTTCTCTTAACTGGTTGATAAATATAATAATACAATTACTCTTTGATGCAATAGCTGTAAGTTTTCTAAGCGCCTTACTCATAAGTCTGGCCTGTAAACCTACATTATTATCACTCATTTCGCCGTCAATTTCTACTCTAGGAACAAGAGCTGCAACAGAGTCTATAACAATAATATCCATAGCACCTGAACGAACCATTGCTTCAGCAATATCAAGAGCCTGTTCACCATCGTCTGGCTGTGAAACATAGAGATTGTTAATATCTACACCAAGTTTAGCAGCATATGAAGGGTCAAGGGCGTGTTCTGCATCAATAAAGCCTGCTATACCATTAGCTTTCTGAACTTCTGCTACCATATGGAGTGCAAGTGTTGTTTTACCACCACTTTCAGGACCGTATACTTCAATAATTCTGCCTCTAGGCACACCACCTATGCCAAGTGCAATATCAAGAGAAAGAGAGCCTGTTGGCACACTTTCAACACTTTTATCCGCAGCATCTTCCCCAAGACGCATAATTGAGCCTTTACCAAAGTTCTTTTCAATCTGGCTTATTGCTGTCTGTAAGGCCTGATTTTTTGCCTCATTAATTTCAGTACTGTTGTTTTTCATATTTTCCTCCTAAGATTTACTTGCTTTTTAATAATTCTTGTCTTAAAAGAGCCAACACTCTTGCTGTTGCATAACTTCTTATTCTATTTCTTGAACCTAAGTGAATATCAAGTTTTTCTACTGTAGCCTTGCCATTAATGGCAACACCAATATACACAAGACCAACTGGCTTTTCAGCAGTTCCACCACCAGGCCCGGCAACACCTGTTGTGCTAATACCTACATTTGTATTGCTGACTTTTGCAACACCAAGGCACATTTCCTCTGCTGTTTGAGAAGAAACTGCTCCCCACTTTTCTAATGTATCACATTTAACGCCCAATAAACGGGACTTACTCTCATTTGTATAAGTTACCATACCATTTACAAATGCTTTTGATGCTCCGGCGTAGTCAACAATTCTTGACGCAACCATACCACCGGTACAACTTTCAGCTGTTGCTAAAGTCCATTTTCTCTCCTCAAGTATTTTCATAATTGAAGATACAAGAGTTTCATCGTCTTCGCCATAAATATAATCGCCAAGTCTATTGTAAATTTCATTTACAACCGGTTCCATAATTTTTTCACATTCTGCTTTATCTTTACCTCTTGCTGTAACTCTGAAAAGCATTTCATTATCTTTTGCGTAAGGAGCAACTGTAGGATTTGTACTATTTTTAATAATATCGTCCATTACTTCTGATGCTCTGCTTTCGCCTACCTGAACAATGTGAATTTCTTTACTTAAAAGTGTGCAATTTGTCTTTTCTGCAAGGAAAGGAATGACACTTTCAGTAAACATAGGCTTTATTTCTCGTGGAGGTCCAGGAAGAACAATTATAATTTTGCTATTTTCCTCTATAATACAGCCAGGAGCAGTACCATTATTATTTTTAAGGACTATTGAACCCTCTGGCATATAGGCCTGTTTATTATTTGTTTCTGCCATATATCTGCCCTTGAAATGTTCTTTCAATCTGTCCATACTCTCCTGATGAAGATACATTTTTTTGCCAAATACTTCGGCAGCCATTTCCTTAGTAATATCGTCTTGTGTTGGTCCAAGTCCACCACTTGTAATAAGAATATCACTTCTGGAAAGTGCCTGTTCCATAGCCTCTTTAAGCCTTTGAGGATTATCTCCCACAACAGCCTGATGCTGAACAGTTATACCCATATTTGCTAATTCCTTAGCCAAAAACTGAGCATTAGTATTTACAATATCTCCCAACAAAATCTCTGTACCTACTGCAAGAATTTCTGCCTTCAAAACCATTACTCCTTTCGACTTGCTTTTGAAATAGTATAACACAACAGAGGAATAAATTGCAACAGTCAATCGAAAAAAAGTTCGAATATTTTCAAGTGAGAAAAAAATTATTGAAAATTTATCTATGTAGTGGTAAAATTAGATGATATGATAACTTTATTTTTACTGGAGGTAATAAAATGAGCGGACATTCTAAGTTTGCCAATATTAAGCACAAGAAGGAAAAGAACGATGCTGCTAAGGGCAAAGTTTTCACAGTTATTGGTCGTGAACTTGCAGTTGCTGTAAAGGCAGGCGGTCCAGACCCAGCAAGTAACTCAAGATTAAGAGATGCTATTGCTAAGGCTAAGTCTAACAATATGCCTAACGATACTATTGACAAGGCTATTAAGAAAGCAGCCGGCAACCTTGAAGCTGTAAACTACGAAGCAATTACATATGAAGGTTATGGTCCTAAGGGTATTGCTGTTATTGTTGAAACTCTTACAGACAACAAAAACCGTTCTGCAGCCAATGTAAGAAGTGCCTTTACAAAGGGTGGCGGAAATATGGGTACAAGTGGCTGTGTAAGCTTTATGTTTGACGAAAAGGGTCAGATTATTATTGACACTACAGAAGAAGATATTGACACAGACGAACTTGAAATGATTGCTATTGAAGCTGGTGCTGAAGATATTTCTATTGAAGACGATGGCATTGAAATCATTACAAACCCTGAAGACTTTTCACAGGTAAGAGAGGCTATTGAAAAGGCTGGTATCCCTATGGCTGAAGCATCTGTTACTATGATTCCTCAGACTTATACTTCTCTTACTGACGAAGAAGATATTAAGAAAATGAACAGACTTCTTGACCTTCTTGACGAAGACGATGATGTAAAGAATGTATATCACAACTGGGAAGAAGCTGAATAATATTTCAAAGTAAAGGTTAGAAAATTTACCTTTATAATTTACTACAAAAAGAGCTGACACATTGTGTCAG
>FR888499.1:4368-54068 GCA_000432155.1 Eubacterium sp. CAG:274
CACATTGTGTCAGCTCTTTTTGTTATCATATATTCTTAGCTATTTCATAGGCTCGCTCGTAAGCCGGAGTATCTTCAATAGCACCCTTTACAGCTGTATCTATGCCACAAATAACTCCTCTTTCAATACAGTTATCAAGGCAATCATCTGTAAAATCTCTTAAACCACTAAGTGTCTTTTCAATAACAGCTCTATCTGGGTCTACAGAAGTACAAATGAAGTAAAATTCCTTATTTGAAATTTCTTCATATCTTGGCAAACATCTATCTATAAATGTTTTCATCTGACCATTCATTATGTAGAAATATACTGGAGTTGAAAGTACAATAACATCTGCCTTAACAACTTTATCAAGTATTTCTGCCATATCATCGTCTTGAGCACATCTGTGAGTTGTACGACAAACACTACAGCCTTTACAGAAATTAATCTTTTTATCTCTCAGATATATAGTTTCTACCTTGTTTCCTGTTTCCTCTGCACCCTTTGCAAACTGTCTACAAAGTCTGTCAGAATTACCATTTTCTCTTGGACTTGAAACAATAATCAGAACTTTTTTCATACAAATCACTCCCTAGAACAATCTATACTTTAGTTTTACTCCCTTATTTTAATAAGGTCAAGAGTGTATTTTATTTTCGTTAATTTTCACATAATTAATACAAAAATATTGTTTAATATTTTAGTATTAAAACTCTGTACTATCTCCATAATTCCTTAAAAAACAGTAGCAATTATTTTTATTTACATAATTCTCTATTTATGTTATCATACCTACAACACAAAGGAGAATAAAAAATGAAACTATATTTAGCACCCCTTGAGGGAATTACAAACAACATATACAGAGAAAGTCAACATATCTACTTTGGAGGCATAGATAAATATTTTACACCTTTTATTGCTCCAAATGAACAGGGCATTTTAAATACCAAAGTAATGCGAGATATTTTGCCTGAAAATAACAAGGGTATGAACCTTGTACCCCAGATATTAACAAATTCTGCTGACGGATTTATTATAATGTGCAAAACTTTAGAGCAATACGGTTATACCGAATTTAATCTAAACTTAGGTTGCCCATCTGGAACTGTAGTTTCAAAAGGTAGAGGTTCTGGATTTTTAGCCTATCCCGATGAGTTAGATAAATTTTTAGATGAAATATACAAAAGTGGATACAATATTTCCATTAAAACTCGCATCGGCAAAGAAAGTCCGGAGGAATTTTATAGACTTTTGGAAATATATAACCAATACCCTCTTACTGAGCTTATTATACACCCTAGAACTAGAAAGGATATGTACAAAAAAACACCTAATTGGGATATGTATAAGTATGCTATTGAAAATTCCAAGCACAAGTTATGCTACAATGGAGATATTTTCACAGTAAAGGACTACAACAATTTTATAAAAGAATTTCCAAATACAGATACTATTATGGTGGGGAGGGGTATAATTTCAAATCCAGCCTTAGCCTGTGAAATAAAGGGTATCAAGAAATTAAACAAAGATAATTTATACAAATTTTATGAAAAAATGTTCAATGATTATCAGGAAATACTCTCCGGAGATACTCCTTTACTTCACAAAATGAAAGAAGTATTTGTGTATATGATAGACTCCTTTAATGACTGTGATAAAATAGCTAAAAAAATAAAGAAAGCTAAAAATGTAAGGGATTTTAAAAATGCTGTTAATGAGCTTTTTAGCTGTTGTGAAGTGAAGTAATTCTATAAATTAATTATAATAGACAATTAAACATCAAATAATCATGATGTTTAATTGTCTATTGATTTATTTTTCTATATATAATCTACTCATTAATGACCAACGTGTAGAATCTTCTTGTTCTATAATACAAGTTTCAGTACACTCTAACAACTCCTTAATTTCTCTCTTATTTGAGTCATCTATACAGATATAGAAATCATCGCTTAAATTCCATTTTACATCTATAGAATGTAAAGTGTATGGCTCTCTTGCATACATAGCTTTAAATTTACATTTTCCTTTTCTCCTTAGTTCTGATAAAATTTTCACTGCTTTAAGATAACCAAAATAATTTTTCTTATTAACAACATAAGGTTGTTTACACAAATCTCCCTCGCTTTCCATTACTGCTCTAAGTAAAAGTTCTGCTAAAAATTCTTTTTCTGCCATAACTTAAATCCTCCTAAAATAAAATACTTTTTTCACTACTTTTCCCCTTACACTTTTAACGCAATTAAAACTAAAAAAAGTGAAATATTTTTTGTTACTTTTTTGTAAATTATATATTTCTAACTTATTAACAATCTACTTTTCCCGGTTTCATATTCGTCTATCTCTTTTTTATTATTTTCCTTATTGAGAAATTTTCCAATTGACAAATCAACAAGTAATGCTATAATAAACATATACCCCCTATGGGTATAAAGGAGGTAAAACAATGGATAAATGTTGTTGCAACACTGGTAAAACTAAACATCGTGATACTGCTGAATACAAAGCACTTATTACCCGTCTTAATAAAATTGAGGGTCAAGTAAGGGGTATCAAAAATATGGTAGAAAACGACAGATATTGTGTAGACATACTTACTCAAGTTTCTGCTGTACAAAGTGCTTTAAACAGTTTCAATAAAGTTCTCCTTTCACAGCACATAAAAACTTGTGTTGTTGATGATATTAAAAGTGGGAATGAAGAAGTTGTTGACGAACTTTTAAACACAATTCAAAAAATAATGAAGTAGGTGATATTTAATGAAAAAAGAAAAATATACTGTTACAGGTATGACTTGTTCTGCTTGTTCCAGTAGAGTAGAAAAGGCAGTTTCTTCTCTTAAAGGTATGGAAAAAGCCTCTGTAAACTTGCTTACAAACTCAATGCAAGTAGAATATGATGACAGTATTTTATCTTCAACTGATATTGAAAACGCTGTTGTAAATGCTGGCTATGGTATTGGTGGTTCTGATGCCACTTCTAGTTCTGCCAAATCAGAAAAGAACAATGAAAAAGACGAAATGCTCCATAGATTGGTTTACTCTTTTGTATTCCTTTTATTCCTTATGTCTATATCTATGAGCCATATGATTGCTAAAACCGGTTTTCCTATTCCTCAATGGTTCCAGAACATATTTTGGGGAAATGAAAATGCAATTACATTTGCCTTTGCACAGTTTTTAATTGTATTACCAATATTGTATCTTAACAGAGTCTACTATATAAGAGGTTACAAAAACCTTTTCCATTTAAGTCCAAATATGGATACACTTATTGCCGTTGGTTCAAGTGCATCAATGTTTTATGGCATATTTGCCCTTTTCAGAATGAGCTGGGGTCTTGGCCATGGAAATATGGACCTTGTAGGCACATACAGTATGGATTTATACTTTGAATCTGCTGGTATGATTGTTACACTTATTACCCTTGGTAAGTATCTTGAAAGCCGTTCTAAAAAGAAAACTAGCAAGGCTATTGAAAAACTTGTTGCCCTTGCACCAAAAGAGGCTGAAATCGAAAGAAACGGTCAGGTTATGACAGTACCTGTTGAACAGCTTGTTGTTGGGGATATAGTTATTATTCGCCCAGGGGAAAGTATAGCTGTTGACGGTGTAATCGTAGAAGGTAGCACAAGTGTTGACCAAAGTGCCATAACTGGAGAAAGTATTCCTGTTGAAAAACAGGTTGGGGACAATGTTGTTTCCGCATCTATAAACAAAAACGGTTTTATTAAAATCAGAGCTATAAAAGTTGGCGAAAACTCTACAATAAATCAGATTATTAAGTTAGTAGAAGAAGCCAGTTCAAGTAAAGCCCCTATTGCCAGAATGGCTGACAAAATTGCCGGTATATTTGTTCCTGTCGTAATGACTATAGCCCTTGTTACAATTATTGTATGGCTTATAAGTGGTGCAACATTTGAATTTGCCCTTTCAGCCGGTATAACAGTTTTAGTTATATCCTGCCCTTGTTCTCTTGGTCTTGCAACTCCAGTTGCCATAATGGTTGGTACTGGTAAGGGTGCTGAAAACGGTATTCTTATAAAGTCTGGCGAGGCTCTTGAAACTGCTCATAAAATTGATACAGTTGTTATGGATAAGACAGGTACTATTACAGAGGGTAAGCCAAAGGTTACAGATATTATTGAGTATATAGACAAAAACAGTCTATTAACTTATGCTATTTCTCTTGAAAAAAATAGTGAACACCCTCTTGCTGAGGCTATTGTAAAATATTGTAAGGAGAACAATATTTCCTCTGAAAATGTTGAAAACTTTGAGGCTGTATTTGGTAAAGGTGTAAAAGCTACTTCTGACAACTCCACTATTTTAGGTGGTAACAGAGCCTTTATGAAAGAAAACAATATTGATATTTCAAAAATTGAACCACAGATTAACAGCCTTGCTGACGAGGGTAAGACCCCTCTTATTTTTGCCAAGGACAGTAATGTAATTGGTATTATTGCTGTAGCCGATGTTGAAAAAGAAACTTCAAGAAAAGCCATTGAAGAATTTACAAAAATGGGTATTTCCACAGTAATGCTTACAGGCGATAATGAAAGAACAGCAAAAGCAATACAAAAACGACTTAATATTCCAAAGGTTATTGCTCAGGTACTTCCAGAGGATAAGGAAAAGGAAATTAGAAGATTACAAGATGAAGGTCATTGTGTCGCAATGATTGGCGATGGTATAAATGATGCTCCTGCTCTTGCAAAGGCTGATGTTGGTATTGCCATTGGTGCTGGTACTGATGTAGCCATTGAAAGTGCTGACGCAGTTCTTGTAAGAAATGATTTACTTGACGCCGTAAGTGCAGTAAAATTAAGTAAGGCAGTTATTAAAAACATTAAAGAAAATCTTTTCTGGGCATTTTTCTACAACTGTATTGGTATTCCTGTTGCAGCCGGTGTATTATACCCTATATGGGGTATAAAATTAAGCCCTATGTTTGGTGCTGCTGCGATGAGTTTAAGTAGTATTTGCGTTGTAACAAATGCTTTAAGATTAAGAAGATTTAAGACTTACAAATCTTCTGAAAAGGTTGAAGAAACTGTAATTGAAGTTAAAAAGGAGAATGAAAAAATGAAAAAAGTATTATCTATTGAAGGTATGATGTGTGGTCATTGTCAGGCTCATGTTGAAAAAGCTTTAAAGGCTATGGACGGTGTTACTTCTGTTGAAGTAAGTCTTGAAAACAAAAACGCTACTGTTGAATTATCAAAGGATATTTCAGATGCAGAATTTAAGGCAGTTATTGAAGATGCCGGTTATGAATTAAAGAGTGTTCAGTAAAAAAATAGCTTCCGACTTTTTAAGTCGGAAGCATTTTTTTATAAATTATGAAAACCATTACTCAAAACAGCTATAGCAATAAAAAGAGCAAAAAGAAGAATGTACATTACAATTAATGCTACACAAATTATAAAGGCAATTAAACCAGCTCTGCTCCATGTGCTTTGAGTTTTATTAAATTCTTCTGGAGTTTTAAAATATCCATTTTGCCACGCCCACTTGTTGCCACAAGCACCGCATACAAATGCCCAAATAAAACCTACGAAAGGTACAAGGCTTAGTAAAGGTAAATAACATCTGTTACCTACGCCCCAAATCCAGTTAAACATAAATGCTCCCCAGTTCCAACCTAACTTAGGTTGCTCTGGTACTGTGCTTTCATTTACAGTCTGATTTACATTATTTTCATCCATATTAACACCCCATTTTTCTTTTATTCTATCACATATTATTTTTATAGTCAATTTATCACAAATATTGTAAATTTAGTTTTTATATGTTAAAATTCTTTCTTTAGGAGGTGTCAAAATGAACAAAAATATTATATGTCATTTGCTTGCGTTTTTTACTGTATTTGTATGGAGTACAACATTTGTATCTTCTAAAATAATATTACAGTATATGACACCGGCACAGCTTGTTATAATTCGATTTTTTCTAGGATATATCGCCCTTTGGGTATTCAAGCCAAAGCCATTAATTATAAACAATATAAAAAAGGAAATTTATTTCTTATTAGCTGGACTTTTTGGCGTTACACTTTATTTCTTGTTTGAAAATATTGCCCTTTTGTACACAATGGCATCAAATGTAGGAATAATTGTTTCCGTTGTACCTTTCTTTGTAGCTATTTGTTCTGTCATTTTTCTTAAAGAACCTTTGCCAAAGATAAGTTTCTTTATTGGTTTTGTACTTGCTATGATTGGTATATGTATAATTGGAATAAAAGATTTTACAAGTGTTCATTTTAGTCCTTTGGGAGATTTTTTAGCATTAATGGCTACTGTCGTATGGGCATTTTATTCCGTTACACTAAAGAAAATAAGTACATTTAACTATAATATACTTCAGACAACTCGAAGAATATTTATGTACGGTGTAATTTTTCTTATTCCCATAGCTTTGCACAATGGCCCATTGGATTTATCCGTATTTACAAACATAAAAATATTGGGCAACATACTGTTTCTCAGTTTTCTAGCATCAGCTACCTGCTATACAACTTGGAGCATAGCTCAAGAAAAATTAGGTGTAGTAAAAACAAGTGTTTACATATACCTCTCTCCTGTTATTACAACAGTTGCTTCTGCAATAGTACTAAAAGAAAATATAACATTTATGACTATTGTAGGTATTTGCCTTACATTAGGTGGACTTATATTGTCACAAAGCAAAAAGCTCGGTTAACAGCCGAGTTTTTTTACGCTTTTATTGTTAACCATAAATATTTATATAGTTGACAATTAATTTTTATTGTGCTAATATGAAAATCATCAATTTATAAAAAAGGAGAGATATTTTGAGCACTAGAAAAATGATATTAACATCAATGTTTGTAGCTATGATTGCAGCTGGGGCATTTATAAAAATTCCTGTACCTATTGTTCCATTTACACTTCAATTTCTTTTTACTATGCTTGCCGGCATACTTTTGGGAGGAAAAGATGGTTTTCGTGCTGTAGTAATATATATTTTTCTTGGACTTATAGGCCTACCTATATTTGCTGAAGGTGGTGGTTTTGCTTATATATTTAAACCTAGTTTCGGATATATTATCGGCTTTGCTGTAGCATCTTATGTTACTGGAACCATTACAAACAAAAATTCAGAACCTACAATAAAAAGGCTTTTATGTGCTAACTTTATAGGTCTTGGAATAGTTTACCTTTTTGGAATGGTCTACTATTACATTATGAGCAACTTTTATTTAGGCACACCTATAGGACTTTGGTCATTATTTTTATACTGTTTTATTTTGGCAGTCCCTGGAGATATTTTACTTTGTATTTTAGGGGCAATACTTGGAAATCGACTTGTCCCAATTATTAAAAAGAAAGGATACAACATATGAGCAAAAGTATATTTATAACAGGTACTGGTACTGATATAGGCAAAACCTACGTATCTGCACTTATAGTAAAAAAACTTAGACAAAAGGGAAATAAATCTGCCTATTACAAAGCTGCAATGAGTGGAAATATTCGCTGTTATGATGGTTCTCTGATTGCCGGAGATGCTTCCTATGTAAAATACATATCCGGTACAGAACAGCCTATAGACAGTATGTGTCCATATATATATGAAAATGCCTTTTCTCCACATCTTGCATCAAAAATAGAAGGTAATCCTGTAGAAATAGATGTTGTACTTAACGAATATAAAGATTTGTGTAGCAAATATGATTATATAACAATGGAAGGTTCAGGAGGCATACTCTGTCCTATTACATTTGAAGAATATAAAATAATGTTACCAGATGTTATTAAGGCTTGCAATCTTAGCTGTATAATTGTTGCTGATGCCGGTCTTGGTACTATTAATGGTGTAGGTCTTACTGCTGAATATATGAAAAATCATAATATTCCTCTAAAGGGAATAATATTTAACCACTATATTCCAGGAAACATTCTACACGAAGATAATATTAAAATGTGCGAATACATAACAGGTTCAAAGGTTATTGCCTGTGTCAAAGATGGAGATACTGACATAAATATTACATTTGAAGAATTAGAAAAGCTATACGAATAGGAGGAGTATTCAATGATTTGGTATCCCTATGAACAAATGAAAACAATGAAACAACCTTACAAAATAGTAAATGCTGATGGAGTATATCTCTACACCGAAAATAACAAACTCATAGACTCTGTATCCTCTTGGTGGAGTGTAATACACGGCTATAAACACCCTGAATTAACAAAAGCCATCACATCGCAAGCTGAAATATTTTCACATATAATGCTCGGTGGATTAACTCACGAACCTGTAGAAAAACTATCCCAAAAACTAGCAGAGTGGTTACCTGCTGATTTAAACTATTGTTTTTTCTCTGATTCCGGAAGTGTAGCTGTTGAGGTTGCCCTCAAAATGGCATTGCAATATTTTATGAACAAAGGTGATGAAAAAAGAACTATGGTACTTGCTCTTGAGCACGCATATCACGGCGATACTTTCAAAACTATGGAAGTAGGCGATGATGAAGACTATCATTTTGTTCTGAAAGCCTATGGTAAAAGCAAAAATGTGATACATATTCCAACAGAAATAAATGCTCTTGAAAAAGCCTTTGAAGAATATCACGAAAAATTAAACTGCTTTATTGTTGAACCTTTACTTCAAGGTGCCGGTGGTATGCGTATGTATGATATTTCTTTCTTGGTTCGTGCAAGAGAACTTTGCAATAGATATGGTATACTACTAATTTTTGATGAAGTTGCAACAGGCTTTGGAAGAACGGGAAATCGCTTTGTTGCCGACTTAGTAACTCCAGATATACTTGTGTTAGGAAAGGCTTTGACCGGAGGTTACATAGGTCATGCTGTTACAGTTGCAAATACAAAGGTCTATAATGGTTTCTATGACGACAATCCAAACCACGCACTTATGCATGGTCCAACCTTTATGGGAAACGCCCTTGCTTGTAGTGTAGCCTTAAAATCTATTGAATTATTTGAAAACCAAGACTATATTTCAAAAATACATAAAATAGAAGAAATCACTAAACGAGAATTAAAAGATTTTGAAGACAACAGAATAAAAGAAATTAGAATTATGGGGGGTTGTGTTTGTATTGAAGTACACGACCCTTATGTATTAAAAGGTTATCAACAATTTGCTTTTGAAAATGGTGTATTTAGTCGACCATTTCTCAATTATCTTTATGCTATGGTTCCTTATATTATTACAGAAGAACAGTTGATAAAGGTATTAAATACAATGAAAAATTGGTTTCGTAAATAAAATTTGATATGTTTTTACCCCCATACTTTATCCCCTAAATTTAACTATAATTTATACATATTTGATTCTTAATTAATTGACAAAAAATATTCTATGAATTATAATATATCTAATTCACAGACTTAAAGTTAATGGTGGTTATTTCTCATCAATTACAAGCCTGCGTAATTTTATTTCAGCTTTACAATGATGTAAATACAATGCCCTTTTTTAATAAGGGCTTTTGTAATGTTTGAAATAATAAACCATATTATTGCTGGGAGGGTTTTCCTTGAAGGTTTTAATAACTACCGATTTTTATAAGCCTAATACTAATGGCGTTGTTCGTTCTGTAATGACATTAAAATCAGCATTAGAAGAACAAGGTCACGAGGTCAGAGTTCTTACTCTAAATCAGACAGGCATAGTTAGAGAAAATGATGTGTACATACTTCGTTCTATAAGTGCTGGTAAAATCTATCCCAACGCAAGAATAATGTTTGGTATGTGTAGAAGTGTTGTCAACAAAATTGTGAAATGGAAACCGGATATTATACACTCACAATGTGAATTTAGCACTTTCTTTTTTGCTAACAGAATAGCAAAAAAACTTAGAATACCTTTAGTTCATACCTACCATACCGTTTACGAAGATTATACTCACTATTTTTCCCCAAGCCATACAATTGGCAAGGAAATAGTTGAAACCCTTTCTCGTAAAATATTAAAGCATACACAGGCTATTATTGCCCCTACTGAAAAGGTAAAAGATATTTTAACTTCATACAAAGTTAAACCACCTATAACTGTTATTCCTACAGGTCTTGATTTGCAAAAGTGTAGTAGCCCTGTAGATAAGAATACTCTTTCAGAGATGAAACATTCCTTAGGTATTCCAGAGGAAAATACAGTTTTACTATTTTTAGGCAGATTAGCACGAGAAAAAAACATAGATGAAACTATTAAATTAATTGAAAATTGCCATATTAATAAGTTTACATTTCTTATAGTAGGTGACGGTCCTGACAGAGATAGACTAGAAAAACATATTAAAAAAAGCAGTATTAAAAATAATGTTATATTTACAGGTCTTGTGCCTATGGATAGCGTAAATGCCTATTATCAGCTTGCAGACCTTTTCATTTGTTCCTCTACAAGTGAGGCTCAGGGTCTTACATATTTTGAAGCTTTAGCAAATGGTGTTCCTGCCCTTTGTAAAAAAGATGCTTGCCTTGACGGTGTACTTATAAACTATAAAAATGGTTTTCAATATACAAACGAAGATGATTTTGCAGAGTTTTTAAACTTTTTCTTTTCTGATAAATGTAATCGAGAAGATATGATTGCAAATGCCTTACCTGTAAAAGATAAGTTTTCCAGTAAAGCCTTTGGAGAAAATGTTGCTGAACTTTACAAAAACACCATTAAAAAATTTAACGAAAAAAATTTCCGTTAATTATAAATAACATAGGTGATTGATTTGAGAAAATTTATAGATTGGGTAGTTGCTAAACAGAATATAATAGGTCTTGTAAGTACAGTTATTATTATACTTCTTAGTATTTATGGCTACACTCAAGGAGTTTTTACCGACAAAAGTAAACTTGAAGCTCTTTTAAAAAGCTGTGGTGTATGGGCTCCTATTATGTTTGTTGCCTTGCAAGCAATACAGGTTGTTATCCCTATACTTCCTGGTTCAATAGGCTGTCTTTTCGGTGTTATATTTTTTGGACCAGTAATGGGATTTGTATATAATTATGTAGGTATTTGTGGTGGGTCTATATGGGCATTTCTTATTGCCAGAGCCTATGGCAGAGAATTTGTAAGGCGTGTAACATCTGAAAAATTCTACAACAAATATAGCCCTTTTATGAATAGCCGAAAATTTACTATTCTATTTGCCTTACTCATATTTAGTCCTGTTGCCCCTGATGACTTTTTATGCTATCTTGCTGGCATTACAGATATGAAATTAAGCAAATTTACAATAATAATTCTTTTAGGCAAACCTCTTGCCATTTTTATGTATAGTTTTGCATTAACTAAATTCTATACTTATTTAATAAACTTTATACGATAGGGGAGATAAAAATGAAAGTTTTTTTGTATTCGGGAATGCAAAAAATGATTGAAAAAAGTGGTGTAGGCAGAGCCATTTATCATCAAAAGAAAGCTGCTGCCTTCAACGATATAGAATTAGTTGATAACCTTAAAGATGCAGATGTTGTACATATTAACACAATTTTTCCTAAGAGCTATGAATTAGCAAAAGAGGCTCATAAATTAGGCAAAAAAGTTGTTTACCACGCACACTCTACCAGACAGGATTTTAGAAATTCCTACATCGGTTCTAATCTTGTTGACGGACTTTTTGCTTGGTGGATAATGAAATGTTACAACTCCGGCGATATTATTATTACCCCTAGTATTTATTCTAAAAAACTTCTTCAATCCTACGGAATAACTAAAGATATACGAGTTTTATCCAATGGTATTGATACTAGCTACTACACACGCAACGAAGAAATGCGTGAAGAATTTAAGAAAAAACATAAAGGCAGAAAAGTTATTATGTCTGCCGGTTTATGGATTGACAGAAAAGGTATAACTGATTTTGTAGAACTTGCTAAAAGAATGCCACAGTACGATTTTGTATGGTACGGAGAATCAAATTTATACACTGTTCCAGCTAAAATTAGAAAGGCTGTCAAAACAAATTTGCCTAACCTTTCATTCCCTGGATATATTAGCAAAGCAGAATTAAAAGATGCTTATAACAATAGTGACCTTTTCCTTTTTATGTCAAAGGAAGAAACAGAGGGTATCGTTATACTTGAAGCTTTAGCTATGAAAATTCCAACTCTTATTAGGGATATTCCTGTATATGAGGGTTGGCTCACAGACAGCAAAGATGTTTACAAGGCAAAAACTCTTTCTGAATTTGAAACTAAAATTACAGGCATACTTGAAAACAAATTGCCAAGTGTAGTTGAGGGTGGCTATAATGTAGCCAAAGAAAGAGATATTAAAGAAGTTGGAAAGAGATTAAAAGCCATTTATGAAGATGCTTTAAAGAAATAAGCCAGAACAAATTACAAACCTTAATTTGTGGCTTAACAAGCAATCTAACTAAAAAAGCCATTGTTGAAAAGATTTCAACAATGACTTTTTTTACTTATTACACTTTTTCCCACAACAGCTACAATTTCCTCCACAAGAAAATTCGCCATTTTTACTTTTCTTATATAAATTTCTACAAATCAAAAAACAGACAAGTATTATTACAGCTAAAATTATTATACTCTGTATATTCATTTACATCACTCCTATAAAAGCCCCTATAATATGTACAATACCGGCACAAATCCAAGCTATTACACATTGAGCTACTACAACAAATACTGCATATTTACTACCTAATTCTCTCTTTATAGATGCTATGGCAGCAACACAAGGAGTATAGAGAAGACAGAAAACAAGCAAGCTAAAGGCTGTTAAAGGAGTAAGAAGTGCTGTTATTCCCTCTGTATTTCCTAAAAGTACAGTAAGTGTTGAAACAACGCTTTCCTTAGCCATAAATCCTGTAATAAGAGCAGTAGATATTCTCCAATCCCCAAAGCCTAAAGGCTTGAAAACAGGGGCAACAATACCAGCAATAATAGCAAGTATACTGTGCTGAGAATCACTAACTACATTAAATCTAACATCAAAAGTCTGTAAGAACCAAATCACAATAGTTGCAACAAATATTACTGTAAATGCTCTTTGTAAAAAGTCCTTAGCCTTTTCCCAAAGTAATTGAGTAACATTTTTTGCCCCTGGCATACGATAGTTAGGCAATTCCATTACAAAAGGAACTGCATCGCCCTTAAACATAGTTTTTCTCATAACAGAGGCTGAAACTATACCCATAAATATGCCAATAAAGTAAAGTGATACCATTACTATTGCACCATATTTAGGGAAAAATGCCGCTGTAAAAAGCCCGTATATAGGCAACTTAGCAGAACAACTCATAAAAGGTGTCAATAGTATTGTAATTTTTCTATCTCTTTCAGAAGGCAAAGTACGACTTGCCATAACCCCAGGAACAGTACAACCAAAGCCTATAAGCATAGGAACTATACTTCTTCCTGAAAGTCCAATTTTTCTCAATAGCTTGTCCATTACAAAAGCTACTCTAGCCATATAACCACTGTCTTCAAGTAAAGAAAGGAAGAAAAACAATGTTACAATAACTGGTAAAAAGCCTAATACACTACCTACACCAGTAAATATACCGTCAATAACCAATGAATGAACTACTGGATTTATGTCCCATATTGTAAGTCCATTATCTACAATACCTGTAATCCATTCAATACATATATTCAATAAATCTGAAAGTCCGGCACCTATAACATTAAATGTAAGCCAAAATACTATACCCATAATAACTATAAATGAAGGTATAGCTGTATATTTACCTGTAAGTATTTTATCTATTTTCTGACTTCTTTTATGTTCCTTACTTTCGTGAGGTTTTTCCACTACTTCTTTGCAAACCTTGTCAATAAGGCTATATCTCATATCGGCAATAGACGCAGCTCTATCTAAACCTCTTTCACTTTCCATTTGCTGAATAATATGCTCAAGAGTTTCCTGTTCGTTTTGGTCTAATTTAAGTCTTTGAAGTATTAAACTATCTCCCTCTGCCAATTTACTGGCAGCAAAGCGAATAGGAATACCGGCAGCCTTTGCGTGGTCCTCAATTAAGTGCATTATAGAGTGTAAACATCTATGAACAGCACCATTATGGTCATTTACATCACAAAAATCTTTTCTACCCGGCTTTTCCTGATATTTTGCAACATGTAATGCGTGGTCAACAAGTTCTGCTATACCCTCATTTTTAGCTGCTGAAATAGGTACTACAGGTATTCCAAGCATTTGTTCCATTTCATTTACATGGATATATCCACCATTTTTCCAAACCTCGTCCATCATATTAAGGGCAAGTACCATTGGAATATCCAACTCCATAAGCTGTAGTGTAAGATTTAAGTTTCTTTCAATATTTGTTGCATCTACAATATTGATAATACCCTTTGGGCGTTCATTTAATATAAATTCTCTTGTCACAATTTCTTCACTAGAGTATGGCGACATAGAATAAATGCCCGGCAAATCAGTAATAAGAGTGTCACTATGCTCCTTTATAGCACCGTCTTTTCTGTCAACAGTAACCCCAGGGAAATTACCCACATGCTGATTAGAGCCTGTAAGCTGGTTAAAAAGTGTAGTTTTTCCACAATTCTGATTTCCTGCTAGTGCAAAAGTCAATACT
This sequence comes from Eubacterium sp. CAG:274, assembly GCA_000432155.1. Lineage (GTDB taxonomy): Bacteria > Bacillota > Clostridia > Lachnospirales > CAG-274 > CAG-274. The sequence continues at coordinate 18,916 of FR888499.1, forward strand.
GTACCATCTGGAAGTGGATTTTCTGTTTCCTTTGTATGGTACTTTCCTCCCTCCCCAAGTCCGGGATGAGGAATATTCTTCTTGTCATTTCTAGGTAATAGCGTATACTTTTCTACCTTTGTATCTCTTATATTTTCTATTTCTATTCTTTCTGCGTCTGCCAAACGCAAAGTAAGTTCATAACTATGTATTCTAAGTTCTACTGGGTCACCCATTGGTGCATACTTAACCATAGTAACATCAGCCTCTGGAATAATACCCATATCCAACAAATGTTGTCTTAAAGAACCGTCACCACCAACAGTTTTAACTGTGGCTGTTTTTCCTATTGGCAAATCTTTTAATGTCAACATATCACAACCTTATCGATAAAATATTTTCAATAAAATCATAGTCGAAAAATGTAAGTATGTCAATAGCTTTAACATTATTAATATATAGCTTATACAATTTATTTATGTCAACAGTTTTTAGAATAATAAAAAGACTAGACAAACAGCCTTTTATACCCGTTTATCTAGTCTTTTACTTTTAAATTTAATCATCTAATTCATCTAATGCGTCATCTACACCTTCAGCATAGTCTGAATCGCTATTATACCTGTCCCAATCATAGTCGTCGTCATCATATACAGCCTCGTATCCATCATCATAAGATTTATATGGAGAACTTGAAGAACTACCACTACTATATGAATAATACCCACCAGTTGATGAACTACTTTTTTTCTTAGTGCTACTACTATATGAGCTTGAGCCTCCATAAGAGCTTGAGCTATTACTGTAGGAGCTTGAACCACCATAGGAACTTGAGCTATTACTGTAAAAGCTTGAGCTACTGCTATTATGGTAAGAATAAGTAGTTGTTTCTTTTGTAGTTTCCTCCGTAGTATCTTTTTCACTTGGCTTATGTTCTTTGCAATAAATACTGCCCTCAACTCTATCATTATTGCACCCAGCCTCAACACATTTTGTTTCATAAGGATTGTAAGAATTAAAGCCAAATTCACAGACAATACCAATACCAATTATTAAACAAATAACAATCAAAAATTTTTTCATAATACCAACCTTCTCTCTATTTTCAGTAGCTTTTTTCTTTATATTTTTATTATATCACTACTTTTATCCAATAAATGGTACTATATAAATTATTTTCTACAATAATATTCCAAATACATATCTTTTAACTGGCAAATCTCTTTTTCGTAATTTCTATCTTGGTCCGCACTATGTATTATACCTGAAGAATATTTACTTAAAGCTGAAAGCATAGCGTACATTACATTATAAAATATACTTTTCTCTGAAATATCTGTTCGTACTGTCTTGTCATCTTGAGCTTTCTTATAAAGCATATGAAATTTGTTTACGAATTTATCTATTATACTGTTATATGGCTTCATTTCATCTTTTGTTGTATCTTCTGAACCAATATATATGCTAAAATTGGTATTAAAGTTCAATAAATCGCTATTTTCTTTATATAAATCAATGTATCTGTCTATATAGAATTCCAACTCCTGTGCAGCCGTCATATTTTCTACATTTAGTTCATTATAATGTCTTTGTAATTCGCCATAATATTCTCTCCACTTTTTAGTAGCAACAGCAATTACAAGCTCTTTTTTTGTCCCAAAATAGCGATATATGCTTGCAACCCCCATATTACAATTATTCGCAACAACTGTCATTGTTACTGGTTCAATTCTATTTTCTGCAAAAAGTTTAAAAGCTGTTTCAATTACTATATCTCTTCTTTCAGTAATCGACTGATTGACATTATCTAAATACCTCATATTACTTCCCCTCTTAAATATATAACACTTTTCATATAGTGATTATAGATATTATGTGATAAATTGTCAATACATTTTACATTTTAGGTTGACAAACAAAGTGGCATAGACAAAATCCACGCCACTTAAAAATATATTTTTTATTTTTCGTCCATAATTTCTTTAAGAGATGTAGCAAGACCTGCTATGCCCTGAATATTTGATGGAACTATAATCTTTGTTGCATTACCGTTTGCCATATTAGCAAGTGCCTCAAGGCTCTTTAAAGTAAGCACACTTTCGTCTGCACCAGCCTCTTTTAACATTCGTATACCCTCTGCATTAGCTCTCTGTACCTTTAAAATAGCCTCTGCCTCACCTTCGGCCTCTTTTATCATCTTTTCTCTTTCAGCCTCTGCCTTTAATATTGCAGCCTGCTTTTCTGCCTCTGCCTCAAGAATTGCGGATTCCTTTTTACCCTCTGCTACAAGTACAGTTGACTTCTTTTCACCCTCAGCAATAAGTATAGATTCTCGTCTTTCTCTTTCTGCTTTCATCTGCTTTTCCATAGATTCCTGAATAGCAGCTGGTGGCATAATATTTTTAAGTTCAACTCTGTTTACCTTAATACCCCAAGGGTCTGTAGCCTCGTCAAGAGTCATAACCATTTTAGAGTTTATAGTTTCTCTTGAAGTAAGTGTTTCATCAAGTTCCATATCGCCAATAATATTTCTCAATGTAGTTGATGTAAGGTTTTCAATAGCAATAATAGGGTTTTCTACACCATAAGTAAATAACTTAGGGTCTGTTACCTGAAAGAAGATTACTGTATCAATCTGCATTGTTACATTATCCTTTGTAATAACTGGCTGTGGTGGGAAATCAATAACCTGTTCCTTTAAAGTAACATTTTTTGCTACTCTTTCAAAGAAAGGTATTTTAAAATATAAACCTGTCTGCCAAGTTGTTTTATATGCACCTAAAAATTCAACTACATAAGCTCTGGCCTGTGGCACAATTTTAACACAACTGGCAGCAACTACTACTACAATTATTAAGAAAAATAAGAATAAAATTATCATAATTAAACCTCCTCTACCTTTTCAACACATAATGTATTTCCATCTACATTAGTTATCCTGACTTTTGTTCCCTCAGAAATGTCTTCATTGCTTACAGCAAGCCATTCAACATCTCCAATTTTAACTCTACCTTTTTCGTCTTTTTTTATTTCCTGTACGACGACACCGGTTTTGTCTACTTTACTGTTAATATTTCCTCCCCTCGTATATTTATCAACATATTTTTTAGCCACAGGTCTTATGAATACAAGTGACAATATTGAAAATAATATAAATACAAATATTTGAAGCAGTATACTTTCCGGAAAAATCAATGCCATAAAAAATGAAACTACAGCACCAATCACAAACCATACACTGACAAGGGCTATTGTTCCTGCCTCTATAAGACCACAAGATACAGCAATTATCAGCCAAATTACAGCCATACTATAATCCATTTTACTCCTCCTTATACATTAGCTACAATAAACTTACATTCTCCATTTACCTTTACATTCCCAATACCTGCTGGAAGGAAGAAAGTATCACCCTTTTTTAATGCCATTTCCACTTCTCCATTGCTTACAGTTCCAAAACCATCTAAAAATACAAGGGCGTTAAATGATGCTCTATCAACATAAAATTCCACATCATCTTTTACATCATAAACAAATACTTGGAAATATTTGCAAGAACAAACTGTTTTTTTACTGTATCCGTCATTTTTTTCTTCTGAATACTTAGATATAAAAGGTTCATATTTATTTGTATTTATTACCTGCAAAGCTTTTTCAATATGAAGTTCTCTTAGATTTCCGTCTTTATCTTTTCTGTCATAATCATATAATCTATATGTAGAATTTGAGCTTTGTTGTATTTCACATATAAGTATGCCACTACCTATGGCATGGACTGTACCAGCCGGAATATAAATTGCATCACCCTTCTTTACATATATCTTATTAAGAACATCTGTAATAGTATGATTTTCTATTCTGTTTTTTATTTCTTCCTTTGTAATATCTTCTTTAAATCCACAGTATACAAAGGCATCTTCATCACAGTCCATTATGTACCACATTTCGTTTTTGCCATATTCTTTTTCCACAGACATAGCAAAATCATCGTCTGGGTGTACCTGAATAGAAAGTGGCTTTTTAGCATCAATAAACTTTATTAACATAGGAAATTGTTCAAATGCTACACACTTCCAACCTACAACATCATCTTCAATTTGTTCTAAGTATTTTCCAAATTCAAGACCTTTATATCTTCCGTTTGTAACTATTGAATTTCCAGCTTTATGAGCAGATAACTCCCAACTTTCAGCAACTACATCATAATCACAGTTTTTATCAAACTCTGTAACTAATCTATTACCTCCCCAAAGATAGTCCTTAAATGCCGGTGAAAGTTTTATAATCTCTTTACTAACATCTCCAAGGTCTTTGTAGTTTTTAGATACTATATCCTGTTCATTAAGATAATCACCAATTTCAACTTCAATAATTACAACATTTTCGTTAGATTCATTTGAAATTCGATGATACGCCTCAGCTGGAACATATATATTTTCCCCAGCTTCAAACTCCATTGTTATTCCTTCTAATTCTACAAGAACTACACCTTCAACTACACTCCAGTGCTCACTTCTATAGCTATGTTTATGCAAGCTCATTTTTCTATTTGGAAAAACTGTAACCTTTTTTACTTTATATCCCATACCTTCACTAAGTATTTGATAAGTTCCCCAAGCCCTATAGTATATAGGCAATCTATCAGTATATTTACCAAACTTTTTCTTAACATTAACTATAAAATCCTTTATATTGTGTTTTGCATTTTTACTTTTAATATAAACAGCATCATCAGTATTTACAACTACTATATCTTCTGTTCCATTTACTACAACAAGTTTATCGTCACTATGATTTATAACTGTCGTGTTAGTTGCTTCGTTATATATTACATTGCTAAGTTCTTCATCTTTTGCTACTAAAGCTAAGGATTCATAATCATTTAACTGATACCATTGTATATTTTTTATTTCAACACATTTTAAATCATTTATATTTTCAATTATATTTCTTTCAAAACTTTTAAACAAGGTTGCTGTTTTTATATTATCCGGTATAAAATAAATATTTCCATCATTTAAAAGCTGATTAAATATTTTTTCAGACTCAAAATATATTTCTGAAAAATTTTCCTTTATTTTTTCCAAAAATACTTTTGTATTTATAATGTACATACCTATATTCCAAAGCCAATGTCCATTATTCATAAGATTTCTAAGCAAGTTTTCACTAGGTTTTTCCACAAATAATTCTACGTCTGAATTATTTGTTTTTATATAGCCATATTGATTTGAATATTTTTCTATAGGCACACCAAAGGTTACACAACTGCTTATGTCAGATATTTTTTTAGCCTCAACAACACAGTTTGTATAATTTCCAGTATCTATAATACCATTACAGCCAATTATTAATACTCTTTCACCTATGTTAGCTGACATACAGCCCAGAATAATTGGCAAAGTAGTATTTACAGGTTCTTTTTCTAAAAATAATCTATATCTCAGTTCCTGAAAAACTTCTAGCTGACCTTCTACTATAAATTTATATGTTTCATTGGTGAAAATATAAAACTCATCACAATATGGTATATTTTTGGCTATATTTTCTTGAAAAACTGACCTTCCATCTCTAATCTCCACAAACTGTTGAGGAAATTCTTTTCGTGATATAGGCCAAAGACTTCCCCCATTACCACCAGCCAAGACTATACACTTCATATAATTTTCTCCTTAAATTTCTGACTTATAAATAATTATACCATAAAACACTATATTTTTCTATAATATAATAATATTCTATACATTAATAACAGCCTTTTTTTCATAAAAAATACACCTCCAAAAGTTTCTAACTTTCCGAGGTGTATATCAATTTTAATTAAGCTAAATTTTATAAATACTTATCCAATTTTCTTTCTTTAAGTATGTCCACGACGTCTTTTACAGACTGTGCCTTATTCTTATCACATACCAATATTGCATCATCAGTTTCTACTACAACAATATTATCAAGTCCTATTGTTGCAATTAAACTCTTATTGCCAAAAACAACACTATTCTTAGTGTCAAGCATTATATTTTCACCTTTAGAAATATTGCCATTTTCATCTTTGTTGTACATAACTTCTAAAGTATCCCAGCTACCAACATCATTCCAACCAAACTCGCCGTCTATTACAACAACATTGTCAGCCTTTTCCATAATACCATAGTCAACAGAAATCTTAGGAATAACAGGGTATATCTCATTTATAACCTTTTCTTCATCAGGTGTACCCATAGCATCACCAATTTTCACAATACATTGATAAACCTCCGGCAAAAGCTCCTTGAATTTATTGAGAATAACTGAAGCTCTCCAAACAAACATACCACTGTTCCAAGCAAAGCTACCCTTAGCAACATATTCCTTTGCAAGATCTAAATTAGGCTTTTCTACAAACTGTATAACCTTTTTAGCCAAACTATCTTCGTTTTTATTAAATTCTATATAGCCATAACCTGTTGCCGGAAAAGTTGGTATAATACCTATTGTAACCAATTTCTCTTCTTTTTCAGCCACATCAATAGCTTTATTTAAAATTTCCGCAAAACCTTTTTCGTCTTTAATATAGTGGTCGGCAGGGAATACGCACATTACGCCGTCGCCATATTTTTTAATTATTTCCATAGCTGCATAGCCTATACAAGCAGCAGTATTTCTGGCTGCCGGCTCTGCTAAAATCTTCTTTGGTTCAATTCTACCCTTTGTGACATCAGCCATAGGTTTCCACTGGCAAACATTTGTTACAATAAATATATCCTTTTTATCAATTACCTGACCAATTCTATCTATAGTTTCATTTACCATAGTTTCCTTGCCACTTAAATTCAAGAGCTGTTTAGGCATTTCCTGTCTACTCATAGGCCAAAAGCGTGTTCCACCACCGCCTGCCATAATTACTCCATATGTATTCATGTATTTCCTCCAAAATTACTATTCAAGTAACTTATTTCTTATCACATTTGTTTAAAAATTGATATATAAATGTGATGTTATATATTTTATACTTACCTTTTTAGAGAATTCTTTAAGACATTCTTCAAATCCACTATTCATTCTATCATATAGCTCAGACTTAGAAACAACCGTAGTCATATCACTATTTATAAAATTTTTTCTGGAATCTATTGAATATCCATCAAAACCTGCAAGTAAAAAATTCTTTACCCCAAGTTCTATAAGCATCTTAATTAACATCAATCCAGCATTATCTTTTACATCATCAATTTCATTTAACAAATCAGCATACTCCATAGAAATATAAGCTAAATTACTATCTATATTTGAAGTTGTAATAAGTTTTTTATCTTTAACTTCTAATTCTTCATATCTTCTCATATTACTTATAAAAATATAATCTACATCCAAATATTCATAATTAAAGTTTATGGAAAACAGAACTGTATTTTCTGGGTTGTACGCCATTAAAATTTTTTCCTTTTCAATACCAGCACTCTTTCCCGGAGCAATAATAAGTGCCGTTTTGTTAGTCATTTGCTGTTTTAGATTTTCTAAATTCCTATCTCTGACTTTACCCTTATTCATATACTGTATATAAAGATTTTCTATATAACTCTTATCAAATTTATTTTTCTTTTCTTCTGATATCTGAGCTAAAACTTCATCCATATTTTCATATGTAAGTGTCTTTTTATCATCTAAGTATGAAGCATAATTAGGATGACAATTATATTGTGCTGATAAATAATGTGGTAATGAATATCCCCAATAATTACTTAAATAAATTTTATTAAGAACTTGGTCAATAATTTTCATTAAAGGCTTTATTTTAAAATCCGTTCCAAAACTACCATTTAGATAATCCACAAAAAGCTCTGTATTTAAGTTTCCTGCTCCTCTACCTATTCCAAAAACACTTGTATCAATAATAATTTTTCTCTCTGTAATTACTTCTGTCAGCGATTGGGCATTAGAAAGTGCAAGCTGTTGATTATTGTGAGAATGGTATCCAATATGAATAGCTTCATCTATCTCATAATCCATAATATAAAACAGCCTCATTAAATCCTTGCTTCTCATAACTCCAAAGCTATCAGCTATATAGACAGCATAAGGTTTTAATTTATTAACTAATTTCATAAGTAAAGTTAATTCTTCTTGAGTATAGCTCATAGTTACCATTGGTTGTACAAAGACCTGATAACCTTTCTTTTTTATTTCTTCACAAAACTCAATTGCTTCTACCAAATCTTTCTTATGAAAGGCAACTCTTATTCCATACAATACTTTACTATTATGAGGTATATCTTCAATATTGTATTCACCAAAGTTTATCATACAAACATACTTTGTACGATTTTTATTACCTTTGTGAATAAGATTTTCTATTTCCTCTATAGTATTGAATTTTGTCAAATTTTTATTATGCTCTATTCTATTCGTAAGAAAACCACATTCGATTATGTCTATATTTGCATATTCAAGACCATTTAGTATCTTTGGAATGTTTTTTTCTCCAAACTCCCATTGATTTACATATCCACCATCTCTAAGAGTACAATCAAGCACTGAAATTTTTTCCATTACATTCACCCCTGTATATTTTTATCATTTTCCTTTAGAAATAAATGATAATATTCTTTTCACCTTATGAGCATTTATTAATGCAAACACTAAATACACAAACAGTATTATTATAAAAGATTTTAAAAGGCTAAATCGCCAAGTAGAAAACATAAATGCGATAACAATTACCGTTTCCATAATTATATCTAATATTATATTACTATTCATTATTTTAGCAATGTATAATTCTGATATATAACTTCTTATTCCTATAGATAAAACAAGAAATACTGCAACAATAATTATATTATCAAATATATAAGCTCCTAAAAGACTTAAAATCAAACTTAAAACCATAGCAAAAACATTTACCATAAGAAGATTTTTTTCTTTACGAAAAACTTTAAAATATGTAGTACAAAGTAAATTCATTTTACCATTAAATGTACATATAGGTAAAAGTAAACCTAAATAAATAAGACTTTCCTTATATTGAGGTAACCATAAAGCCATAACATAGCACAACGGTGCATAACATAAGAAAGCCAATGGGAGAAAAAGACTTAAACCATCCCTTATTCCCTTGTACAATACACTTTGTTGCTCACTATTTACATTTCTCAACATAGGAAAAAGGACCATACTTACTTGAGATATGAATAAAAGAACAAAATTTATGATAGACATAGAGAGTGAAAATTTCCCAAAAGCTTCAATACCCCACCTACCATCAATTATAAATCTAGCAGAACCTATAATTAATGTACTTGCTATATTTGCAATCATAAGATTTATACCAATCTTTATATTGTCAAACATATTTATAAAAGTTATTTTTAAAGGCAAACATTTTGAAAATACTATTTCCTTACCTTTATAAATACTATAAACAAGAGCAGCTACCTTACCTGTTACATAGAAAACAATATAAAACCTAAAGTCATTAACCTTTATAAAAATCATAGGCAAAAGACAAACCATAAATACAAGTTTATCTAATATTACAGAAATTGAAAACCATTTAGTTTCATTAGCTGCCTGAAATATAAATCCTAAATACAGCGATAAGTTATTCAAAACCATAACTATTCCTATCATTAAAATAACAAATTTTCTATTATTATCATCTATAATAAAAAAACAGAAAAAGATAAAAATAATAGCCATAACACTCTGTAATACTGCTGCTATTTTATATTGTGAACCTAAAAGAGGTTTATCCATTTCATCGTAGCTTTTGCCACCATATTTTAAATATACACCATCATTTAATCCAAAGTGAAAAAAACCTACATATCCAAAATAAAATATAAACAGCTGCCAATATCCAAAATCCCTTACAGTAAGAAATTTAGGTACTATTAAAGACATAAGTACACTTAAAAATAACGAAATACCTTGTGCTAAAAATGCAAATATAATATTATTCCAAAATTTATTCTTTAAGTTCATAATGCTCACTAATTTTCTTCTTTTGCTAATCTTTTAGCCACAATTTTGTTTACCTTTGCAAGATCATTTGGAGTGTCTACTGCAACAGTATCTGAATCAACTTCAATATACTGCACTTTATATCCATTTTCAATAAATCTCAATATTTCAATATCCTCAATAGCTTCAATTTTAGCCTTACCATATTTTTTGCCATAATCACAATAAAATCTAAGAGCCTCCGGAGTAAATCCATATACGCACACTTGTTTATAATAGTCATAATCTATACTACCTTTTGGATAAGGTGCTGTAGCTCTTGTTAAATAAATTCCTATGCCCTCCTTATTTGTAATAACCTTAGGAACAGTAAAATTAATTGCATCTACAGGATTTTTAATCTTTGTCATGAGATTTGAAACCTGTAAATCCTTGTTATCATAAAAAGGTAATATAGCCTTTTTAACCGTTTCCACTTCAATAAGAGGCTCATCTCCTTGAATATTAACATATAAATCTGCAGGTATTTTTTCAGCCACTTCACCTATTCTGTCTGTACCCGTTTTATGCTTATCTGATGTCATAATAACCTTAATATCATTTTCGATACAAGCATTATATATTCTTTCATCATCTGTAGCAACATATACCTCATCTAATTCTTTTACTTTAATACACTGGTTATATACCCACCATATCATAGGCTTTCCACATATATTAGCAAGAGGTTTTCCCTCAAAGCGTGATGACTTGTAACGAGCTGGAATTACACCAATAATTTTCATTTTATTTTCCTCCTAAACATTTAATAACTGATTCTTTTTAGAAAAATTTTCTTTCAAAAAAGAACCACTTATCAGCTATAATTAATAATTTTTTCTGAATTTTATTCAATTTTAAATATTTTTTTCTAAAAAAATTTCTTGAATCAATAGTAAACTTAAGATTTCTTAATCTTCTAGTTTTTTTATCAACAGAACTAGTTACTGTTGTAGAATAGGTATAGTGATTATGTCTATATTTCACAGCAGTAACTATACCTTCTTTATAACCGGCATTTTTAATTTTTTTTGAAAGACAAAGTTCCTCACAAAAAAGAAACGTTCCTTCATCCATATACCCTATCTTTTTTAAGACACTTGATTTAGCAGCCCAAAAAGCTCCTGGTATTTCATCCACCGTTATAATATCCTTTGATTTATCGACATCAAAGCTATAATATAACTTCTTTAATATGTAACTACTTAAAATAAAAGAATTGAAAAATTGCAATGCAAAAGTATCAAAAGCTTTTGAATATTGTAGACATTTACTTTTCCCCGAATCATCCGTTCTTGCAGAAGATATGATAGCATATTCATCATATTTTTCAAAAGAATTGGAAATACATTCAATGACATCTTCCCCAAATTCAACATCGGGATTCGCAACAAAAACAACATCACAACTAAGTTTTTCTACTAGATACCTCAAACCAATGTTATTTCCTTTTGCATAGCCTCCATTGCAATCACTATATATAACTACTATTTTACTATTATTTATTTCTGCAAAAACTTCCCTTGAATTATCTTTTGAATTATTATCAACAATGACAACATAATCTATATTTCTATAAAGGCTTATTTTTTCAGCCATACTTTTAACTAATTCTGATTTGTTATAGTTTAATATAACTATTCCTATTTTCACACAACCAACCTCATTTTCATAATTCATCAAGAATTCTTTCCAATTCTTCTTTATCTTTAGGTATCAACAAAGTTTTATTTCCATATTTTTTAATGAATTTATCAATATATTTATAGAAATTTTCATTTACCATCTTAGGTTTATTTTTCATACATCCATACAGCATAATAATCTTTGTATTATCTCCAAAATAGAGGCATGATGAAAGAGCACTTGCAGAAGCAGTTGTTATAAATACCTTTCCATCAAAATTTTTATTCATTTGAATTACCTCCCATGGTATAGAGGTTGTCTTATTTGTCTTTATTCCATAAGGTGAAAATCTATTTATCTTACACCTTGGATGTGTTTTGACAAGTAAGTTACCTTTCCCCACTTTTTCAGAAATAATTTTTATAAGCTGAACATCTTCCGAATCATTTCCTTCACCATTAAAGTAAGAACCTCCATCTTCAAAAGCAATAAACTTTTCCTCATAACTATCTTGAATATTTGAATAATCAAATACACAATTCAGAATATTCTTTAATGTTTCATTTTTTCTCGAAATTTTTGCCATCTGAACTATTTCATATGGGGGATTAAACATAACAAAACCTGGCTCAAAAAAATAGAATTTTTTAATATACCTATTAATAACCACATTTCCAAAAATTTTTCTGATATTTTTTTCAATCAACATTCTTTTTTTACTTTTTTGGTTATTAAATTCCTTAAAGTAACTTCCAAAACCCTCTTCATATCTATAACAAACAGCATTTGAATTATACTTTAATATAACATTAAAAATACAGTCTGTCATAGCTCCATAGCTATTAAATAAAAGTACATCATAGTTGTAATCTTTTTTATCTTTAAAAACACATTTTAAACTTCTCTTTGGAAAACATAAAGACTCAACATATCTGAGATACTTTTGTAATTTTTGCATCTTTGTAAACCTTTTACCACAATAAAGCATAGGACTATTAGCTAAATAACAATTATCAAATATATCAAATTTTTTAGCATTTTTGTAAACCGTCTCAGCATTATTTGTCGTATTATATATAATCACATCAACACTATCATTCTGAAACAAAGTTAATTTCATATTTGTTGCAACTATAAACTGAAAAAACGAGTCTACTACAAACAACATTCTCATACTAATTTATCCTCCATCTTTTTACTTTACACTCTATATCAGGAGCATTCTTTATAATACTGTCTGCTATACCTCCCAGGGCAAACAAAAAGTATACGCCAGCTGCATAATATGCTTCAGATATCATCATAACATGCATACCAAAAATAACTACATTTAAAGAAATTGCAAAATAATTTTCTTTAAACTTTGTCAAAGTTTTACCTATTATATGGTTAGCCCAAAATACAATAACCAACAATACACTTCCCCCAACATAAGCATAATCCAATAACTGATTGTGCAACTGTGTATGCTCTAATCCTATTCTCATTGTCCATTTTTCAAGTGTTTCTTTACCTACACCCAAAATAGGATGACTTAAAAATACCTTTAATCCTCTATCCCACATAAAAGTTCTATAAGTCAAAGTTAAATCTTTCTCTAACACATCTACAATTATGAATGAAAAATATTTTTGCCATCCACCTATAACCATACCAGCTGAAATAATCACATAAAGTATTGTCAAATTTCTATAATTCAATATCTTAACCAGTTTTGTTCTACTCAATAGAATTAGTGCAATTGTAAGAAAAATCCCAATTAATAATGTACTAGACCTTCCCAATAGAGATGATAAAAGCATTGTTAAAATAAGGATATTTCCTCTAATTTTATTACCACTATATCTTCTATGTAATAGTGCTACTGCCATAGCCGGCATAAAGTGATATGAAAAGTTATTTTTCATTCCCAAAATCCAGCATTGGCTATATCCTTCTACTGAATATAACCCATTTTTAAATACAACCATAGTTATAAAGTTTGCATATATCAACAGCTCATACAATAGCATTGCAGATGATAAGATATCCTTTGGATAATCTCTATTTAATTCAACCATAAAAATGATAGGCAAGCAAGAAACTGCATACTGAAACCATCTGTACAGTGAAGCATGATTAACTATCGTTGAAAGTAATATACTCCCTTGAAATAAGCACATAATAAAAATGAATTTTGACATTCTCATTTGATTTTTCAAAAAATATATACCAATTACAAATCCACCAACAGTAACTCTTAAAACATTTATAAGTCCATCTAAAATTGTAATCTGTTCAAAAAAAGCTGGTTTTACAAAAATAGCCAGGAAAATAAAAATATACAATTGTCTATATGTAACTAAAATTTTGCCATCTTTCATATTATGTATCCCCACTACTATTTTATCGTATATTAATTATATCTTTATACATTATTCTAGCAAATCTATTCCAAGAATATTTTTCCAAAATATTTTTTTTATCTCCTGTCTTTTCTTCTAATAATTTGTCCAAATCTACATTTGCATTATCTGGGTCAATATAATGTGCTGCATCACCATAAATTTCCGGTAAACAGCTCGCCTTTGCAACTATAACATCTGCTCCAACGCTCATAGCTTCTAATGGAGGTATACCGAAGCCCTCAAAATATGAAGGGAAAATAAAAGCCTTACATTTACTCATTAACGCCTTTACTTCTCCGTCACTTATATATCCAACAATATCTACATTTGGTAATGTATCAGCATTGTATTCGACACCAAAATCACTCAGACTCGCCTTGCCTGCAATTACAAATTTATAGTTCTTATTCTTCTTAGCAACATCTAGTATCCATTTTACATTTTTGTTAGCTTTTAAACTGCCTAAAGTAAAGAAATATTCATTCTCTTCTAAGTCCGGCCATTTTTCAAATATACCTTCGTCAGGTACAACACTATTGAAATGTTGCCAACCATTTCCCAAAACCTTCACCCTGTCAGGGTCAATATGATATATTTCTACTATCTGTTTCTTTGAATATTCAGACACCGTAAAAATTATTGGTGAAAACCATACTGCGAATCTATGGTGTATTCTATGCCATATACGAGATACATTTCTCTTTAAAGTCCCTTTACCTTTTATAATTGAGTATGGCAATTTATATGCCATATCGTGTATTACAACCACACCTGGCGAAATTAAAGGTTCTTTCATAGACATATTAATAGATAAACCCTTATTTTTCAATACATATGCAGCAAAATTTGTCTGTTCCCAAAGATGCCCTTTTACCTTCCCTTTGCGTACAACCTTTATGTTTTTACAATCCGGAACATTATCTGCATACTCAGGTACTACAAGTTCCCACTCATTACCATCATTTTTAACAATGTTATCTAATTCCTTTATTATTTCAATACAAAAACGCTCCTGTCCTGTAACAGTTCTTGAAGCAAATCTGCCATTTATGATATATTTCATATCAACTAACTTCTCCTTTATAATTTTTTCAGCCAATTCCTCAATTTAGCTGGTAATCTGTTTGTAATTTTCTTTTTAATACCAACAGACGGCTTTAAACAGTCATAATCAAATATTTTATAACCATTATTACCAAGTTTTATAAATTCTTCATATATAAAATCTCTTTTATTGCTTATTGGAGTTGGCTTTTCAAGATTATGATTATACTTTATAGCATATTTATAATCACTTTTCTCATAATCAAATTTATTTTCTATAGCCTTCAAATATCTTATTCCCTTTTCAGTATTTAAACTTAAATAAGAGGCACCATTTATAGAATTAAAATTTTTATGAAATTCCTCTGCTCCCCAAAAGTCACCCATAGTAATATCAGCTATTCTCTGCCCCCTGGCATATAAACAACTATAACAACTTTTTCTACATATATTTCCTTTCAAAAAAGCATCATAATAAGATGATTTATCTGTATAGACTACTTTTTTTATATTCTTACCATTTTTTTTGTAGAATAGTCTATAAACGGCATTTCCCCAACCCCTATCCTTACATCTAAAATCTATACCTGTTATTTTTCTACCATATTTGTTATTCAAATATTCTAAAAAAGCCTTAAAAAACTTTAATGACGGAACACCGTGACATATAATTTCTGCTGTTATTAAATTATCGTAATCTTTTCTTAAAAAAGCTTTTAGTCCACCTATTTGGCAAGGTGTACCAGTATAAAGCACCATTCTGCCACTATCTAAAGCAATCTTAGCTTCTGTAAATGTTCCCTTTGTATCAGATTGAACATATTTCGAACCCTGAATTTTTTCTATTTCATCCTTATTATCTATACCTATGTTTAAAACATTAACTTCCTCATCATAAGTACTGCCAAAAACTAAGCCATTGTTTTCCAATACAAATTCTGCTAAAACCGGAAATACTCCACCTGATGCACTTTTGCTCAAAGATACATCATCCTTGTTTTTTACACACAGAACTTCTCTTATACTGTTGAGTTTCAGTTTATTATTTTGAGGACAATTATTTACACAAACGCTACAACCGATACATACATCTTCTTGTACCTGTGGTAATAAAAAGCCTTCATTATTTGCTGTCATTTTTATACACTTAACAGGACATAATTGTTCACAAGCTCTGCAGCCTGTGCAATTTTTTTCAGTCATTAAACCAACATTTTTCAAAATTTTATCCTTCACTTTCAATAGCCCCTATCAGCCAATCTGCTGACTTTTTACTTTCTTCATTTAATGTTTCTTTAATTTTTACATAATCTATATTTATTTCACTGTAAAAATCAAACTTATTTATGTCATTTACTAAAATATTATCCATGCCAAATATATTTATAAAATTATAAATTCTGGAATTTTGTGAATTTGCATTTGAATCAGAAAATCTTTTAAATATAAAAAATATTTTTTCAAACATCATAGAAAAAACACATCCGTGAAAAGAGTCAGTAAATACATAGTCTGCATACTTTATATATCCTAACCACTCACTAGGTCCTACATCTATTCTTATATCACAATCAAGAGTATATGTTTCCTTAGTAGTTGAAATAAGTATAAGTTTTAAATTCTTTCTATCCGCAAATTCTTTAGCCTTTTCATAATATTCTTTATTAAAAGTTAAAAAATAGCATACCACATATTTCTCATCTTTTGGTTTAATGGCAACTTTTTCCCACTTATCCTCAGTCAAAAGCATAGTGGGGTCAAGTACACTTCTCACAATTCTTCCTGTTAACTGATTGACTATTTTTGTTCCCTGTTCTTCTCTTACAGAAATTCTATCATACTTGTTCAGCATTTCTGCAATCTTATTCTTTTTAATTTCTGGTATAGATGAAACCCCAAAACTAGGTGCATAAGCAATTTTTTTATACTTATCCTCAACAAAAGAAAGATAAAAAACAGGATTTAATAACATAGGCGACCATATTTGGTCACTTCCTGATATATATATATCATATTTTCCATTTGTACCTTTCAATTCTTCAGGATTTGTATATCTTTCACTTAATCTCATATTTTTAACTTTAAAATCATTAAATCTATGACTTCTCATTTTTAATAAATTGGGATTTTTACACACTTTTTTTATTTGATAAAAATTCCATTTTTCAATAAATAACTTTAAAGAGTTTCTATTTTTTATTAAATTTAGTACTTTAGTCTTTATTGACGCATTATAATCTATATGTTCAGCATCAAACCCTTCATCTATTAGAAACTTTTGTAAAGCATATCCCTGTAACACGCTACCGTAATTTTCATTATGTAGCCATGTCAAAATACCTATCTTGCTCATAATAACTCCCTAAATAATTTTTCATGTTCTGAAATTACACGTTTAATATCAAATTTTACACACACAACATCATATCCTTTTTTACAAAGCAATTTTCGATGTTCCTCGTCCCTATACAATCCTACAACTTCCTTTGCTGCTGCTATATAGTCATCTTTTTCAACTAATACTCCATTTTCACCATTTTGTATTAAATTCGGAATTGCATCAACATTTGTAGCAACAATAGGTTTCTTCGCTATCATATATTCAGCCAAGACAAGTCCAAAACCCTCCCATCTTGAAAGCAAAACTGCTTGGTCAAAAAGATTTACATATTCCATAGGATTATCGTTCCAACCCGTGATAAGAAAACTATCCTCCAGATGAAGCTTCTTTATAAGAGCTTCACATTCTTTTCTATCTTCACCGTCACCAACAATAACAAAAAAAGCCTCATTTATACTTTTCTTAATTTCATATGCCATTTTTATAAATGTATCAGGGGCTTTTTGTTTAGAAATTCTCCCAACCATACCAACAACATAGGCATCATCAGGAATACCGTAGTTGCTCTTTTTGCATAATTCTAAGGATGAAATTTTACTTTTTTGTTCATCTATATCTATTCCGTTATAAATAACCTGAATTTTATCAGATGAGCAAATATGATTTTTAACAGCAGAATTTTTTTCAAAGTCTGATATCGCAACAATTTTATCTGTAAATGGTGCAAACAACCTCTCAATAAAACTGTACAGAAGTCTTTTCTTATTGCTACATTGCATATTAAAGGACCAACCATGCGCATTATATATTACTGTATTTTTTATTCCAATTGTAGCAAGTCTTCCAATTACCCCTGCCTTACTACTATGTAAGTAAACAATGTCCGGCTTATATTTTTTAACTAATTTTCTAACAGTTAAAACAGCCTTTAAATCATTAATAAAATTTATTTCTCTACACATATCCACATATTCGGATTTCAAATCAATACTGTTGTCAACAGAATATTCCCTTGTATGAACTAATATATTCTGATACTTATTCTTGTCTATGTTTTTTATAAACATATCAATATATCTTTTAACTCCACCGGCAGACTGTGTTATGTGCATTATTTTAGTCATATAACTTTCACATTCCTTTTACAATTATACATTTCAATTTATTAGTTTGTATCAAATAATACAAACTATAACAATCCTATTCTTTCCATAATTTCATTATGTTCCTTAGCATCATTGTTTACCTTAGTAGCCCCTTTAATCTTTTTTAGTATATTATATTTTTTGTAATATACATTTATTATCCATCTTCTTACCCAACCAATAGGCAAATACCACTTTGGTTTACCTCTAAACCAACCAAACCACGATGACATAGTTTCATAGCTAGGAAATATAATCTTAAATAAATTCTTCACTTTATAGCTTAAACTATCATAGTTTTCTCCATTACTATTTAAATTGTATTTGATTGAATACTGGTCTCTGTTGTATTGACCAAAAACCCCTGCCTTAATAATATAATCCAATAACATTTTACAATTCTTGTCATTTGCTTTTTTATACTCATCCGGCACTTTGCAGTTAAAATATTTATAGCATATATATATAAGGTTATGAGAAAATTCTAATAATTTTATTTTTTCAAGTTCATTCCTTATATATTCCCAATCGTACTTATCATAAAATTCATTAATTAAAACTACAATATCCATTACCATTCTAATTCCTGAACCTGTTCTATATAGATGCTTAGCTAAATGTACCAATACATAAATAAAATGATATTCTTTCTTCATTTCATATACATTTTCTTCTATTTTGTCAACATTATCTAATACATTTTTAAAATATTCTGTATAATTAACACCTAAAAACAGTTGCTGATAAATAATGGATGTATGAACCTCAAACAGCACTGAACCTCTTGTATAATTCCATACACTAGCTCCTGATTCTCTCTTATCAAATGCAAACCCTATTTCTTTTAGAAGATAATCGCTTTTTTCTCTATCACTTTCTTTTATGAGTAAATCTATATCACCCATAGTTCTTAATTCAGGATTAGGAAAATATCTCTTTGTAACTATTCCTTTCATTAAAACAATGTCTATATCCTCTTGCTGAAATTTTCTTATAACCCTACTTAATTCATTTTCTTGATTGATTGATTGCCTTACTGTTGCAATAAACATCTTAGATAGATAAGTCATTACATTCTCTGGAACACCTATTTGGGAATTTTTTAATACAACATAAATCATACCTTCTACATTATGTATCCTAGAAAGTAAGATAATATCATTCCAATCAATAAAAATATCTGTATTTAACTTTTCATTTTCCAAGTAAGCTAACAATAGTCTTATAAAAATGTTAAAGCTATACTTCATATTTTATTCCCCCTTTTCTTTTAATGGAATTATGCTTTACTGTCAAAAATACAATTATTGCAATAATTCCCCCAATAATATCAACAAAAACATCTGATAACTTAGCATCTCTGCCAGAAGAAAATAACTGGTGAAACTCATCAAATATAGCATAGCTAAAACAAATAATTATTGAATACTTTATATATTCCATATTTCTTCTAAAATTTATTTCTTTAAATCCTAATAAAAGAAATATAGTAAAGCTAAAATATAAAAACACATGTGCAGATTTTCTTATGAAAATACTTACCTTACCTGTAATTTTCATCCACTCTTTTTTAGAAATCATTTCTTTATTCTCTGGATTTTTCTTTAACTTTGTATTTATATCTTTTTTGTTTTCATCAGCTTTAATATAGTATTTTTTTGATAGATATTTTACTATAGGTCTACGTATAAAATCACTTTGCCTTAAAGAATCACTTTTATTAAAATTTGAAAACGAAAATATCAAGACAGATATTAAAAAAGCACATAAAAAATATATTCTACACTTCATCACTTATAAATACACTTCCACACATAATCAACACATATTTCTCTAAAAAAGCTATCAGGAACCCTTTTAACCTTTGTTAATACATCTATTTTAAACAATATTACTAAAAATATTAAGTTTTTTTACCTTTTTCTTCTCCATATGAATAGCTATACTTTCCATACTTTCCATATTTTTTATACTTATTATATTTTCCGTAACCATTAAATTTAGAATCTTCCATACCATTTACGACCAAACCTAAAATATTAACATTTAAGAATTTGGCACTGCCGAGAGTTCTTTTTACATCTTCGTAAGTAGTAACTCCCTGTCTAGTTACAATTACTAAACCTCCTGTATACTGTGAAAGTTCCAAAGCATCTGATACAACCCCTATCGGTGGAGTGTCCACGATTACATAGTCATAAATTTTTTGAACTTCTTCTATAAAATTTTTCATATTTTGTGATGCTATAAGTTCGGAAGGATTAGGAGGAATTGGTCCACTAGAAATCAAATCTAAGTTTTTTGTTACTTCCTTATGAACACAATCCTCAAATGTTGCCATTTTACCAAGTATTGAGGATAAACCTAATTTATTTTCAACTTTAAAAATCTTATGCTGTACTGATTTTCTAAGGTCACAATCAATTAAGAGTACCTTTGCACCAGTTTGAGCCATAGCAATAGCAACATTAGCTGATGTAATAGACTTTCCCTCTCCTGGATATGAACTCGAAATTTCAATAACAGAAGTATTTCTTACAGACATTGCAAATACGATATTTGTTCTCAACTGCTTATAAGGCTCAACAACTTGAAAATCTTTAACATCCATTATTGTCGTTCTGTCATTTAAGTTGTCTATATTTTTATTTTGTCTAAATCTATTAAAAAAATTATCTAACACTCTAAGCATTGGCATTTACCTCTCTTTCAGCAGTTTCATTGTTACCTGAAATATCGTACACAGGTATTTCGCCTAAAACAGGCACACCAAATTTATTTACAAGAGATTCTCCATCTGTTACTGTATTATTTAAGAAATCTAAAAGTAAGACTAACGCAACAGATAAAATAAAACCAAAGCCTCCACCTAAAATAACATTCTTTAATACATTAGGCGAAGAACTGCCTCCCATTAATTCTGGATAACCAATAGGATTAACATATGCCACACCCATAACATCTGAAAGTACCTTAGGTGCAACATCTATCATAGCCAAACAAATATCAACTGAAACCTGAGGGTCTCTTGTAGTTGCTATAACCCTTAAAACTTCAGTTTCATTTACAGAACCCATACTAATACAGCTTGAGATTGCAGACGATGGTATTGCATATCCTCCATCTTTTTCAACAATAGGAAAAATCTTAGATAATTTATCTGCTCCATATTTTTTTATCAAGCTATTGCTAATATCTTCCATAACTAAGTTATCACTAAGTATAACTGCGTATGTATCAACAAGCATCTGTGAAGCACTAATATCACTAGATAAAATTTCGCCGGTATTCTGGGTTACTTTGTTATTCATAACATAAAGCGATACAGATGACCTATATTCCTTATGTAAGAATATCTTTGAAACAATAAGGCTTATAGAGGCAAATATGACTGTAATAAGTAGAATAACCAGAATATTTTTGAATATAATTTCCAAAACATTTTTAATATTAATGACCTCTACTTTTTCATCTCTCATAACTTGAAACAACTCCTTCCCTTTTAATGCTTGATATAAGCATTTTTTCTTTATATTATACTATAATTCGTATATATATGCAAATTAAATTATTTTATTCAACTTTAGCACTATATTCCATATTTAACCCTAAACTATTTATATTATTTCAAAAAAATCTCTTGATATTACTCATTTTTTGTTTTATTATTTTTATATTATTATAAAATTCAAATTGAAAAAGCTATTTTTAAACACAAAAATAAAGACTTTTTCAATATTTAAGGAGTGATTTATTTGAATAACATCATACTTATAGGTATGCCTGGTGCCGGAAAAAGCACTATTGGTGTAGTATTAGCCAAAAAATTAGGCTTCGACTTCATAGATTCTGACTTAGTAATACAAAACCAATATAAAAAAGTATTACAAGAACTCATAAATGAATACGGTACTGACGGTTTTGAAAAAATTGAAAACGATGTAAACAAAGGCATAAAAACAACAAACAGCGTAATCGCTACAGGTGGCAGTGCTATCTATGGCGAAGAAGCTATGGAACATTTTAACAACATTGGCACAATAGTTTACCTAAATCTTCCATATGAAGAAATAGAGCAGAGATTAGGAAACCTTGAAGAAAGGGGCGTTACAATCAAGAAAGGTCAAACTCTTAAAGACCTTTACAATGAAAGAACTCCCCTCTATAAAAAATATGCAAATGTTATAGTTAACTGTCAGGATAAAACTATAAGAGATATTGTGGAAGAAATATCTGCTAATTCAAATATCCAAGAGTCTTAATTTTATCACATACATTTTTACTAAGCACCTTGCACCCTGTAACACTTAATAAACCATTATTATCTGCAAGGTTGCTTGGTATTATACCTTTAGCTATTTTTTCCTTGTTACTTTCTGTTGTGTTTTTGCCCATATCATTTTTGGCATAATCCACAAGAAGTTTTCTCGAATTTATAAATTTATCTCCAAATTTTTCTTCCAATAACTTATCAACTTCTTTGTTGGTGTTTTCGTCGCCGTCTGATAAACCAATTATTATGTACTTTCCATTTATGGATTCTACAAATTTTTCTGTTTGTTCCAGCAATTCTTTTGGTGTAGACCACCCTTTTCTCTCCAACCATATAATATTTATATAGTCCTTATATTTTGCATCAGAACCCTCTGTTTGTACAACTGTTCCTGCTGGCACTTCAACCTTTTCACCGCTAATTTCTCTCTGAAAATAAAATGCTGATGTTTTTGTAACATCTTCTTCAGATGTTTTTCCGAAAAGTGTACCCTTTACACCATTTATGCTACAAGGATTTACGCCAGGATTTTTTGTGCCACACAGTATATTTACATTTGCTCCAGAACTAGATTTAATCTTAATATCATTAATAGTATTATTTGTGCCATCTATTTCTGTATTTTCCCCTACAATAATAGGTATAGAGCCTTGTCTACCCAAAACATCAACTGTGCTTTCATCTTTGACACCTTTATTTTCTACAGGTAAATCATACCCCATATCTTTCAAATCTTCATAAAGAAAATCAATATAATTAGCATAAACATATCCCACAGTGTTACTTCCTCCCCAGCAAGCAACACCTTTTAATTTTGCTACAACCTTTTCCTTTTCTTCTTTTTCTTTTTTCAATTTTTCTTGACGATTATAAATATAATTTTTAGAATAATTGTTTATATCCCCAATTTTTCCCTCGTTACTATCTTTCGCTAATAACATAACAGCAACAGAAACAAACAATGTAACTACTGCAACTATTAAAAGAATTTTTTTAATCATAAAATATTCCCTCCTTATTGTAATTATACCATTAATTTTGTCTTATTTCAATTTCATAATTTAATTATTAGCTGCATTTAATATATAAGTGCAAAAAACATAATTACAAATACATTAATAAATAAGTTTTTTTAATATTTTCCTTGTTTTTTTTCTGTTTAGATTATATAATGGATAATGTTTGCAACTATTGAACTTTTAGGAGGTCTTGATATGAAAAAATGCTTTAATTGTATGAACGATTTATCAGCTTCCGAGGAAAAATGTCCAGCCTGTGGTACAGTTTACGACAACAAGCCTAAAGCCGAGTATCATTTACCTCCGGAAACAATTTTAGCAGATAGATATATTCTCGGTTATGCAATAAAAGAAACTGAAGTTTTTATTGCATATGTAGCATGGGATAAAGAAGAAAATAAAAAAGTTATTATAAATGAATATTTTCCAGCCTTTCTTTCAGAAAGAACTGAGGCATTAAGTGTTGAGCCTGAAAACAAAAAGACTTCACATATTTTTATGAGAGGTTTAGCTGCATTTAAAGATGAATGTGTAGATTTGAAAGATATGCCAAATGTAGATGTAATAGGTGGTTTTGAAGAAAACAACACTTATTACTGTGTCCGTGAAATCGTGGACGGCATAATGGTTAAAAACTTAATATACAACAACCTAAAAATTTCTGATGATTACGCAAGGCGTGTACTCATTCTTATTTTAAGGTCATTAAATAAAATACAGAAAAAGGGTATAATTCACGGTAATATAACTCCGGAAACCCTTTACATAAGTAAAAAAGACACATCTATTATTTTAACAGATTTCAGCTTTAGTGGTTATTTAAGTCAATATCTAAAAACTGATTGCAACAACGGTTATTCTCCTTTAGAACAATATGAAAAAAATATAAGACTTGACTTGTCAGCTGATATTTACTCTGTTGGTGCTGTATTTTATGAAATGGTTACTAAAGAAAAGCCAACTTCAGCTGTAAACAGATTAAAAGCTGATACTCTTGTTGCTCCATCATTAATGGGCATAAATATTAAAAAGAATGTTGAAAATGCTATGTTTAATGCTCTTAATCTGCATCCTGAGCATAGAACAAAAAATGTAACAGCATTTTATGACGAATTAAAAAATCCTGAAACTCCTAGAAAATGGGAAAGAAATCGCAAAAAGTATAAGAAAAAAGCTAAATTTAACCTTAATACATTTAAAGACGCCGGTTTTTGGACAAAAATTGGTCTTATCGGTATCTTTGGTATAATGTTCCTTGCTGTTATTGCCACAGCTGTAGAAGTAGCATTTATAAATCACAAAACTAAAAATCCTACTGACGCAGAAATTTCAACTGAAGCTGTACCTAGAAGTGAAGATATTACATTTAATATAGTTACAGTAACAGAGGACCAAAGCGAAACAACTACAGAAGAAAAGCATGGATTTTTTGACAAACTTTTTGGTGGTAACGATAATTCTGATGACAACAATAGTCAAAATGAAGAAAACAGAACAACAGATAAAAAGACTTCGACTAAACCAAAGGATAAAGTCGTTTCTGGCAGTAGAGTGAGAAATTAACTTTAATTTGTGGCTTGTTGACCAACAAGGCATCGAATTTACATTTCCGATTCATTGGTCAGAACTTTCAACTTCGTTGAAAGCCACACTTCGTGTGTCCGATTTATCTTTCCGATTCCTATAAAAGACTATCTAAAAGAGTTTTATCCCAATTAGATAGTCTTTTTTTATGTGTCATAATATATAAAGTAGAGCATTCTTTCATCTGTATCATAAATCACAAGAGTAAAATTATAGGAACACCTATTAAAAAGTTCTGTATCATCTTTGGGATTTTTACTCTCCATATTCCTATCAAAAAAGTAATAATATCCATTTTTAATTGGAGGAATAAGTATCTCGTCACTATCGTGATAACGAATCATTGATGAGGCAGAAAAATCTTTTGATTCAATTCCATATACTACACGATAAATATTACTAGAAAAAGGCAAAGGCAACCACTTTGGATTTGTTTTCATTACATCTAGGCATCTGTCATTTGGCATTTTTATTTTTATAAATGTTTCACCATCTCCAAGAAAACCACCATGGTCATCATAATTTACCAAAACTTTCCCATCTAAAACATTTACATCTATTACTTCTGAAACATATCTTTGAATTTTTCTAAATTCCCTTCCCTTACTCATTACAAACATCATACTTATTAAAAGCACGATATTCAAAAAAATAATCAATAATCTTCTTAGCACTTTTTTTATGAAATTTATCATAATACCACCCCTCAAATTGATATTAAAACAAAATAAGTACACATACAATTCCAAAAACTACACAAAAAAAGCATAGAACAATTATCTATGCTTTTTACAAATATTAGTACGCTCCATCGCCCTTAAAAACAGCAGGGAAAGTAAGTAATATAATTTTTATATCTGTTAATAAACTCATTTCCTTTATGTATTTTACATCTAATTTCATCCATTCGTCAAAAGGAATGTTACTTCTACCACTTACCTGCCAGTAACAGCTTAAACCTGGTTTTACAAGAAGTCTAAGTTTATCAAATTCTCCATATTGGTCAACTTCTCTCTGAATTGCTGGTCTTGGACCTATAATAGACATATCACCCTTTAATATATTTACAAGCTGTAAAAGCTCATCAATACTATATTTTCTGATAAAATGGCCAACTTTAGTAATTCTAGGGTCTTCCTGCATTTTAAATGTAGGTCCTTCTGTTTCATTTTTATGTTTTAATTTCTTTAACTTTTCTTCAGCATCTATACACATACTACGGAATTTATACATATTAAATTCTTTACCATTTGTTCCCACTCTTTTTTGAACAAAAACAGCCGGACCTGGGGATTCTAATTTAATAGCCAAAGCCGTAATTAACAATATTGGCGAAAGGACAACTAAAGCAAAGGCAGAACACACTATATCCATTACTCTCTTAACAAAAAGGTAACCTTTACCTGGTAATTTAATATTGTATTTTTCCCTTAATTTTTCAAATTCATTCATAAAACTTAACCCTTTCTAACAAATACATTAATATTTTATTAAATATCGACACCAATGTTAATTTTACACAATATAAACCCTTATGTCAACTTAAAATATTTTTTATGTATAAAATACAAATAAAACATCAATTTACAACGCTTTAATAATATATTTTACACAACAACCACAGTACATTGGTAGAATTATTCATAAAAAATTTACAAAAACTGTAAATTACCCCTTTTATTTTTATTCTTTTTATTGTATAATAATGGATGTAGAGAAATCGCTAGACTCTATTATTCATATACAATACTCCGGAAAATGACAATGCTCTCCACATTGTCATTTTTCATTTTATGCAAAAATTTATTTATAGTTCACATCATCTAATAAATTTCCAGATGCTATAGCTTCTCTTGCCAAAAAGTCACATCTTTCATTTTCTACTGTATCTGCATGACCCTTTACCCATACAAAATTCACATTATGTTTTTCTAACAAAGGTAAAAGTCTTTCCCACAAGTCTATGTTCAAAGCTTTCTTTTTATCACTCTTTACCCAATTATTTTTCTTCCATTTCTGAACCCAACCCTTAGTAATAGAGTCTACAACATATTTTGAGTCACTATAAAGAGTAACTTCACAGGGTTCTTTTAAAGCCTCAAGAGCCTTTATTACAGCTAAAGTTTCCATTCGATTATTTGTAGTTTTTTTGTAGCCCTCGCTGATTTCTTTTCTTGCCCCTTTATAGAGCATAACTACACCATAACCACCTGCCCCAGGGTTACCAGAGCAAGCACCATCTGTATATATATCTAATCTTTTCATATAACACCTCTTACACTAAAAAAGGGAGGTTGCCCTCCCAATTTATTTTTAGTTTCCGTAAATACTTCTTACTTCTTCAAGTGCCTTTAATGTACCTACATCATAACATTCACCATTCATTACA
The DNA here is from genome assembly GCA_000432155.1 of Eubacterium sp. CAG:274. Classification (GTDB taxonomy): domain Bacteria; phylum Bacillota; class Clostridia; order Lachnospirales; family CAG-274; genus CAG-274. The sequence continues at coordinate 46,684 of FR888499.1, forward strand.
TAGGCATATACAGGCTTTTTCTTATGTAACCACTGTAAGAAATAACCTGGAGCATCTGGCATATTGCCACTTTCAAGATACTTCTTAATCATTGGTACAGTTTCCTTTGTATACATATATGTAGCAAAAGCTGCCTTGTTACTCTTTGGATTCTGAGGCTTTTCTTCAAGGTCAATAACCTTGTTGTTTTCGTCTAAAAGAGCCACACCAAGCTGTTTAATCATTTCCATATCATCAAACTGCTTTACGCAAACGCAATCGGCATTCTTCTTTTTATAAAAATCATAATATTCCTTTAAGGCATATGTAAACAAGTTATCCCCAGCAATAATAACAACATCATCATCAATATTGCCCTGTTCTATTGTATACTGAATATCCCCAATAGCACCGCGTCTTGTATCTTCAGTTGATGTACCGTCATCAATTACAGTAATAGGCTTTACATTATTTATTTCCTTAGCCCATTCCTCAAAATTCTTTGCAAATTTATGATTACTTACTACATAAATTTCATCTACGGCATCAAGTGTATTAATTTCTTCAACTATGTAATCAATAATAGCCTTTCCCCCAACCTGAAGAAGTGGCTTAGGTGTATTTTTTGTAAGTGGATAAAGACGAGTTGCATATCCTGCAACGAGAATAATAGCTTTCATTATAAAAATTTCCCTTCTTAAATACTTTACATCAATAATATCACTTTTTCTTAATAATTACAATAGCATTTATTTACATTTAAGCTTTTAAGCTCTAAAATATTTGTAAATGTTATTAAATGTTACACTCATTCCACCTATAACTTCTTTGCCATTTAAATAGGCTAAAGCACCTGTTTTTTTCTTAAAAACAAGTTTGTAGCTGTGTAAAAACTGATTTCTCAACTTAAATTTATCTCTAAAAAATCTATTTGCCTCAATATTTCCGTACTTATTATCGCCTACAACATAATATCCCAAAGATTGTAAACACACTCTGATTTGATGAGATTTACCTGTTTCCAATTTTACCTCTAAAAGTGTATAACCATCTTTTACAGCAATAGGTCTATACTTTGTAGATACAAATGTACTATTTGGCATTTCTCTCTTAGAAAATGATGCAATATTGTCGTTAGTCTTTGTATGGTAGCCCTCTATAGCCCCTGTTTCCTTTACAACACCTTTTACGGCTGTTAAATAATATTTATCAATTTCCCTGTTACGGAACATTTCATTAAGTTCCTGAACAGCCTCAAGATTTTTACCCATTACAACTAGACCACTTGTATTTCTGTCCAATCTATTACAAATTGAAGGTGTAAAAACTGACTCTGTTGAGGGAGAATATTCACCTTTTTTATTTAAGTAATACAAAAGCTGGTCATTTAAAGTACCTGTTCTGTTTTCCTTGTCTGGATGAACAAGTAAACCCACCGGCTTACTTACCACAAGTACATTTTCGTCCTCATAGGCTACTAAGAAAGTCTGTTCTGCCTTTTCAACAACCTTTGCCTCCATAAATTTTTCAAGAGTATCTTCTGACAAGAAAAGCTGTACCTTATCTCCGTCAGAAAGCATTTCGTTGCCCTCAGCTTTTTTAGAATTAAGCTTTATATTCTTTTTTCTAAGCATTTTGTAAACAAAGGATTTAGGAGCTTTGTTCATATATTTCATTAAAAATTTGTCCAGTCTTTGCCCCTTTGTTCCTTTGTCTATTGTTAATTCTCTCATAAAAATCTCCATACATAATTTAAGCTGAACAGTTATCCGTTCAGCCTAAATTTAAAATATTATTCCTCAGTTGTGTCAAGTTCATTAATCCACTTTAAGTAAGCATTAATAAACATATCAATTCCACCGTCCATAACAGCCTGAACATTACCTGTTTCAGCACTTGTTCTATGGTCTTTTACCATATTGTAAGGGTGGAAAACATAACTTCTTATCTGACTACCCCAAGCATTGTCTTTAACTTCGCCACGAATACCTTCAAGAAGTTCGCCTCTCTCTTTAAGTTTTAATTCATAGAGTTTAGCCTTTAACATTTTCATACACATATCTTTATTTTGGAACTGACTTCTTTCATTCTGACAAGAAACAACAATACCAGTAGGAATATGTGTTAAACGCACAGCAGAAGATGTTTTATTAATATGCTGACCACCAGCACCACTAGCTCTGAAAACATCCATTTTAATATCATCTGGATTAATGTCAACTTCAATAGTATCATCAAGTTCAGGCATAACTTCGCAACTAGCGAAAGAAGTATGTCTTCTACCACTAGAATCAAAAGGCGAAATTCTTACAAGACGGTGTACGCCCTTTTCACTCTTTAAATAACCAAAAGCATTCTCGCCCTTTACCATAAATGTAACAGACTTGATACCAGCTTCGTCACCATCAAGATAGTCCAAAAGCTCAAAAGTATATCCTTGCTTTTCTACCCAACGGCTATACATTCTGTAGAGCATAGAAACCCAGTCACAGGCCTCTGTACCACCAGCACCTGGATGAAGTGTAACAATGGCATTATTTTTGTCATAAGGTCCTGTAAGAAGTGTAGAAATTCTAAGTTCTTCAAATCTTTCTAAAAAGTTCTTCTTAACTTCTTCTGCTTCTGCTACCATACTGGCATCGTCTTCTTCATTACCCATTTCAATAATGGTCATTAAATCTTCATACTGACTAACAAGAGAGTTATAACCCTCAATTTTGTCTTTTAATTGTTTAGTTTGCTGAAGAATACCTTGAGCTTTTTCCATATCATTCCAAAACTCTGGGTCTCCGGCAATTTCCTCTAACTCTGCAACCCTTTCAATAGAATTAGGGATGTCAAAGTGAGTTCCCCATTTCCTCTAAATTTTTATGATAGCCTGCCATTTCTGTTGCCATCTGGTCAAGTTCAAATATCATAAATTTTTTCACATCCTTTTTTATAAATATTTATGCCCTGTGACATAAAGCCACAGGGTATATTTTTAATAATTTATATTATTTATCCTTGCCACAGCAGTTCTTATACTTTAAGCCACTACCACATGGGCAAGGGTCATTTCTGCCAATCTTTTCTTCTTTTCTTACCTTTGGCTTGCTTACAGAAGAATCATCCATATTAGTTGAAGTTGGCTGTGCAACCTGTTCTCTTTCAGGAGCAGTCATAACTCTAACATGGAACATACCACGAACAATATCAGTCTGAATATTTCTTCTTAATTCATCAAACATATCGTAGCTAATGAACTGGTATTCAACTAATGGGTCTCTCTGACCGTAAGAACGGAGAGCAATACCCTGACGCATTCTATCCATATCATCAATATGGTCCATCCACTTGCTATCTACAACTCTAAGAGTAATAACTCTTTCAAGTTCTCTGATGATTTCAGAACCAAATTCTTCTTCTCTTGCGTCATACTTAGCTTTTGCAGCTTCAAAAATTCTATCAACAAGCTTTTCCTTTGTAATAAGCTGAATATCTTCCTTAGATAATTCAAACTGTTCAGTAAAATCAAATTCTGGCTTTAACTGAGCATTTAACTCGTCCATATTCCAAGTTGTTGGGTCTTCGTCTGTACCACAGCAAGCATCAACAATACGAGTAATAACTTCCTTAGTCATACTCATAATTTCTTCCTTGAGGTTTTCGCCAGTAAGAACTTCCTTTCTCTGAGCGTAGATAATTTCTCTCTGTTCGTTCATTACCTGGTCATAGTCAAGTAATCTCTTTCTAGCTGAGAAGTTATTACCTTCAACCTTCTTCTGAGCATTTTCAATAGCCTTAGTAAGAATACTAGCCTCAATAGGTTCATCTTCTGGAAGACCAAGTTTCTTAATCATAGCAGCAGTTCTTTCAGAACCGAATAATCTCATAAGGTCATCTTCCATAGAGAGGTAGAAACGAGATTCACCTGGGTCACCCTGACGACCGGCACGACCTCTTAACTGGTTATCAATTCGTCTTGATTCGTGTCTTTCTGTACCAACAATCTTAAGACCACCAAGTTCAATAACGCCTTCGCCAAGCTTAATATCTGTACCTCTACCTGCCATATTAGTTGCAATAGTTACTGCACCCTTTTCGCCGGCAAGAGCAACGATTTCAGCTTCCTTTTCGTGGTACTTAGCATTTAATACCTGATGCTTAATACCTTCCATTTTGAACATCTTACTAAGTCTTTCAGATACTTCAATATTTACTGTACCAACAAGTACAGGCTGACCTACTTCGTAAGCCTTTTTAACATCTTCTACAACAGCTCTGAACTTCGCATCTTCTGTCTGGTAAACAATATCTGGAAGGTCTTTTCTCTGAACAGGTCTGTTAGTTGGAATACAAACAACATCCATACCGTAGATTGAACGGAATTCCTGTTCTTCTGTCTGAGCAGTACCAGTCATACCACTCTTCTTAGTGTATTTATTGAAGAAGTTCTGGAATGTAATTGTAGCAAGAGTCTTACTTTCTCTCTGTACTTCAACATGTTCCTTAGCTTCAATAGCCTGATGAAGACCATCTGAATATCTTCTACCTGGCATCATACGACCTGTAAATGTATCAACAATAACGATTTCGCCGTCTTTTACAACATAATCCTTATCAAGTGCCATAGTATTGTTTGCCTTTAAGGCATTGTTGATATGGTGCTGAATTTCCATATTCTGTGGGTCAGAAAGGTTGTCAATAGCGAAAAATCTTTCAGCCTTTTCAACCCCCTGCTGAGTAAGTGTACAAGTCTTTAACTTTTCATCAACAACAAAATCGCCCTCTTCCTTTAATTCTTCACGAATTAATGGGTTAAGTGCTTCATCTTCGTTTAAAAGTCTACCCTTTTTAAGGCTCTTTACAAAACCGTCTGCAAGTTCATATAACTTTGTAGACTTGTCTGACTGACCAGAAATAATAAGTGGAGTTCTAGCTTCATCAATAAGAACAGAGTCTACTTCATCGATGATTGCAAAGTTAAGACCACGCTGAACCATATCCTTTTCGTAAACTACCATATTATCTCTAAGGTAGTCGAAACCAAGTTCATTATTTGTAGCATAAGTAATATCGCAAGCATATGCTTCCTGTCTAGCTGGCTTTTCCATATCGTTGAGGATAACGCCAACCTTTAAGCCTAAGAATTCATGAACTTTACCCATCCATTCAGCATCACGCTTTGCAAGGTAATCATTAACAGTAACGATATGAACACCGTTGCCTGTAAGGGCATTTAAGTAAGCTGGACAAGTAGAAACTAAAGTTTTACCTTCACCTGTTCTCATTTCAGCAATACGACCCTGATGAAGAACAACACCACCGATTAACTGAACATCGAAATGACGCATACCTAAAACTCTCTTAGCTGCTTCACGAACAACAGCAAATGCTTCCGGTAAAAGGTCATCAAGAGTTTCGCCATTAGCAAGTCTTTCCTTAAATTCTGGAGTCTTTGCTTTAAGTTCCTCGTCTGTTAATGGAGAAATGCTTGGCTCTAAGTCATTAATCTTTTTGATTATCGGCATTATTTTCTTTATTTCTTTATCGCTGTAATTGCCGAATATTTTTTCTAATAAACCCATTTGATTACACCTCTGTTATCTTTTAAAATTACAAGTAAACAATATACTTCGTATATAATAACAGATTTACAAGGTATATTGCAAGTTTTATTTGTAAATTTACTTATTCTTAATAGTCTTTTTTTTGTCAATTTTCCATTTTAATCAGTATATATGCACTTTTGACAGGGTTTTATAAAAACACAAAATTTTTAACCTTAATATTTAAAAATGCCTTGAAACCCTTTAATATAGGTAGTTTGTTATGTATTTTATAAATTCATTCCTATTTTATAAAAATATTGTCGAATTTTCTGAATACATCTCAAATTAACATAATATAATTTGGCTTTTACATATGCTCTATTATTTCCCGTGAAATAAATAATAAACCCCATTTTAAACATTTATAAAAAATCATTTTAGGCACAAAAAAAGGAGCTGATAAACAGCTCCTTAAAAATCATTTTATTCTTCTGGCTCAATTAAAGCATAATTGCCATCTTTTCTCTTGTATACAACACTAAAGTCTTCTGTATTAGCATTAATAAATACAAAGAAATTGTGACCAAGCATTTCCATTTCCATAACAGCTTCTTCTGGGTCCATAGGCTTTACTGGAATGTGCTTAGTACGAACGATTGAAGATTTAACTTCTTCATCATCATAATTATCATCAGCAAGGGCAATAGCATGAAGCTCGTCAGCAAAGCTTGCACTTCTCTTAGCCTTGTCATTAAGTCTGTTCTTATATCTAACCATCTGTCTTTCGAGGATGTCAACAACCTCGTCCATAGCAGCCATAACATCGTCCTTAATAACTTCTGCCTTTAATACACGTTTATTCGGAAGTGTTACAGTAACTTCTGCTTTCTTATCTAACTTAATGTCAGAAAGTGAAACTGTAGCCTCTGCATTTTCAGGGAAAAGCTTTTCTATTCTACCAAGTTTCTTAGTAAGTTTGTCCTGAAAATTATCAGTGATGTCGATGTTTTTACCAATGAATGAATAACGCATACTACCAACTCCTTTATTATGTAGAGCTTTCACTATTATGTATGTAATAGCTTGTCTACCTTTTATGTAATTAATATTCTATGGCTTTTTGTAAAATCCTTTTTTTATTTTTAAAATTTTTGAAAAAACTTTTTTCGACAAAAAATTGCACAAAATCTCAAAACCCTTGTGTTTACTAACATCTTACAAAGTTTTTACATAAGCCGCTTTTATTGTGGATAACTCTAGGTTTTCCACAATATGTGCATTTATATTTTGTGGATAAAGTGGAAAAGTCTGTGAATAACCCTTAAATACAGTTTTTTCTGATGTGTAAAAGCTGTTAGTATATAGGTATATTTTTCCACAACAGTTTTAAACAATAATACTTATTATTTGACACAATTTTCTTTTTTATATAATTTGCACAACATAATTTTATGTTAATTTTTGTAGAATTCAAACTTATCTACATTAAAAAGACCTCTATTATTTAATTTTATATGTGGAATTACTAAAAGTGACACAAAGGCAAGTACCATAAGTAAAGTGCTACTTCCATTTTCACAAATCTTTTTAGCACCATTTACTATTTCGCTTTGTTCCATAGCTACACTTTCATAATCTAAATCTGACATTAAACCACCAATAGGAAGTGGCATTTTTGCAATCACTTTTCCACCTTGTACCACAACTATGCCACCCTCTTTTCCAAGAGCATTTACAGCTGTTGCCATATTTTCTCCATCACTACCTATTACACTAATATTGTGAGAATCATGACCTATAGTCTGAGCAATAGCACCATTTTCTACTGTAAAGCCTTTCAAAAAACACTTACCCATTGAGCTTTTACCTGAA
>FR888499.1:54086-68187 GCA_000432155.1 Eubacterium sp. CAG:274
TTACCCATTGAGCTTTTACCTGAATATCTTTCAATATTTGCACAAAGACTAAGCCCATCAATACTTTCTACATAAACAGCATTTGTAATAAGTGAACCTGTTTCTATTTCAATTACTGGCTCATTTTTGTCAAATTCCTTTTTGAAATCTTCAACTGTCATTTTCTTTATATTTACAGTGTTTGTTACATCTTTGCTATCGGCTGATACTCTTTCAAAATTAACTTTGCCGTCACTGGCTATAAGTTGACCATTTTTGAAAACATACTTTATATTTTGTGCTGAAATATCCTCTGTGACAACAATATCAGCTATTTTATTTGGAGCAATAGCACCTCTGTCGTACAATCTGTTCATCATAGCACCGTTGTAAGATGCCATTGTATAAGCTGAAATTGGGTCAAAACCTTTTTCTATTGCCAATCTTATACAATTTGATATTGTACCCTCTTTCATAATTTCTTCTGTGTGCTTATCGTCAGTACAGAAAGCAAAATGTGGTAAATTATAAGGAGTTACTGCACCAATAAGTGCATCTAAATTTTTAGCACCTGTACCCTGTCTGATATAAATATTTAAGCCTGCTGAAACCTTTTCCAAAGCCTCTTTTTCATTTGAACATTCGTGGTCATTACTTATGCCACCACACACATAGGCATTAAGTTCTTTACCCTCTAACATTGGAGCGTGTCCGTCTTTTATACAGTCACAATCCAACTTCTTCATTATATCCTCATCACAGTTGACAACACCAACTGAATTCATCATTTCCCCTAAGCCCTTAAAATCGTACTTACTTAAAAGCTCTTTTGTAAGGTCGCCGTCAATTACTGCTCCACTATCGTCAAAAGGTGTAGCCGGAACACAAGATGGAAGCATAAATTCAATATCAATAGGGGAATTTTTACTATCTTCAAGCATAAACTTCAAGCCCTTTTCACCAGCCACATTCGCTATTTCGTGAGGGTCTGCAATTACAGTAGTAACACCCCAAGGAGCTACAAGGCGAGAAAATTCACTTGGTGTAACCATTGTAGACTCAATATGAATATGACAATCCACAAAACCTGGAGCAACATACGCCCCATTTACATCTATTTCCTTTTCTCCCTCATAATCTCCTATACCTAAAATAATGCCATCTTTAATACCAACATTACCTTCAACTATTCTATGACCTAATACATCTATAATTTTACCATTCTTTAATACAACATCTGCTTTTTCTCTGCCTGCTGCAGAAGAAATAATATTTTTCATATTATAATCACCTCTTTTTTTATTATATCAAATTTTTAAATCTAAATAAACAAAAAAGAGTTGGAAAACACTCCAACTCTCAAAAATTATTCTGTTACTAAATTTTCTGTATTACCTGATTTGTTATTTAACTTTTTCTTTTCTATAAAAATACTTAAAACATAAAGTGCAATACCAACCGGTAACCAGAAAATCATATATTTAACACCATTCATTATATCCGGCATAAGAATACTAAAGCCTACACCCTTTAAATTAAGTGCCTTAAATGCCATAGAAAGATTTGCCATTGGTATAATAGCATGTGCTATCTTACTAAGCCAATCAGGCATCATATAAAATGGATACGCTGCTCCAGAGAAAAATGTAATAGTTGTAGAAAGCATATAGTAAATCCATCTTATTATTGTACCGGATTTAGCAAAGGCACTTATTGCTATAGAAATACCTAAACAATCAAGCATAAACAATATCATAAGTACAATGTAGACAAAAATATTTCCTCTTAAAGGCAGTCCTCTCATTTTACCTACAATAAGTAATGCACCAAAACTTATTATAATACAGCTTACAAAAACAACAGCAATTCTTACCAATATATCTTTTATATTTTCAATATTTTCCTTTTTACTTCCTCGAATGAAGTATTTTTTTCTTTCTGTAAAAAGAGGCATAACAAAATTTATCAACATTATTTGCTGAACAAGCATAATCATAAGAGCATACATCATTCTAGGTGTATATCCACCTGTTGGCTCATACACAGCTCTGTCAACAGCTGTAAAAGAACCTAGAGAAGTTTGTGCCGATGTAGGATTCATACCACTGCCTTCTAATATTTTTAATTCAGTACCAGCACTTAATGTACTTAATACCGTTGCACAGCCATTTAAAGCATTACCACCTACCATAACATTACTGCCGTCAACAACAACAAGACAATCCGGTGTTTTCTTCAATGCTACATCTTTGCTAAAGTCTTTGGGAATAATTAATCCCCCATAAACCTTGCCTTTTTTAATTGCCTTTTCCAAGTCATCTTCTGAACTAGGATAATAATTTACATCTACATAATTATTTGTCTTTACCAATTCTGTTATTTTTCTGGAAAGTGCTGAATTATCCTCATCAAGTACAGCAAATGAAACATGTTCTATGTAAGGACTTTTCCATACATAAGGCATAACTAATGCTATAAAAAGCAATGCAAAAATTATGCTTATTATAAGAGGTTTTTCCTGTCTTAAAATTTTTCTTAAATTCAATTACTGTTCACCTGCCATTTCTATAGAAGTTTCAGCCTTACTTTTTAAAGCCTTTTTCGCCTTTTTCGCCTTTTTCTTTTGTTCTAATACCGGCTTTAAATAAAATTTATAACACATAAACAAGAACATAAGACATACAAAAGCAATCAGCCATATAATATCGCCTTTAATATCATTTAAGTTACAACCTAACAAACCTATACTTCTCAAAGGTATTATAATGTGTCTGTTAGGCATCCAGTATTCCAAATACGAAAAGAACTTAGGCATAGCAAAAACAGGGAAAGTATAGCCTGAAAGCAACATAGTAAAGCTGACAAGACTAACTTTACTTACAACATCGTCTACACCATGTTTTGCTCCTATTCTTATAGCCATACCTAAAAAACTAAATCCTAAAGATGCAAGAGCAATTAATAACACACCAGCTAATACAGAACCATTATAAGGTGTGTTAAACATTCTGGTCTGAACAACTACTGTAATGCAAGCACTTATAAATCCCCAAAAAGCACACACAAGGACCTTAGCCAAAATGTTCTTAAATCTTTTCTTTTCTCTTATAAATGCAGTCTGTCCCATAAAAAGCATTTGGCACATTGTAAGTAAAACACCTTCAACCATCATATTTGCAATGTTTGATGTTGGATTTCCCAGTATTCTGGTTTTATAGCCAAAAGGAGATACTACATATTTTGCTGTCTGAGGTGCCATATTGAAAGTACCCTCAGCAATTTTTATCATATATCCAGCCTTTATGGTCCCTAAGGTTTCGGATATTTTAGACCTTACTGTACTACCGGAGCTAGATAATGCACCGTCATTAAATACCATTATTTTAGCTTCTTTTCCATGCGTAATATTATAGGAAAAATCTTCCGGAATAATAATACCGGCAGCAGCCTTTCCCTCTTTTATGTACTTTTCAACATCACTATTTTCCGTACTTTCTTTTATTACATTAAAGGTTTCGTTTTCCTTTATCATTTTTACAAGAGCAACAGCCGTAGCTGACTCATCGTGATTTACTATTATAGTGTCTGCATTTTTAAAAGGATAATTGCTGTATTCATAACCAATAAGTATACCAACTAAATTTGGAAGTATGAGAACTATAAGCATAGGTATAATCATATGCTTATGTTTAACTATCTTGTTTTTTAGCCACCTAAAAATGTTCATAGGTTATCACATCACTTTCCAAAATCTACAAATGAAGTCATACCAGCACGAAGAACCGACTGAACACTTTGGTTATCATCAAACACTACCTTTATACCATATGTAAGAATATCAAAATCTCCATTTACCTGAGATGCTTTCTTTGTAGCAAAATCAGCCTGTTTATTTATAGTTGTTACCGTTCCTTCATATGTTTTGTCACCTGTAGCAGAAAGTTTAATTTTTACTTTTTGCTGTGGCTGAATATCTCCAATCTTATCCTCGTCTATATTACAAGTAATATAAGGATTGTAAGTATCTGTTACTACAACAGTAGGAAGACCTGTAGTAACCATATCGCCCTTTTTAACATTTACAGTTGTTACAACACCGTCAACTGGAGCTTTTAATGTACATTTTTCAATATTCTTTTCAATATCACTTAAAGAAATTTTAAGCTGTTTAATAGATGCCTGAGCCTGTTCAATAGCTGTGTCTGCTGCTGCTATTGAAGTATCTGCCTGTGTAACTCCAGCCTCTGCCTGTGACACGCTTGCCTGTGCCTGTGCTACACCGGCTTGTGCCTGTGCCACACTTGCCTGTGCTTGGTCAACACCAGCCTTAGCCTGATTTTTATTTTCCTGTGTTGCACCGTTTTCAGTATCTTTTAATTTATTTTTGGCAATTTCCAAATTCTGATTTGCATTGTCTAAATTATTTTTAGCAGTTGTATATGCTGTCTGTGACTTGTCATAATCTACTTTTGACATACCACCGGCATCATAAAGTGCCTTAGACCTGTTTAACTGTGTTTCTGCATCATTAAAAGCTGTCTGTGAAGTTTCAACATTTGTCTGTGCAATCTTAACTGCTGACCTTAACTGTTCAAGCTGTTCCTCATTAGCACCATTTAAAACAGACTGATAAGATGCCTGTGCTGATTTTACAGCAGCCTCTGCCTGACTCTTTCCAGCCTCTGCCTGACTTTTGCCTGCCTCTGTTTGTTCTACTGCTGCCTGTGCTTTCGCCTTGCCGGCAACAGCCTGTGCTTTTGTAACCTGTTGTTGCTTTAAAGCAGCCTCAGCTTTTTCAATATTTGCCTTTGTTTGGTCCCTTTGTGCATTAAGGCTATCACTATTTAAAAGCACAAGAGGGTCACCCTTTTTAACTACATCGCCCTCTTTAACATATACAGTTTCTATCTGACCGGAAGATAAAGCATTTACATTACTTTCATCCATTGTAACTGTACTTTGAATATTCATATCCTTTTTATCTTTGCCCAAAATACCGTCACCTGTAAAACTACAACCAGTAAGACAACAACTAACAGCTGTTGCCAATGCCACCAACTTCATAAACTTCATTTTAATATCTCTCCTATCACAATAAATCACTCTAAATTTTTAATCATTTTATCCAGTAGTCCCATAAATATATTTATTTCATCTTTGTTAAAATCTTTAAAACAAAGCTCTCTCCATTCCTCAGACCACTTATTAAACTTTTCATATATTTCTTTGCCGTCTTCACTTAAAGCAACTAATTTTTCTCTTTTATTTTCAGGATTAGCTTTTCTTACTATTAATCCTCTTTCCTCCATAGAAGATAAAAATTTAGCTGTTCTGTACTTATCCACACCAGATAAAGATGCCAAAGTTTCTTGATTTTGGTCAGGCTTATTTCCAGCATAGGAAATCATAAGACCTTCCATAAAAGAAATGTTTACATCAATAAGTTTTTTATTGAAAAAATCCCTTTTTTTCTTTGTTATAATTTCATAATTTTCGTACAAATAATCACCTCATATAATAGTTGTCATTTTACAACTGTTGCATTTTACAACTATTATAGCAATAGTCCTTTTTTTATTCAATATTATTTTTTTACAAAATTTTAGCCAAAATAGCAATAAAAAAACAGCAGTATTATGTAATACACTAAAATTACAAATACTGCTGTTAATTCTTTTATTCAGCAATTATATCATTTTCTGTATGAATATCACTGCCTAAAACATACATAAAATAAAGGGACTTAGCTGCTTTTGCTCTGGTTACTTCTTTCTGTGGTTCAATATAATAGCCATTTTGAACCTTACCTCTTTCTATGCCAACTTCACTTCTTATAAGACCCAAATTATACGCATCTTTCACTTTATCAGCAAATTTAAGAGATATACTCATTCTATCCTTTATAGCATTATATCCAACTAAAGGATAATACTGTGCCTCTGTACCTACCAAGTTAGGGTCATAATTAGGGTCATCAGGTGTAATATTATTACCATTGTAGTCTGTCATATACTTTGGTTTTGACTTAAACTTCATATTGTAAGCATCTAAATTTATTGCCGCCATAACCTCTCTTGTAAGATTACCGTCAGTATAATTTTTGAAAGCACTTTCGTCTATTTTATAAATTTTAGTCAATGCTGAAATATATTCCTTTACAGTCATAATATTTTGTGGATTAAAATTGCCATCACTATCCTTGCTCATTACGCCAAGCTGGAGCATTTTTTCAATCTGATTTCTGTAGTAGGCATTATCCCCTGTAAGACAATCCTTTGCAACTTCTGGATAAACCTTATCCCAATTTCCTGTGACTATTGCGTCTTTTACATCACTTGTATGGGCATCTGTTAAAGGTTTTAAATAGCTGTAATCTTTTTCAAGTTTGGCTAAATCAGTAACAATAAACCTTGCATATTGCTTAGTAAGAGCCTCTTTCATATGCGTACCGTCTATTTTAAGCTGTGGATGACCATTGGCATAACTTCCTGAATTTGATTTTGCCGGTGTTTCTCCTGCCTCAATAGACATAACTACAGCTGTTGTGCCTTGTACTCCCAATTCGTTTAAGTAATTTACACTATCTTCATTTAAGTCAACTAAAGGAACATTGTTATCCTTTGCTGTACCTCTCATTACTTTTGTAAAATGTTTATCTTTTGATACAAAACTATCTGAATAAACATGCCATTTCGTTACACCGGTTTCTGCTCTTGTCATAGGTGTTACAAGAATTGGTATCATACCTCTTACTTCTATAGCTGATAAATAGCAATACTCAAGGTAATTTCTATACATTTCTTCTGTTGAGCCTGTACCAAAACGAGCTGTCGGGTCACTTACAACGCCCTTGTCTTTTCCATTCTTTTCATCATTGTGACCAGACTGCACAAGTACAAAATCTCCCTTGTGACCTGTCATAAGAACATCGTTTAATCTACCCTCTTGGTACATTGTTTTTAAAGAACGACCACCCATAGAATAATTAACAATATTAATTTTGCTTGTATCAAAAAGTCTATCAAAAACCTGACCCCAACCACTCATTGGAGCTTCTTCAAAAAGATAGGATTTTAATGTAGAGTCACCTAAAAGATAAACTGTTGGTTTATCTTCTTGTTCCCTAACGGGAATAGGTGTAATTTTTATAGATTTCAATACTACAGGATTGCCTGCACTTTTAGGCTCAACCTCAATATCTATAAAACTTCTACCAGTACAATAGTCAAAGCTCCACACATTACCATTCCACTTTGCTAAATGCTGATTTTTAACAAGTCCGGCAGCATCCCATTGTTTTGTATTTTCTATTCTACTTGTCTGTGTAGCAGAAACAGAAACAAGAGCATCATCTTTACCTCTGGCAGTTTCCACCTGAATATTGTAGCCACCTCTTGGTAAATTTACTCTGAATACCATACCGCCATAATTGTAGTCAGTAGCCTTTGTGTAATCCAACAACTTTCCGTCTTTATCAGTAATATTAAATTTTGCTACACTATTTTCAACTACCTTATAGCCCTCTTTCTTTACTTCAATACTATTTACATTTACCTTTCTTGGTGGCATAGCTGTTGTTTCAGAAACAAATCCCCACCCTCTATCTCTGTTATAAAGTGGTGCTTTGCCATTTATCGTTCCAACATCTATAGCTCCAGCTCTACTTTTTTTTGTAAAATTAAAATACATTTCTCCAGTATTTTCATTTGCATTTACTGTACATATTAAACCTGTACACATTACAAATGCCAATGCTATAGACATAATTCTGTGTGTTATTTTCATATTTACCCTCCTTTTTTCTTTTTATAAAATTATAACACCCTACACTAATATCTGTAAAGAAAATTAATATAGGGTGTTATGCTTTTTACTTATCTTCTACAGGAATTTGTATTTCTGTAACAAATTTATTTACATCATTTGTAATACCATAATCAATTAAGGCAATTTCCCTTGAAAAGCCTTTTATTTTCAAGTTGTTTTCTTTTATATATTTAAACATTTTTTCATACTGTTTTTTAGAATTATCATGACAGCCACAAAAACGAAGTACAACACATTTTTCCTCTTGCAAAATTTCAGTTTTGCCAATATATTCATCTTCATTTTCCAGTATAATAAAAACCATATCGTAATTATCAAACTTTTGTTTTAAAAGATTTTCCTTAGCTATTCCTATACCTACTTTTCCTAAGAAAACTGCTGTATACTTTTGATTTTTCTCTATTTGTCTTATTGCCTGTTCTAAATTTTCCAGATTTAATCTATTACAATTATCTTGTTGTAAATATGCTATTCGTTTAGAAGAAATATTTTGTATTTTAATTTTATCTAGTTGAGAAGAAAGAGCATCTTCAATTTGGTTTAATCTATTGTTGATTTTCTTTTCTATATTTCTAAGTTCTTTCTGTTTTTCAACAACATATTCTTTTTGTTGATGCAACATTTCTTGCATTTTAGAAATATCTCTATTGTTGAGAAAATCTCCTATTTGTTCAAGGGGCATATCCAACAAACGCAAGTATCTAATTGTGTTTAAGCACTCAAACTGGTTTGTGCTATAATAGCGATACCCTGTTTTTTCGTCAATATATTCCGGATTTAAAATTCCCAAATTTTCATAATGTCGCAATGAACCTACACTTAAACTAAACAATTTTGCAATATTTCCTATACTAAATAAGTTCGTTTTATCCACAAAAATCCCCCTGTCAAAAATTAAGTTGTCCTAATTTTATTACTCTTTCTAAACCAAATAAAGGCTATTACGCAGATAATTACAGACAACACCGAACCTGCCGGCGATGCTATACCCATTGGGAAAAGTGTATCTGTATACATTTTAGACAACAGATAGGAAAGAGGTATTCTGACACAAACTATAGACAACAGGTTATGGGTAAAGGATATAAATGACATTCCATAGGCATAGAAATAACCACTAAAGCTAAAATGTATACCGGCAATAGCACAATCCCACACATAACTTCTCAAGTATTCATCGCCTAAAACTATTACATCACTATTATTGGTAAAAAGTCCAACTGCATAGCCAGCTGTAAACTGTATCAAAACAGCCATTACTATTCCAAAAGATACTGTTATTAAAATAGCGTATCTAAGAGTTAAAGAAGCTCTGTTATGTTTGCCTGCACCTATATTTTGAGCTGAAAGTGCAGAAACTGACGAAAGCATAGATGATGGAACTAAAAACAAAATTCCTATTATCTTTTCCACAATACCTACTGCTGCTGAATCATTAAGTCCTCGCCTATTTGCAATTATAGTTATTATTATAAATGAAATCTGTATAAAACCGTCTTGTAATGAAATAGGCACTCCAATTTTAAGAACATTTCTCAGTACATTCTTTTGTGGTTTAAAATCACTTTTAGTCAGTTTTACACCACTTTTTCTTTTAAGAATAACTGTCAATGACACTACAACACTTATTGCCTGAGATAATACTGTACCTAAAGCTGCACCTGCTGGTCCAATTTTTAAAACACCTATAAAAATATAGTCAACAATTATATTTACTGCACAGGCTACAGCTATAAAGTACATAGGGCTTTTTGAATCCCCCATACCTCTAAAAATTGAGCTGATAATATTGTAGGCTACTATAAAAGGTATACCTATAAAGCAAATTGTCAAATATGTTATTGTACCAGAAACAGCCTCCTCCGGTGTAGAAACTATGTTTACTATATTTTTTACAAATAGCAAAAGCACAACTGTTAAAACAATGGAAAAGCCCATAAAAAATGTAACAGTATTTCCTATTACCTTTGACATTTGTCTAAAGTCATTACTGCCCACACATCTGCCTATCATTACAGTTGCACCCATAGCCAAGCCAACTATCATAACTGTAAACATATTCATAACCTGACTACCTACAGAAACAGCTGTAGTGCTATCAACACCGTTGTACTGACCTATAATAAACAAATCTGCCATACCATAAAGGGTCTGTAAAAAATAAGATAGTAAATAAGGCAACGAAAAGAACAATAATGCCTTAAATACACTTCCCTCTGTCAATTTTTTCTCCATATAATTAAATTTCCTTTCTAAAAATCATCATAACATATAATAAAGTCTATAACTATTGTAGAGTCAAGGATTTTTTACTTCTTTTTTCTCTTACAAAATATAGATAAAAACTCATTAATGCTGTAATAATTTCAGTTGCCGGAAAAGTAAACCACACATAAAAAAGTCCCTTGTAGTGAAAAAGCCAAGCCAATGGCACAAACAATATTACCTGTCTAAGTACAGTAAGCAAAATGCTGTAGCCGCCCCTGTTTACACCTTGACAATAGACTATAAACATAAGTACAAAACCAGCCGGAATAAAACTTGTGGAAATAATTCTCAATGCTGAACTACCTATATTTAAAACATTTTCCTGTTGTGAAAATATAGATATAAGCTCTCTAGGGAATACCATAAACATTATTATACCCACAAACATAACTGAACAAGCAATACCAACAGAATACCACAATGTCTGCTTTACTCTCTTGTATTTTTCTGCACCGTAGTTATAGCTTACAACTGGTACTATAACCTGTTGAAGTCCTGTTAAAGGTATAAAGAAAAATGTTTGCAATTTATAGTAAATTCCCAGTACAGCAACTGCATCTTCTGTAAATAATTTAAGTACAAGATTAAGTCCTACTATATAAAAAGTATAGAGAGATTGCAAAATAATAGACGGAACACCGAATTTATAAATTTTAACACAGCTTTTTAAGTCAATACTGCCTTTAAATTTATAGTATTTAAGCACATTTAATAATACAATAATCATTGTAACCCATTGACCTATTACTGTAGCAATACCCGCTCCCTTAATACCCATTT
Organism: Eubacterium sp. CAG:274; assembly: GCA_000432155.1. GTDB lineage: Bacteria > Bacillota > Clostridia > Lachnospirales > CAG-274 > CAG-274. Next base: position 64,941 of record FR888499.1, read on the forward strand.
GTGGAAATCCAAATTTACCAAATATAAGTATAGGGTCTAAAATTACATTAATAACAGCACCTATAATTTGTGCTATAGTTGGTACTACCATATTTCCTTTTGCCTGTAACATTTTAGTGCAATTAGCTTCTAAAAACATACCAAAAGAAAACGAAAGTATAATCTGTCCATACATTATCCCCTCTTTACGAACACCCTCCATATTAGAGGAAATATTGTAATAGTCTTTTATACTCATTAAACCAAATAAAACAAAAACAACAAAATTTACAACACCAAGAAACATACCACTTTTTACAACATCATTTTGTGACTTAGTATCTCCTACTCCGTCCATTCTGGATATGAGAATATTTACACCAGCTCCTGTACCTGTTGCTAATGCCAACATTAAAAGCTGTATTGGATAAATAATAGAAAGTGCTGTTAATCCATCTCCTGAAAATTTGGCAACAAAATAGCTATCTACAATGTTATAAACAGACTGTATAAGAAGTGCCAACATAACAGGCGGAGAGAGTTTTAATAATAATTTTAAAATAGGAGTATCTTCCATAAATGCCACCATCTATACACAAATTTTATAGGCACATTCTAACATATAAAAATATAATTTGCCATATTAATTTACAAAAAATAAAGGCAGTAACCAATGTCAGCTACCACCTTTATTTAACACAACTATTTATTGCATATCTATAACCTGTTTAGCCATATTTACAAATTCGTCTTTTGGTATTTCTGTACCCATATCCATAATAAGATACTGTAAATCTCCCCCCTGCCACATTAAAAATTGTGTCTTTTCTTCTTCTACTTTATCTGAACCATAGCCAATTTGCAAAGAGCCTTCCTCAACCTTTTTATTTTCTTCTTCAGTAGGTTTGTAATCAGGTGGAACAGCCTTATATTCATAGCTACCATAGTAAATAGTTTTGTTATTGTAATCTATTTCTTCTGAATTTGGACTTTGGTCATTTGTTATATAAGGAGAAACACTCATAAAAAGATTTCCCTTTGGAACATCATAGGATATATTTATTTCTTTGTATTTTTTTACACTATTCCCCTGTTCATCATCTGCCGAACTATCTACTGGCACAGAATACAAATATTTATACTGACCCAGATTTTCAGGACATTTAGGCACAAAACCAACTTTTTTTGTAAATTCACTTTCTGCTGGAATATATTTCATTTCATTTAAAGTCCTTGATGAAGAACTATAGGATATAATCTTTCCACCACCATAAACACCAGTTACACCTATTACTAAAACTGTACAGCAAACAATAACAGCCTTTTTAAATTTATTCATACCTATTCTCCTTTGATTTTTTATTTTTCTCTTAATGCTATAAAGCATATTTTCATCTACAGAAAAATTTTCAGCCCTTAAATTTAATGCTTTTTTTAATTCGTCATCATATTTCATAATATTAAGCCTCCATATCTGTTTCTAAATACTTTTTCAACCTTTTTCTTGCAGTAAAAAGTCTTGTTTTTACAGTACCCTCAAAACTTCCTGTAATTTTTGCAATTTCCTTTATAGACATTTCGTTAAAATAGAATAAAACTACAGTTGTTTTCATTTTTTTATTTAAACTATCTATGGCATTGTAAAGCCGGATATATTTTTCACTTGAAAAATACTCATCATTTACACTTCCAGCATTTATATTTTCATCTTCAACTGGAATGTTTTTATTATCCTTTTTTGCGTATTTGCAGGCATTTCTAGTAAGTATTTTGTAAAACCAAACTTTAAAAGCTCCATTATTTTTTAGTTTATTTATGTTGTTATAACATTGTACAAATGTATCCTCTACAGCATCTTGAGCAGAATGAAGATTATTTGTGATTAAATATGCACTTCTTAATGCAGATTGAGCATAAACCGAATACAGTTTACATAGAGCATCTTCATCTCCATTTTTCATATTTTCTATTATTTCCTCATACATAGTTTGCCTCCTTTGACCAGTCTATATATAAGAGCATAGTTAAAAAGAAAAGGTTCATTATTTAATAAAAAATATCAAAGTAATTTAATTTTGTCAAAGATATAGCTTTCAGGCAATATAATTTGACTAAAAATTTATATTGTGATATTATGGTAGTAATTATAATTGTATTATATTGAGGAGGTTCTCTAGTATGAAAGGTATAGTTTTAGCTGGTGGTAGTGGCACTCGCCTTTACCCACTTACAATGGTAACAAGCAAACAGCTTTTGCCAGTATATGACAAACCTATGATTTATTATCCACTTTCAACTCTTATGTTGGCTGGAATTAAGGATATTCTTATAATTTCAACACCTACTGATTTACCTAATTTTGAAAAGCTTTTAGGTGACGGTTCTAGCTTTGGTATCAATTTAAGCTATAAGGTACAGCCTAGTCCAGACGGACTTGCTCAGGCTTTCCTTATTGGCGAAGAATTTATTGGTGATGATAGCTGTGCTATGATTTTAGGGGATAATATTTTTTATGGTAATGGTTTAAGTGACCACCTTAAAAAAGCCGCTAAGAAAGAGAAAGGTGCTACTGTTTTTGGTTACTATGTTGAAGACCCTGAGCGTTTTGGCATTGTTGAATTTGACGAAAACGGTAAAGCAATCTCCATTGAAGAAAAGCCTGAACATCCAAAGTCTAATTACTGTGTAACTGGTCTTTATTTCTATGATAAAGATGTCGTTAGAAAAGCTAAACAGGTTAAGCCATCTGCTAGAGGCGAACTTGAAATTACAGACCTCAATAAAATGTACCTTGAAGAAGGCACTCTCGATGTAGTTACTCTAGGCAGAGGTTATGCTTGGCTTGATACTGGTACTGTACCTGCTCTTAATGAAGCAGCTGAATTTGTAAAGGTTGTAGAAGACAGACAGGGCATTATGATTTCAGCTATTGAAGAAATTGCCTATAAGAACGGTTGGATTTCAAAAGAAAAACTTTTAGAATCTGCCAAACTTTATGGAAAATCTGCTTACGGTCAGCATTTAAAAAATGTTGCTGATGGCAAGTACTTATACTAGGAGGAAATTTTATGAATATTATTGTTACAGGTGGTGCTGGTTTTATTGGTAGCAATTTTGTATTCCATATGCTCAATAAATACCCAGACTACAGAATTATCTGCTTAGATGCTCTTACTTATGCCGGCAACTTATCTACACTTGAACCTGTTATGGATAACCCTAACTTCAGATTTGTAAAGGCCGATATTAGAGATAGAGAGGCTGTTTA
>FR888499.1:68229-69671 GCA_000432155.1 Eubacterium sp. CAG:274
TATTTGAAGAAGAAAAGCCTGACATAGTAGTAAATTTTGCTGCTGAAAGTCATGTTGACCGTTCTATTGAAAACCCAAGTATTTTCCTTGAAACAAACATTCTCGGTACTCAGGTTATGATGGATGCTTGTAGAAAATACGGTATTAAGCGTTATCATCAGGTTTCTACTGACGAAGTTTATGGCGATTTACCTTTAGACAGACCTGAATTATTCTTTACAGAAGAAACTCCTATTCATACATCAAGCCCATATAGTGCATCAAAGGCATCTGCCGACTTATTAGTTCTTGCGTATCACAGAACATTTAGTTTGCCTGTTACTATTTCAAGATGCTCTAACAACTATGGCCCATATCACTTCCCTGAGAAGTTAATACCTCTTATGATTGCTAATGCACTTAATGATAAGCCACTTCCTGTATACGGTACTGGCGAAAATGTAAGAGATTGGCTCTATGTTGAGGACCATTGTAAGGCTATTGACCTTATTATCCACAATGGTAAAGTTGGCGAAGTTTATAACATCGGTGGTCACAACGAAATGACTAACCTTGATATTGTAAAAATTATCTGTAAGGAACTTGGTAAGCCAGAAAGCCTTATTACTTTTGTTGCTGATAGAAAAGGTCACGATATGAGATATGCCATTGACCCAACTAAAATACATAATGAACTTGGCTGGTTGCCTGAAACTAAGTTTGCTGACGGTATAAAGAAAACTATCAAGTGGTATTTAGAAAATAAAGAATGGTGGGAAACTATCATTAGTGGCGAATATCAGAATTACTATGAAAGAATGTACAGCAATAGATAAGGGAGATAATTATGGGACAGATTAAAGTAACTAAATGCCCTATTGAGGGTTTATATGTAATTGAACCAACTGTTCATGGCGATGCCAGAGGCTATTTTATGGAAACATATAATCAGCGTGATATGGAAGAAGCCGGTCTTAATATGGTCTTTGTTCAGGATAACCAGTCTTGCTCAACAAAAGGTGTTTTAAGAGGTTTACACTTCCAGAAAGAATACCCACAGGGCAAACTTGTAAGAGTTGTAAAGGGTTCTGTTTTCGATGTTGCTGTTGATTTACGCAGTAATTCTGAAACATACGGCAAATGGTTTGGCGTAGAGCTTACAGAAGAAAATAAAAAGCAATTTTATATTCCAGAAGGCTTTGCTCATGGATTTTTAGTACTATCTGATATTGCAGAATTTTGCTATAAGTGTACTGACTTCTATCACCCAGGTGATGAAGGTGGTTTAGCTTGGAATGACCCTGAAATCGGTATTGATTGGTGTGGCGTTACTGGTGATTATAACGGTACTGCATCTGCTGAAAGCTACAAAATGGCAGACGGAACACCTCTTAATTTAAGCGATAAAGACCAGAAATGGGCTGGCTTAAAGGATACTTTTAAATTTTAATTACAAGAAACAC
>FR888499.1:69693-72656 GCA_000432155.1 Eubacterium sp. CAG:274
AATTACAAGAAACACCAATGCTCAAACAATAAGCATTGGTGTTTCTTTTTACTTTTTCATAGCATCTTCAATATCTTCTTTTACATTTTCAGCTTTTTCTTTTATATCCATAGCTACTATATTTACTGTGTCTTTCATATCTTTAGCATTTTCTTTAATATTCTTAGCAGCCTCTTTCATAGTTTCTTTTACAGCTGAAGTATTTTGCTTTACGCTTTCTGAAATTTTCTGAGATTTTTCATCTGCACTCTTTTTAATTTCATCAACCATATCCTGTTCATCATCTGAAGAACCGTCATATACTACGAAATCATCATCTAAATCATCAAAATGGTCGCTTACATCATCAATTATATCATCGGTAAAATCTGACTTCTTAGGCTTGTTATTAAAATTATCTACGCCCTCCTTGAAAGCATCTACAACATCATTTAAAACCCTAGTTGCCTTATTTGCATATTTTTTTACAACAGGCTTTGCATCTTCAATTATATCATTTGCCTTTTCTTTAACCTGTCTTATTGTATCAGATTTACTATGGCTTGGAGAAATAGACTCTAACAACTTAACAGCTTCATCAGCTGTAATTTTGCCATCTTGAACCATTTTTAAAATAAACATTCTTTCTTCTTTCATAAAAAATCCCTCCTAATATGTGGATACTTCTCTTTAATTCTATTATACTATATTTTTCTAATAAAACAACAAAAATATTCATTACAAAAAAAGAACGCAGTCACAAAACTGCGTCCTAAAAGACATAAAAATTAAATTGCATGCTCTAATTTAAGAAGATTTTCTTTTCTTTCAATGCCACCTGCATATCCAGTTAAAGCACCATTAAGACCAATTACTCTATGGCAAGGTACAAAAATCAAAAGAGGATTTTTACCTATTGCCCCACCAACAGCTCTAAAAGATTTTTTCTTGCCCATTTCAATAGCAACATCTTTGTATGTAATTGTCTTTCCATAAGGAATACTTCTAATAATATTCCATACCTTTTTCTGATATTCTGACCCCTCTAATTTAAGTGGTACATCAAAATACTTACGCTCTCCCTGTAAATATTCTTTTAATTCCTTTACAGCCTTGTCCATTAAAGGCGTTCTTTGGCAAGTACCATTTTCAACTGACACCTCGCCCATTTTTAAACCAACAACAGCATCATCATTACATATTATTGTAACCTTGTCATTAAAAGTGTCATACACAGAATAATACAACTTTTCACTAGATACATTATCCATATAATCATCTCCTGTATAATATAAAAACAACAATACTTCTTGCATTTCTTTCGAGGTTATTTTACAATATAAATATCTACAAAAAAACAGCCAATTTATATTTTTTCGACAGTACCAATTAACTGGTACTGTGCCAATTTTAAAAAGAGGATTTTTTTATGATTTTAATAGATAAAAATAGCAAAAAACCTTTATATTTACAGATATATGAGGAAATTTTCAACCAAATACAAAATGAAGAACTTGCTACTGGCGATGTTCTTATTCCCACAAGAGTTTTGGCAAAAGAATTGGGTGTAAGTCGAAATACTGTTGACCAAGCATACAGCCAGTTAGTGTTGGAGGGTTTAGTTGTAAGCAAAAGAGGAAGTGGCTATATTGTATCTCCCACAAATGACTATTCGAACAATGATAATATATCTACTCCTCCAGTTATATTGCCTCAGGAAGATAAAAACATTGTATTTGACTTTAACTGGAGAGTAACAGAAAATAGACTTTTTCGCCACGATTTTTGGCGTCAATGTATAACACATACATTAACTGTATTAGAAAACAGAGATTTTTTTAATACGCCCAGTAGAAATGGCGAACCTGTATTACAGCATGCTATTGCCAAAAAATCATTTATATTTAGAAAAATACACTCAAATCCTGACGATATAGTCTTATCTCCAGATATTTACGAGGCATTAAGTATAATTTATGATTTATTTGACCCAAAAGAGTATAATATTATACTTACAAACCCGACTAATCCTGCTGTAAAAGAAGTTGTAACACGAAAGAGATTTAATATAGATTATATTGAATTGACAAATGATGGAATAGATATTGACCAGTTATACAAATACAAAAAATCAATTCTCTGTGTAAAAACCAACCACCATTTTCCTACAGGTGTAACATTTTCTGCTGAAAATCGTATGGCATTAGTTAAATGGGCAAACGAAACCAATTCCTACATAATTGAAGACGACAGTAGCCACGAACTAATTTATACACAAAACTATTATCCATCTTTAAAAGCCTGTGATACAGAAAACAGAGTATTTTATGCAATATCCTACTCTGTAACACTTTCTCCTGGCTCAAGATTGGCATTTTTTATTATGTTGCCACAATTTTCAGAGAAATATAATGCTCTATATGAACACTATTCAAATCCTGTGCCTATTATTGCTCAATATGCTCTTACTGAATACATTGAAAAGAAGTATTTATTAAGGCATAAAAGGCGTTATAAAACCCATAACACAAACAAAAACAGGATATTATTAGATGCTATAAAAAAATATTTTGACGATAAAATAGAAATTAGTGGAGAAAAAGCAGGTCTTTATTTAGTAGTATCTCCTAAAAATAATATGACAGAAGAACAACTTGTTTCATCTGCTCTAAAATTTGGAATAAAAGTATATCCCATTTCCAAATACTATAACAATATTTCCACAGCCCCAAAAAATTCAGTAATTCTCGGCTATAGTTCAATATTAATTGACAATATAGAAAAAGGAATTGCCCTTTTATATAAGGCTTGGTTTAAATAAAAAAATAGGGTGTCTACCTTTATCAATCAGGTAACACCCTATCTCTTATTCATCATAATCGTAAATTTCTTCTCCGTATTCTTCCTCATCATCTCTATCAAAAAGTAAAACAATAACAGCGAATATAAGAAAAACATTTAAAATTATGCTTAAAATATTAATA
>FR888500.1 GCA_000432155.1 Eubacterium sp. CAG:274
AGAAAATATGTAATTATAAGGTCCTCAAAGTTTATACTTTGGGGGCTTTTTTGTGTATAGAAACAAAAAATAAATGTATAATAAAGAATAACAGAGGGAAATAGTTTAAACTACAGATAATTTGTCTTAATTTTGACTGTAAAGTTCTTGTAAAAATTGAGAAATTTTATTGAAAATATACAAAATATTTTTTATTCTTTCAAAGATTAAATAGAAAACCTGTTTTTTTGTAAATTTTGGTCAAAAAAAGTAAAAAATATAAACCTACAAGGGTAATCTTATACAGTTGAAGTGGAAAAAATATAAAATAAAATGTTGTCGTATTATTTGACAAGGGAAGTTTAAAGGGATATAATATAACTTATTGAAGGAAAATGGGAGCTTGCTCACGATTTTCCGAAATAAGTTACCGAGGCGAGAGCCGAGGACAAATTTCATTTTAGTTTGCGATAAGCAAACAAATTTGCAAAGCAAAGAAACGAAGTTTCAAAATGAAATTT
>FR888501.1:0-19796 GCA_000432155.1 Eubacterium sp. CAG:274
TGAATTTTGTTAAAATAATGAAAAAATTTCTAAATTAACTCTTGCTTTTTATATCAAGAGCTGTTATAATAGCAAATGGTGAGTTTAAAACTAAGGAGGTGTTTATCTATGGCTAAGTGCGCAATTTGCGATAAGAGCAGACAGACAGGTCACAGAATTAGTATTAATCGTAGTCAGGTTTCAAGAAGAGCTAACAAGACTTGGAACGCTAATGTTAAGAAAGTTAAGGTTGTTGAAAACGGTACAGTAAAATCTATCAACGTTTGTACTAGATGCTTACGCTCTGGTAAGGTTACTCGTCTTTCATCAGTTAAGGGTATGTAATTTAATAAAATATACTCGGTCCAGTAGCTAAAAATGCATTGATGCTCTGGGTTGTGACATGTGAATTCACTAAATATAAAAAGGCACTCGTTCGGGAGTGTCTTTTTTGTTGCCCAAATTTAAAGATAACACAAAAGAAAGGAGATTGCAATACACAATCCCCTTTTCAATCAATTATTATTTTAATCTTTCTTCTAATTCTGCTTTTCTATCTTCATATCCTGGCTTACCTAAGAGAGCGAACATATTCTTCTTATAAGCCTCAACACCTGGCTGGTCAAATGGATTTACTCCAAGCATATAACCACTAATAGCAAGTGCCTTTTCAAAGAAGTATACAAGCTGGCCAAAGTTATAAGCATCTGTCTTTTCAACTTCAAGAACCATTGTAGGCACACCACCGTCAACATGAGCAAGGAAAGTACCGGCATATGCTTTTGAATTTACATACTGTATTGTTTTATCAGCAACGAAATTAAGACCGTCTAAGTTTTCCGCATCTGTTTCTATTGTAATATTCTTCTTAGCATTTTCTACCCATAAAACTGTTTCAAAAAGGTTTCTACTGCCGTCCTGAATAAACTGACCAATAGAATGTAAATCAGTTGAGAAATTAGCACTTACAGGGAAAATACCCTTTCCGTCTTTACCTTCGCTTTCAGCGTAAAGCTGTTTGTACCATTCTCCAAACATTGTAAGAGATGGTTCGTAGTTAGCAAGAATTTCTATTGCCTTGCCCTTTCTGCCTAAAATCTGTCTAGTAGCTGCATATTTAAGGCAATCATTGTTTTTTAAGTCCTCATTTTTATATGTAGCAACAGCATCAGACGCACCCTGCATTACTGCATCAATATCAATGCCAGCTGCTGCCATTGGAAGAAGACCTACAGGAGTAAGAACAGAGAAACGACCACCTACATCATCAGGAATAACAAAAGTTTCATAGCCCTCTGTGTTACACATAGACTTTAAAGCACCTCTTGCTTTATCAGTAGTGGCAAAAATTCTTTCCTTTGCACCCTCTTTACCATACTTATCTTCAATAATCTTTTTGAAAATTCTGAAAGCAATAGCTGGTTCAGTTGTTGTACCAGATTTTGAAATAACATTAATAGAAAAATCTCTATCTCCAAGGATTTCAATAATATCACTTAAATAATCAGAACTAATACTGTTACCTACGAAATAAACCTCTGGGATACCCTTATGTACTTTCTTATTGAAGTTTACACCATTAACAAACTCTAAAGCAGCTCGTCCACCTAAGTAAGAACCACCAATGCCAATTGCAATAAGAACTTCACTATTTGACTGAATTTTTTTAGCAGCTTTCTTAATTCTTTCAAATTCATCTTTATCATAATTGTTAGGTAAATCTACCCAGCCAATATAATCATTACCTGCACCCTTACCTGAATAAAGTAAGTCACTTGCCATTTTTACAGCAGGCTGTATCTTAGCATATTCCTCATTTCTTACAAAGTTTTCAATACCACTTAATTTCAATTTGATACCCATTGTATAACATCCCCTTAATATATATTTTATAAATTATTTAAAGTGTCAAAAGTATAACCTTTGGCTCTTAAACTATCAATTATATCTCCCAAAGCCTCTGTATTGGACTTTGAAACGGCGTGAAGTAAAAGAACAGCACCATTATGATACTTGCTCATTACTGTATTATACGCCACATCTTTGCCAGGCTGTGCTGTAGTTATCCAGTCCTTATAAGCAAAACTCCAAAAAACTGTCTTATAACCCATATTGCTAGTAACTGCTAAAGTTCTTTCGCTATATTCGCCCATAGGAGGTCTAAACACCTTTGGCATAGCCTGTCCTGTTACCTTTTCAAAGGCTTGGGCTGTTTCAGTAAGCTCATTTTTTAACTGTGAATCAGATAAAGTTGGCGAACTTAAATGCTTTACAGAGTGATTGCCAACTAAATGTCCCTCAGCCACCATTCTTTTTACAAGCTCTGGGTCAGATTCAATATACGGTTTAGTAACGAAAAAAGCAGCTTTCACATTCTTAGCTTTTAAAACATCTAAAATTTTAGATGTATAACCATTTTCATAACCCTCATCAAATGTAAGATATATTTTCTTCTCATTTGGATTGCCTACATAATAGGCATTGTATTTATTTAGGGCAACTGAGCTATTTCCCTGAGGTTGTGTATGATTATTATTTGCTACAAAATACCAACTTTGCTTCGTATTGGAAAGTTTTGAAGTATCATAGTTTGTAGGCTCAATATTTATACCATAGGAACTAGCCTTTCCCATTTCATCTACTGATTTTTCCGAAGTTTCTACAATATTATATAAGTTATTTCCAGCATCAAAAGCAGTATTTACACCACCAGTTATGCTATTTATTGCAGTAGCTCCTAAAACCATAGCAGATACAATTGTTGAGTATAATTTCATATTCCTCCTATAGTTTTGTTACATTTACAATTTCTATGTCATCATAAATTTGTGGGTCAGAAATATTCATTTTAAATGTAATCAAAACATTATCTCCACTATTTAAGTTAATTTTAATATTTTTTACAGGCAATGTAATTTTAGAACCTTTTTCAGTTTCCATTACAAGGGTATCATCTTCCTTTTTATCTACAATACCTGAAATAGAATATTCTCCACTTTTTTGTGTAGGTATTGCCTCATCGACAACAGATTTTACACTATCCTTTTCTACTTCAGTAGCTACTGTAGATGCCTTTGTAGTTTCGACACCGCTTTGTTTATTAGTATTACAAGCTGAAAATCCTAAAAGAGAAGCACCTATTAAGGCAAAAATTATAAATTTTTTCATATATAACCCCTCCTTTTTATGTAAATATTATAACATATGCTATATTATTTTTCCATATATATTTTTAAATTAGTGAATTTTTTTATTTCAAAGAAAAACATAAAAATTGTAAATGCGACAAATTGATAATATAATAGATTTGTTAAAAAGAAGATTTTTATACCACAAAAAGACACAGACAATATCTGTGCCTCTTTGTATATGTACTCTAAGCAAAAATTACTTTAAGTCGCCAGTCTTTAACCAATCCTGGTCATCGTAATCTTTATTTTCGCCTACCATACCCCAGATGAAAGTATATGCCTTTGTACCAACACCAGAGTGGATTGACCAACTTGGAGAAATTACAGCACTTTCGTTCTTCATAACGAGGTGTCTAGTTTCGTCTGGTCTACCCATCATATGGAATACAACATTGTCATCATCCATATCGAAGTATAAGTAAACTTCCATTCTTCTTTCGTGAGTGTGACATGGCATAGTGTTCCAGTTAGAACCTGGGTCAAGCTTAGTCATACCCATAGCAAGCTGACATGAACCGTATTCAACGCCATCTCTTTCAGATAATCTAGCGAATACTTCGTCATGAATGTACTGGTTGATAGTTCTCTTGTTACAATCTTCAAGAGAGCCAAGTGGCTTGTGGTTTGCATCATCATACTGAATAAGTACAGTTGGGTAATTTCTGTGAGCTGTAGCACTATTCATATAGAACTTAGGTGGGTTCTTAGGGTCTTTAGCTGAGAAAGAAATTTCCTTTGCACCCATACCAACATAAATAGCTTCGCTATTCTTAACTTCGTAATCCTTACCGTCAACAGTAACGATACCGTCGCCACCGATATTGATTGTACCAAGTTCTCTTCTCTGTAAGAAGTATTCAGCTGCTAATTCCTTGCTACCTTCAAGCTTTAATGATTCAGTAGTTGGGCAGATACCACCAAAGATAATTCTATCATTGTGGCTATAAACAAGCTTCATTTCGCCAGGAGTGAATACCTTTTCAACTAAGAAATGGTCTCTTAACTGCTGTGTAGTGTAATGCTTAACATCATCAAAGTGATTTGAATATCTTACTTCTAATTTCATTTCTAATCCTCCATAAAAATAATATATTTAGATAAAGGCTGAAAGCTTTACGCCCTCAGCCTTTACAAGTTGCCGATAGGCAACACAATGTGAGAAATAAATTATCTCTGAACACGACCTGAACCGTCGCCACCAGCTAATGCTTCTACATCAGCTCTAGTAACAAGGTTGAAGTCACCAGGGATAGTGTGCTTTAATGCAGATGCTGCAACAGCATATTCAATAGCTGCCTTCATTCTGTCAACAGGAGCCTTGTCCTGGTTGTCAAGAAGACCACAGATAAGACCACCAGCGAAAGAGTCACCGCCACCTACTCTATCAACGATAGGGTTGATTTCGTATCTTCTTGAACGGTAGAATTCACGAGATTCGCCATCCATGATACAAGCAGACCAACCGTTGTGAGAAGCAGAGAAAGATTCTCTTAATGAAGAAATAACAAACTTGAAACCAAACTTGTCGCACATCTGGTTGAAGATATCCTTGTAACCAGCCATTTCTAATTCGCCTGATGTAACATCAGTTTCGCCTGGCTTGAAGCCGAGTACCTTTTCAGCATCTTCTTCATTACCGATACAAACATCAACATACTGCATAAGGTTAGTCATAACCTTCTGAGCCTTTTCTGAAGACCATAATTTCTTTCTGAAGTTAAGGTCACAAGAAACAGTAACGCCCTTAGCCTTAGCAGCCTTTAAAGCAGCTTCTGTAACTTCTGCAGCAACATCGCTTACAGCTGGAGTAATACCAGTGAAGTGGAACCAATCTGCACCATCGAAAATCTTATCGAAGTCGAACTTATCAGCAGTAGCAGTAGCGATTGAAGAGTTAGCTCTATCATAAACTACATTAGATGCTCTCATAGAAGCACCAGTTTCAAGGAAGTAAATACCTAATCTATCGCCGCATCTTACGATGTTCTTAGTTTCTACGCCATACTTTCTTAAAGCAGCAACTGCACATTCACCGATTGGGTTAGCTGGTACAGCAGTTACGAATTCAGCTTCATGACCGTAGTTAGCTAAAGAAACAGCTACGTTAGCTTCACCGCCACCATAATTAATATCAAACTCGTCAGCCTGGATAAACTTTTCGTTATTAGGTGTAGATAATCTTAACATTATTTCACCCATTGTTACAACTTTGCTCATTTTGCAAAATTCCTCCTTGTGATTAAAAATTTTATGTAGTTACCCACATAACTTGTGATTAGATTATAACATATTTCAATTTGCCTTTCAACAGTATATTTCATTTTTTTCATAATTATTTCAGTTTTATTACACTAAATGTTCCTTGCAATATGTAAATTTGGTACAGAGCATAAAAAAAGTGTAAACTGCTATAGTCTACACTTCTTTATGTTTATTGTTCCATTTGTTTTCCTAATATACCGGCTGCTGTTGCTACCAATTTACCCTCTAATTCTCCTAAAGGCTCTGTATCGCTTATCATTATAATAGCACCAAGCACATCGCCCTCACTTATAATGGGGGTAATCAATTCGTGAGAATAAAGATTTTCATTGTCCACTTCTAATATAGGTACAAAACCTTTTTCCTGTCTTTTTGCAAGAACGGTATTCCTTTTTGAAATAATATCTTCCAATTGTTGACTAATATGTTTTTCTAAAAACTCCTTTTTCGCATTTCCTGACGCTGCTACAACTTGTTCCTTATCTGTAATGCAAGTAGTATGTCCTGCATTTTTTGCCAGACTTTCGGCGTATTCCTTTGCAAAATTGCCAAGTTCGCCAAGGGGAGAATATTTTTTTAATATTATTTCTCCGTCTTTGTCTGTAAAAATTTCTAATGGGTCGCTTTCTCTAATACGCAAAGTTCTTCTGATTTCCTTTGGAATAACTACTCTACCTAAATCATCTATTCTTCTTACAATACCTGTTGCTTTCACAGTTTTTCCTCCTAACAAACAATTTTTAACTTGTATGCCTATTATTTGCCTATTAGACTATATTTATACAATTTTGTATTTGGGTTAATTTGGATATAAAAATGCTTGTTTTATATTTGTTTAAAAATTGTTAATAATTTTTGTTGCTGTTTAGAGGCTATTTATATGGTATTATGTTAGTGAAGTTAAGTTTTTGTAATATTTACGAAAGGAGGTAATGATATGATTTTAAAAAATGCGTTACATTTTTCTCTTGAAATTTGGGGTTACATATTCTGTATTATAAGTGCAATCTGTATTCATATTTCAAGGAATATCAACATTAAGGTAAACAGAACCTTATTTTTTCTGCTGACAACAGATGGATTATTGCTTTTCTTTGACTCCATTGCATGGTTTTTTAGAGGAAATTTAGGAAAAACACAATATTATATTTTAGTTGTTAGTAATTTTATGGTTTTCTTACTGGGATATGTACTATTATTTGTTTTTACAAAGCATTTAAAAAATTATATTGAACAAAAAACAAAAGTAAAATCTATTATTGTTCCAATAGTTTATGCGTTATGTGCTTTTGCCAGTATTTTAGTTATAATATCTCAATTTACTGATTTTTATTATTATTTTGACAACCATAATTTTTACCATAGAAATACATGGTTCCCGTTATCTCAAATATGGGGTATTATAGGCATTATTTTAGATTTGATACTTTTATATAAATACAGAAAATATTTAAGTAAAAAGTATACAATATTGTTCATTACATATATGCTTATGCCGGCACTTGCTTTGTTTATTCAAATTTTTCTCTATGGTATTTCTATATTAAATATTGCAAATACCATCATTATTTTATTGATGTTTCTTATATCTCAAATAGAGCAAGCTAATACTATTGTAAAGCAAGAAAGATTAATAAACGAGGCTAATATAAACATTACACTATCCCAAATACAGCCTCACTTTTTATATAATAGTCTGAATATAATAAGATATTTATGTAAACACAATACGGAAGAAGCAGAAAATGCTATAAATGATTTTTCAGACTATTTAAGAGGAAATATGTCAGCCCTTTCAAACAAAGAGTGCATTCCTTTTGAAAGGGAATTAAAACATTTAAACAGTTATATAGCCCTAGAAAAAAAGAGATTTGGTAAAAGACTTACTGTTCAATATGACATACAGGAAAAAGAATTTGTAATACCTGCTCTTTGTTTACAGCCTATAGTTGAAAATTCTATTAAATACGGTTTAATGAACAAATTAGATGGTATTACAGTTAAAATTTCAAGTTATAGTGACAAGAAAAACTACATCTTGACAGTTGAGGATAATGGTATAGGTTTTGATTATGATAATGTAATTAAAGATGGCAAGCCTCATATAGGTATTAAAAATGTAAGGGATAAGCTCCAATTAATGTGTAATGGCCAACTTATTATTGACAGTAAAATTAATATAGGAACTAAAGTAAATATAGTTATACCAAAGAAATAAAAAGAGGTTCTATTAATATCATTGTATATTGGAGAACCTTTTTACTTTTTATATTTATATGTCGTAATTATTTGCTACATTTTTAATATCCTGTTTTATTTCTTCAACAAGGCTTTGTGGCCTTAAAATTTTAATATGTAAACCATACTGTAATGCCCATTTTCTTATGGCTACATCATTTACAGTTACAATAGCTACAACAGTTTCATCTGTTTCATTTTTAAATTCTATTGCGTTACCAAACCAGTCAACAAGTTCTGCCACCATATATTTTTTAGCTAACATTTCTACCCTAATTTCTTTTCCAGAAAACATATAAGTATAATCTGTTGAATGTAAACTTTCTTCTCCATTTTCAACATCTTTCAAAGGTTTTCTGTTATCTGGTAAAATCTTAATATCTGATATTCTATCTAATCTATAATATGATATTTTGTCATATTTATCGTAGTTACAAATTAAATAATGTCTGCCATTAGATGCAACCATCTGATAAGGATTTATAATATATCTTTTTGGCTCTCCGGAAGAAGTTTCCTTATAATGATATGCCTTATCTGTTCCATATATATTATAGATAAATGAAACCTGTTTATTTTTAGAAATAGCTTCATCAAGAACTTCTATGGTATAAAAAAGCTGTTTATTTTCGCTACAGTTATTAGGCATACTTTTAATATTCTTCAAATTTGACTTAAAATAAACACTTGAAAGCCCTTCCACTTTTTCTATCAATTCTTTACATTGTTTAGATGGTATATGTTTAGAAAAAATCAAACTATCAATAATAAGTCTTAATTCTCCATTGGTAAAATCTCTATTTAAGTAAAA
Source organism: Eubacterium sp. CAG:274 (assembly GCA_000432155.1). GTDB lineage: Bacteria > Bacillota > Clostridia > Lachnospirales > CAG-274 > CAG-274. The sequence continues at coordinate 8,482 of FR888501.1, forward strand.
ATCAGAAAGTATAGTACTCTCACTTTTGTTTCCATATTTATCTTTTATTATTCGTTGAGTTTCACTATATTCAATGTCATATCCAAAATCAATTAGAGTTATTAAATTTCTTTTTACAGTCTTTCTATTTACCTCCATATTGTATTTAGAGTTTAGTATTTCAACAATCTCTTTTTGACTTAATCTATGATTTTCGTCAGTATATTTTCTTAAAATATCAAGTATATTTATAATTAGTAATTTTTTTGGCTGAATTGTATACATATTATCAATCCTCATTTTTTATTTATCATTGTTAAGACAAAGGGATAGCCAATTTAACATCATAATTTCTGCTATACACCCTCTATCCCATAAAAATCCATTTTTGTTGCAAAATTCTATACACCATTGTGGAATGTTATGTTTAAGTAATATTTTTCTATGATTTTCACTTAAATTTTTCCATTTACCTTCATTAATAATTTCAAGACTTTGCTCATATGGCACTCCTGATGCAGAAAGCAATTCTAAAATATCATCTCTTGTTGAAATAATAGTTTTTATTGTAGCTAAATTGTTTTTTATCAAATGCTTACCTTTATTATTCCAAGTATTATTAATAGACAAAGCCATTACTTTCATAATATCAGATATAGTATGTGGATTACAAGCATTAATAACTTCTAATTCTTCTTCTCGGCACATAATAATATTTTTATGTTTAGTATAATAATTTATGTATTTCCTTTCATCAAATGGAATAGCAGAAATATTTTGCCTTTTACATTCTTCTATTATTTTATTGGATAAAAGCCTAAAAGTATATAGTGAATTTTCATTTATATTAAGAATATTTTTACAATCTAAATAACTAGGGATAATAACCTTTTCATTACAATTTTTACTTTTATACTCTTTCCATTGGTTTGGTAAATCTATAACCTTTCCAATACCAGATATTGACTCAATTATTTCTATAATATGCTCCTTTAAATAGTTGGGAACTTTTAATTCAATATTTAGACTTTTGTTATTACCAAACAGAAAAATATTATCTAGGCTAAAGCCGTCTTTAATCAAATTTTTACCACAAGAAGGACATATTTTATTTGGCAAATCAAAACCTATTTTTGTATTGTATTTGTCAGTATCAAAATCAATAAAATGACATTTTGAACATCTATAATGGGGTTTTAAAGGATTTGTTTTTGTTATTCCAACTAAATAGCTTATAATAGAGTATGTTAATTTACTTTGGGTATATACCATATAAGGCTGTATTTCTTTATTTTCCATAACTTTAGCAAAAATAGTCATATGAATTAAATCATTATTTTGCTTTAAGTATTTAATTTCACTATCAATTCGATTTTGCACCACTAATGGAATGTTACCGTATAATGATGTGGCTTTTTTGTGACATAAACTTTTCAAATAACTTTCAGCATTTTCTATTCTAGGTACATATTTTTCTGTTAAAGAAATTATATTATACATAAAAACCTCTCCTTAACCTTTATTTATATATACATTACCATAATCTATGTCCTAAAAATTACCCACACCTAAAAACTAAATTTCAAATAGTTATTAATAAAGAATTTTTGCATATAATAATTAACAAAGTACAAGAGGTTTATTATGAATAGCTGTTCTAATTTATATTTTCTATCAACTATAGCTTGTCAGCTTTCAAAAACAATGTCTAGGGAGGAATTAGCCCTATTATCTGCTGATTTAGTTGTTTTAAGTGATATGATTGCCAATATTTTAGTAATGGAAGAAATTAATTAACAGAGGAGTTGAATATATGCCAAAAATAAAAGATAAAAGTGCTTTAATTATATCCATACTTATTCCTATTGCAGTTGGTGCTTTATCGGCCCTTTTCAGTAACAATATGTCTTCTTATGCTACATTAATTAAACCTCCGTTAAGTCCACCATCATTTATATTCCCTATTGTGTGGACAATACTTTTTATACTTATGGGTATTTCATCATATATAATTTATAAATCAAAAGACAGCAGCAGGAACAAGGCTTTATTTATATATGCTTTGCAATTAGTATTTAATTTCTTTTGGAGTATCATTTTCTTCGGGTATTCTCAATTCTTGTTTGCCTTAATTTGGTTAATAATATTAATAGTTATTATAATATTTATGATTGTAAATTTTTATAAAATAAGTCCATTATCAGCTTATTTGCAAATACCTTATCTATTTTGGTGTTTATTTGCAACATACTTGAATTTTATGATTTTTGTATTGAATAAATAATAAAAAAGCTGTAAATATTATTTTCAAATACTTACAGCTTTTTAAATTACTTTAATAGCATTAGGCTCTCACTATTCACAAACACCTTTGAACCTATTTCTGTATTAATTTCATTAGACCTTTTTAGCCATATGTTTTTCTTCCCACCAGCTACTTCCAATATGTATACATTTTCAAAAAGAGATTCTACGGTATTTATAACTTTAGCGGTAAATTCATTATCGCCCTTATCAAAGTTAAAATCGTGAGCTCTCACTCCTACATATTTTATACTAATATCCACATCAACATTTGTATTTAATACTATATTCCAGTCCTTTGCTAGTATCTTTCTATTTCCTAGTATTTCAATTTCTGAAATATTTTTACAGCCAGTAAGCATTGCTGTAGCTACATTCTCTGTTGATTTGAATATGCCTTTTGTAGTACCACTAGAACAAACAACACCATCGTCTACAACGACTATTTTATCTGTCATTTTATAGATTTCATCTCTATCATGAGAAACAATTAATGCTGTAATATTACATTCTTTAAAAAAGTTAATCATATCTAGCTGTAGCTGTTCTCTTAAATGAGAATCTAAAGCAGAAAAAGCCTCATCAAGCATTATTATCTCAGGATTTGAAGCAATAAGTCTAGCAAGGGCTGTTCTCTGTTGTTGACCTCCTGAGATTTGGCTTGGAAATTTGTTTCTTATTTCCTCCAAACCAAACTTTGAAATAAGGCTATTTATTTTCTCTTTTTTGTTTGCTTTATTTTTTATAACAACAGAAATATTTTTCTCTACTGTCATGGTTGGAAACAAAGCATAATTTTGAAACAAGTACCCTACTTTTCTGTCTTGGGGTTTTAAATTAATATTTTTGTCTGAATCATATAAAACCCTATTATTTACAACTATTCGTCCACTATCTGGAGTTATAATGCCTGCAATAGCTTTCAATGTAACAGATTTTCCACAACCAGACCTACCTAATATACCAGTTCTTAAACTGTCTGATGAAAAATTAATATCAAGGTTAAAATTGCCTAATTTCTTTTTTATATTTACTTCTATTTTCACTTAGTCCACCTCGATACATTTTTCATACCCTTACCTGTAATTAAATTAATGGCAAGTACAATTACAAAAGCTATAAGAACTATAACACAAGTCCAAATACCAGCTATATCAAAATTACCACCGGCTACTTCTGACGCAATAGCTACGGATATTGTTCTTGTTTTACCCAGTACATTACCTGCCAACATAGCAGTTGCACCATATTCGCCAATGGCTCTGGCAAAGGAAAGTATACCACCAGACAACAAACCTGGCATAGCTGTCGGAATAACCACTTTTGTTATTATTTCAAACTCGCTCATACCTAAAGTTCGCCCAGCATAGATAATATTGCTATCTATTTGCTCAAATGCTGCTCTTGCACTTCTATACATAAGAGGAAAAGAAATAACAACAGCAGCAATAACACAACCACTCCAACTTTGAACTACTTTTATTCCTAATTCGTTTTTTAAGAATATACCAAATGGTCGTCTAAGGCTAAACACAAGGAGCAATAAGTAACCGGCAACTGTAGGAGGTAGCACAAGAGGCATAGTAAAAACTGCATCAATAATCCATTTTGCTCTGTTGTTCATTTTCATTACTGCTATTGCACCAATTACTCCAAGTATGAAAATAAATATTATTGCAACAAAACCAGTTTTTAAGGATATAAATAATGGACTCCAGTTTATTTTACTTAATACATCAAACATTACTCTACACTAAATCCATACTTTGTAAATATTGCCTTTGCATCTTCTGTCTGGAGATATTCTACAAATTCCTTGGCATCTTTCTTTTCTTCATCAGTTGCATCACTATTCTTTACTAAACCAACTGGATAAATTACAGGAGTTTTAAGAGCGTCAGCTGGAGCTTCAGCAATAACTTCAACCTTATCAGTCATAGATGCTGCATCTGTTGCATATACAACACCAACTTCGTTTGAGCCCTCAGCAACAGCAGTAAGTACAGCAGTTACATTAGCACATTCATTAATATCCTTTGACATTACATCGTCTAAAATGCCCATATTAGTGAAAATTTCTCTTGAGTATGAACCAACTGGAACATCTTCACCTGCAAGAGCAATATTTTTAGCTGATGTAATATTATCAAAACCAGTTACGCTTGTTTCAGCACCTTTTCCCTTAATTAATACTACCTTATTTTCAAGTAAAGGAACTACAGAACCATCTTCAATATATCCACCATCTTTAAGCTCATTCATCTGTTTTTCAGCAGCAGAGAAGAATATATCGCAAGATGCACCCTCTGTAATTTGAGTCTTTAAAGTACCAGAAGAATCAGCATTAAATACAAGCTCAACATTTTCATCTTTCTTTTTGTAGTTTTCAGCAATTTCATTCATAGCGTTAGAAAGAGAGGCTGCAATAAATACATTTACCTTTGTATTATCAGCTGTTGCACTTGCAGTATCTGTTTTACTACTACTACAGCCACAACCAAACAACATTGTACCACACATAACAAGTGATATTGCTTTTTTTAACATTTTTTATTCCTCCAAAATATATTTTCTGTAAAATTATATCACAATTTGATACATAGTTTCAAATAAAAAAGAGTATCAAGAAATAATTCTCAATACCCTTTTTCCATAATTCTATTTTGTTTCCGTTTTCTCTTTTGGCAATATAACATTCAATAAGATTGCAATTATTGCTGCTGGAACTATACCAGAGCCACCAAATATTGTTGATATAGCTTCTGGTAAATAGTCAAGTACAGCTGAAGATGTACCCAAACCATAGCCAAGACCTAAAGCAAGAGAGAAAATAGTAGTTGTTCTTGTAGTTATACCAGCTTTGTTTACTAATGTTATACCACTTACAACAATAGATGAGAACATCATAACTGCTGCACCACCTAAAACTGACTGAGGCATTACATTTACAATAGCTGCAAGTTTTGGACAAAAACCAGCAAGAATAAGGAAGATAGCACCCATAGTGAAAGCATATCTATTTACAACCTTAGTCATTGTTACAAGACCTACATTCTGACTAAATGATGTATTAGGTAAAACACCAAATGCTGCTGCAAGAGCTGAACCAAAACCGTCACAGCTTACACCACCAGAAAGTTCCTTGTCAGTAGCTTCTCTATTTAAACCACCTTCAATACAACCTGAAATATCACCAATAGTTTCTACAGCTGTTACAATGAACATAATAACTGTAGGAATAATAGCCTTTGCTGAAAATACCATTTTAACAGGCATAATTTTTGGAATTTCTATCCATTTAGCTTGAGCTACAGAATCCCAATTTATAACCCAACTCTTTGTATATTCTACAACCTGTCCGTCAACTATTGTTGTGCCTGTTGTATGTAAAGTTAAGCTCATAATAACTGCTACTATGTAACCAGCTACTATAGCAATAAGTATAGATGCAACAGATACCATACCCTTGCAAAAATGCTTTAATGCAACTATACAGACAATAACGAATATACCTAAGAACCAGTTTTCAACTGAGCCATAATCAGGGTTTGTTGAACCACCACCGAAATAGCTTATACCAACACTAATAAGTGAAAGACCAATAGTAATAACAACAGTACCTGTTACTATTGGAGGGAAAAATCTTCTAAGTGGCTTTAAAATAAAACCTAAAAAGCCCTCAAAGATACCACCAATTAATGATGCACCCATTATAGCACCATAGGCAAGTATACCACCACCCATTAATTCTGATATACTCTTGAAAATTCCAATAAAGCCTGAACTTGTACCCATTACAATAGGTACTTTACCACCTACTGGTCCAATAGCATAGAGCTGAATAAGTGTAACAACACCTGCCATTATCATGGCATTTTGAAGTAATTGTACTCTCAACTCAGCAAAATCTGCCCCAACCATTCCGCATGCACCAAATAAAATAATAAGCGGTGTAAGGTTACCAATGAACATCGCCATTACATGTTGCATACCTAACAATATTGCTTGTCCCTTTGGCAATTTGCCATAAAATTCGTATGGACTAGAATACTGTTGTTCCTGTTTTTTTATGTCTTTTTCTTCCATTTTTAGACATTTAACCTCCTTTTGTTACATATATAATAAAATTATCACAAATGAAAAGCTCTGTCAATAACTAAAGGGATATTAAATCATCTAAATTATCAATATCGAAAAATTCCTTTTTATCTGTGAAATAAACATAGTTTACATAATCCGTATTATTTTTAATAATAGACTTTCCACCCTTATCTCCCTCAAGAGCCAAAAGCAAATCAAAATATTTTTTATTAAAAATACAAGGGGAATAACTATTGCCTTCACATACTGGAACTACTATTCTATCTTCTTGTACATTGTTCTTTAACTTTAATATACTATCACAACTAAGAAATGGCTGGTCGCATACAAAATAAGCTATGGCATCCATATCATAAAGAGCTTTTGTACCCAATTTAATAGATTGAGATTGCCCTAATTGACTGTTTTTATTTATGACAGTTTTAATGCCCTTTCTTAGACAATAATCTTCTATCTCGTCATATGCTGTTACTGCTACTATTTCATCAAAATCACAACGAATAACATTGTCAACAGTATATTGAAACATTGGCTTATTATCTATTTTAATTAACAATTTATTTTTATTTTCCATTCGCCTGCTTAATCCTGAACACAGCAAAACAGCACCTATTTTCATATGTTTAGTCCTCCACATATTACAAGTTTTTTATTAACATATTCAGAGATTTTCAAAGCATTATTATAATCAATATCATTATCCACTTTATTAATTACAGCACAATCAATATTGGAATATGCAAAATTCAAAATTTTTGCAATATCTATTATATCAACTTTTTCATAAATGTCTTTGTTTAGAAATTTAGCTGTTTCTTCTGCCCTATGGCAAATATCAATTATTCTATTATTTAGAGCATCTATTCCACAAATGAGAACAGTTTTTTTATTACCTCTAGGGATTACAGGTTCATTAGTTGCTGGAATTTTAAGAGGCAATCTTCTTGAACCATCTGCCTCTACTAAAATAAAGTCAGCTATACTTTCAAGAACATAAGGCTCTATAGCCATTTCCAACTTATTATTTCCACAGTTATTACCTACAGTAATTATATGTTCACTTTTTATAGCATTTTTGGCATCATCTACATTATTGTAATATAGTTTTGGTGCATATATATGGGTCGTAGTAGTAACAATTACACTATTTTTTATTTCTTCTGAAATTTTCTTTATTATAGTGCTTTTACCTCCTCCTCCAACAAAGGAAGTTATACCCTTTTGTATTTCCAAACATTCTGTAAGGCTACTATAACTTACACCATTACAAATAATCATACTTTGTACTCTCCACTTTTGCCACCATTTTTGTACAAAAGTCTAATATCTGTTATTTCCATACTTCTGTCAACAGCCTTTAACATATCATAAATAGTCAATAAGGCTACATTTACTCCCGTTAAAGCCTCCATTTCTACACCTGTCTTACCTTTTGTCTTTACTGTACACTTAGCTACAACATAATTTTTCTTAACTTCAAAATCTACACTACATTTTGTAAGCATAAGCAAGTGGCACATAGGTATTATTTCAAAAGTCTTTTTTGCTGCCATAATACCCGCAACTCTAGCTACATTTAGTACATCGCCTTTTTTAGATGTTCCATTAACAACAGCCTCCATTGCTGTGTTATTCATTTTTATTTTACCCTCTGCAGTAGCAATTCTTTCTGTAATATCTTTATCAGATACATCAACCATTACTGCATTTCCTTTATTGTCAAAATGATTTAATCCCATTCTATTTTATACTCCATACGCACATTTCGGATACTTACAGACATCACAAGCTAAGCAGTAGCCACCGTAGCCCATTGATGCAAAATCTTCTTTTTTGAGCTTTTCGCCTAACAACAATCTTGGAACAACAAGGTCATATATTGAAGCATTTCTATACATAACACAACTAGGCAAGCCTACAACAGCAACATCGCCTATGTATGAGAGCATAAACATTGCTCCAGGTAATACTGGTGTACCATATGTTATAAGTTCTCCACCTAATTCTTTAATTGCATCAGGTGTAGTATCGTCTGGGTCAACAGACATACCACCTGTAACGGCTACCAAATCTGCCCCTTTATCAATACATTTTTTTATTGCGTCTACAATATCTTTTGTTTCATCGCCACTAAATATAACTTCTATAACCTCTGAATTACATTCTTCAGATTTTTTTCTTAATACAGGCTCAAAAGCATCTTTTTTCAATCCTTTTTTTATTTCATTACCTGTTATTACAATACCCGTTTTTGTTTTTTCAAAAGGAACAACCTCTATAATAGGATAATTTTCAGCAGATATTTTTTTAAATTCTTCCATAGTTTTTTCATCTATAACTAAAGGAATTACTCTCATGCCGGCTAATTTACTGCCTTTTTTTACAACTCTATTTCCATGAATTGTACTAAAGCAAATATTATCCAGCATATTTAATTTAAAAAGAGCCTCTTTATTTATCCTAAGCATACCGTCAATGTCAGCAGTTAACTCTATTTTACCCTCTTTGATTTCAGAATGAGCAATACCTTTGCCTACTGCTGAATTGAGCATTATTTCTGCTCCATCATTTTCGTGTATATAACCTTTTTCTGTATCCCATACATATATATGAAATTTTCCCATAGATTTTAAATGTTCTATATCTTCGGCTTTTAAAATATGGCCTTTTCTAAAAGGCACAGTTTTCTTATTATCCTTTATTTCTGTCATATCGTGGCATAGAACCATACCAACAGCATCATCTACATTAATTTTTTCCATATCGAACCACCAATTCTAAAACACTTCCTGCAATACATCTAGCTTTATCTGATATTGAAAAGCAGTTTTCCTGTTCGCTAATTCTAGGGTCAATGTCAGCAATTTTAAGACCTTTATTGCAATAGTAACCATTTCTTATTATTCCTCTTAACACACCGTCAAGAGTTGCATATACTGGAGTTTCTCCTACATATGCTATAATATCGCCTTTCTTTACAATATCACTAATATCATTAATGTTTTTAATAATCCCTGTAGCTGGAGAATGTATAACTCTTTCTTTGCCGTAGCCTGCAATAATTCCTGGAACACCTGTATTTTCAATGGCATATCCTTGCTCTATAATAGAGCCAAGTTTATGACCTCTCTTTGTTTCTACAACATAGTCTACATCTTTTCCGGCACAAAATCCAGGACCTAAGGCAATGGTCAGGTTCGCCATATCTTTTGTTGTACCTAAATTTTTCTTTGCTAAAATACCATCTATTAAAATATCAGGTTTAATTTTATCAATCATCTTACATTTAGGGTCTACAATCAACGCAGCCTTATTTTCACTAAATACCTTTTCAGCTTGTTCAAGACTAGATATTTTTTTACAACCTACGCCATCAACAAAAACTTCTTTGTCAAAAACAGCTTCACAAAAAGCTACTTTTCTTCTTATAGCTGACGGATTTTCTACCTCTGTAACAATAACTTTATACCCACATCTTACAAGACGGTGTATAGTACCTGTGGCAATATCGCCACCACCTCTTACGACAATTAATTCGTTCATATTATTCTATACCTTCAATCATTACCTTTACACTACCACCACACGCCATACCAAGCTCCGATGCTTTATTATTTTCAAGGGAATATTCTTTAACAAAAAAGCCACCATTTTTTGCAATTTCAATAGCTTTATTAATAGCTACATATTCTAAAGTGCCACCACCAATAGTTCCAAGAACTTTTCCATTGTCAAATACTAGCATTTTGCTACCTTCACCTCTAGGAGCAGAACCAGCCTTTTCAATAACTGTTACCATAGCACAGTTGTGATTGATTTTATTTAATAAATCTCCGTCACCTCTGTCTTTGATACCCTTGTTTTGTACCTGTATTATTTCTGCCATAATACTTATAGCTATTTCAGCTGGTGTGATTGCCCCTATATCAAGACCTATAGGCGTATGAGCAGTATTAATTTTTTCATCAGTAAAGCCATCATTTTTCAATTTATCTTTTACAAAAGCAACTTTCTTTCTACTGCCTATCATACCAACATATTTATACTCTTTACCTAATATAGTTTTTAAAGCCTCGTAATCGTCTTTATGTCCTCTAGTCATAATAACATAATAAACATTTTTTCCAAAATCAGCTTTTAAACTTTCTCCTATATTCCCACATATTATCTGGGCATTAGGAAATCTTTCGCTGTTTGCAAATTCTGCTCTATCATCAATTATAATTAAATCAAAGCCAAGTATTTCTGCCACTCTTGCAAAATCCATAGAAACATGACCAGCACCTGCAACAACTATTTTAGTCTTATCCATTAATTTTTCTATAAAGCATTTTTTGCCTTTATAATCTGTTATTTGTGGAGAATTTATGTCTTCATTTAAAATAAATTTATTACCATTTTCAATATCTGTTGCTACTAACACTTCGCCATTTTTATTAAATTCATCTCTTATATCAAAAAAAGTTGTCATTTTATATTACCACATTCCTTATCATTTCCAACTAAAACGCCTATTCCATGACCAATAATATCCATAAACACATCCAGACTTTCTGTAACAGCCTTTAAACTACCCGGAAGATTAATGATTACACTATTTTTTCTTATTCCACTTACTCCTCTACTTAACATTGCTCTTTTTGTAATAGTAAGGGAATAACTTCTTATCGCTTCACTTATACCATATGCCATTCTATCACAAACTGCTATGGTTGCCTCTGGAGTAACATCTCTCTTAGAAAATCCTGTTCCCCCTGTAGTTATGATTAAATTGATATTTTTATCACTTAATTCAATTAATTTATTCTTTATAGTTTCTATATCATCAGGAAGTATAGTATAATCTTCTACTTTATATTCGTATTGTTTTAATACTTCAATAATTTTTTTACCTGATAAATCTTCCCTTTCTCCAATGCTTCCTTTATCAC
>FR888501.1:19842-24822 GCA_000432155.1 Eubacterium sp. CAG:274
CCGCCGCTGTATACATTTATCTCGTCACCTTCTTCAATTATTCCTCCATTATTTACAACTGCAAATACGCCATTTGTGGGCATAATACACTCACCCATTTTTTTATATATTTCACAATGGCTATGACATTCTTTACCCTTTTGAGTTATTTCAAGGATAACATTATTGCATTTTAATTTATCTCCAATATTTATATCCTTTAAATTAATTCCTTTGACAACTAAATTTTCGCCAAAAGCTCCGTCAATTACATCTGCTCCTCTTGACTTAAATTCTTCTATTGTTTCATAACTCAAAAGACTTACCTGTCTATGCCATTTACCTGCGTGGGCGTCACCATTAATTCCAAAATCTTTTATTAATTCTGCTTTTTTAATACTTTTTTTCTGAGTGCCTCTCTTTTCGCTTATACAAATTGCCATTATTTTTCCCATATTATCCTCCTATTTGAACCATATTTTTGTTTTCTGAATTTTCATCTATAATTCCAAAATGGTGGCTTTCTGGCTTTTGGCTAATAATATGCTTAATAGCATTCTTTATCTCGCTATCTGTTGCATCATTATCTATCATTTCTTTTATATTTATACCTTTGTTATAGTACAAGCATAATTTTATAAAACCGTCAGAAGTCATTCTTATTCTATTGCATTGACTACAAAAGCAATCACTAACAGCTGTTATAAGTCCTACAGTACCTTTAAAGCTATTATTTTTATAATAAACACAAGGACCATTACTTCTGTAACCTGTTTTTTCAAATTTTCCGTATTTTTCTTCCAATCTCTTAATAACTTCTGAGCCTTGTATATACTTATACTTTCTACCTTCACCCATAGGCATAAGCTCAATAAATCGAACACTAACTTTATTATGTTTAGCTATTTCTGCCAGTTCAAAAATATTTTCATTAAACTCTTTTATAACTACGGAATTAATTTTAACATTAAAACCTAATCTAATAGCATACTCTATAGCCGATTTTACACTTTCTAGATAATCATAACCTGTAATTTTTTTATAAGCATTTTTATCTAAAGTATCAAGGCTTACATTTATTGATTTTACATTATATTTTTTAAGTATATGAGCATACTTTTTAAGATAAATGCCGTTTGTTGTAAGAGTTATATCTTCAATTTCGGGAATTTTACTGATGTTTTCTAGTATATATTCAAAATCCTTGCGTAACAAAGGTTCTCCACCTGTCAACTTAATCTTTTTAATGCCAATATCAGTCACTATATTTATAATTCTAATAATTTCGTCAGCAGACATTGTATCTAAATAGGATTTATCGCAATCACTTCTGCAATAAATACAATTTAAGTTACACTTATCCGTCAATGAAACTCTCATATAATCTATATTTCTACCAAAACTATCAATCATTTTATCACCTTTCTAATTATAAAACAATTTTACATCAAAATCAACAAATTGTCCTTTATGAAACTTGAGTTTAATGAAATATAATGTTATAATTTAGACGGTGATTATTATGAGTAAAAAAATATTTTGTAGTGGAGGCTGTTCTGCTAAACTTGGAGCAGGATTATTAAGTAATTTAATAAATAAATTGCCAGCTCAGCATGATGAAAACCTTTTGGTAGGTTTTCAAAGTAGCGATGATGCTTCGGTCTACAAATTAACAGATGATATAGCAATAGTACAAACTTTAGATTTTTTCCCACCAATGGTAGATAACCCTTATATATTTGGGCAAATTGCAGCTGCAAATGCTTTAAGTGACATATATGCTATGGGTGGAACTGTCAAAACAGCCTTAAATATAGTGTGTTTTCCTGAAAATGATGATATTAATATATTAGGAGAAATACTATCTGGAGGATTATCCAAAGTTCAAGAGGCTGGTGGTATTTTAACAGGTGGTCATTCTATATCAGATAAAGATATAAAATATGGATTAAGTGTAACTGGGACTATACATCCAGATAAAATTTTTAAAAATAACACACCAAAAAGTGGAGATGTGTTAGTATTAACAAAACCATTGGGTGTTGGTATTGTTACAACGGCTGGTAAAGTGGAACAGGCAAGTGAAAGTTCTATAAATAAAGCCATTAAAGCAATGACTACTCTTAACAAGTACGCATCAGAAATTTTTCAAAAATATGATGTAAGTGCTTGTACAGATGTAACTGGCTTTGGATTATTGGGTCATTTAAAGGAAATGTTAAGTGATATGTCAGCTATAATATATTCTGGAAATATACCATACATAAAAGAAGCCTTTGACTATGCAAATGAATTTCTTATTACTAGCGGTGGCCAGAAAAATAGAAATTATGTAGGCGATAATGTAAAATTTAATGGTATAGATTTTGCAATGGAAGAAATATTGTTTGACCCTCAGACATCAGGTGGTCTTTTAGGAGCTGTTAATCCAAAAGATTTACATAATGTAATAAGTGAACTTTCTCAGTTATCCTTACCTTTCGGTATAATTGGAGAAATTGTAGAAAATTCAGATTATAAAATAATTGTAGAAAAAGGAGAAAAGAAATATGATTAAAATTAATGCTATTGGCGATGTATGCCCTATTCCTGTTATAAAAGTAAAAGACGCAATTAAAGAATTAAACGGCAAAGGTGTTATTGAAATTACTGTAGATAATGAAATAGCTGTTCAAAATCTTACAAAGATGGCACAGCAAAAAAATATTCAAATTCTTGCTGAAAAGAAATCACAAAAAGAATATGTTGTTACTCTTACTCTTTCAGAAGATGACAATACAGACTTAGAATGTAAGCCTATGTACGACAATGTAACTGGTCCTACAGTTGTTGTATTCTCTTCTAATAAAATGGGCGAAGGTGATGATACTTTAGGTGGTATTCTTATAAAAAGTTACATTTTTGCTCTTACAAAATCAGAAAATTTTCCTAACCAAATAATTTGTTATAACGGCGGTGCATTTTTAACTGCTGAAAATTCAGAAGTCCTTGAAGATTTAAAGTACCTTGAAAGTCAAGGAGTAGATATTTGTACTTGCGGTACTTGTATCAACCACTATGGTCTGGATAAAACTCCAGCAGTAGGCACAGTATCTAATATGTATGAGATTTCTGAAAAATTAATAGGAGCAGGCAAAATAATAAAGCCTTGATAATATGATATATCTTGATAATTCAGCTACAACATTAATTAAGCCACCACAAGTTGCACAGGCTGTATATGATGCTATAAATACAATGGGAAATAGTGGCAGAGGGGCTTACAATAGCTCTATTAGTTCATCAATGGTTTTATATGAAACCAGAGAATTAATAGCTGAAATGTTTAATTTACATTATCCTGAGCAAGTTGCATTTACTCTCAATGCAACAGAGGCATTAAATACAGCTATTAATGGACTTATATCTTATAACGACCATATTATAACTACAGAGTTGGAACACAATTCTGTATTAAGACCATTGTATAGACTTGAAGAAAAAGGTACAGAATTAACAATTATAAAAGCAAATGATTGGGGCAATATAAATTATATAGATATTGAAAAAGCTATTAAATCTAATACAAAAGCTATTGTGTGTACCCATTGTTCAAATTTAACTGGAAATGTATTGGATATTGCAAAAATAGGCGAAATTTGTAAAAGACATAACATATTATTTATACTAGATGCCTCTCAAAGTGCAGGTATATTTGATATAGATATGGAAAAACAAAATATAGATGTAGTTTGTTTTACTGGACATAAAAGTCTGTATGGACCTCAAGGCACAGGTGGAATATGTATTAAAAAAGGTGTTAATATTTCCCCTCTTAAAGTTGGAGGTAGCGGTATTAAAACTTTTGAAAAAACTGCACCTAGTTCAATGCCTGAACATATTGAAGCTGGAACAGTAAATAGCCACTCTATTGCCGGATTAAAAGCTGGTTTAGAATTTATACAGAAAACAGGCATATCAAAAATTAGAGAAAAAGAAAATATGCTTGTTGATTTATTCTATAACAGTATAAAAAATATTAAAGATATTAAAATATATGGCGATTTCTCTACAAAAGAACGAGGTCCTATAGTAAGCCTAAATTTAGGCAACTATTCGTCTTCTAGTGTTAGTGATGAACTTTTTGAAAGGTTTGAAATTGCTACTCGTTCGGGAGGTCATTGTGCTCCTCTTATGCACAAAGCTTTAGGTACTGAAAAACAAGGTGCTGTTCGTTTTAGTTTTTCTTACTTTAACACAAAAGATGAAGTGTTATTTGCTTCAAAAGCCTTAAAAATATTAGGAGAAGAATAAAAATGAGAAAAGAAACTCTCAAATGTGTTATAACCTTTGATTCAACTTCTCAGGCTATGAAAATGGAAAAAATTTCAAAAGAAAATAGTTTTGAAGGAAGACTTATACCATTACCCACTATCATTAGTGCAGGATGTGGACTTTCTTTCTGTACACCAATTGAAAATACAGAAAAAGCAGAAGAATTAATGTCTTCCAACCATATAGAATACAATAAAATATATCAACTATTAATATAAAAAAGAGGTTTAGGTACTAATTGCCTAAACCTCTTTCTCTTTTAGTTATTACTATTTTCCATTATACCTTTTAACACCTTTACAGGAGTAGCTGGTAATTCTCTAATTCTAACACCAACGGCATTACTAATTGCATTACAAATAGCTGGAGCTGGAGTGTTAATTACAATTTCGCCTATAGACTTTGCACCAAATGGTCCTGTAGGTTCGTAACTTGATTCAAAAGCAACATCAATATTACCCATATCTAATCTAGTCGGTATCTTATACTGCATAAGTGAATTTGTAAAATCCCTACCATTTTCGCCATATATTATATCTTCATACATAGCCATACCTATACCTTGCACAAGTCCACCCTCTGTTTGCACTCTAGCTAAATTAGGATTAATAACAGTACCACAATCCACACAAGCACTAAAATTAATAAGTTCTACAACACCAGTTTCCTTATCAACTTCTATTTCAG
>FR888501.1:24861-98004 GCA_000432155.1 Eubacterium sp. CAG:274
ACCAGCCATAAAAGGTGGTGGAGAAACTGTAGACTGCTCTGATACTGTTACAACTAAAGCACCATAAGGAGCACTTTGAGCCTTTGTTACAATATCAGCTAAACTTATTTTATTATCAGGATTTTCGTCTTCATAAACAAATTTTCCGTCAAATTCACACTTAGACTTTTCTAAATCTAATATCTTAGAACCAACTTCTATAATTTTATCTCTCATTTGTGTAGCACATTTTACAGCTGCTCTACCTGTAAGGTATGTAGTAGATGAGGCATAAGACCCAGAATCGTAAGGAGAAACATCGGTATCAACACCAAATGTTGCAATATTATCTACATCTGTATCAAGAACATCGGCAACCATCTGTGCTAATATTGTATCACAGCCTGTACCCATATCAGTACAACCTACTATCATATTGTAAAAACCACCATCGCCAAGTTTTAATGTCATACCACCAATATCCAAGTTAGATATAGAACTTGACTGCATGGCCAATGCAGCACCCATGGCTCTAATTTTGCCATTACCCATATCTTTAGCAGGATAATATTTATCCCAGTTACTCATTTCAATAGCTTTTTCTAAACACTTATCAAGGGTACAAGCATTGGCAGTTTCGCCATAATAAGCTGGCATAAACATACCTTCCCTTGTCATATTTTTAAATCTAAACTCTATTGGGTCAATGTTAATAATTTTTGCCATTTCATCAACACAAGACTCCAAAGCATAAATACCTTGGGTAGCACCATAACCTCTATAGGCACCAGATGACATAATATTTGTATATACTACATCATACTTAAATCTAAATGCCTCCATTTTTGAATAAAGAGCCATTGACTTGTGACCTGCAAGACCTACAGTAGTAGGACCATGTTCACCATAAGCTCCAGAATTTGATAAAACATACATATCGCAACAACGCATTGTTCCATCTTTCATTACACCCAACTTAACTGTAACTTCCATACCATGTCTTGGACTTGATATAGTCTGAGTCTCCTCTCTTGTATAAACAATCATAGCTGGTTTACCTGTCAAGTATGTAACAATAGCCGGATAAATTTCTGATACTGCGGTCTGTTTTGCACCAAAACCTCCACCAATTCTAGGCTTAATTACTCTGACTTTGCTTTTTTCTATACCTAAAGCATTTGCAACTATTCTTCTAACATGGAACGGTATCTGTGTTGAAGATACTACTTTTATTCTACCATAATTATCCATTTCAGTATATGTTTTGAAAGGTTCCATCATTGTCTGCTGAACAGGCTTAACTTTATAAGTTCTTTCTATTACAACATCACATTCTTTGAATATTTCATCAACATTACCGTCTTCATCACAGCCTGTTGCAACAAGATTTCTCTTATTATCTGCCCCAACTGGACATTGAGCATACCAGCTATCTTCAGGATGAACAAGTATTTCATTGTCTTTAGCCTTTCTTGGGTCAAGCAAAGGTTCAAGAACATTATATTTAACTTTAATAAGCTTTATAGCTTTTATAGCAGCTTTTTCGTTTTCAGCCGCAACAATAGCTACAGGGTCGCCTACATATCTTAAATGCTTATCAAGTACAAGTCTATCACATGGACTTGCTTCTGGATAAGACTGACCTGCAAGAGTAAATCTCTTTTGATTTACATCTTTGTAAGTTATTATTTTTTCAACACCCGGTACTTTTTCAGCTATTGCTGTGTTTATATCCTCTATTATAGCATTAGCATATGGACTTTTCATAAGCTTTACTACAAGGCAATTGCTTGGAGCAATATCTTCTGTATAAACCGGTTTACCGGTAACGAGCTGAACAGCATCTTTTTTTCTTATAGAGGTATTTACAAATTTCATATTCTAACACCCCTCTTTCTTTCAATAAATTTTTCTAATGCTCTTAACTGACCTTGATAACCCGTACATCTACAAAGGTTACCAGCAAGATATTCTTTAACACTTTCCTTTGTTATATTATCTAATTCTCTCATCATCATTACAACATTAACAATAAATCCTGTATTGCAAAAGCCACATTGTTCTGCACCCTCGTCAGCAAGACATAACCCAAATTCAAGAGCCTCACTTTCAAGCCCTTCAAGAGTTTCAATAGTTGCACCTTCTGCCTCAGCAGCAAGGACGGCACAAGATAACACAGACTTGTTATTCATAATTACTGTACAAAGGCCACAGTTAGTTGTTTCACATCCACATTTAACACTATAACAGCCTAATTTTCTCAACAACTGATATAAAGTAGTGTCAGCTTCAATTATAGCTTCTGTTTTTTTACCATTTAACTTAAAAGTAACAACCATTATTGCACCGCCTTTCTACATCTATTGACAAGAACCTTCGCAACTTGCTCTCTATATTCTGCAGTAGCTCTCATATTTGTACCAAAATTGAATTTACTACAGATTTCATCTGTTTCAGTATTAATATTGCAATCAAAAAATCTAGCTTTTGTTGGTCTTGCTCCTATTACTACTCTCATTTTATCTTCTACAACACTAACCGCACAAGTTAATAGAGGAAAATCAGTTTTACTTAATCTAACTGTATCATAAGCAACCTTTAAATTAGTTTTAGGAATAATAACCGATACTAAAATATCATTGTTGTGCTCCATATCTATAAAATCTTCAATAGGAACAACTCCTGTTTTATACAATTCAACCTTTGCACCTAAAGCAAGCATAATTGTAAGTACATCTGAAAATCCAAACCTACCCCATATACTTCCTCCTACTGTTGCCATATTTCTAAACTGTACGCCAACAATAGACTCTACAGCTTTTTTTAGGGTGTTATTAAAAATTTCATTAAGACTATTGTTAGTTTCAATTTGTCTTAAAGTTACCATTGCTCCTATTTTGAACTCTGAATCATTTTCTTCAATTTTATCAAGTCCAAGTTTTGATAATGAGATTATTGTATTAATATTATTACTTTTTCCCATTCTGAGCCAGCAATTTCCACCCATAATTTTATTATTTCTCTTTTGATTTAACTCCCATGCTTCATCAAGGCTTTCAGCCCTTACATAAGAAGATGCTATATACATAAATCCCGCCTCTTTCCTATAATACAATTTACAATTTCAATATTCGACACTATAAACCAATACTATTATATCACAAAAGGCTTTTATTGAGAAGATTTTTTAAGTAAAGATTTTCTGTAAAAAAATAAAAGCCTATTTCCAAGATAAATTATCCTAAAAATAAGCTTTTATAAAATTATTTCATATTTCTGAGTTTCTTCAATTCTTCTGGCATTTCTGGAGCATAAGCAAAACCTGTTGAAGGAATGTTAGGACCATATACAGAAATAAAACAAACACAAAGACCTAAAAGAGCCATTAATTTATTCTTCATCTTTTTCACCTCCTGCTAAAATATTAGGTATTGATAAAACAAATACCATTATATATGAATACACTCCATTCAGAGTATAAACATCTCTTTTAACAAAGAAAGCAATCAAAGTAGCAATACCTATTAACAATGCTAATGTATTATACTTAAATCTATTTTTGTCTTTAAATATTATAACTATTTGTGCTGTTAGTATGCTACATAATATAATTTCTGATAAGTATATAAATTCAGTATGCTTTATACCAAAATCAGACAATATACAAATTCCTATAAAAATAATTGTACTAAATATTGTACAAGAATACACATTTTTACAATGATACCCTTCTATCAACAATCTTGTTGGAAAAAATGCAATTAAAAAACTAAGAAAGAAATTTGTATCAAAAAAGACAACAGACACTAGACATAACACTATGGCTTGAACAAATGCTATAGCCCAAAGTCTAATTGAATACTGTATTACTGTTTTAGGATAACCACTATTCTCAGCTATTTGTGTAATGAAGCTATCAAGTAAATTAAACATAGAAAAACCTCCACACGCTAATTCTAACATACAGAGGTTTCTTATTAGTAATGTGGACTTAAAATGTATAAAATTGTCCTTAAATCGTTTTTTCTTGTATGAGCATTATTTTAATTTTGAAAATTTTATCATCGTAATTCATTGTCATATTTCCATTATATTTATTTACAATATCACTAATAATCTTTGTACCCCAACCATGATTGCCTTTCTTTTGACTGTTAAAATTATTTTCTAGTGGATTGTAAACACTTGGATTTTCCATGGCAATAAACAACATATTCCCTTTTTGATTAATATTTAATTTAACAGTTTTATCATTTTCTGTTTTATCAACAGCCTCAATTGCGTTATCAATTAAGTTAGATAATATACTACACAAGTCAGCATCTTTAACCGTAATTTTATCTATATTTACATCAGCAAATAGAGATATGTTTTTTTGACTGGCTTCTGTATTCTTAACATTTACTACAGTATCAATTATGTTATTTCCTGTATGGAACACTTGACTATACTTAGAATATAGATTTATTCCTTTTAAATACTCTATTGCTTTGCTATTTGTAGAATCCAATAATAATGAATTTATAATATTAATATGATGTTTAAACTCGTGAAAGTTCTTAGAATTTTCTTCATACAATTTATTTATATTTCTAAGGTTTTTTTATAACATTTCATTTTTTATAGCCATATACTCATTTTCTCTAGTTTTTAATTTTTCATTGTATAAGTTATCTGTCAAGAAAATTAAAACACCAAACATAAATATAAAAACTATAAATAATATAGAAATGCCCAATTTTAGGCTAACAACACTATTATTTATTATAATTGACATCATTTTAAGTGATACTACAAATCCTACAATTACAAATAATATATAAGCCGGATTTTCAAGTATTTTACAATTAATATTTCTTATTTTTCTTCTAGCAATAAGATATAGAATAATATTTAATAACTTCATACTTAGAGCAAAAACTATTCTATTAAAATTTGATAATTGAATAATATGGAAAATATAATCTGGATTACCTAAAATCACACTCAACAAACATATCATAAACATTTCTACAACTATTACAAACATATAATAAGTAATAGCATACATTATACAATATATAAATTTTGTTTGAAATAACAGGTAAAACATAATTCCCATTATTAGGCTAGAAATAATTACCGTATATTGTGATACTAATGATATTCTGTTTAAAAATGTCACTATTAGTGTATGTATAGCTATAAAAACAGGAATTAAAAATTGATTTTTTTGTTGTTTATCATTGAAAAGTTCCTTACCAAACAAAAAACAAATCAAATCTTCAATAAGTGTACACAAGACCTCTACAATCAAAATATATCACCCCCAGAAATTAGTTATTTTGTCTTTTACTTCTTTTAGTCTATCTCTGCTTATATAACAATTAACATCATTTTCCATAACTATTTTTAAGCCGTCAAGATATTTAATATTTTTTAGATTAATAATAATGCCTTTATTAATAAATATGAACTTATCTGAATCAAGTTCAGCATATATATTTTTTAAAGTAGTTCTTTCTTTAACTATAGACTTATCCAGTAAATTAAAAATAATATTTTTTTGGTACTTTTCTATAAAAACTATTTCGTCAAGTTCTATTCTTCTAATAACTCTACCTGACACTCCCACATAAATATTTTTAGAATTTCTCTCTTTAATTCTTACTACAGCATCTTTTACAGCTTGAGGCAATTTTTCTTCAATTACATCCTTTGGAATATATCTGAAAGTCTTTACTTCAAAAGCATCATAAACATATTTATCATAGTTAGTTAAAAATATTATAATAGCTGATGTATCTTTCTCTCTTATTTTTTTAGCAATATCAAGTCCATTTACATTATCAATTTCAATATCCAATATGTAAATGTCATTATTATATGTACTGTTTTCAATATCATTTAACAGTTGTTTAGCATTTTCATAACAACTAATTTCATCATTTTCACAATACTTTTTAACAATATCATATACTTTATCTACATAAATTTTTTCATCATCACATATTACTATTTTCATTTTTAATTCACCCTTTATATTTTATATATTAATTCTACCATAATATTTCTTTACTTACAATTATTAATTAATTTTTATAATAACTTTATTTTATTTAGTAAAAACGCCAAAAAAACTAAAAAACCATTGACAATTACAATCTAAAAAAGTAAAATTAAAGATTGTAATTAAACCTTAATAAAATTTTAAGGAATTCAAAGGAGGAAGAAGATGAAAATCTATAAGAAGTTTATGGACATCTTAGCTACTATTGAGAAAATTGTTTTAGCACTAGCAACTCTTCTCATTGTAGTAATTACTGTAGGTAATGTATTATCTCGTTATTTAATACACAGGTCTTGGTCTTTTACTGAAGAACTTGTTGTAGCAGTATTCGTATTAATCACTTTACTTGCAGCTGCTCTTGCTTGTCGTGATGGAGAGCTTGTAAGTCTTTCTATCTTTACAGATATGCTTCCACAAAAGAGCAGAAAATTTATGGTAATCTTAATGACAGTTTTATCTGTTATCTTTACCGTTATATTATTCAAATATGGTATGGAGAAAGTTATTACTCAGCTCCAAAATGGTAAGCGTACATTTGTACTTAACTGGCCTGAATGGATATTCTGGTCTTTTCTCCCTATCGGTGCTGGATGTATGGTACTACATTTTATTGAGTACTGCATTGATTATTGTACCGACTCCATTAAAAAGAATAAGGAGGTAGAATAATGATAAGTGCAGTTTTATTTATAACATTCTTTGTATTATTAATATTAAATATACCTATTGCTATTTGTTTAGGTTTATCGTCTGTTGCTGCAATTTTATATTCTGGTACATCTTTGAATATAGTAGCAACAAATATGTATTCCGGAATTAGTAAGTTCTTACTTCTTGCAATTCCATTCTTCGTATTATCTGGTAATATTATGGCAAAGGCAGGTATTTCAAAAAGACTTATTAAGTTTGTAGATACTTGCGTTGGTCATAGACGCGGCGGACTTGCTATTGTATGTATTATAGTTGCTTGTTTCTTTGGTGCAATATCAGGTTCAGGTCCTGCAACAGTTGCTGCCTTAGGTGCAGTATTAATTCCAGCTATGGTAGAAAAAGGTGGTTTTTCTGCTCCTTTTGCTACTGCATTAATGGCTACATCAAGTTCTGTAGCTATTGTAATCCCACCAAGTATTGCTTTCGTAGTTTATGCCTCTATTACTGGTGTTTCTATAAGTGATATGTTTATGGCTGGTATTGTTCCAGGTATTTTATTAGGTGTTGCTCTTATTGTTGTAGTAATGATTGAGGCCAGAAGAAAAGGCGTTCAGCCATGTGAGAAAAAAGCCTCTGCAAAGGAAAGATGGTTAGCTTTTAAAGATGCTTTCTGGGGATTCCTTATGCCTGTAATTATCTTAGGTGGTATTTACGGTAGTGTATTTACTCCAACAGAAGCTGCTGCTGTATCTGTAGTATATGGCTTATTTGTAGGTATGGTTATTTACAAAGAAGTTAAGTTTAAAGATTTATTTGGAATACTTATTGAGTCAGCAAAAACAACTGGTGGTATAATGCTTATTGTTGCTGCTGCTACCCTTTTCTCTTTTGTTTGTACGCAGTTTGGTATTTCACAGGCTGCATCAGGATTATTAGGTAGTGTAGCTAAAAACCAGTTTACATTCTTACTTATTGTAAATGTAATATTCCTTATAGCTGGCTGTTTCATTGACGCTAACTCTGCTATGTACATCTTTATACCTATTATGTTACCAGTTTGTAAATCTTTAGGTTATGATGTTGTAGCTTTTGGTGTCGTAGCAACTGTAAACCTTGCTATTGGACAGGTTACCCCACCAGTTGGTGTAAATCTTTTTGTTGCAATAAGTATCAAGATTAAAGAAGGTTTAAGTGTAACTTTACAGCAGATATCTAAGGCTGTTGTTCCTATGATTGCAGCATCTCTTGCTGTTTTACTTATTGTTACATATATTCCAGTTGTATCTTACGGTTTACCTAAACTTTTAGATGAAGATGGTGCATATACTGGCAATAAAGGTGTAGTTTCTTCTCAATCTTCAGTTAATGATGATAGTGAATTTACTATTGGAGATTACAGCAACTTAAATTGGAAAGAACAAACTTGGAACTTTACTTGTTCTACTACTGAAACAAGTACATGGGCTGAAGGTGGTAGAATGTTCGGCAAACTTATGGAACAGGCTACTGGTGGTAAAATTAAAGTTAATGTTTATGCTGCTGACCAGTTAACTAATGGTAATCAGTCTGAGGGTATTCAGGCTCTTATGGACGGTGACCCTGTTCAAATTTCAATGCATTCAAATCTTATATATTCTAGCTTTGACCCTCGATTTAATGTTGTTTCTTTACCATTTATATTTAACTCTCCACAAGAAGCTGATGCTAAACTTGACGGAGCTGGTGGTAAAAAACTTAATGAAATACTATCATCTTATGGTTTACATTGTATGGGTATGGCAGAAAACGGATTTAGAGAGCTTACAAACAGTAAACGCCCTGTAAAGAGTATTGATGATATTAAAAATCTTAAAATTCGTGTTGCTGGTTCTAATCTTCTTATGAAGTGTTATGAACTTTGGGGTGCTGATGGTACAAATATGAACTGGTCAGAAACATATACTGCATTACAGCAGAACACAGTTGATGGTCAGGAAAATCCATTACCTGCTATTGATGCAGCTAGTGTACAGGAAGTTCAAAAGTATGTATCAATGTGGAATGCAAATTATGATTGCTTATTCTTCTGTATTAATCAAAAAATATATGATGAACTTACTCCTGAACAGCAAAAGGTTGTTGATGAATGTGGTAAACTTGCTGTTGAATACGAAAGAAAAATTAATCGTTCCGGAGATAGTGAAATCCTTAATAGATGGGCAACAGAAAATGGTGTTGAAATCACTAAATACGAAGATATGGATATAGATTCATTTAAGAAAGCTGTTGCTGATGTACCAAATTGGTATGTAAATGAACTTAAAAACCAAGGCTATAATGATGCTCAGGAATTAGTTGATGCTTTTGTAAAATAGTCATAAATTCATAACAAATTAACTTTGTTAATTTACGACTTGCATAGCAAACCATCAGATGTATCTTTTCAATTCATTATATAAAATAGGTACTGTTCAAATGAGCAGTACCTATTTTTTAAATTAAGAAGTTTTCTTGTTCTATTGTTTTTCTATTTAAGATAATATTTTCAATCACATCATAAAAAGGTCCATATTTTTCATCGTTCAATAATCCTTTTAATATACCTAAATAATCTTCATTTTTCTCTAACCCACTATATAAATATTTTTTATATTCCTCTAATCCCATATTTAAAGGTTGAAGATTTGGAATGATATTTTCTTTCAGTCTAACAAACATATTAAATCCACCTAAATCAATATCACCCCAAAAATAAACTTTTATATTATCGTCAACAGCCTTTATAAGCTTTCTAAAAAGTTTAGCTTTTTGAGGGCTATAAAAACCCCCATGGAAAATAACAAATTCATTTTCTTTTTGATTAAGTATATAGTCGTAATAGTTAGTTCTATTTTCTATAAATATAACATCGGTTATATTATTAAATTTTATATTTTCTATACTATTTACAAAATAATTATTCATAACCATACCCGATTTAAAAATATAACTATTAACCGAACCTTCTGAAGTAAAAATATCACAATTTCCAGAAAACTCAAATATTTCTGGTTTAGATATAATACCTATCTGTGAAAGTATTTCACTATTTGAAATTTCTAATTCGGGGTCTTTATCCAATAAATCTTTAATTGTGTATTCATATTTTTTAATTATGCTTAAAACACAATTTTGGTATTTATTTTCAAATGTTTTAGAGTTTTTATAACATTTTGAACTAAACACTCTCACAGGAATAGGTTCTTTAATTTTATCTATGTTATCCAAAGCCAAAAGAACATCTTCTATATATGGCATATCCTTATTAAAAGGCTTTTTTAGTTTCTTTTCGGAAGATATATAATCCAAGTGATAATGTAAAAAGTCTAAAATCCATGGTGTAGTTATAGATGACATATATTTTTTAATTATATTTATTCTTTCTTGAATTATATCACCGATATATTCTCTATTTGCAACACTATAAGCCTTTTGAATATATTCTTTGTTGAGCCATACTTCTTCTATAATCATATCTACTCTATGTTTTTCCCATTTAAAATCTATTATATGTTGTTCTTTAAATTGGATAATTGTGTGATTACATTCTTCTTTATCTTCATAGTCTGAATTTCTATATTTTATAAAATCGTTATCTAATTTTAAAAGTATTCTCCTATTGCAGGTATTTCCTTTAGATTGACTACTCCTTTCATACTTATCAAGTAATATATTGAGTATTTCATAAGCTAGCCTCAACCTTTTTCATCTCCTTATCAAAATCGAAGACATCAATATCTCTCCCCTCTCTATACAACACAAGTGTCTTATCAGCTTTTGTAGAAATATTAGCAATTTTATTATCTGGAGCACATATAATAGCCTGTAGGCCTAATTTTCTTAAAAGTTCAATACTTTCATCTATTCTGCCATTGTCCATATTATTAAATGCCTCATCAAAAATAACCAATCTTGCAGTATTACCTTTATAATTAAATTCATTAACTTTATATAATTGTGCAAATGTTGCAAGGAATGATACATAGAATGGAGTTTGTCTTTCACCACCTGATTTACTCTTTATTCCATTTACTAAACTTTCTTTTCTGCCTGTGGCATTAGTTACATACAAGTCAAATTTCAAATATGTTCTATAATCAGTAAATAGACTTATATTATTATCTAATTCTTTTCTACTTTCCTCTGTCATTTGGTCTGATACAGAAGTTATTTTATCAAAAAGGTTATTACAAGTATCTCCATATTGCTGTTGAAAATTCAAATCAAATATGGAATCGCCACCCATTCTATCCGCCATAATCATATTATAATATTCCATATAGGCTTTTTCAGGTTTAACTTCAAAGCTATATTTATCACTACCAAATTCGGCAAGTTTTAACGCCTCGTTTATCTCTTTAATTTGTTGCTGAGCTGTCATTATGTTATCTCTCATTTTGTCTAAGAAATCAGATTGGAACTGTTCCATTGACTCTTTCCTAGCTACAGCAATTTTATCCTTATACTGTGGTAGAGATATATTTTTTATTCTTTCCCATTCATCATTAAATTCAAAGTTATCATTTTCATTAATTACCAAAGATATATTATAATTTCTGTTATAGTTTTCTTTTTTAGCCCTAATATCTCCGTTTAGATTATTTACATCTCTATTAGTTCTAAAGACTTTATTTCTATAGTCATTTTTAAGTTTTAAAATATCAGAATTTGTTTCAATATCTGTTGCTAATCTTTCTTCAGCTTTTTCTTTTTCTGTAAAATCACTATATTCTCTGGAAATATTATAAGCTATATTTCTTAATTCATTTTCAGCTACATTAAGTCTATCTTTATTAGACTCTATTGCGTTATTACAACCACCTATTGTATTATTTATTACAGATTGTTCTTCGTCAAGTTCTTTTAAATTTTCTTTTATCTTCTTTATTTTCTGCTCAATTTTTCTGGCAGTTGTCATATCAATGTTAGAGCGTTCTTCTATTAATTTACTTCTTTTATCTTCTTCAATGTTTACTGTTTTTAAATCTTCAAACAAGCTTGAAAGTTGACCTTGAATATATTCATCATTCATAAACAATGTATTTTCAGTTAAACTATTGTAAGCATCAAAAATATTTTTAATAACAGTTAAATTATCAGTTAAATTAACCAACTGTTGTTCTCTATATTTTATCTGCTGTTCTATAGCCCTATTGCCAATATAATGTATTTTATAATTTTCGGGATTTATAGCTCTTACTGTAAACCCCTGATATAACATACATTCTGATGTAATACCTATATTGTATTTTCTTATTTCTTCATCATCTTTGCAACGAGAAACTCGTCCTAATAAATATTTTATATACGCATCAGCATATTTATTGTCAGTAACAACTACATCAGCTAAACTATTATCAGCATTGCTCTTTTTCGTATTTAAAATTCTTTCACAATCTACTATACCAAAGGAATAAATTTCTTTTCGCATATTTTTATAGATATAATAAGCATCCATAAAATATTCAGGCTCAATAATTAAATTAAATTTTTGATTTCCCAAATATCCCTCAACTGCATTTCTCCATACTTCTGAATTTTCATCAATATCAATAAGGTCAGCAAGAATATTAACTTCTATATCTTTTTTATACTTTTCCTTTAATTGCTTACATATATTATCTCTTAATTTTAATAAATCCTTACTATAATGCTTTTTACCTTTTTTAAGCTTTTTTAATTCTTCTTCAGTTTCTGCTTTTTCACTTAAAAGAGAATTATAACAATTTTCAGTATTTGTCTTAAATCCATAGACCTTTTTCATTAAATTTTGCGATTTATCTTTTAAATCCTTAAAGTAGGAAAGGCTATAAGCATTGAAATTCTCTCTCTTTATATTTATTAAACTATTAAATCCACTATTTACAGTTTTAATTTCTGATATAAAACTATTTGCTTTTTCGTCTACTAAATTTTCGTAAGAAGTAATTTTATTAGCTATAGAATCTTTAAGGCTATTAAGTTTACTGTTTATTTTTGCTGATTTTCCCCTTAATTCTGGGATGATAAAGTTTATATTTTTATTTTTACTATCAATGATTTGACTACTTATATCAATATTTTTAGTAAGTTCATCATATAATCTATTCTGTTCGCATTGGTCTAATTCTTTTATTGCATTTTCATTATCTTTATTATATTGGGCAATATTCTTTCGAACAATTTCTAGTTCTGTTTTGGCAGTATTTAACTCCAGCGTTTTCGCTTCTATTTCCTTTTTTATGTTATCTATTTCAGAAGTTTTGCTTATTTCTTCACATCTATTGGAAATATAGTTATATACTTTAATATTTCGCTTTTTATTAGAATATTTTTCATACAAGTTATTGATTTCAGCCAACTCTCTTTCTTGTTTTTCTAACTGGTCAGCCTTTTCTTTCTGTTTCTCATATTCATAAACATTAAGCTGCATAGACCTAATATCTATTTCATTTTTAACATCACAAATATTTTCAGTAATAAAGTTTTCAATATTGTCTATTCTCTTAAAACTTATTGATTTTTTTAGTAATGTAAACATTTTCCTATCATGGACATTGTACATACTAAGTATATTTTGCCTATATTCAGTATTTGTATCCATAAATTTTATAGTTTTATCATCTTTGCCATATTTTTCTCTACACCAGCTTTTAAACTGGTTTATATTTCTAGGCTGATTATTATATATGTAATCACTTTCATCCAGTCTATCTCTTAATCTAAAAAATACCCTTTTTGCATTTGCCATATCAGAATATGAATCTACTAATATACCGATACAAAAATATTCATCATTCATTGTGTCTTTAAATTCACAAACTAATTGGGTTGTAAATTCTTTGCCACCTCTTAGAGATTTTTCTCCACCATTTATATCATCTCCAAGTTCTCCAATTATATAACTTGTAAAAGACCTGTTTGCCTTTATATCAGCGGCTTTATTAAAAGAAGTACCATCTGTTTCGCCAAGTAAAACTACTTGCATAGCATCTATAAGTGTAGATTTACCAGAAGAGTTTTTACCTGTTAAAAAATTTATATCATCAAAATCAATTATTTTATGTTCAAAGTAATGCCATTTAGTCAACATCATTTTTGTTAATTTCTTCATCTGCTAAATCCTCCTCTTTTAATTGATTGTATATCATATTAATTCTATCATCAGAAACAGCAACTGTAATTGACGGCATAATAACATACACATTATCCATTTCATCTTCTGCTACAGCAGCCTTAACTATAATATTGTATTTTTCTATTATTTTAATGCTACTATCTCTATCCGTCTTTGAAGGCATACTGTCTATTAATCCAAAATCGTGTAGCATCTTATTATAAAGTTCACTTAATTTAAACTGAACTCTATTACTGTTACTAGATGTCTTTCTTTTTTCATCATACATAACTCTTAGAGCTATAAGCATTTTTGTAGTAAGTAATTTTAATATAACCCTATTGCTACCAGTTTCATTTCTTATGTATATGGTTTCATTGTTTTTTCTTTCTAAAATCCAACCTGAAAGCATAAAATATTCTTCAAATAATTCAAAATTTCGTCTAACAAAATTAAACTTTTCATTTATTACAAATCCACCATTATTACTTATAACTTCTTCGTTTAAAAAAGTTTTATCAAATAATTCATTACATATATCTCTAAATTCTTCTTTTTCTCTAGTAGAAAAACTTTCATACTTTTCAAGCATATTTTATCTCCTATATATTATTTTTGGAAAACTATATTCCACACTATTAACAGTTTCATCTGTAACTTCAACCTTATATTTTGCCTTTTTGTCTTTAGAGTGCACAACAGATAATATAGCCTTAATATAATCTTCATCATTATTAATTTCTGTCAATATACCACCGTAATTATCAATAATATTTTCTATGTAACTATTTATTGCTGATTGATTGTACTTCTGAGAATCTGAAGTTCGTATACTTTCCAATATTTTCTCAGATAAATCCTTTTGAACCTCAATTTTTTCCTGTGCTCCAACAGGTCTTTCTACTCTCTTTCTCTTAGAATATAAGCTGGTATTTCCCAGATATTTTTGAGAGTATATATTAATATTAAGATTAAAAATCTCGGCAATTTTATCAGGCTTTACATTGTTGATTATATCTATAAGTTTACCTCTAATACTTCTATCTGTATTAGTTAAGTATTCTATTTTGGCTGTTGTTGCTCTAACATATTCCTTATCTTTATAATCTATTTCGTTTATGAAATCTTCTTCTGCTCCATCATATGTATCTCTGATAAAGAAAAGTTTTCTTCGTATTTCTCCAGAAGCATCTTCTATACTGTTATAAGAACCGTTTTCAAATTCCTGCTTAGTTAGTTCTTCCATTATTTCATTTTCTATTGTCCATTTATTTACAATATTTAAAATAGACCTTTTATACCTTGTTACAGAGTCCCTACATTTCATTGGATAAATATATTTTGAAACTATACTTTCACGATAATTATTATAATGGTCAGAAATAAGTTCATTAACATTTACCATATCTATTTGTTTTTGATAATAACTATTTATACTATGATAAATTCTTTTAAAGCTATCCTTTAATTCAATTGTCTTATTATATGCACTATTTAATGCCACAAACTTCATAAATCCAGTTTCTTCATCATTATCAGCCGATTTAAGACTAGAATATGTTTCATAAACATAATTTACACTTTCTGTATTTTGGCTATTTTCTAACTCTTTTAAGAGTTTTATAAATTTTTGACTATATCCAGGGAATGTTACATATTCCTCAATATAAACCGTATCATATTCAAAAGCTATCCAACCTCTTTTTTCTATTAAATTTACAAGTAATCTAGCCTTTGCTCCCAATGTATAATATTCTTCAGGCTCGATATCTTCATCATCTGTTGGAATATATTGACTAATTCTATCCTGTAATTTATACTCCAAACAACTAACTAATTCACTCTTTTTTATTTTCAATCTATCATCAAATAACTCATCAATTATAAAAAGCACCTCAATATAAAGTTCCTTATTAGGTGATGCTAAAATAGAGAAAAATTTTTCTGGTATTATATTAAATAGCTCCATAAATACCTCCTTAAAACAAACATAACACTTAATTATTATTATAGCAATTAAATCAAAAAATTACAATGATTGACCTCCTCTATATTGACATAAAAAAATCTCACAATTTTATATTTACATAATAAAAAAGTGAGATTATATTACTATTTTAAAATCCTAAATCTTCATTTATAAGAACAACTTCCATATCTATATCATCCATTTTTTTGAACTCTATCAATAAAGCATTGCATATACGGTCTGGAGAAGAACAATTATAGCACTTGTCACACTTAACAGCACATGGTGTTCTTAGTCCAAGCCTTGCAGAGTTTTTAGGAGCGGCAATATTTCTCGCCCTCCATATAGCAGCTTCAATGTCTGATGCAATTTTATTTTTACCAACTATATAGTAAACCTTTTTGTGTCCATAAAGAGAACCAGCTACCCTATTTCCTGTGCCATCTATGTTTACTATAACGCCATCTTCTGTAAGTCCATTAACGGAGGTCATAAAAATATCAGTAGTAAGACATTTTTTAGCTATTTTCAAAAATTCATCATTATTTTTTTCATCTTTAGGGTCAAAAACTGTATTATTAACTGACAACTTCTTTTTTAACTCCATTTGAACCATTGTTTCAGAATCTCCAAATCCAATAATTTCATTATTAAATATTGTTGTTAAATATTCTGTCGCCATTTCCTTGCTTTCAAAAACACTAACTTCATATCTATTTTTCTTCAATGCTTTTGCTACATCATTAATATTCATACATATTCACATAACCTATAATTTTATTTTTCCTTTATCTAATGTAATAATTACAACAGTTGCAACAATTAATATCAATCCTATCATATCTGTTGTCCTAAGTTGAGTACCAAGCCACAAATATGAAATTATAGCTGATGACAAAGGTTCAACACAAGCACAAAGGCTACCTGTAACAGAGCCTGCTAGTTGGCATCCTTTTATAAACACACCAAAAGATGTTATAGAGCCTAAGACGGTAGTTCCTAAAAATGCTAATAAAAAAGGTATATCTACATTACAATCAAACAGATGGCTATGTATCATAATTAAAAGTGGTATAGAGCCTATTAAATCACCCCAACCAAGCATATGCAAAACTCCACATTTTGAAGAAAGTGTTGGAGATTGAATAGTATATATTGCATAAGTTAAACCACCTAAAAGTCCCCAAAATAAAGCTTTAGCAGATATAGAAAGACTACCTACATTTCCCCCTGTAGCCATAATGAATACTCCTGACATGGCACAAAGCAAAGCAAGAAACTGTATTGCAGAAGGTTTTTTCTTCATAGATATACAAGTGAACAACATAACTAAAGCTGGAGCTATATATTCTAACACCGTAGCTGTAGCAGAATTAGAATAATAAATAGCCATAAAATAAGAATACTGACAGCCCATAACACTTACAAAAGAGAATATCAGTACAGAAACAATAATATCTTTGGAAAAAACATTAAATACATTCTTCTTTTCTTTAGGAATTAAAAATATCAAAATCATTAATCCAGATGCAAATAATCGCCAAGCACTAAGCCATTGAGGGTCAATATTTTTTATTTGAAATAAATACTGTCCACATACACCGGAAAATCCCCATAAACTACCTCCTATAAGTGTAAAAATAATACCTTTTAGCTTATTACTCATAAACATCACTCTCCACTTACTTATATTTTCCTCTGTATTTTACTCCAAAACAACAAAAGGCTGTCAATTTTTGACAGCCTTTTATCATAAAGTGAAAATATTAATTCCACAATCTCTTATATATTTCTATTAAATCTTCTTTATTTACATCCATACGAGTATTTGAAGGACTTCCACTATCCATAGCATCTCCAGCCATTTTATCAATAGCTTCAAAGAACTTATCTTTTTCAATGCCATATTCTTCAAGGGTAGGAATTTCACAAGCCTTACAGAGAATATCTATACCATCTGTAAATTTTGACGCCTGTGTTTCAATATCCATATTTTCATCGGCAACACCCATAGCTACCGCAAGAACTGCAAATCTTTCATGTGTACCACTAATTACATAAGAAAGACATTCTTTAATAAGCATTGCATTTGAAATACCATGTGGAACATGGAACAAAGCTCCTATAGGACGGCTCATACCATGAACTATAGTTACTGTTGAATTATTTATACAAACACCAGCCTCAAAAGCAGCTATTGACATTTGTTCACGAGCTTCTTTATTACTTCCATCTTTATAAGCAACTGGAAGATTTTTAAAAATTCTCTTTACGGCTGAAATTGCAAATACATCAGTAAGCGGAGATGCCTTTTTAGAAGTATAGGCTTCTACTGCATGAGTAAAAGCATCCATACCAGTAGCTGCCGTAATTGATTTTGGTGCAGTCATTGTAAATTCTGGGTCTACAATGGCTACATTAGGAAGTATACTTCCCCTTAAAAGCATTTTAATATCATTTTCAGTATCAGTAACTATTGTAAATTTAGTAGTTTCTGAGCCAGTACCAGCTGTGGTTGGTATACAAACTATTGGAGGGTATTTGCCTGAAAGCATCTTACCATTATAGTCTGAAATTTTACCTTCTTCAACTGTCATAGCAAGTATTGCTTTAACACTATCCAAAGGACTACCACCACCAATACCGATACCAAAATCACAACCAGCATCTTTATAAGCCTTAACGCCGGCCTCAATCATTTTATCAGTTGGTTCATTAGTTATATCATTAAAAATAGTCCATTTAATGCCAACTTCGTCGAGTACATCTGTTAATTTATTTACAAGACCGGTTTTAGTAACAACTTTACCTGAAACAATAAGAGCGTGAGTTCCAAGCCCAGCAAGGGTGTCCTTAGCCAAAGCTAAAGCATCCTCGCCCATAAATATTTTATCAGGTACAGCAAATTCAAATGCCATATTTACTACCTCACTCTCTTATAAAAATTCCTTATCAACAATGGCAAGGACTTCATCTACTTTCTTCATTTCTTCTGTAAGCTGTTCTTCAGTAATAATAAGTGGAGGACAAATAAAGAACATATTTTCATGAGAATAAGTCATAAATCCTCTTTCAGCAAGCATACCAATAATCTTCTTCATAATGCCTTCTGGGTCTTTACCAAATGGAACAAGTGGTTCTTTTGTTTCCTTAGACCTTACAAGTTCAATAGCTGAGAATAAACCAATATATCTTACATCGCCTACACACTTAAAGTTAGCTTTTTCTTCTTCAAGCTTTTCGCCAAGAACCTTACCAACCTTATTTACATTATCAAGAATGTTGTTATCAATATAGTAATCAACACAAGCACAACCAGCAGCACAAGCAAGAGGGTGAGCACTATATGTAAGACCACAAGAGAGAACATGGTCATCGAAGTATGCTGCAATGTCTTTACTTACTACGCAACCACCAAGCTGAACATAACCACAAGTAACACCCTTTGCAAATGTTACAATATCAGGCTGAACATCAAAGTTTTCAAATGCAAACATCTTACCAGTTCTGCCCCAGCCAGCCATAACTTCATCGCAAACCATAAGGATACCAAATTCATCACAAATCTTTCTAACACCTGGAAGATAACCCTTAGGTGGAATAATAACACCGTTAGAACCAGTAATTGTTTCCATAACAATTGCAGCAATATTATCAGGGTTTTCGTAAATAATCTGTTCTCTAAGCTTTGTTAAATAATACTTTGTAGCAGCTTCTTCTGATTCAAATTCAACAGCCTCACGATATACATAAGGAGTCATAAACTTAATAAAACCAGGAACACCAGGTTCAAGAGGAAATCTTCTTGGCTCACCAGTTAAATTACCTGCACCAAATGAAGAACCATGATAACTTCTGTAACGGCTAAAGATTTTATTTCTACCAGTATACATTCTAGCAATCTTGATTGCATTTTCATTTGCGTCAGCACCAGCATTTGTAAAGAATACCTTGCCCATATTATCTGGCATAAGGTCAACTATCTTCTTTGCAAGCTTAGCTCTTGATTCTACACCTAAAGATGGTCCAACAAAACAGTACTTATCAACCTGTTCCTTAATTGCTTCATTAATTGCTTTATTACCATAACCTAAATTTAAGTTTACAAGCTGTGATGACATATCAGTATGTCTTTTACCGTCATAATCCCAATAGTAAATGCCTTCTGCCTTTTCTACTGGAGTTGGGTTAATGTTCTTCTGTGCACTCCAAGACTGAAGATTATATTTTTTCTGCATTTCTGTAATTTCTTTACCTGTCATACTCATAACAATCACCATTTTTAACCTTTCAAGAATTTAATGTATTTTATGCAAATGCATATTTGTTTTTGTTTATGTGCTTATTATATTATTACTTTTGACACTTTTCAACTAACATTTGAACACTTTTAAATAAATACATTGTGCATTTGCACACCGTTTAAGTTATAAAAAATCGCGTATAGCAAAGGCAATAATGCACTTCACTTTTACGCCCAAATCAAACAAATTCATAGATGTAATTGTATCAATTTTCTTTAAATAATTCACTACAGTATTTCTATGTATAAATTCCTTTTCAGACACTAGCTGTGGACTGGCATTATTATCTAAATAAGTTTTCAAAAACTCTAAATAATTACTGCCATGTTCATTGTCATATTCTTCTAGCTTACCTAATACTTCATTATAATAATCTTTTAAAATACTTTTGTCTGAAACTTCTACAAAGAGTTTGTAAATATCCATATCCTCATAAAACATACAGTAAAAATCCCGTTTTACTGCCATATTATAAGCTGATACAGCATACTCAAACCCTTTTGTTTTTTTATCCATTCCATCTATCTTACTACTTACACCAATGGATATTTCAATACTTTTAGATTTACAGTGATTTTTTAAATCCTTACAAAAAGCTTCTAAATCAAGTTTATTGTACTTATACAGTAATGCAATGATGCAACCGTTATATTCAAAAGAACAGTAAAGGTCAGATATAGCTTTTGCTATCTGTTCTGAAAGCACATTAACTTTATCATCTAAATTTTCATCACTATTCCTTGAACCTATGCAAATTACATAATAACTTCCATTACGATTAAAACCACCTGACTCCAAGCTGGTAAGTTGATTTTCTCTATTTCCAATATTTAACACAAGATTTTTAAAAGCATTAGATACATCTGTATCGTGGTTTATGCTTTGACTAATAATAGTACAAAAATCTCTTGTCATATCAACAACTCTTGTCTTCCAAGGCAGGGTAAACAAAGGAAAATTTCTTTCGTTGCAGTACTCTATAACTTCAGTATCTATTGCCGGAATATAAGGTCCAATATTAACAATAAGCCCACTTGCACTAGCTTTATCAAGTTGTTTAACAAACTCTAGTAGCCATCTACCTGTATTATTCATAACACCTGTAGTAAACACTAGCTCTTGTCCTCTTAAAAAAGCTCCCACATTACTACTTTCCATAATATGTACCCATTCCACCAGATTATTAAAGCCATTAAAACCTGCAACAGCCTTTAATCCATAATTTTGATTACATTTTTTGCATAACTGATTAACGGTTACCGCCATTTACATCACCCACTAGATTTATTACTTCATATTAAATCTTTCTTTAATTGCATCAACAAGAAGCTCTACACTTTTATCCTCGCCTAACATACTAACATCAAGCATAAGATTTTTAGTTGCTCTATCGCCTCTATTATGACCAGTTACATACTTATAATAATTGTGTCTTTGTCTATCAATTTTCTTAATCATAGCCTCTGCACTTCTGGTATCCATTTCATAAACTTCTGATATATGCTTAATCTTTGCCTCCATAGGTGCATACAAAAATATATGTATACAATTTGAATACTCTCTTAAAATATAGTCTGCACATCTACCAAAAAGAATACAATCTTCCTTGTTTGCTGCCTCTCTAATAACTTCTGCCTGTGCAGAAATTGCCTTTTCAGAATAGAAAGTTGTAGAAGAGCCATATACAAACTTAGAGAAAAACTTATTCTTATTACCGATAACCTCATCTTGTGCTGCTACAATTTCTCTACTTATACCTATTTTTTGTGCTGTTAAATCAATCAAATCTTTATCATAGTAAGCAAAATTAAGTGCATTTGCTAGCTTTTGTGCAATACCTCTAGCATTACAACCAAATTCTCTACTAATAGTTACAATTTTATACATAATAACTTCCCCCTATCTGAATTTTCTATTAAACTTCTTTTCAAGTACCTTAACACCCCATGCTAAAGGAATACATATAATAAGATATACTACTGCAAGTATTGTATAAGATTCAATAGTAAGGAATGTCTGTGAAGTATAAGCCTTTGTAACGAGAAGGAATTCTGGAGCTGTAATATAAGCCATAAGTGAAGTATCCTTTACAAGCATTACAAGGTAGTTACCAAAGACTGGAATAGAATTACGGAAAGCCTGAGGAATAACAATCTTAAACATCGCCTGTCTTGGTGTCATAGCAAGAGCAAGTGCGGCCTCAGTCTGTCCATTATCAATAGAAACAATTGCTGAACGAATGACTTCTGAAATATAAGTACCATAATTAATAGCAATACCAATAATACCTGCCAATACTGCTGGCATACTAACCTTTAAATCAGGGAAACCTACAAAGTATGCACATACCTGAATTAACAAAGGCACTACATAATAGATATATACTAACTGAACAAGTAAAGGTGTACCTCTAATAATTTCCTGAAAAATTACAATAATATTTACAAGCCATTTATGCCTAGATAACCTACCTAAAGCAAGAAGAAAACCAATTACAATAGCCAATGCAAAGCCAACAATTGTAGTTACAACTACAATCCAAAGTGCCTGCTGTATAAGTTTTGGTACTAATTCAGTTATTGCCTTCATAAAGTTTAAATTCTGTATTACATTCATAATCCGGCACCTCCTTAATTATTAAGAATTCTCTTTAAGAATTCTCTTGTTCTTTCGTGTTCTGGATTTGTGAACATTTCCTGAGGAGATTTATCTTCAAGAACAATGCCACCTTCCATAAATATTACTCTATCTGCAACTTCTCTTGCAAAACCCATTTCATGAGTAACAACTGCCATCGTCATACCATCTTTTGCAAGGTCTTTCATTACATTAAGTACATCGCCTACAAGTTCTGGGTCAAGAGCTGATGTAGGTTCATCAAAAAGCATCATTTCCGGTTCCATAGCAAGTGCTCGTGCAATAGCAACTCTCTGCTGCTGACCACCTGATAAAGTATCTGGATAAACATTAGCCTTATTAGCTAAGCCTACCTTATCCAAAAGAACCATTGCTTTTTCTTTCATTTCATTTTTATCTTTCTTTAAAATATGTACTGGAGAATACATAACATTTTCAAGAACAGTCATAAAAGGAAATAAATTAAATCTCTGGAAACACATACCAACATGTTTTCTATAATCTACAATATTAAACTTTGGAGCAAGAATGTTTTTACCTTTGAATAAAATTTCTCCCCCTGTAGGCTGTTCCAATAAATTAAGACATCTCAAAAATGTACTTTTACCTGAACCAGATGGTCCAATAAGAACAAGAACCTCTCCCTCTTCAATTTTCATATTTACATCTTTTAAAACCTTTAAGTCTCCAAAATTCTTTTTAAGACCTTTAATTTCTAGCAAAGCCATAGCTTACGCCTCCTTTTTACTTTCTTAAAAGAAAACGGGACTATGCTGTTACACATAGCCCCATTACTAATCAATTTTACTTATTTAAGCCATTATCTTTCTGGTCATTTGTAATAGCGTGAAGCTTAGGGTCAAGACCATACTTTTCGTAAATCTGATCAAGAACACCTTCATCTCTCATTTCTGCTACGACCTTATTAATATCCTTCATAAAATCTTCGTTACCAAACTTTACAGAAGGAGCAATTCTACCAATTTCAGCTTCTGTATCTTTATAGTTACTGCAAAGTTTAAGTCCCTTGAGTGTTTCAGGCTGGAACTTCATAAGATTTTCAACTACTGGAGAATCAGTAAGGAAAGCATCAATCTTGCCATTCTGTAAAGCTACAATAGATTCTGTCTGGTCGCCAGTTGCTCTTGCTTCCTTAATCTTACCGTCTGCTGCCCAACCTTCAACAGTTGTCTGCCAAATTGTACCTGGAGTATAACCAACTACAGTTTTTGATGGGTCGAAATCATCCTGACCGTCTATTGTGCCATTTTCAGGAGCAAGTAATGCACCACCCTGAGTATACCAAATATCACCATAATAAATCTGCTGTGCTCTATCTTCTCTTACATACATACCATCGGCAATAATATCAATATTATCAGAGTTAAGATTAAGAATAAGTTCTGAGAAAGGAATAAGACTCATTTCAACCTTTGGAATACCTAATCTCTTTGCTGCTTCCTTAATAATATCTGCATCAGGACCAACAAATTCACCTGTGTTCTGGTCTAAGTAAGCATATAAATCGCCAGAAGAACCAACTTTAAGTACACCCTTGTCAATAATTTTCTGTGTTGCTTCGCTTACATCTCCTGTTGCCCCAGATGCTGATGCCTCGCTACCTGTTGACTCAGTTGTTGCTTCACTGCTACTTGATTGACTAGCTCCACCACAACCTGTCATCAACATACTCATTACTAAAGTAATAGCCAAAACAAATTTCTTCATAATAATCCGCTCCTTTTGTTATAATCTTTTCTTCATTTAGATAATAAAAAAGAGGAAGTCGTGTTTTTATAAACATCGACTTCCTCGTCTAATTTATTCAAATCCTTTTTATTTCTAAATGACTTCTTTTTTGAAGTTGAGTACATTATAAAACATTTAATTTTAAATTGCAACACCAAAATTTTTATAATTCTTGTGCAAATGCACATAGGATAAAATTTTATTGTGATTTAATACAAACATTACATTTCCATTTTATTAAAATTGCATTTTTAAGTTTGTGTTCCTGCACAAACATTTATTTATAATTATTAAATATGCTATATACAAACAATTAAATTTAGATTTTTTTAGTATATAATTACAAAATTATAAAATCAATTGAATTTCATTAAGTATAATTTTGCAATTTAACATCATAAAAATTGCATTTCCGCATATATTCCTACTTCTTACATAAAAGAATTAATGCTCCTTACAACTCCACTCTGTCACTTCAATTTTTATTACAGCAACTCTTTTTAATACTTCTTCATTAAATTTCCAAGTATTATTATTACTGTAGTGCAACATAACACATTCTAAACCATTTATTTTTTCCTCAGGGTCATCAACTAAAGATATTTTTCCCTTACCCATTATACTTTGGTACAAATATGAATAACTACAAGCTACATCAGCCTCAACAAGCTGATGTTTTGTATCCATTTCAAAACTTGCAGTATTTTGTTGTTTTATTAAATCTATTTTTTTACCCTCAGACGCTCCATGGAAATATAAAGTTAATTTTCCTGATTTCTCTTCATATCCAAAGTTTAATGGCAAAATATATACACTATCTTCGTCTTTTAAGCCTATTCTGCAACAATCACAGCTTTGCATTATTTCAAGCATTTTGTCATAACTTGTAATCTCTCTATCTTTTCTTCTCATAATAAAAACTTCCTTTCATTTATAAATTTATGTTTGTACTAATTTTTAATATAAAATTATATTTTGTCAATAGTTTTCCAGCACAAAAAAAGACTGATAACCATAAAAGCATCAGTCTTTAAACAATATATCATATTTGGTAATCGTCGCCATCAGACAATCTATAGGCAGATGGTGGCAATTTATATTTATTTTTAAACAAACGAGAGAAATAGCCTATATCTTTGTAGTCCAATCTTTCAGCTATATCTGTTATTTTCATATTAGTTTCTTTTAAAAGCCATACCGCTCTTTTTAGCTTGACAGTTGTAAGATAATCCACGAACCTTATACCAGTCTGAGCCGGAAAAACTGTACTAAGATAAGAACTATTTATGTAAAGCTCAGTTGCAATATCTTTTTGTTTTAGATTATTTTCCGGATTATTTAATATATATTGTATAACCTCATAAATTTTAGAGTTATTACAATTAGGAAATAATTCGCAATATTCATCAAAAAGATTGCATATAATATCTTTATAGCGTTTTTTATAGGAATTTTGATTTCTTTCATTTATACCATCAAAGCTATAAAAATCCTCTTGTACTATATACAAATCAAGCCAATCATTGTGATTAAACACATCATCTATAACAGCCTTACATATACTTCTAACCTTTTTATCGGCTTTCAAAATATCTTCTCCAGTATTATAAACTTCTTCTATCATATTTGAAATATAGTCATAAATACCAGTATCTCGTCTTTCGAAGTAATTCATTACCTCTTCTGCATAATAGATGCCAGTTGCTTCTCCACCAAATGTTTCGTTCTTTATTCTATTAAACATAGAAAAGAACAATGTTTCATCAAAAGGTTTAACAAAATAATCATATGCACCCAAAATTATACCTTGACGAGCATAATTAAAATCTTCAAATTCACTACATAATACTATATGAGAACATATCCCCTCTTTTTTTACATTTCGTAAAAGTTGTAATCCGTCAATACCCATTATTCTTATTTCTGTAATAACAAGGTCATAACGGTTTTCTCTTATTTTTCTATAAGCAGACACACCGTCGCTTACTACATCTGTAATTTCAAATTCAGAGGAATCTCCCCATATACTTAACTTTTTAATTTCCTCAAGGAGGTCATAATTGTCAAAAACCAATAATGTCTTATACAATAATCTTCCTCCTTTCAATTAATTAAGCATCTCTTAAATACAATAATCAAATATGTTATTGCTAATTTTTTCTTCTTCAATAAGGTCGACAATTGTAACACTATCCATGTATTTATTTACTGTTGTACATAAACCTTTTAAGAATCCATTAATTGGTTCTGGTTCTTCTATACTTTCTGGTGTAACTACACCTTCCATAGCTCTTACAATACTACCTACTGTATATTGTTCTGGTGCTTTAGAAAGTCTATATCCACCCTTTGCACCTCTCTGACTCTTTACAAAACCAGACTTACACAATACACTAACAACCTGTTCAAGATATTTAACAGAAAGATTTTCCCTTTCTGCAACT
Source organism: Eubacterium sp. CAG:274 (assembly GCA_000432155.1). GTDB lineage: Bacteria > Bacillota > Clostridia > Lachnospirales > CAG-274 > CAG-274. The sequence continues at coordinate 51,758 of FR888501.1, forward strand.
TTTTTAATTGTTATAACTTCACTTTCTTCCCATTTTACAATAGAAAGCATTAATATAATTGCATAAATTGTTTTTTTAGACAGTCTCATTATTTTACCACCTTTCTGCCAATTTTGCAACTACTGTTCCTGCATTTGCACCATCTGATGCAGCAGTAATCATCTGTCTTAATTGCTTTGTTCTACAGTCCCCAACTGCAAAAACTCCACCAACATTAGTAGCCAAATCACTATCTGTTTTTATATATCCATATTCATCAAGTTCCAACACATCTTTAAAAATAGAGGTTGACGGACTAAATCCTACAGCCACAAATACACCTTTCACAGATAATTCCCCTTTATCTGTAATAAGTTTCTCAACACTATTTTCTCCATCTACTTTAACTGGTATTGTATTATACAATACTTCAATATTTTCTTTTTTATTTAATCTTTCTACAAGTGTGCTATCAGCTCTCAACCTGCCTTTTCTATAAATTAAATAAACTTTTTTACAAATATTGGATAAATAAATTGCTTCACTTACTGCTGTATTAGCCCCACCTATTACAGCAACTTCCATATCAGTAAAAAAAGCACCGTCACATACTGCACAATAGGATACACCAGCACCAGTAAAGTCTTCTTCCCCTTGAAAACCTGCTCTCTTGTGCTTTGCACCTGTTGCTACAATTACAAATTTTCCCTCGTAACTGTTTTCAAAGCCCATAGCTTTCTTTACTTTTCCTTTAAAATCCACAGACTCAATTTCGTCATATATTATTTCAACACCGACATTTTCAGCCTGTTGTTCAGTCTTTTCAGCAAGCTCATATCCACTGCCTACAAAACCAGGGTAATTTTCAACTAGGTCTGCCATTACTGCTTGACCTCCACATTGTTCCCCCTCTATTACAGCAGTGGAAAGGCCTGCTCTTGCAGTATAAATGGCAGCCGTAAGACCCGCTAAGCCTCCACCAATGATTAGACAATCATACATAATAGGCTGCCTCCTTAAATTAATAATTATAGTTTTTGTTTACATAATCAAGTGCGTCTTTGAAATCTTGTTTCAAATCTTCAATATCCTCGATACCAACACTTACTCTTATAAGGTCATCATAAACGCCTGCTTTAATCTGTTCTTCTTCATTACTGTGTGCGTAAATTGTAGAAGATGGATGTATAACAAGAGTTTTAGTATCTCCAATATTTGTTATATTTATGGCATATTTTAACTGATTAATAAAAGCAAAGGCTCTTTCCTTTGTAAATAATCTTAAAGTTAAAATACCACCACCCTTACCATTAAACTGGCTATTTGCAATATCGTAATAATGGCTTGATTTTAACATTGGATAGACCACTTCTCTCACACCGTCTAAACCTTCAAGACTTTCTGCCAATGCAAGTGCATTACTACAATGTCTTTCCATTCTCAAACTTAAAGTTTCAAGTCCAAGAGAGTTATAGTAAGAATTCATAGGACTGACACAACAGCCTAAATTTCTAAATGTATCGTTCTTCAATTTTGCAGAAAAAGCAAACTTACCAAACTTAACATAATCTTTCATAATAGGGTATTTTTCAACTGTCCATTTGAAGTTACCACTATCAGTAATAACACCACTTATAGAGTTGCTATTTCCGTTAATGTACTTTGACGCAGAATTAATAATTATATCAGCACCTAAGTCTATACCCTTTACTAAGTATGTTGTAGCTGTTGTATTATCCAAAATAAAAGGTAAACCAAAGCTATGAACTATTTCTGATGCTTTCTTTACATCAGTTACATCAAGTTTTGGATTGCCAATAGTTTCAGCAAAAACAGCCTTTGTATTTTCATTAACATATTTCTTCATCTCATCTTCTGTTATTTCATCTATAAGATGAATTTTTATGCCAAGATTTTCAAAATCCTTGAACAAATCAAGTGTTCCACCGAAAATAGAATTTTTAGATATAATTTCATCCCCACTAGAAAGTATATTTAAAAATGTAGCTGAAATAGCCGCCATACCAGAAGATACTGCAACTGATGCAATACCACCCTCAAGATATGTTATTCTATTTTCAAAAGAAGCTGTTGTTGGATTACTTATTCTTGTATAAGCAAATCCAGCAGCCTTATTATGGAAAATCTTTTCTATCTGTTCTGCTGTTTCTTGTCCAAAAGCACTTGATTGATACACAGGCACAAGTGTTGCACCTGTGCCTGCATCTCCTTTAAAATTTCCATGTAATAAGGATGTATCATACTTCAATTTAATATCACTCCTTATAAAACACCGTCACATTCTACCTGTTCATAATCAATAAGTTCATGAATAGTAGGGTTATCGCCACAAATTGGACAATCTTTTACATGTTCTGGTAACTTAATCTTTCTGAATTCCATTTTAAGTGCATCGTATGTAAGTAAATAGCCTGTAAGTAATTCTCCTACACCGATAATGTACTTAATAGCTTCCATAGCCTGTAAACTACCGATTACACCACCCATAGCACCAATTACACCTGCCTGCTTGCAAGTAGGTACTGCATCCTTTGGAGGTGGATTTTTGAATACACATCTGTAGCAAGGACCTTCCCCAGGTACATAAGTCATAAGCTGACCCTGAAATCTTATAATGCCAGCATGAGAAAATGGCTTTTTAGCCATTACACAGGCATCATTAATTAAGAATTTTGCTGGGAAGTTATCTGTACCATCAATAATGAAATCATAATCCTTGATAAGGTCCATAATATTATCTGCACTTACAAAAGTACGATATGTATTAATCTTAACATCTGGATTCATAGCTTCCATTGTTTCCTTTGCAGAAAGGACTTTAGCCTTACCCACATCTTTAGTTGCATGTATAATCTGACGCTGTAAATTTGATAAATCTACTTCATCAGCATCAGCAATACCGATTGTACCTACACCTGCTGCTGCAAGGTACATAGCTGCTGGAGCACCAAGACCACCAGCACCAATAATAAGGACTTTGCTATCTAATAATTTCTTCTGTCCCTTTACGCCAACTTCTTTAAGAATGATATGGCGAGAATATCTTTCTATTTGTTCATTAGTAAAAGCCATTATCTGCATCCGCCTCCCATGAAATAAAGAAATTCTACTACATCGCCGTCTTTTAATACAATATTTTCAAAATCTCTAGCACTATGAAGGTCATCATTTACTGCTGCTGTTGCATATTCTGGAGTTTCTACATTTTCAAGTACAACTAATTCTGCAACTGTTAAACCTTCCTTATATTCCTTTGTCTGTCCACTTACTGTTAATTTCATCTTATTATTCCTCACCTTTCTCAACGATTAAATCAAATGTTCCATCGTCATTTTTATTTAATTTTAATACCTTATGTCCTTCTTCCTTCATAGAACGAGGTACATTCTGAACTGGTTCTCCATCATTCATATGAACTGAAAGAACCTGTCCAACCTCTAATTCTTCTATAGCAACCTTTGCCTTAACAAAAGTTACAGGGCAAACAACATCAGTAATATCAACATATCCATCAATCTTTATATCAGCCATTATATGCCTCCTCAATTACTTTTCTAAACTTATCTTCGCCAATTCTTTCAATAGTAAATCTAAATCTTTCTCCAGCGTTTGCGTGTTCCTTAAAGAAACCAACTGCTGCATCAATTACTCTGAACAATGTTTCCTTGTCATAGATAATTGGAATAATTTCTTCGCCTTTATGTATTCTGTTACCAAAAAGTCCGCCAAAAGATACGATATAACCTGAATGATTCACCCAAGAATCGACTGGACAGGCTTTTGTACAACGGCCACAGTAATTACATTTACTATCATCAATTACAAGTTTATCATCTTCAAACTTGATTGCCTTTGTACGGCAAATATTTTCACAGACACCACATTTAATGCATTTATCTTCAACCCAATCAGGTTTGATACCACCCTTAATACCTATATCATTTTCTTCGGCTTTAAGGCAGTTATTCTGACAACCTGTAAGACCAAACTTAAACTTGTGTGGTAATTCCATAGCAAAAAATCTATCACTAATTTCATTTGCAAGAGAGTATGTATCAATACAACCACTAGGACAGATTGCATTACCTTGACATGCTGTAACTGTTCTTACTCTAGCTCCACATACACCAGGTTCACAGTTACCCTCTGCAAGAGCAGCTTTAACTTCATCAATATCATCAAGTTTTATAAAAGGAATTTCAACGCCCTGTCTTGATGTAAGATGAACATATCCATCGCCATATTTCTCAGAAACCTCTGCAATTGTTGCAAGCTGTTTTGCATCTAAGTGACCACCAACAGATTTTAATCTTAAAGAAAAACAGTTCTTTTGTTTCTGACGCATAAAACCACCTTTTTTTAAGGTGCTATAATCTACTGCCATAAAAGTTCCTCCTATATATACTTAATTTCTTCTTCTGTACTTACATTATCTACGATTCTAAATGACTTCAAAACAGGATTTTCAATATCCATAAGAGAAATAATCATATAACTAGCTTCTTTATCATAAGCAAGTCTTTTATCTTCCTCTGATGGTCTTGAAGGACTTTCTGGATGTGAATGGAAATTTCCTAAAGGCACAAGTCCTTTTGCTCTCATATCCTTTACTGCATCAAGCTGGTCCTTTGGATTCATTGTAAAATGTTCATTTGAATGGTCGATATTCTCAAGAACATAAATTTCTTTTACTTCTCTTTCATTGCCATTTTTTATTCCACCAATAAGACCACATATTTCTTCCGGTCTGCCCTTTTTTGCTGTATCTAAAATCACATCATAAAAACTTTTTGGTAAAATTATCATTATACAATCTCCTTTATTATTGCTTCAAGGTCAGCTTTTTTAGCAACGCCTTTTATTCTATTTACTTCTTCCCCGTCTTTAAAAAATACTATTGTAGGAGAAGACATTACATTATATTTACGAGCTGTATCTGCTCCAAATTTAATGTTTAATTTGCTTACTTTAATATCTGTATGTTCTTCTTCTAGTTCTGCAAGAATTGGAGACATTCTCTTGCAAGGAATACAGCTATCAGAATAAAACTCTAATAAAACAGGTATGTTTGAATTTAAAACTTCACTTTCAAAATTATCGTTTGTTATGCTCTGCAACATAATCACCTCTATTCATACTTTATCAATAGGATTTATATGGAAATGTTATCACACAAAATTTGACTTGTCAATATGAAATTTTTTGGTTTTATATGATTTTTTTCATTTCATGTAAAAATTACTGTAAATAAAACAATTTTCTCAATACAATTAATATATATATAATTAAAAACTTTTAATATCCAAATCACTTATTAAACAGCTATATATTATTTGTATAATATAAGATAATCATAGAAAAACAGAACATTTCATATATTTCCTCTAATTCATATATATATTATATGAATTAGTATAATCGTATTGGCAAAATTCGTCAATAGGCATATATATGAATTTTTTCTAAATTTTTTCACATATAAAAATCGGATAGGTTAAAAACACCTATCCGATTACATAAAAACACTATTTAATTTTCGTCATAATCATCTAAGAAATTATATCTATCTCCATTTTTGTGATAGCCTATAACTCTGTGCAAATTAATATCATGTACACTCTTGAATATATTCCCCTCTATTAAAGTACCGGAATTTTTTCTAAACTCAGCAACCAACTCTTTCATTTCATCTCTCTTAGAGCCTCTGCCGCCACCACAAGTTGCACAATTTTCTGTAAATCTACAAGCACATTGTATAAAATGAAGTTTATTATAATCTCTCCAAGCCTTTATATCCTCTTCCTTAACCATGTATAATGGGCGTATAAGCTCCATACCATCAAAATTTTGGCTATGAAGTTTAGGCATCATTGTTTCAATTTTACCGCTATATAACATACCCATTAATATAGTTTCTATTACATCATCAAAGTGATGACCTAATGCAATTTTATTACAGCCTAATTCTTTTGCATGAGAATACAAGTATCCCCTTCTCATTCTCGCACAAAGGTAGCATGGATTTTTATCTATTACTGCAACAGTATCAAATATATTACTTTCAAATACTGTAAGTGGAATACCTAATAACTTAGTATTTTCCTGTATTATTTTCCAATTATCAGCATTATATCCAGGATTCATACATAGGAATACAGCATCAAATTTTACATTACCATGTTTCTGTAATTCCTGTATAAGCTTAGCCAAAAGCATGGAATCCTTTCCACCAGAAATACAGACTGCAACTTTATCTCCTTCATTTATAAGCTGATATTCTTTTAATGCCTTTATAAATTTGCTCCAAATAGGCTTTCTAAATTTCTTAATTATGCTTCTTTCTATTTCCTTTGTAATTTTTTCTGTATCATTATCTTCAGCCAATGACCTTTCAAGATACAATCTTAAATATGCTCTATAACCACCAACAATATTGTAAGCATCATATCCATTTTCATTGAGATAATCTACAATTTCGACACTATTATCTCCAGTATAGCAAAGAACATAAACTGGCTTATTTTTTTCTATATTTGAAACATTGTTATAAAAATCACTTTTAGGAATAGATATAGCATTGTTAAAAGTACCTTTACTATAGTCTTCTGATGAACGGACATCAACAACAGTAATTGCTGAACTATCTAATTTTTCCAAATCTATTACTTCTATAGTCTTCATATATTTCCTCCTATGTTATCATAGCTATTCAGTAGACATACTATTGGATTATATATTAGTTTTGAAACTATGTCAATTTATTTCAGCAATTCAATCCATTTGTTTTGCTATCCACTCCATAATAACATTTACTATATACCTTTGCTGTTCTTTTGATAATTCTACTCCCTGCGGTATATCGTGCCATTTTCTTAAACATCCTCTACAACAAGAAGCTGTAGCGTGCTGAGCAATAAATGATGGATGACCTTTCATAGGAGTTTGTTTTCCATCATTTTCTATATAAGCGGGAGCTAATCTTTCAGCAATAAAATCTTCCGTATGTTTTCGGATAGTATCCATTCCTTTATCAAGTACATACTGTTTATCTTTTTCCTTTAGATAAAAACTACTTCTAAATTTAGATTTTTGTAGTCTATCAAATAATTGCTGATTGGAAGAAATTTTAATATAATCTATATCTGCTTTTTTAGCCTGTGAAATTTGAAATTTTCGCTCAATATTATAAAGTTTATTATCTTTTATAAATTTAGCTCCTGTTTGTTTAAAATAAAAATTAATATTATGCCTAATACATTGTTTTCTTGTGTTTAAAATCCAATCATAATTGCATATCCTAGCATTTTCTCCAGATTCTCCACCACAAATCACTTGTTCTATATTGCCTGCTTGAAGAAATTCTTCAATATTAATATTTTCTAGCATTGGTTCATGTATTATCGCCTTATGTTTTATTGGTAAATCAATAAAAATTGGTAATCTATAATCTGCCATTTTTTGATTTTCACAAGTACAATATATAGTAACATTATTATAGCCACTATTCCAATCTTTAGGTATACACTCCAAAAATCTATGTATTCTCTTGGTTATTATAACAAAACTTAAATCAGAACGAATTTTTATAAAATTCCAAACTTCATCTCTCCATTGGTCTGCATCTTCAATAAAAAAATCAGAAGTCATACAGGTATATATTGGTTCATTTTTGCTTTGTAATTTATATTCGCCATTTCTATTCTTTTTTACAGGTAAGTTAAAGTCTAAAGTTTTAGTTACAATACTACTATCTTTACCAAATTGCATGTCTCTACGATATACATAGCAGTTTTCGCATCCAGAACTTATTTTTTTACAGCCATGCCAAGGGTTCCATATAGCCATTGTACCACCACTTACTTAATATGAATTTCATTATAATTTTTATAATAGGCAAGAAAAACCATTTGTCCACCTTTATCAAAATAAAAACATAATCCATAATTATTAAAAGTATAATTCAAACATTTATTAGCTTTTGTTATACCTGATACATCAATGTTTTGCTTTAAACCACTTAAATATAGCCTATCTGAAAGGTAATTTACTTCTTTTTCTTCAGTTTCCCCATATAAATTTTTAACTTTATTTTCATTAGCCGGATAAGTAATACCTCTTGAAGTTCTAAAATTATCTTCTTTTACAAAAGACACATAGCCACTTCTATATCCTAAAATATTAAAAAGTGTTATCACATTACCATCTACAACCATATCCGTAACAGGATTTTTACCTAGAACAACAAAATCTTTTTCATTTAAACTCATTTTTATCCCTCTATTGGATTTAATTTACCAGTAACTGAATCCATAACATAACCAGCAATTCTAACATCCTTTGGTATAAGAGGATGTTCTTTTAAAAATTTAACGGTTTCGTGAACAGAAGTATCTACATCATCAAAACCTTCAAGCCACTTTTCAAAATCTATGCCACAGTATTTCATAATATCTATGTTTTCCTCTGACACACCTCTATTTATCATATGTTCAATCATCATATCACTATTAATATGTTGAACTCCACAATCTGTATGTCCGATAACCATAATTTCTTCTACGCCTAATTCAAAAATTGCAACCAATAAACTTCTTACAACACTACCAAAAGCGTGAGATACAACGCCTCCGGCGTTTTTTATAATTTTAACATCTCCATTTTTTATACCAAGTGCTGCTGGCAAAAGCTCTGTAAGTCTAGTATCCATACAGGACAAAATAGCAATTTTCTTATCAGGATATTTACTTGTCTTGTATTTTTCATATTTCTTTTCTTCTACGAACTGCTTATTATATTCTAAGATTTCTTTAATCATATTTACGCTCCTCCTAACATTTCCACTATATATAATTGATTTTACACACATAAAAATGCTTTGTCAATATAGATGATAATTGTTTTTATTAAGAAAAATAAAACACCTCAACCTCTCAGCATTAAGCCAAGAAGTCAAGGTGTAAAAACATTTTATTCTTTTACCGCACCCATTGTAACACCAGTCATAAAGTATTTCTGGCAGAATGGATAAATAAACATAAATGGTACAATAGAAACTATAACGGCAGCACTCTTTAAAGTATTTACATTAATACTTTCGCCTTCTGCACCAGTTTCTACCTTATCTGAAAACAAATCTCTAAGTTTATACTGGAAGTTATACTTTTCAGTAGACTTAATATAAATTACATAATGGAAGTATTCACTCCATGCAGCAACTGCAAAGAACAAACCGATTGATGCAAGGGCAGCCTTTGAAAGAGGAAGAACAATCTTCACAAATATACCCATCGGCGTACATCCATCTATTTCAGCAGCTTCAAACAATGAAACAGGCAACTGTTCAAAGAAACTTCTCATAAGTACAAGATTGTATACATTCATACTCATAGGTAACATTACTGACCAAAGAGAGTCTAAAAGACCAATTTTCTTCATTACCAAGAATGTTGGAATAAGACCACCATTAAATATCATAGTGAAAAGCAATAAATAACTGAAAAGCTTAACACCTGGCATATTCTTTTGAATAAGTACATATGCACCCAAAGTAGAAATTAATAAGCCTAAGAAAGTTGTTACAACAGTTGTATAAATTGAAATAAGGAATGGTCGACTCAAGTTAGGGTCTGTGACAATTCTCTTATAACCAATGAGATTAAATTCTGATGGCCACAATTTTAAACCGTAAACTGTTTCATTTACCAAAGAATCTGAAAAGATTTTCCAAATTGGAACAATCATACAAACCATTAATAAAATAAAAAATAATGAATTGAATACTACGAACCAAGAACGAGCCGCATATTCTTTTTTGAACAAGTTAAATTTCTTTGTCATTTAAGTTTCGCGCTCCTTCCTATACGATACCGTAACCTCTAACCTTTTTACTGATAATATCAGACGCAGTAACAAGGATAAGAGAAATTACAGATTTAAACAAACCGATTGCTGTTGAATAACCATAGTCATTACCAACAATACCAACACGATATGTATAAGTCTGAATAACATCAGATACATCGTAAACAAGAGAGTTATAAAGTACAAAAACTGACTCGAATACATTCATTACCTTTGCAAGGTTAAGTATAAATACAACAAGAATTGTATTCATAATAGCAGGAATTGTAATATTCCAAATCTGCTGTAATCTATTTGCACCATCAATTTCAGCAGCCTCGTAAAGGTCTGGAGAAATACCAGATAAGGCAGCTAAATAAATAATCGTACCCCAACCTGTTTCTTTCCAACGGTTCATAATGTACCATACAGCTCTCCAACACTTACTTTCAGTAAGGAAGTCAATAGGTTTATCTAATATACCAACTTTACATAAAAGTGCATTAATGAAACCCATATTTGCTGTATCCTGACCAGTTGCATCAGTACCTGCTGATAAAATCAACATAAAGATAGAAGCAGCAACTACCCAAGAAAGGAAATGAGGAAGATAAAGTACAGTTTGTACAATCTTCTTACTACATTGGTGTTGAAGTTCATTAAGTAAAAGTGCAATAACAACAGTAAGAACTGTAGCTAAAATCAAGTTTACAATACTTAATACAAGTGTATTTCTGAGAGCTCCAATAAATGGGTCAGCTCCAAAAAGTCTTTTAAAATTTCCTAAACCTGTAGAATAATCAGGTCCTAAGCGAAGTGTAATCTGCTTTAATTTGTATGTAGAGAAAGCATATCTAACACCAAGCATTGGCCAATAGAAGAATATGAACAAGACTAATGCAACAGGAATGAACATAAGATAGAAATATCTATATTGCCACATTCTTTCAAAAACACTAGGCTCTCTTACAACAATACTATCATAATCAATAGTATCTTTTTGATTAACTTTTGCCATCTAAAACCATCCTTTCGTTAAATTAGTGTTAATTACCCTGAGTAGATTTATTTTCTACTGCATCTGCAGCTTCTTGAGCCTTAGCCTCTTCAGCTAAATTTTCCTCACTATTTAAGTCTTCAAGTATGGCATTTACATAGTAGCCACCCTTTTCTTCGTAATACTTGAAAGCCTCATCAATAGAAGTCTTGCCTGTTACTGCATTAGCAACAACCACATTTTTAACTACATTAAGGTCAGCTAAGTTTTCAGAAATTGTATCTGTTACCTTAGGAACTGTAGCAAACTGGCGTTTTTCTCTGTATGTATTAATAGAGTCTGTAATTCTTGAATCAAACTTGAATGGGTCATCCCACTTTGTAATTGAAAGTTCAGCATCATACAAAGCCTTTTCAAAATCTGATTTAGGGTCAGACATCTGTTTCTTAACCTTATAGTTGCCATTTTCATCAACAGTATAATGAACATCCTTTACACCATGTGTAAACAACATCTGACCTTCGCCACCGTCATGAGAATACATAATAACATGTTCAAAAATAGCAGCCTTATTAGGAGCATATATTGACATAGCAAGTGCTGTAGGAACACGCTCTGTGTAGCCACCAGTTTCTTCAATAGCTGGAATAGCCTTCATATTACCCTGACCACTAAGTGATTTATCAAGTTTCATACCCCACTTACCAGCCCAATAATTAAATGCCCCAACAAGACCTGAGCCAAGCTTATCTCTACAAGTAGAAGTTTTATTTGTGACAACTTCTGCATCTAAAAGACCTTCTTGATACACATCTCTTAATCTCTGTACAGCCTCTCTCATTTCAGGCTGAGAGAAACCATCAACATACTTACCAGTTGTTTCATCTTTATAGAAATCTGGATTTGCATCTTGATAAAATTCTCTAAGATAAAGGTCATATGGTGTTTCTGTGTTAAGAAGACCAGCTGCAGTAATTGGAATAGTACCATTACCTCTCTTCTTAAATGCTCTTAACATATTAATAAATTCATCATAATTCTTTGGAGCATCAAGACCAGCTTCTTTTAACCAATCTTCTCTTACATATGTAACTGTACCGTTACCAGCTGACATTGGGAAACCATAAAGCTGACCATTAATCTTTAATGCATCAACATACTGTTCATCAATAATCTTCTTACAATTAGAAGTTGAGTTGTTCCACGCATCTGTCATATCCCACAACGCACCTGAGTTTGCAAGTTCTGGATAATATGTAGAGCCCATTTCAATAAGGTCAGCCGGTTCTTCACTAGCGAATGCAAGTGTAACCTTTTCATAATACTTTGCATGGTCTGGTTTTTCAACAGACAAGCCAATTCCGGTTTGCTTTTTAAATTCGTCACAGAAATTAGACAAACCATTTTCTGGTAAAACAACTGTATCAGCCATCATTGAAATCTGCTGAGGTAAGTCATTAGGGTCGCCACCTTCAAGTGTAAAGTCCTTACCTTCTGAGCCATTACAACCTGATAAACCGGAAACCATAAGAACAGACAAGCCCATAGCCATAGCACGCTTAAATAAGTTCTTTTTCATGGAAATCCTCCTTAAATAATAAAATTTATAAATTTGTATGATTTAATTACATAACAATTATTTTCATCACAAATATACAACACACATTATATATAAGCCGTATCACACCTGACAAAACAAACATACAACACATATTGTTTATTGTCATTTTTACCAACGAAAACAAATGTTTAAGTCAACTTAAACCCTACTTATCAATTTTTGTAAGAAAATTATACCATAATATTAACTTAATTGCAATGTATTTTTTAATATTTTTAAGCAATTTAAACAACTTTTTTAATAAAAATATTAATTTAACAGTACATTTTTTCAAATTTTTCAAATCAAAATATAATTTTTATACAGATATACCGCTTTTGTAGAATATTTAAAAACTATTTTTATGATTTTTATTGTTAAAATTATACATATTCAGTATATCCGACCATTTCTTACATAATAAAAAAGCCGGCTAAGCCGACTTTTTCATTAAAATTTTTATTTATTATTCAAGACAATCTTTAATTGAAAGGTTAATTCTACCCTTGTCATCAATTTCGATAACCTTAACCTTAACAACATCGCCTTCCTTAACAACATCTTCAACCTTTGCAACTCTTTCCTTTGCAAGTTTAGAGATATGAACAAGACCTTCTTTTTCTGGAGCAATTTCAACAAAAGCACCGAACTGCATAATTCTTGTAACAGTACCTGTGTAAATCTGTCCAACTTCTGGGTCTTCAGCAATACACTTAATCATGCTTACAGCCTTAGCTATTGCATCTGCATTTGGAGAAGATACATAAATCTTACCGCCATCTTCTGTATCAATCTTGTCTACACCAGATTCTTCAAGAATTCTGTTAATAACCTTACCCTTAGAGCCAATAACTTCTGCCATCTTGTCTGGGTTAATCTGAACAAATTCAATTTTTGGAGCATATTCTGAAAGCTGTTTTCTAGGTTCAGCAATAGCTTTAAGCATTACTTCGTTAAGAATATATGTTCTAGCCTTATGAGTATTCTCAATAGCACCCTTAATAATTTCTGGTGTAAGACCTTGAATCTTCATATCCATCTGAATAGCTGTAATACCCTTTTCAGTACCAGCTACCTTAAAGTCCATATCTCCGAAGAAATCTTCAAGACCCTGAATATCTGTAAGAAGAATGAAATCATCATCAGTATCGCCAGTAACAAGACCACAAGAGATACCTGCAACAGGTCTCTTAATAGGAACACCTGCAGCCATAAGTGAAAGTGTAGAACCACAAACACTAGCCTGAGATGTAGAACCATTAGAACTTAATACTTCAGACACAAGACGAAGTGAATATGGGAATTCTTCTTCTGAAGGAATAACCGGTCTTAAAGCTCTTTCAGCAAGTGCACCATGACCAATTTCTCGTCTACCAGGGCTTCTGCTTGGCTTAGCTTCACCTACAGAGAAACCTGGGAAGTTATAGTGGTGCATATATCTCTTAGTTGTTTCATTTGCATCAAGACCATCAATCTTCTGAGCTTCAGCAATTGAACCAATAGTAGTTACAGTTAATACCTGAGTCTGACCTCTCTTGAAAAGAGCTGAACCATGAGTTCTTGGAAGGATATCAACTTCTGCAGAAAGTGGTCTGATTTCATTTAACTGTCTACCATCTGGACGCTTATGATTTCTAAGAATCATTCGTCTAACAGTTTCTTTTTCATATTTATAAATAGCTTCGTCTATATCAGCCTGGAACTGTTCTTCATCGTCATTACCAAACTTTTCGAAGAGTAAATCAAAAATTTCAGCAGTAATTTCTGAAATTCTTTCATCTCTAACCTGCTTTAAGTCAGTAAATACAGTTTCTTCCATTCTTGCATCTGTAATATGTGCCTTAATAGCTTCGTACAAGTCGTGGTCTACAACATGTTCTTCATAAGAATGCTTTGGCTTACCATTTTCTTCAACAATCTTATCAATAAACTTACAGATTTCTACATTCTGCTGATGACCAAACATAATAGCGTTGTACATTTCTTCATCAGTTACTTCATTAGCACCTGCTTCAATCATCATAACCTTGTCCTTAGTAGAAGAAACAGTTAATGCCATTTGGCTCTTTTCTCTCTGTTCTACTGTAGGGTTAATAATATATTCGCCATCAATCATACCAACAGAAACTGATGCTGTTGGGCCATAGAAAGGAATATCAGAAATTGAAAGTGCAATAGATGAACCTAACATAGCACAAATTTCTGGCTGATTATCCTGTTCTACACAAAGTACCATAGCATTGATAGAAACATCATTTCTATAATCTTTAGGGAAAAGTGGTCTAATAGGTCTATCAATAACTCTAGCTGTTAAAATAGCCTTTTCTGAAGGTCTACCTTCTCTCTTATTGAAACCACCAGGAATTTTACCTACAGAATACATCTTTTCTTCATAATCAATTGAAAGAGGGAAGAAGTCAATACCTGCTCTTGGTTTTTCTGATGCTGTAGCTGTAACAAGTACAACTGTATCGCCGTATCTTACAATACATTCGCCGTTGGCAAGTTCAGCAACCTTGCCTATTTCTACAGATAATTCTCTGCCGGCTAAATCCATTTTATAAACTTTGCTCATAAAATATCCTCCTTAAAAATATATTTATATGTTAAGGCAGGATGCAATTTTTAGCTTAAAAATTCATTCAATGTCTTAAATAAATTTTTAAACTAAAAATATCGCTTTTCCTGCCGAAACCACAATATAATAATTTTCATTTTTTCATAAAAAAGGGGGCGTAGTTTTCCTACGCCCCAAAACTTCGTCAATAAAACTTAAAGCTATGCGAAGCTAGGAAAATAGAAATTACTTTCTTAAACCTAAAGCTGCAATAAGTTCACGATACTTAACGATGTCCTTAGCCTTGATGTAGTTTAAAAGACCCTTTCTCTGACCTACCATCATAAGAAGACCTCTTCTTGAATGGTGATCCTTCTTGTGTTCCTTTAAGTGTTCAGTTAAGTGGTTAATTCTTGCTGTTAAAAGAGCAACCTGTACTTCTGGAGAACCAGTATCTTCAGGGTTTCTACCAAACTTTGCAATAATTTCTTTCTTGTCCATTTTAAAATCCTCCATATAAAATATAATTAACTCCTGATATTAAGAAAAGGTTCGGATAAGCCAAATTCTGAATACCGGATACAGACACTATTATAATACCATACACCAATATATATTGCAAGCCCTTTTTAGAAAAAATTTCAAATTTAAGTTATTTTTCAATAAGACTCATTATTTTGTCTGATTTGTAGTTGTTTCGGTAGAATTTTCTTTAGCCTCTTTGTTTTTCATTCCACTATTATTTTCTCTATTTTCTCCTCTGGGTCCACCAAATCCACCATCAGTACCTCTTTCAGCCCTTACCTCTCCAGTATCAGTAATACTTGTAATATTTGATGTAGGAGTAAAAGTACAAAGTTTTTCAGCACCTGTTATTGTGCCAGAACTATAATAACCGTTTGCACATTCTCCTGCTATTGTTCCACCTACAGAAACAGTAAATTTTTTATTTTTTAAGATATTGCTATTTGAAATAACTATATTTTGAAAATCTTTTGTAGGTTTATACGCACAAATTAATTTACCACTCTCATCTGTTATACTAATCAATGTATTTGCTTTTTGAATTTCAGTAAAATATAAATTAAGAGTTGACTTATTATCATTTGCTGTTATCGCCTGAACCATACCAGAACTACCTGCAGCAACAAGTGTACCACCTGTAATTGTTGCTGTATGGTCATAATCTAAAGCACCATCTCCATTACTTGTAGGTCCATCTACTAAAACAGTACCACCTGTCATAGTAATACTACCATTAGAATCAAGGCCATCTCCTCTAGCATTTACATATGTTGTACCACCTGTAATATTAAGTAAACCGTTACTATCATTTACATTTATGCCGTCATCTGATGCTACTACACTAATATCTCCACCCTCAATATTTATATTAACACCTTCAAGCCCTTCATAACTCTTTTGTATATCTATAGTTCCGCCTGTAATTGTAAGCTCTGTGTCTGAGTGTATTCCGTCATCTCCGGATAAAGCAGTAATTTTACCGTCACTTATTTTTATAACTCCACCAGCATGTAATGTATCGTCTGCACAATCTAAATTAAAAGTGCCAGAAGTAATTGTTAAATTTCCACCTGCTTTAAGTCCTTTTGTACTTACACTTTCTTCTTCAGATGTTGTTTCGCTGTTTTCTTCTTTTTTCTCATTATCATTCTTTTTCTCGGTATTATTATTCTCAGGCATTTTTGGCAACTGACCATTTTCCATTTTCGGTGGTTCAGGTATTTCTCCGTTATCATCAGGAGGCGTCATACCCTCTCCCTTATCACCATCAGGTCTTGGGCCACCTCCAAAACCTTCATTATGTGTCTTTGTAGATTTTTCATTACCTCCACCAGAAATAACAGTAAAATCTCCTTCATTTATTGTTAAATTTGTTTCAGCTTGAATAGCATCTTCTCCTGATGTAATATTAAATGCACCTCCATCAATCAATATATAACCTTTTTCTTCACTTTTATCATTATTTGATTTGATACCATCTGCTCCACTTGTAATAGTTATTTTACCATCTTTTACTGTTAAAGAATCTTTACCCTGTATACCATCGTTGTCTGAAGTAATATTTATAGTACCATTTTCTATCACTAAATCATCCTTTGATTTAATACCATCATTTTCATTTGCTGTAATTTTAAGTGAACCTGTACCAGCAATTACAAGATTATCTTGAGCGTAAATAGCTGAATTTTCCTTTTCAACATTTGTTGCTGTATCTGTTAATGTATTTGTTGACTTATCTGCCAAATATACAACTGTAGTTCCTGATTGTTTTGAATAAATTGGAGCTGATGTTGAACAATTTATATTTGCATTATCTAATATAAGAGTTACTGTATCATCCTTACCTGCATTTACAATTATTTGTCCGTTATTAAGTGTACCTGTAATCCTATAAGTACCTGCAGACTTAATTGTAATTGTTGAATTTTTTACATCAACATTAGCACTATTAGACTGTGCTGTACTTCCTTTAAGAGAAATTGTTTTACTATTATCTATTGAATA
The DNA here is from genome assembly GCA_000432155.1 of Eubacterium sp. CAG:274. Lineage (GTDB taxonomy): Bacteria > Bacillota > Clostridia > Lachnospirales > CAG-274 > CAG-274. The sequence continues at coordinate 69,281 of FR888501.1, forward strand.
AGAATATTCTAAATTTGTATCTTCAGCATAAGTACAACTTGTTGCACCAATAGAACATACCATACAAGCTATAACTGTAACAGCCAAAATTATTTTTTTCTTCATATTTTCTACCTCCTTTGATTTTGTAAGCGTATAATAACCCTAAAAAATCAAAAGGTCAATAGGTTTTTCCGTACTTTAATTGTTCTCTAATCATTTTATAATTTAGGTCAAAAAAAGACTGCTGAAACCAGCAGTCTAAGAATTTAATATTACTTTAAATCATCTTCTGAAACGATTTTTGCATCGCCCCAAAGTCTTTCGAGATTATAAAAATCTCTATCTTCTTTATTAAACAAATGAACAACAATATTTCCGAAATCAAGTAATATCCAAGATTTACTCTGTACACCTTCAGAGTGATTAAGTCTAAAACCTACTTTATAAAGCTGTTCATCAACTTCATCAGTCATAGCTCTTAATTGATTAGGATTTGAAGCACTAGCAATAATAAAATAATCTGCAACGCTTGATATTTTCTTAATATCAAGAACCTTAATATCAATAGCAAATTTATCTTCTAACGCCTTATAAGCAACCTTAACAGCTTCAAATATGTTGTTGTTTTCTTCTGTCATTTTATTCCTCCTCTTCGAAATCATACAATGCCTCGTAACTTAGAGGATGTATAACTCGACCTTTGGCTGTATTATATTCCAAAGTATTTTTTAATGCAAATTTCATAGCCTTATCTATATCAATATAGGATAATTCTCTTATTTCTTTAAGTCCACTATAGTATTCTCTATTAGGCTCTATACAATCAGCAATGTATACTATTTTTTCAAGCAAAGACATTCCTGCTCTACCTGTAGTATGATACTTTATAGCATTTAAAATATCATCATCTGTAATTCCAAAATCTCTTTCAGCCATCTTAGCTCCTAAAAAACTATGGGTAAGAGCTGGCTGTTCATAGAGAACAGGATCCATTTCTACAGAATATTTCTCACAAAGCTGTAATTGTTCATGAGGTGTAAAACATTTTGCACAATCATGAAGAAGTCCCGCAATATAAGCCTTATATTCGTCTTCTCCGTATAACTTAGCCAATTTCTGTGCTTCTTCTGCTACACCTTGAGTATGTCTGAAACGCTTTGGTGTAAGCAAGCTATGAATTTTCTTGTTTATCTCCATTACCTGAGGAGTATTTGAGCTATCATCTGTATACAAACCAAATTTATAAATATACTGTTCAACAGCCTGTGGAACAAGATATTTTATAGTCTTACCAGCAATAAGTCTGTTTCTTATATCAGTTGAAGATATGGACAAAGCAGGTATTTCAAGAAAATGTATTCTTGCCTTAAAATTATCATTTAATTCATTTATTTTCTTTTGTAAACCAGTTTTATCATAACCTGGTCTTGTACAAGCAACAAATTCACAAAGTTCCAAAAGCTCCTTTGGATTTTTCCAAGTCAATATTTCTTCAACAGCATCAGCACCAGTTATAAAATAAATCTTACAATCTTTTTTACAAACATTATGAAGTTCCTTTATTGTATCAATAGTATAAGTTGTTCCCTCTCTATCAATTTCCATTCTTGAAACTTCAAAATCTTGATTATTAACTGTCGCAAGCACGCACATAAGGTATCTATGTTCATTATACATAGGATTTGTTTCTTTATGTGGTGGTTGACCTGTAGGTATAAAAAGGACTCTATCTACACCAAATTCCTGACGCACAGCTTCAGCAGCTACAAGATGGCCATGATGTATAGGGTCAAATGTGCCACCCATTACTGCAATTTTGTCATAACTTTTTAATTCAGACAACTGTTTCATAGACCTTACCTCTTTTAGGCTTCATCATAAATCTTCTGTAAGTATTCACAATCACTTGCATAACGAGCTTCGTTAGAGTTTTCAATAAGCATTGTAATATATGGCTTATACTGTTTAAAGAGCTTGAATAAATGCTTATAGTTTAATAAACCTTCCCCAACCTGTTCAAATGCTACATCACCATTTTCATCAATTTTGAAATCCTTAATATGTGCAACAGTAATTCTATCTCCATAAAGCTTAAATGCCTTATCAAAAACTGCTTCCTGTTCCTTGTAGTTATTTCTATCAAGAAGATTTACAGCATCTAAAATTACTTCAACATTTGGAGAATCAATATCATCTAAAAATCTCTGCATCATTTCAGGTGAATAAAGTGTATGAGTAGCAACACCCTCAACACCAATGATAACACCAAGTTTTTCAGCGGCAGCTACAAGAGGACGCATAGTTTTAAGTAATCTCTGATAGCAAGTTTCTGTATATGTACCTGGCACAATATTAAAATCTTCATCAAGACGACCAGTTTCAGTGCCAACCATATCAGCACCAATAGACTTAGCATATCTTAAATGCTCAATAAATCTAGTCATTTCTGCCTGTCTTTTTTCTTCGTTAGGGTTTGTAGGGTTAATATAACAACCTAAAACTGAAACATGAACACCGGCGTCTTTAAGCTTTTTATCTACAAAATGAGCCAAACCACCACTATAATTGCCAACTGAAAAATCTACATCAGCAATAGACTTTTTCAATGCAAGCTGAACACATTCAATTTTATTTTCCTGAAGTTTAGTCATAAGGTCATCAATTTTACCTTTTGCAACTAAATCATGACATCTCATACCAAATCCCATTTATATCACCTCGTTTAAGTATTTGTATTGATTATAACATATTTTACCTCAATACGGAAGTAAATTATTAAATTAAATTTACCATATTTTCTTAAAACAATATTAACCAAAACAAATTTTTAGATTTTTGCACTAAAAAATCTGCCTTTTTAAAGCAGATTTTTCTATTCGCCATCTGATGTAGAAGCACTTGTAGTTGTTAATGGACTACTTGTTGTGTTTTCATCTTGATTATCATCAACAAAAACAATTTCATTTGGCTTTACCATATTAAGTTTTTCCCTTGCAATCTTCTCAATAACTTCTGGGCTATCTTGATTATCTGCCTCATTTGTAAGACGCTTTTTTATCTTTTCTTGTTGTGAAAGCTGAACCTTAACATCTTTTTCCTGTGCATTAAGGTCAAGTTTAACTTGATACTGAGCAAAAAGACTTATTACAAAAACAACTGTAATAAACGCCATACAAACACTATACGCCATATTAGTTTTTGTTCTTTTCTTTTCTACTTTTTTTGCACTTGCTTTCTTTGTTGTTTGTTTTTTTACGGAAGCTTTTTTCTTTACTGAAGTTTTTTTCGCCTTTTCCGCTTTTCTTTTTTTCATTTAAGACACTCCTAAAATACGGACTAATCAATTTCCTCTTTATTTTCTCACATTTTTTAGAAATTTTCAAGTTATTTTCACAAAAAACATAAACAAATTTCAACATTCTTTTCAAAATTCCAGTTGAAAATGTAATTGGTAAAGCTAAAATATTTAATACCATTTTTAATATCTTTAAAATTAAATCTATTAAAGGTATCATTAAGCTATGTATTATATTAGCAACAAAAAAATAATATATTATCATCGCTAAAAAAAGACTTATTAAAAAAAATGGTCTAATCTCCCCATAATTCACTTTTAAACAACATAGGAATACTACAAGTCCATATATAACCCAAAATAAATAATCCTCTAAATATTCTACAAATTTTGAATGAACAATATACAGCCTTATTATTCTTATAATGTCATACACAAAAGCTCCGACAACACCTAAGAAAAAGCCTACACAAGCCAGCTGAATTTGAAAATTCATTGAAAGTATCATATAAGCACCTACTTAAAGAGTTTAGCAAAGAAAGAATTTTTCTGCATACCTTCATCATCGTCATACATAAGGGAAGTAACATTACCATCAATATTTAAAGTACCCTTTTCAAGATTTAGAGAATTAATATGCAGTTTATCCCCTCTTATAATTAAAACTCCCATTGTAGTTTGAGCCACTATATTTTCTTCATCAAAACTTATTACATCTGTTATTCCTGTGGCATTTATTTTTTCTCTACGAGTCAATGTCAAACCATGTGAAGTCATTTCGTCTGTCATATATATAACTCCTATCAAATTTTCAATGATAAGAATATATATGAAATTTTAAAGATTTTTATACATAGCTTGGGCGTTTTCTTTTCTTACTACTTCAGCTGTTGATTCTACCTGAACTTTAACTGTGTTATTACCAAATGTAATTTCAATAACATCACCAACCTTCACTTCAAGCCCCGCCTTTGCAACTTTGCCATTTACAGTAACTCTGCCTGCATCGCATGCTTCATTTGCAACTGTTCTTCTTTTAATTATTCTACTTACTTTTAAATACTTATCTAATCTCATTTTCTACCTCCGTTCAATAAACAAATACAGGGTGTCAACAATGTCAACACCCTGTATTATCAGGTAAGATTACCAAAGATATTCGTGTCAAGCCACAGCAAGACACTAACAATCAATGATGCACGAACACATCATAGTTAAAAAATTACTTATTTACAGCATCCTTTAAAGCCTTACCAGCCTTGAATCTAGGAGCCTTTGAAGCAGCAATCTGAATCTTTTCACCACTCTGAGGATTAACACCTTCGTGAGCAGCTCTTTCCTTAACATCAAAAGTACCGAAACCAACTAATCTAACTTCGCCACCTGCAACTAATTCAGCAGTAACAGCTTCTTCGAAAGCCTTTAAAGCCTTTTCAGCATCAACTTTCTTTATTTCTGCCTTTTCTGCAATCTTAGCAACTAATTCTGTCTTGTTCATTCAAACATCCTCCTTAATTTAAAAATGGGGCAACCTTTCCCCTTATTCTTTAATATTGCTGACGCAAGTACATCAAATTTAAACCCGTTATTTAAAAAGAATTTCAAGGGAATTAAAATTGCTCGTCAACACCTTCAAGATTATTTATATATGTTTTGATGGCATTTGTCAAGGCAATTTCGCTATTTTGCTTGAAAAACTTTGAAATTCTTATTAATTCAAGAAAGCAATTTCCAATTATTTCCTCTTTTTCCGTTTTCTCCGAGATGTTATTTTCTTTTATCTTCTGTAATTCTATTTCCAAATTATTAATAGAATCAGTCAAATTAATATTTTCAAGACCTAATTTTGTGGCTTTTGATACAGTTTTATCGCCTTTAATTAATGCTGGAAGTGCATTTGGAATACTTTCTAATACATCTTTTTTAGTATTATATCCTTTTTCTTTTTTCTTTAATACTTCCCAACTTTTTGAAACATCTTGAGGAGTATCTGCACTTTCATCAGCAAAAACATGAGGATGTCTATATATCATTTTTGCTGTAACATTATTTACAACATCTGAAAAATCAAACTTATTTTCCCTTTCTGCCAATTTGGAATGAAATATAATTTGAAATAGTACATCTCCAAGCTCTTCACAAAGATTTTCACTATCTTTATTATCAATAGCCTCTACAACTTCATAACTTTCCTCTATAAGATAATTTTTAAGCGTTTCGTGAGTTTGTACTTTGTCCCATGGGCAACCATTTTCAGCAAGCAAACTCTCCATTACATTATTCAAGTCAGTCATATTATATTTTCTATTCTTCAAAATAATCACCTCTAAACAAGTATTTTTAATATATTATTAAGTTTTCTATTTTTCTATTTACATTAACACATAAAAGTGATAAGGTTTACCTAAAAGTGGAGCAAATCCACAAAACATTATTAGGAGGCATTTATATGTATTGCAAACATTGTGGAAAGTCAATAGATGACAATTCCGTTTTCTGTACATACTGTGGAAAGCCTGTGCAGACATTACAGCACACATTTACTGTAAATCCATTACCTGACGATAACAATATTATTCAAAAACCCGTTTCTGCTATTGAATATGAAGACGGTTTCTTTTTCAGGAATGTTCCTGTTTCAAAGAAAATTGCATTGGCAATTTTAGCTTTTATTTGCTGTATTATTATCGCTTGTATAACATTTGTAGTTTGTCATCCAGAAAATATAGAACAACTTATTGGTTTAATCATAGGTTAATTTATACTAAAGCTGCTCAAATATCTTTGGGCAGTTTTTTATAGTGAACCGGAAAGGTAAATCCGATACCTTAAACTGGTCAAAGTACAAATTAATAATAAAAAAAGTCCGGCAATAAGCCGAACATACATACTTTTTAAAATCCTGTGCATTTCCCATCGACAACAGACTCCAAGCGTTACAATGACAACTGACTCAGGTCAAGCTACCTTACGGCACATAGAATTACTTGCTTAGTGCTGCTTTCTCTCGAATCTGACACGGTTCACAAGACCCTATTGCGTAAGACTCCACCCTCAACACCAGTTGGCAAGGTCAGACCTCAAAGGCTGAAGCCTCAAAAGAAACATCATCTCTGCTACAGCGGATTGCAGATACAAGGCACCGCTACCTCCCCGACTAGCACAGGACATTGTTTATTATATTATATTTTTAATCAAATGTCAACTATTTTATAGATTATAAAATACCATTGTTTTTTCTATTTTTCAACATATGCAAATGTACTTTTATTTTTTATGTAATAGTTCACTAAAATCCATAATATGATTATTTGCTGTATTTTTAATAATTTCCCATTGATTTTCTGGTTGGTTATCGTACACAGCTGTAGTATTAAAACCCGCAGATACACTAGACTTTACACCTTTTAACACATCTTCAAAGACAAGACTGTTATTATTGTCAGAGCCAAGTTTTTCAGCACACAACAAATATATATCAGGGAAACTCTTATCCCTTGCATCATCTCTTGTATCTGTAAAAACATCAAAGCAATCCAGCACACCTTCTCTTTCTAAAACAGGGACATAATAATCATGTAATGCTGCTGTTGCTAAACCAATCTTATACCCTTTATCCTTTAATTCTCTCAAATACTCTTTAACAAAAGGTTTTAAAACTACATTTTCCTTATATTCGTGCAAAGCTTGAGAATTCCACTCGTTCATAATTTCTTCAACTGATTCTTTTATGTTATACTTTTCTTTGGTGTATACAGCACCATTATAAAAGCTCATTACACTTATAGCTTCTACATAATCATGTGGTATTTCCATTCCTCTTTTTGCAAAAAAATCTACGTCTACTTTTTGCCACACATATCTACTGTTGGCTATTGTTCCATCAAAATCAAATATAACTGCCTTTTTCATTTCTATTCTCCTTACTTTCTAAACCTTTTGAAAAAGTCTTTCATAAGGGTTGCACACTCATCAGCACATACACCCTTTTCAATTTCAACTTGATGATTAAAATTATCGTTTTGAAGTAAATTAACAATAGACCCAGCACAACCAGCCTTTGGATTTTCAGCACCAAAAACAACTTTTTTTATTCTAGCTTGCACTATTGCTCCCGCACACATAGGACAAGGCTCAACTGTAACATATAAAGTACAATCTTCTAATCGCCAATCTCCCATAAATCCACAAGCTTCATTTATTGCTATAATTTCTGCATGAGATAATACATTTTTATCGGTAACACGCATATTTGCCCCTCTACCTATTATCTCATCATTATATACAATAACACAGCCTATTGGCACTTCATTGTTATCATAGGCTTTCTTAGCCTCTTGTAGAGCTATTTTCATATATTTTTCATCAACATTATTAACTTCTAAATTGTTTTCTATATTTTCATTCATTTCATCACCCAATAGTATTCAAATATTCGTAAAGCGGATAAAGTTCCTTAAAGCTATTATATATTATATTCACTAATTCGCTATTGTAAAAATCTAAATTGCCATAATCTTCATAATGTATAAGCTCTATTTCTTTTCTATTTGCCCAATTATTTATTTTATCTGACAAATCTTTATTGAAAATTCTTTTATACATTTCTCCATATAATTCAAATTTTTTATTTCTATCGTATTTATTAACTAACCTTTCAAAAGCCGGCAAATCTGCTGATATTTTATTTCTATATTTTTCCATACCTGTAGGTGTGGGAGCATAAAACAAGCCATACCTCCACCAATCTCCAGACATTTCAAAAAAATATGTTGGCTTTTCATATCTAATATGTGGAGAGCCATCTCCTCTTAGAAAAAACCATTTACTGATTTTATATGGCGACTTATTATTGCTAAATCTTATATCCCTATTAATTCGTGAAATTTTAGGCTTTTCATTAAAATTTTTCCTGTATTCGTGCATTTTTTCATATACTTCATTGGCCAAAGCAACTATAGGCTTATGGACATTTTCTGTATACATAAGTTTATTAGAATTAAACCACTCTTTATTATTATTAAATTTTATTCCGACCAGAAAATCATTTGTCTGTTCTGTAAATCCTCTAAAATTCTCCATATTACACCTCCATCAAAGTACAAGTTTACTTTTAATTCATGGCTTGACAAGTAAGCCACCGAATTTGTCTTTCCTATTCATTAATCAAAACTTTCAACTTCGTTGAAAGCCACACTTCGTGTGTCCGATTTATCTTTCCGATTCCTGTCAGAACATTTTGCTTTGCAAAATGTGACTTGTAAACAAGCCATCGGGTCTATCTTCCTGATTCACTATATAAAAAGAGTGAGGAATATCCTCACTCTCCATTATACTATATTTTATCTAAAGATTAAAGTGTCTTAATAGTATCCATAATGTAATCTGCAAGTTCAGCACTTGTACAACCATCTGGTCTACCAGTAATCTTAATTTTCTTTTCAGTCTGAGTACAAATATCAAGAGCCTTATCGAGCTTTTCAGCCTTATCGCCATAGCCGATGTGAGCTAAAAGCATACTAGCAGCTCTGATAATTGAACAAGGGTCTGCATACTGGTCTCTGTGTTCTTCTACCATTCTTGGTGCAGAACCATGAATAGCTTCGAACATAGCATACTTCTTACCCATATTAATACTACCTGCTGTACCAACACCACCCTGGAATTCAGCAGCTTCATCAGTAATAATATCACCATAAAGGTTAGGAAGAACAACAACCTTAAAGTCACGACGCCTATTCTGGTCAATTAACTTAGCTGTCATAATATCAATATACCAGTCATCTGTTTCAATATCTGGATATTCCTTAGCAATTTCCTTAAATGTGTTTAAGAACTTACCATCAGTAGTCTTAATAATATTGGCCTTTGTTACACAAGTAACCTTACCCTTATTATTCTTCTTAGCATATTCGAAAGCAGCTCTGATAATTCTTTCTGTACCGTCAGTTGTAGCAACTGTAAAGTCCATAGCTAAATCATCATCAATATTAAAGCCCTTTGAACCAAGTGCATAACCACCTTCAGTATTTTCTCTGTAGAATGTCCAGTCAATACCTTCTTCTGGAATTCTAACAGGTCTAACATTAGCAAAAAGGTCTAATTCCTTTCTCATTGCTACATTAGCAGATTCGATGTTTACTTTATCGCCAGCTCTTGGAGTAGTAGTAGGTCCCTTTAAAATTACTGGGCATTCCTTTAATTCAGCAAGAACATCATCAGGAATAGCTTTATTAGCCTTAATTCTATTTTCGATTGTAAGACCATCAATAACCTTAAATTCAACCTTACCCTTTTCTACTTCATCAGCAAGTAAGAATTCAAGAATTCTCTGAGCCTGAGCAGTAATTGCAGGACCGATACCATCGCCACCACAAATACCAATCTTAATTACAGGAAGACTAGCATAGTCAATAAAGTCCTTGTCTGCCTTCATTCTTTCTACTCTAGCAAGCTGTTCTTCAATAAGTTTGCCAAATTTCTCTTTTGCTACTTCAATTTTATCAATACTCATTTGATTATTCCTCCATACCTTTTTTATATTTATCATACTCTGCAGTTGCTAATTTTGCAAGTTCTGTATCAGAAATACAAGTAACTCTACCGTTTTCGTATTCCTTATCAACCCATTCTTTAATCTTAACTACAATTGGGTGTTTCTTGTCTAACGCCTTATCACCCTTAAAGTTAAAGTAATTATTAACCCAATAAGCAATACCGGCAAGACCAGAAGTCTTACTAACCGCAATCTGTACAGGTCTGTTTAAAAGTAAATCTGTGTTGAAGATATTGTATATTTCTTCATTTTTAAGAATACCATCTGCATGAATACCTGCTCTTGTAACATTAAAGTTCTTACCAACAAAAGGTGTCATAGGTGGTATTTCATAACCTATTTCCTTTTCGAAATATTCAGCAAGTTCTGTAATTACAGTAGTATCCATACCATCGAGTGTACCTCTAAGCTGTGCATATTCCATAACCATAGCTTCCAAAGGTGTATTACCAGTTCTTTCGCCAATACCAAAAAGTGAAGTATTTACGCCACAGCAACCATATAACCAAGCTGTAGAAGCATTAATTACTGACCTATAGAAATCGTTATGTCCATGCCACTCCAATAATTCCTGTGGAACGCCTGCATGGTGGTGCAAACCGTATATAATACCAGCCACAGAACGAGGAAGAACTGTACCAGGGAATGTAACACCGTATCCCATAGTATCACAAGCTCTAATCTTAATAGGCATACCTGTTTCATCAGAAAGTTTCATTAATGCACTAGCAAAAGGAACTACGAAGCCATAAAAATCGGCTCTTGTAATATCTTCGAAATGGCATCTTGGTCTAATACCAACTTCAATACATTGACGAATAATATCAAGATAATGTTCAATAATCTCACTTCTTTTCATATTCATCTTATAGAAGATATGGTAATCTGAACAGCTTACAAGAATACCTGTTTCCTTTACACCAATACTCTTTACAAGTTCAAAATCTTTTTTATTAGCTCTAATCCAAGTTGTAACTTCTGGAAATCTATAATCTCTCTCAAGACATTCATAAACTGCATCTTGGTCTTTTTTTGAATAAACAAAGAATTCACTCTGTCTAATAATACCGTTAGGACCACCCAATTTATGAAGTAAATCATATGTATGAGCAATCTGGTCTACTGTAAAAGGTTCTCTTGACTGCTGACCATCTCTAAATGTAGTATCCGTAATCCAGATTCTATCCGGAGTATCAATAGGTACTATTCTATGGTTAAAAGCAATCTTTGGAACTTCATCATAACTGTATAAATTATCATACAAATTTGGCTTTTCGACATCCTGAAGCGGGTACTCCAATTCACGTCTTTCAATCAAATTTGATTTGGGGTTAAATATAAACATCCTCCCACCTCCATTAACTAATATAATAAACTTATTTTTTTAACTTGTCAATAAGTTTAACCACATTTTTGAATTTTTTTGCAAAAAAAATTCATTTTAAATGTTTATTTAATTAATTTTAGGTGGATTTTTCTTTATTTTTGAAAGTTTTTCAATAATAATTGCAATTTACATTTCCATAATCTTCAAAAATTTCATAATTTGTTTTCTTTCATTTTCACTTAGTTGTAAAAGTAAAATTTTTATTATTGCCTGTTTTTCAGATTTTGTACACTTGCTATTCTTTAATCTCCCAGAATAGGACATAAGAAAAGGTAAAGCCTCCTCAACAGATTTGCCCTGCATTTTTATACATAATTCCTTTAACTCCTGTTTACTTTTATCATCCATACAGTCAAAAGCCTTATCTTTTAGAATATCATCAATATTATTATTTTCCATATATTCCCTCCATTATTGTTTTTATTTCCATTACCTTTACAAACAGGTCTAACATTTTCTGCTTTTTATTATCCAATTCTGGTTTAATAGCCATAAGCATTTTTCTGCTTTTTTCCTCTGGATTTTTAGATTGAATTGTAATTGCCGAAAAAGAGTTAATTACTTTTTGCAATTCCATTATTTTTACCATTATTTCTAAGTTTTTTTGATACTTAGGGTCTATGTATGGAATAGCTTTCTCTATTGTCTTTACACCATCATTTACTTGATTAATATTTTCATTTAATTCTTCAACTACTGTATCATTTTTATCATTTACTGTTTTTATATCATCTTCATTAGACTTGTTTTCATTATTTAACATTTGTACCATTTTTATCATATTCATCATTCGAGAAATCTGTTCGGGATTGAAACTGTTATCTTCCAACTCAACACCTCCTCTTGGAAATATATGTACTTGTTTTAAAAAATATGGCAATTATAAAAAAACGCCGTACAAAAATGTACAGCGTTTAAACACCTATTAAAATTTATCCATCCAGCTACCATACCATTGATGAGAACCATTACAAACATTTAACTGAACTTCTTTATTAAATAAACTAAAGCATTTATTTGCAATCTTTACTTGCTCATAAACTCCTTCCAAACCTCTTTCGCCATTAAGTCCATCTTTATCTCCTGTTTCAATATATATTTCCTTATTGGCATCTAATGCAAGAATATCGCCCATATCTACATACTTCCACATATTAGGCACAAAATTGCATCCACATCTATTATTGTAAATCAATGTATCCTTGAAACTATGTAAAAATCCACTTACTACTGTTTTGCTAACATTATCATCCATTACAGATAACCATAATGCAGCCTCGCCACCACCAGAAAAACCTATACAGTCAATTTCATCGTAACCAAGGGTTGCTATATAATCTGTAAGTCGCATATTTTCAAACAAAATCATACCCTGTAAACTATATCCAAGGCTAATAAGAGCATTATTAATATCATTACATTCTGCTGTATTATTCTTGTATATACCTAACATTCTTTCCCCTGCTCCAAGTAAATCTGGAACATAGACCGTATAACCTTTATTTAAAAGTTCCATAGCATATGTATAATGATATTTTTCTACACTTGATTTTAAATCTTCTTTTTCGTTACCTACAAGACCCTCTTTACCGTCACTTCCATGTCCATGAATGGCAATAGCAGCTTTACCATTGGCATTCTGCTTTGGCACTAAAACATAATAAGGCATACTTAAATCATTTGTAGTCTTTATTTCATATTTATATCTTGTATATCCATCCATTACTTTAGTTTCAAGTAATGTGGGTTCCATTTTAGACGCTTCTAATTTATCAATACCCATTACTTCTTTTAATTTAGCTTTTGTCTTTTTAGACCATTGATTATATTGTTCTACAGTTGTACCATCAAATCTTAATTCTGGAGTTTCTGGCATATTACTTTTTAAAAAATCAAATATATTATATTGATTATTTATTGTTCTTGTCTGTCCAGTTGTTGTTTCTGTAGATGGTTCTGCAACCTTTATAGTTGTCGCGTTTACAGCTACTGTTGAAGACGACATAGCTAACGCAATCATCACAGCCATAAATTTATTTATCCTTTTTTTCATAATAAAAACCTCCTTTTTATTTTAGTAATATTGTACTACATTTTATTAAATAATGCAATTAATTCATACAAAAAACGATGCACATTCCTGTGCATCGCAAAAAACTAACAAATATTTATATTTTCAACATGTCTTTTTTGATTTTCTTGTAAAGATTCTCTATTTTCGTTATATATAAGTTGTGGCTTAGCCTCGCCATTTACCACATCTGCATCAATAATACATTTTTCAATCTTATCATTTGATGGAATATCATACATAACATCAGTCATAAAGCTTTCAACAATAGCTCTTAAACCTCTAGCACCTGTTTCCTGCTTAATTGCTTTTTGTGCAATGGCTCTAAGTGCATCATCTGTAAATTCAAGAACTACATCATCTAAAGATAAAAGATACTGGTACTGCTTAATTATAGCATTTTTAGGTTCAGTAAGAATGTGCACAAGGGCATCTTCGTCCAAGTTATCCAAAGTTACAACAACTGGCATTCTACCAATAAGCTCTGGTATTAATCCAAACTTGTGTAAATCCTGAGGAATAACATGCTTTAAAAGCTCGCCACTATTAAGTTCAGCTTTTGTCTTAACCTCTGCACCAAAACCAATAACTTTATTTGCAAGTCTTTTTTCAATAACCTTTTCAATTCCAGCAAAAGCACCACCACAAATAAAGAGAATATTTGTAGTGTCAATCTGTATAAATTCCTGATGTGGATGCTTTCTACCACCCTGTGGTGGAACATTAGCAACTGTACCTTCAAGAATCTTCAATAATGCCTGCTGTACACCTTCACCACTTACATCTCTTGTAATAGATGGATTATCAGATTTTCTGGCAATCTTATCTATTTCATCAATATAGATAATACCTCTTTGAGCTCTTTCTATATCAAAGTCAGCAGCCTGAATAAGTTTTAAAAGTATATTTTCAACATCTTCGCCAACATAGCCTGCCTCTGTAAGACTTGTTGCATCAGCAATAGTAAAAGGCACATCAATAATTCTAGCAAGTGTCTGTGCAACATGTGTTTTACCAACACCAGTTGGTCCAAGCATAAGTATATTACTCTTTTGAACCTCAACTTCCTTGCCCATAACATCAGAAGCAATTCTCTTATAATGATTATATACTGCAACAGACAAAGCTTTCTTAGCTTGTTCCTGTCCGATAACATATTCATCAAGCATTTCCTTCATTTCTCTTGGTGTAGGAAGTCCATTGCTTATTAAACTTTGGTTGGTTTCAGCATATCCTCTTTCAAGAACTTCACAGCATCTCTCAACACATTCATTACATATAAAAACATCTGGACCAGCAACAATATTTCTTACTTGGTCCTGTGTTTTACCACAAAATGAACACTTTATAACTCTATCTTCATTTTTTGTTGCCATTATATCTCTCCTTTATTGAGGTTTCTTAACAACTTCATCTACAAGGCCATACTCCTTAGCCTCTTGAGCAGACATATAGTTATCTCTCTCAGTATCAAGACAAACTTGAGCAAAATCTTTACCTGTATTTTCAGATAACATACGATTCATTTTCTCTTTAATCTTTAAAATTTGCTCAGCTTGAATTTGAATATCAGTTGCCTGACCTCTTGCTCCACCTAAAGGCTGATGAATCATAATCTCAGCATTAGGCAAAGCATATCTCTTACCCTTAGCACCGCCTGCAAGAAGGAATGCGCCCATACTTGCCGCCATGCCAATACATATAGTAGATACATCAGGAGCAATATATTGCATAGTATCATAAATAGCCATACCGGCAGTTACTGAACCACCGGGACTATTTATATAAAGGTTAATATCCTTTTCAGGGTTCTCCGCAGCAAGAAACAGGAGCTGTGCAACTACTAAATTAGCTGTTACATCATTTATCTCCTCGCCTAAGAAAATAATTCTATCTTTTAACAATCTTGAATATATATCATATGCTCGTTCTCCTGCACCGGAGCTGTCCACAACAACTGGGACAAGACTCATAAACAACCCCTCCTCAATTATATAGCAATATTAAAATTAAGCTTCTACAGCGTTATCCTTGATAAACTGAACAGCCTTCTGTACCTTAATATCCTTAGTGATATTTTCAGTATCTTCTGGTCTAAGAGCAGACTTTAATACATCCTTTTCCATACCATAAGCCTTAGCAATCTTTTCAACTTCTGCCTCAAGGTCAGCTTCTTCTACTGTAAAGTTTTCAGCATTAGCTACAGCTTCAAGAGCAAGTCTAGCCTTAACCTGCTTTTCAGACATTGGTCTGTAAGCTTCTCTCATTGATTCAACTGTCTGACCCATGTACTGAAGGTAAACATCAAGAGATAAGCCCTGACTCTGAATATTTCTTGAGAAATCTTCAATCTTCATATCAATATCATTGTCAATCATAACCTGTGGTACATCCATTTCGCAACCTTCTACGAGAGCTGTAACAAGGTCTTCTTCCATCTTATTCTTAGCCTGCTGCTTCTTAGCTACAATAAGCTTACCCGCAATTTCATTCTTATATTCATTTAAGTTTTCGAATTCAGTTGTATCCTGAACAAATTCGTCATTAAGTTCTGGAAGTTCCTTAACCTTAATGTCCTTAATCTCAACTTCAAACTTAGCTGGCTTACCTGCTAAAGAAGCCTGACCATAGTTTTCTGGGAATGTTACATTTACTTCTACATCATCGCCAACATTCTTGCCAACTAACTGGTCTTCAAATGTATCAATGAAAGAGTGAGAACCGATTTCAAGGTCGAAATCCTTACCTTCGCCACCTTCAAAAGCTTCGCCATCCATAAAGCCCTTGAAGTCAATAGTAGCAATATCACCATTCTGAACTGATCTATCAGTAACTGTTACGATTCTTGCATTCTTTTCCTGTTCCTTCTTTAATTCTGCATCGATTTCTTCATCAGTTGGTTCTTCATCCATCTTAGTATACTTTAAGCCCTTGTATTCGCCAAGCTTAACTTCTGGCTTAGTATATACTTCAGCTGTGAAAGAAACACCGTTTTCATCAATAGCTGTTACATCAATTTCAGGTCTTGATACTACATCAAGATTATTTTCCTTAACTGCTGTTTCGTATGCTTCTGGCATAACAAAGTTAATTGCATCATCATAGAATACTGCCTTACCATACTGTGCTTCAATAAGTTTTCTAGGTGCTTTACCCTTTCTGAAACCCTGAACAGCGATGTTACCCTTATTCTTATTGTAAGAATACTGCATACCTTCTTCAAATCTTGCTGCGTCTACAGAGAAAGTAAGCTTTACCTTATTTTTTTCAATTTTTTCCATTGTGCTCATTTAAACGTCCTCCTAAAAAATATATAAATGCACTAGGTACCATTATATCATAAGTTTTTTACTATTTCCACTATTTTTTGTATTTTTTATTAAATTATGTCTTTTTCAACATTATCTACAATGGCATCGGTATTCCCCTCAATAAATTGTATAACCTTTTCTACCATTTCATCTGCATGATTGTATTCATTGCTTACACAAGCAAAGCCAATAACTATAAGCTGATGTGTATCTTGTTCATCTACTTCAGCAATAGCTATATTAAATTTATTTCTAGCTCTCTTTGTTAAACTTTGTATAATCATACGCTTTTCTTTTAGTGTATGTACCCATTCTGCTCGTAATGTTATAATACAAGAACCTATAAACATAACCCTCTCCTCCTGTTCGTGTATTCTTTAACTACAATAGAATTATAATATATAGAACAACCTTAGTCAAGCAAACCTATTAACTTATTTTACATACTAAGCACAAAAATAGCTCGCCATTGGTCTAATCACTACCAACAACGAGCTATTTCATTGATTCTTCACACATTTTAAAATCTCTTTCTTTCGGTTTTACCGAACCATTTTTTATATGTACTTTATTCAATTTTAATACTGTAACCATAACATTATATATAATCTTTTGACAGAATATACATCATATATTGACAAATCTCTTTTCACTTTTGTGATGTATCAGTTTACTTTATTGATACTTTAAATACTCTTAAATTCAACTATAACTTTTATTCTAAATTCTATATAACTTACAATTACCGCAACAATGTATTTTCAAATTCCTCATAATTTTCTGTACATTGTACTTTCTGTCTGTTTTAATTCGTAATGTATCCTTTCACCATACCATAACGAATATTGTAAATTTTACATTAGACTCATTCCTTTACTCTAAATTTGTTTACAATTACCTATCTGCTTCTGTCTTCATTTGACATCTGTAATAAATAATTCCTTTTCGATGCCTTCTGATACTTTAAAATCCAATCAGTTCTTATACTGTCATCTCTGAAAAACGCTCCATCGATAGTATGGATTTCTTTTCTTTTCGTTTAGCATTCAAGTTCCGGTTCTTACTATCATACATTTACACTTTCCACTTACATCTATGTGAATATATGAAATAATCCTATGTCTTTATAATCCCAGGCACCGTTTATAGTGTTTATATGCTATTTCTACACTCCACACAACTTGCTCTCAATCTAATATGTCTGCACTTTTATAAAAAAGTCATAAACGATTAAATGATTATAAGACTAACTTGCTACTTCTGGCGGACTCACCTCTTTCATTTTTTTATTTTTTAGTAAAATTTCCTCCTTTGAGGATACTTACTATTTCATTCAGAGAGATTTTTTTCATACCTTCTCATTTAATGTCAGTCCCAATTACCCTATTAATTGCCGAACTAACAACACCTACCTTTTTAAATCTCTCATTACATCTTCAGAAACAAACTTTTATATAAACTAGCTGAAATTTCATTTATTTACTGTACAGTTGCTGTTTACTTTTTATTTGTTTATTTCCTTTTCTGTAATTACATTATACAAATCAAACCTATATTTGTCAATAGTATTTTATATTTTTGTGCGATTTTAACTACACGCTCTACTTATTGCACAAAAAAAGGACACCGAAGTGTCCTTTGCAGGTATTTTTTTATTCAAAAAGCCCTATTTGTCTAGGTATGTCATTGTCTATTTTGTCTTGTTCGTTTATAAAATGGCCTGTTGCAGGTATTTTTGTACTTCTATAATACTCAATATTTTCAGACTTAAAATCTGTCATATACATCATATTAGTTAACTTACTATTTTTCTTTAAGGTATAAATCTGAACACCTCCGGAGCTCTTTGTCTGTTTTTGAGGTACAAGTTCACTATTTACTAACATAGCTTTGTCAATATCTCTAATAAGAACAACATCTGTATCTTCTGAAATATAAAGCATTTTAGCCAATTGCGCTTTATTTGAATAAGCATTTACCAATTTTCTTCTAAATGTTTTTGTTTCATAAGCTGACATTTCTATTTTAGCTATCTTACCATTTTCATAAGCAAAAAGCATGTAGCCCTTATATCCATTAGGCTCAAGCATATAAACTATTTTTTCATCTTGTTCCATAGGAAGAATGTTATTTAAGTATTCGCCCAAACTACTGGCTTTACATTCAGCTAATTCGTGTGCTTTAACTTTATATAAGCATTGTTTATCAGAGAAAAATAAAATTTCTGTCTTATTCGTAGTTTCTATTTCTTGAATAATTTCATCATTTTCCTTTAATTTTTGTTCAGAAGCTGAACGAAGAGAAACAAGTGTAATCTTTTTAAAATAATTTTCTTTAGTTAAGAATAACTTTATTCCATAATTTTCAATTAAATCTTCTTTTGTGATTTTCTTTATTTCTTCATGATAAATTACATCTGTTTTTCTAGGAACACCGTATTTTTTACTTACTTCCTGTAAATCAGCAACAATAATGTTATCGACTAAATCTTCATTTTTAAGAATTTCGTGTAATTCAGCCATTTCCTTTTGAAGATTTTTAATTTCGTCAGTTCGTTTAAGAATATATTCTTTATTAAGATTTCTAAGTTTTATCTCTGCAACATATTCAGCCTGTACCTCATCAATATCAAAGCCCTCCATAAGATTTGGTATTACCATATTATCTTCTTGGGTTTCTCTTACAATTTTAATAGCTCTGTCAATATCCAAAAGAATTTTAGAAAGACCTGTAAGGAGATGATGCTTTTCTCTTTTCTTTTCTAAGTCGTAAGCACATTGACGCTTAATACATTGGCGTCTAAATATAAGCCATTCATCTAATATTTGTTTCACTCCCATTACTTTAGGAGAGCCATTTACAAGTATATTAAAATTACAGCTAAAACTATCTTCCAATGTAGTCATAGAAAAGAGTTTATTCATAAGAAGTTCTGGATTTGCACTTTTCTTAATATCAAGAGTAATTTTAAGACCACCCAAATCTGTTTCATTTCTTACATCATTTATTTCTTTTATTTTATTTTTCTTAACCAAATCAATAATCTGGTCAACAATAGTTTCAATGTTAGTAGTATAAGGGATTTCATAAATTTCAATAAGACTATTTTTCTTATCGTATCTATATTTACCTCTTACTTTAAAACTACCTCTACCTGTTTCATAGATTTTATCTATTTCTTCTTCTCTATATATAAGTTCTCCACCTGTAGAAAAATCAGGGGCTTTGAGATACTTTTTAATATCAGCATTTTTATTCTTAATATAATGTATAGTAGCTGAACATACTTCTTTTAAATTAAAACTACAAATATTACTTGCCATACCTACAGCTATGCCCTTATTAGGTGTTACAAGAACATTTGGAAATGTTGTTGGAAATAAAACAGGCTCTTTTAAAGTACCGTCATAGTTATCAATAAAATCAACAGTATTTTTATCAATATTTCTAAATAATTCATTGCTAAAATTATCAAGTTTTACTTCTGTATATCTTGATGCGGCATAAGCCATATCCCTTGAATAATTTTTACCAAAGTTACCCTTAGAATCTACAAAAGGATGAAGTAATGCTTCATTACCTCTTGCAAGTCTTACCATAGTTTCATAAATTGTAGCATCGCCATGAGGATTAAGTTTCATTGTTTGACCAACTACATTAGTAGATTTAGTTCTATCACCATTTAATAAACCCATCTTATACATTGTATATAAAAGTTTTCTATGAGCAGGTTTAAAACCGTCTATTTCCGGAATAGCTCTTGAAATAATAACACTCATCGCATAAGGCATATAATTGCTTTCAAGGGTATCTGTTATCTTCTGTTCTGTATAAAGCATTTTTCCCATATTTCAACCCTCCTAGCTTAATTCTGTAAGGTCAATATACTTGTACCCATCTGTTTCAATATGTTCTTTTCTTCCACTAAGGTTATCTCCTAAAAGCAAGTCAAACATAAGTGCTGTTTTTTCTACTTCTTCAGGCATAACAAGTATCAATCTTCTTGTTTCTGGATTCATAGTAGTTTGCCACATCATATCTGGCTCATTTTCACCAAGTCCCTTTGAACGCTGAATTTTATATTTTTTGCCCTCTAATTTATTAAGAATATCTACTTTTTCTTTTTCTGTATAAGCAAAATATGTCTTTTTACCACTTGAAATTTCATACAAAGGAGATTCTGCAATAAATACTTTCTTTTCTTTAATAAGTGTAGGTGCTAAAGTGTAAATCATAGTCAAAATAAGTGTTCTAATCTGAAAACCATCCACATCGGCATCTGTACATATTATAATTTTATCCCATCTAAGCTGGTTAATATCAAAACTATTTAAGTCCTTGTTATGTTTAGACTTAATTTCAACACCGCAACCTAAAACTTTTAACAAGTCAACAATTATTTCGCTATTAAAAATCTGTTCAAGATTAGCTTTAAGACAATTTAAAATTTTACCTCTGACAGGCATTATCCCCTGAAATTCTGCATCTCGACCTAACATACAGCTACCAAGTGCAGAATCGCCCTCTACTATATAGAGTTCTCTCTTTGTAACATCTTTTGTACGACAATTTACAAACTTTTTAACTCTATTGTTCATATCAAGATTACCAGTAAGTTTCTTCTTGATATTTATTCTTGTTTTTTCGGCTGTTTCTCTACTTCTTTTATTTACAAGAACCTGATTTGCAAGTTTATCTGCATCAGCTTTGTTCTCGATAAAATAAATTTCCAACTGTTTTTTCAAGAATTTAGTGATAGCTTCTTGTATAAATTTATTTGTAATAGATTTTTTAGTCTGATTTTCGTAACTTGTTATAGTAGAAAAACTACTAATCACAAGAGCCAAGCTGTCCTCAATATCGGTAAAGACAATTTTCTTTTCGTCTTTTTTATACATATTATTGTTTTTGAGGTAATTATCTACGGCTGATAAAAATGCTGATTTAACAGCTTTATCTGGAGAGCCACCGTATTCTAAGAAACTTGAATTATGGTAATACTCAAGAAAATTCACTTCATTATTAAAGCAAAAAGCAATATCGAATTTCAATTTATACTCTGGTTTATCTTCTCTGTCTTTACCTTTTGTTTCATCATGATAAAACTGTATCTCTGTAAGAGATTTTTCCCCTGCTCTCTCTACGATATAATCTTTTATACCATTTTCATAGCAATAATTATATGTTTCTCCTGTTTTTAGGTCTTTCAACTCAAATTCAAGACCTGCATTTACAACACTTTGACGCTTTAAAATTTCTTGATAATATTCAATAGGAATATTAATATCTGTAAAAACTTCTAAATCCGGTTTCCAATGTATTTTAGTACCTGTAGATTTAGAATTTGTAGATTCTTTTTTTAATCCGCCTACATTTTTACCTTTTTCAAAGTGTAATTCATACTTATATCCATCTCGAATAACAGTTACATCCATATATTCAGAACTATACTGTGTTGAGCAAAGACCTAAGCCATTTAAACCTAAGCTATATTCATAATTATCGCCACTATTGTTATCATATTTACCACCAGCGTACAATTCACAAAATAAAAGTTCCCAGTTATATTTACCTTCATTGTTATTAAAATCTACTGGAATACCTCTACCATGGTCACAAACAGTAATATCATTGTCTTTTCCTACAGTAATTTCTATTTTTTTACCATAACCCTCTCTAGCTTCATCAATAGAATTAGAAAGAATTTCAAAAACTGAATGTTCGCAACCCTCTAAACCATCAGAGCCAAATATAACGGCCGGTCTAAGTCTTACTCTATCTTCATCTTTGAGAGATTTTATACTCTCATTGTTATATTCTCTAGTGCTATTCAAAATAATACCTCCGAATTCAAACACTTAATTATTGATTATTGCTACATATTTTCGTCTATCGAACATAAAAACTCAAAGCATAGCATACTCTAATTTGTAGGGATTTGTCAAGACAAAATTTATTTTCAAAAAAAATATAAAAAAATAAAAGGATATTTTATATAGTTGTAGAATAGTTATATTAAAGAAACATAAGGTGGAGATTATAGAATTAATAACACTTCACTTATATATAAAGGAGGAGATTATTATGGTACAGATTTTAGCAGGCGAAAAAGGCGAAGGCAAGACAAAAATCCTCATCGATTTAGCTAATGAAAGCGTTAGCACTTCTGATGGTGATGTTATTTATATTGATGATGACAAGCGTCATATTTATGACCTTAACCATAAGATTAGATTCGTTGAGGTTTCAGAATTTCCTTTAGCAAATTATAGAGAGCTTATTGGTTTTATTTATGGTATTTTCTCCCAGAATAGCGACATCACAAAGGTATTTGTTGATGGTATCTTCAAAATCGTTCAGTCATTAGGCAATGAAGATTTGATTAAGCTTGTTGCAAGACTTGATTCTATGAGCAAGGCTTATAATGTTGACTTCGTTTTAGCTGGTAATGTTGACCCAGCAGAACTTCCTAAGGAAGTAGAACAGTACATAAGAAAATAATTAAATATTTACTTTAAACTAAAGCCTATTTCTTAATAAGAAAATAGGCTTTAGTTGTGTCTATTATTTTATATATTATCCACTTTCTATAACTATTCTCAATATTTTTGCCCCTTCATATACAATATTATCACAACCATTTTGCTTTGGCATTTTACCACAATTTATAGTATTAAATTTTTCATATATATTATTTATAAATTCCATTCTTTTATGTTTTATTGTATTTTCATTTTTAAAATACAAACTTATAACCATTACCCCTCCTACAACTATACTGCATATACTTTCCACTCCTAATCCATTATAAACGCCTGCACACATATCAACACAACAACATTCTATTGGCAAGCCATATTCATCTCTTGCTCCCATCAACATACATTGAACACAGTTGTAATCATTTCTATAATAGTATAAAACTCTATCTTCCAACATAAAAAATCCTCCTTTGTATTATTCTATAAACACAAAGGAGGATAAGTTACATCAATATTAAATTATTTTACAGAAACTGCTGCCTGGTCCTTTAATACTACATCGTGAGCACCACCCTCAACGATACTTACTGAAGAAACAAGAGTAAGTTTAGCCTTTTCCTGTAATTCTGGAATAGTGAGTGCACCACAGTTACACATAGTATGCTTAACTTTAGCAAGTGTAACAGCAACATTGTCATGAAGGTAACCAGCATATGGAACATAAGAGTCAACACCTTCTTCGAAAGAAAGCTTACCAGCACCACCAACATCATAACGCTGCCAGTTTCTAGCTCTAGCAGAACCTTCGCCCCAGTATTCTTTCATATAGTTACCGTTTACAATAACCTTATTTGTTGGACTTTCTTCAAATCTTGAGAAATATCTACCTAACATACAGAAATCACAACCCATAGCAAGAGCTAAAGTAATGTGATAATCGTGTACGATACCACCATCTGAACAAATTGGAATATAGATACCAGTTTCTTCGTAGTATTCATCTCTAGCCTTAGCAACTTCAATAACAGCTGTAGCCTGACCACGACCGATACCCTTAGTTTCTCTTGTGATACAAATAGAGCCACCACCGATACCAATCTTGATAAAGTCAGCACCTGCTTCAGCAAGGAATCTAAAACCATCTCTATCAACTACATTACCAGCACCAACCTTTACAGTATCTCCATAATGTTCTCTAATCCAGTCGATAGTAAGTTTCTGCCATTCTGAGAAACCTTCAGATGAGTCAATACATAATACATCAGCACCTGCTTCTACAAGAGCTGGAACTCTTTCTGCATAATCTCTAGTATTGATACCAGCACCAACAACATATCTCTTAGACTTGTCTAAAAGTTCCATTGGATTTTCCTTGTGGCTATCATAGTCTTTTCTGAAAACAAAAGAAACAAGGTTACCATTCTTATCAACAATAGGAAGTGCATTAAGCTTGTTATCCCAAATAATGTTGTTAGCTTCTTTAAGAGAAGTACCTTCTTCAGCGTAAACAAGGTTTTCGATAGGAGTCATAAATTCTGAAACCTTTGTAGCTGGGTCCATACGGCTAACTCTATAATCTCTACTTGTTACAATACCGATAAGCTTACCATTTGCAGAGCCATCATCAGTTACAGCAACTGTAGAATGTCCTGTTTTTTCCTTTAAAGCTAAAATATCAGCTAATGTCTGGTCTGGCTTAATATTTGATACACTTGTTACAAAGCCTGCCTTATAACTCTTAACTCTCTTTACCATTGCAGCCTGAGCCTCAATAGTCTGAGAACCATAAATGAAAGAAATACCACCTTCTTTAGCAAGTGCAATAGCAAGTTTTTCGCCTGATACAGACTGCATAATTGCAGATACCATTGGTATATTCATTGTAATAGCTGATTCTTCGCCCTTCTTGAACTTAACAAGAGGTGTCTTTAAACTTGCATTTGCAGGTGTACACTCAGAAGATGAGTAACCTGGTACTAATAAATATTCACTAAAAGTATGTGATGGTTCACTGTAATAAAAAGCCATTATCGTTTTCTCCTTCTAAATAATTTATCTAAAATGTTAAGGTTTATGATACCACAAATTTACAATTTTGACAATGAAAATTTTTAAATCTGCAAAAATAATTAGTTTAAGCCCTAAAAATAGGGCTTAAACACATAATGTTACAATTTAGTTCATTGAATTTTCTGAACCTAAAACATTCTTAATTTTGTTTTCTACAAGTGCCTGAATTTTTTCTCTTGCAGCACCTAAGTAACCTCTTGGGTCAAACTTATCAGGATTTTCAGCCATAAATTCTCTAACAGCAGCAGTCATAGCAAGTCTAATATCAGTATCCATATTAATCTTGCAAACAGCCATACTAGATGCCTTTCTTAACATATCGTAAGGGATACCCTTTGCGCCCTTAATATCTCCACCATACTTATTGCAAAGAGCAATAACATCAGGGTCAACACTTGATGCACCATGAAGAACGATTGGATAGTTCTTAAAGCCTGCATTTTCAAGCTTTTCAGTAATAACTGCAAGGCGGTCAAAGTCAAGCTTAGCGTCGCCCTTAAACTTATATGCACCATGGCTTGTACCAATAGCTACAGCAAGGGAATCAACACCTGTACGCTGTACAAAATCAAGAGCCTGGTCAGGGTCTGTATATGTAGCATGTCCTTCTGCAACACTTACTTCGTCTTCTACACCAGCAAGCTTACCAAGTTCAGCCTCAACTACAACACCATGAGCATGAGCGTAGTCTACAACTTCTTTAGTCTTTGCTACATTTTCTTCATAGTCATAGTGAGAACCATCAAACATTACAGATGTAAAGCCGTTTTCAACACAAAGCTTAACTGTTTCGAGGTCTGGACCATGGTCAAGATGAAGAGCTACATCAACACCTGTTTCTTCTGCAATAGCTGCTACCATATCATGCATACACTTTGGACCAGCATACTTTAAAGCAGACTTTGAGCACTGGAGAATAACAGCAGAGTTTAATGCAGCTGCACCTCTTAAAATACCCTGTATAATTTCCATATTATTAATATTGAACGCACCGATTGAGTACTTACCCTCAAAAGCTTTCTTAAACATTTCTGTTGTTGTTACTAATGCCATAATTATTCCTCCTATCAATCCATAAATTTATATATTTATTATAACATTATTGTTTACTTTTGGCAATAGCACCCTTTACAATTATTAATATTTTTTTACTATTTTTTCGACTGGTAACTACTTTCTTTGTTTTTATATAAATTTATCAAGTTATATTTTTCCAATTTTGGAACAAATTCACGAATATAATTATCCCTATTTGGAATATAATAAAATCGTAACCAAAGAAAAAGATTAAAATTTTTAAATAAAAATGAAAATTTGCCAAATAACTATTGCATTTTCTGTAATGTTATTATATAATATGTTCATAGCAAAGGTCTAGGATGTTCGCGAACCTATTATTTTTGAACCTACATTTCTTGAACGGGTTTCCTACATCTTCCGTCAAATGCCAGGCCACAAGATAATTCCCTTTGGGCGGTGGAAGGCAAATGTCGGTGTGCGGTCACCCACCTAGCTCAGCTAGGTGTCGAAGAGATAGGAACGGCATCCCGGATTTAACTTTAAGAGCAGATTTTATCTGCTCTTTTTTGTTTTATAATACATACAAAAAAGCTGTTAAAGATTTCTCTCTAACAGCTTTTATTTTTATTAAATATTAAAGTAAATATTAAAGATTTGTAATTCTTATACCATTAGCTAACAATGCTGAAACAATTTCATCAATGTGAGCCTGGTCTCTAGTTTCAACTCTTATATCCAATATACAAGAAGTAATATCAATATTTAAGTCATATCTGTCGTGATGGATAGATACGATGTTTCCACCTAAATCTGCAATAATTCTTGAAATTGTTTCAAGCTGACCTGGCTTATCTGTAAGTTCCATTTTAAGAGTAAGAGAACGGCCTGTACTTAAAAGACCTCTTGAAATTACTCTTGATAAAATAGTAACATCAATATTACCACCAGAAACAAGACAAACAACATTCTTGCCCTTTACATCAACCTTATTAAACATAGCTGCTGCTACAGAAACTGCACCTGCACCCTCTGCAACAAGCTTCTGCTGTTCCATAAGTGCAAGAATAGCAGTTGCAACTTCATCATCAGAAACTGTAACAATTTCATCAACATACTGCTGGCATAATTCATATGTGTGTTCACCAGGAGTTTTAACTGCAATACCATCAGCAATAGTCTTTACAGATGGAAGATTTTCAATTTCCCCATCTCTGATTGAATTTACCATTGATGGAGCACCTTCAGCCTGAACACCATAAACCTTACATTCTGGTTTAAGTGACTTAATGGCAAAAGCTACACCTGAAATAAGACCACCACCACCAATAGGAACGATTACTGCGTCAATTTCAGGAAGTTGGTTTAATAATTCAAGACCAATAGTACCCTGACCTGCAATAACATCTTCGTCATCAAAAGGATGAACAAATGTGTAATTATGTTCTTCTTTAAGCTGCATTGCCTTTTCATAAGCGTCATCGTATACACCCTTAACAAGGCAAACTTCTGCACCATATTTCTTTGTAGCTTCTACTTTTGAAATAGGAGCACCATCTGGGAGGCAAATTATTGACTTAATGCCATTAGCAGTTGCACCAAGGGCAACACCCTGTGCGTGGTTACCTGCTGAACAAGCAATAACACCTCTTGCCTTTTCTTCGTCAGTAAGCTGTGAAATTTTGTAGTAAGCACCTCTTACCTTGAAAGAACCTGTTACCTGTAAGTTTTCAGTTTTAAGGTAAATATTTGATTCTGGATTTAATTTAGGTGCGTGAATTACACCAGTTTTTCTAATAACATCCTTTAAAACAAAGGCTGCATGGTAAATTTTGTCTAAAGTTAACATATTATCTCCTTATTTAGCTGCGATTACTTCTACTTCGCAGAGTACATTTTTTGGTAAAGTCTTTACAGCAACGCATGAACGAGCAGGCTTAGTAGTAAAATACTTGCCATATACTTCATTAAAAGCTGAAAAATCATTCATATCTGCAAGGAAACAAGTAGTTTTTACAGCCTTAGTCATATCTGTGCCAGCTGCTTCAAGAATAGCAGAAAGATTTTTCATAACCTGTTCTGTCTGAGTTTCAATTGTAGTAGCTTCAATATTACCGTTTTCTGGATTTATAGCAATCTGACCTGATGTAAATACAAGACCATTAATTTCAATAGCCTGAGAATATGGTCCAATAGCAGCAGGTGCATTTTTAGTAGAAATAGTTGTCATATCGTTTACCTCCAAAAAATATAAATTTAGTTTATTATACTACTATTATGTTCAAAATGCTAGCCCTTTTTAGCAATCAATCCCAATTTTCTATATTCAAAATAAAACATAGTAGCTGTACACATAACTGCAAGAACATCTGCAACCGGTTCTGCAAAGAATACTGCAAAGGTTTTATTGGCAATAAATAATGGGAAAATATAAATTAATGGAATTAAAAGTATACATTTTCTCAATAGTGCAAGGAATATAGATTTTTTGGCGTTTCCAAGAGCGATAAATGTCTGTTGGCAGGCAATTTGTATACCAAAAAGACAAGAACC
>FR888502.1:0-87528 GCA_000432155.1 Eubacterium sp. CAG:274
CCTTTGATAATCTGAAAAAATATGCAAATACATTTGTCAAAAAACTGCAAATTATTTTCTAAAATCAGATTTTTAGACATTTTGAGGGTAGTCAGTTGGCTACCCTTATTTTTCCTCAAAAATTATTTTCATAACATTATCAGCATACATATTTTTCAAGTTATATTTGTCGTACAAAACATTGTCATACCACCTAAACTGGCTATATTTTCCTAAATAGTCAAAAGGTTTAACAGGATATTTTTTATTCCATACAGGGTAATATTTATCCATATATTTATTTGCCAAATCTATTGCGTGAGAATTTTCAATGCCCTTTGGTGTAGGTGTGCCACTTATATGAACACCAGACGGAGAGGAATGAAGTATAACAACACTTCCGTCATTACATGGACCTAATGAAAGCCAAACATGGGAAACACTCTCTCCACTCATAATATCTCCGGCTTTATATTCTGTAATATATTTTGCTTTTTTTACCTTTCCTTTGTTCTCTGTTGCTAGGTTATTGGCTATCTTTCTTGAAAAATCAACATAACCCTTATCCTGAAAAATGTTATACAGTAGCCAGCCTATATATCCGGAGCAATCTAAACCTAAGTGTATATATTCCTTATTTTGTTTATAGTCATAATCTTTAAAGTTATAGGAACTATCTTGCTTTTGGGCAAATTCTGCCCATTTGGGGTCAATGCCTAAAGTCATAGCCTCAATACCTGCACCAGTATCCTTTTCATTCCACCCACCGCCGTAAATATACATTGTTTTGCCAATTGGCAATAAGGCTGTTTTTAATAGGTTTTCTAAAGTTTTTTCCAACATATCATCTCCCTGTAAATAAATGTATGTGTTGGGGTGTAGGGATTATGTATATTTGACTTATGCTATAAAAGTGATATAATTCTTGTGTATGCTAAGTATAAATTTGGAATAGAAACGAGGTAAAAATATGGAAAGCGTTAATATTACATATTTATGGCGAGGTAAAAAGACAGTTCTAGGCTTGCCTATTGGTGCTACAAAATATGCTGTTAGCGAGGAAAAAATATTTATAGAAAAAGGTGCTATGAATACAGAGGAAAAAGAAATAGCATTAGAGGAAATAAATGATATTTCTGTTACTACTTCTTCAATGGAAAAATTCTTTAAGGTTGGTACTGTAGTTATAAAATATGGCGAAAACAAAGAATGTAAGCTAGAAAGTATAAAGCAACCTATGATGGTAAGTGAGCTTATACATCAGTATGTTGAAAAGGCTAGAGGTATTAAAAGCTATTCTATATAATACAATATAAACATAGAATAAAAGGTATAAATCAAATAGTTGTTATTATCTGTAAAATTTACATAAAGAACAATAATACTTGATTTTTTCGTTATTATGCTTTAGAATTGTATAATAGGAAGATACGGCAATATGCCGTTTGGGGTAAGGAGATGAGCCAGATGACTTCATCAGTAGGAAATAGAAAAGAGAAAACAATGAGAGCAGGAATACAGAGAGAAAGAGCAGCCTTAAAATGCTATGGCATTAATAAAAGATTTGGTACAGAACATGTGCTTAAAAATTTTAATCTGACAGTAAATAAGGGTCAGCTTGTGACTATTTTTGCTCCAGAATTTTCAGGAAAATCTACACTTGCTAAAATTATGTGTGGACTTCTTTCTCCCTCAAGTGGCTATGTCCTTATAAGTGGTTATAAGGCAGGAAACAGAACTAATAAGTATGTTAGCTATTTGCCGGAAATACCATTTGTTAAATACGATAATACCGTTTACGACCTTATGGGTATTTACACTAGATTTTTTCAGGATTTCAAAAGTCGAAAAGCTTATACATTGTTAAAAAGTTTTAAAATAAATCCAAGAACAAAGTTTGATAATATGTCTACAACAGCCATACAATTAGTGGAAACTATTATGGTGGCATCAAGAAAGACAAGTCTTTACATATTTGATGAACCTATTGTAAATGTAAACGATAAGTATAGACAGGCAGTTGTAGAAATGATTGCAAAGTGCAAAAAAGAGGGTGCAGTAGTTGTACTTTCTCAAGAGCCTGGTGGCTTTGACAATGTTGCCGATAAGGTGTTGTTTTTAAGACGAGGAGATACTATACTCTCTATGGCTAGAGAAGAAGTTGAAAGTAAGTATTTCCAGCCTGTTAGTTCGGTTTACAAGGAGGTTTACAAATAAATGCTTAACCTTTTATATTACGATTTTTTAGCTGTGTTTAAAAAGCTGTGGTACTATGTGCTTATTATTACAGGGCTTGCTTTTGTAGTGCGTATTTTGTGGAGTGAGGCCTTTTTAGTGCTTTTTGATAATTCCAATTTTTTTATAGGTCTTGTTATTAGATATGTGGCTTTAGGCTTTTTGTGTGCCTTTGGTGTACTGATTATAGTTATTGCCATTATGGTTCAGGCACAATGGTTTGACGAAAATATATTGTCGGCACAAGGTCAGCTTACAAATATGTACCCTGTTTCAAGTGTTCAGCTTGTTATGAGCAAAGTTATAAATTCCTTTATTTGGGCATTCATACTTTCACTTGTGGCAATAGGCGTGTTTTCAGTATTTTGTGTTGGTACAGATGTATTTAAGGGTATGGTTGAGGCTATTGCTGATTTAAGTACCAATAACAATATCAAAATAAGTTTTGGTAGTATAATGTCTACCAGTTGCTTTTTTGTTGCAACAACTACAGTAAACCTTATATCTCTTTGTTATTTATCTCAAACAATAGGTCAGGTATTTGCAAATTTCAAAAACTTAATGGTATTGATTAGCTTTGTTGCTATTTTTGTAGTTGTTCTTTTACTTTTGTATCTTTTATTTAGTGCTTTTGGTGTAGTACATCTTTTTAATGAGGCTATAGCAAATAAGCAGTCTGAAACAGTAGTAAGACTTGTTATGTCTATGGGTACAAGATTTTCATTTATAAACATTTTATTGAGCTTTTTCTATGGCTTTATGACAGGCTGTATTTTAAGAGCAAGATTAAATATAATGTAAACTAAAATAACCGAAACTTTGTGTTTCGGTTATTTTTGTCTTTAAGCTCTTTATTTTTGTCTTTAGGATTAATTATTGTAAAAATTGCAAAGAAAAAGGGGTTGCTAATGCAACCCCTCTTTGGATTTACGATAAATACTAAAATACTAATTATTCAGCAGCAGTTGTTGCTTCAGCATCAGCTGTAGTTGCGTCTTCAGCATCAGCAGTTTCTTCTTCAGTAGCAGATTCGTCTTCACCTACAGTTTCTTCTTCAGTAGCATCTTCTACTACAGTTTCTTCTTCAGCAGCTACAGTAGTTTCTTCGCTACCAGTAGAAGAAGCGCTACCACAAGCAGTGAAAGCCATAGCCATAGATAATACAACTGCACCTAATAATAATTTCTTTTTCATAATAAATCCTCTTTTCTTTTTTATGTAGTGTAGACTGAGTTAGTCTACTTTCGATTATATAGATATATTGTGTATATAACATTAAGAAAATGTAAACAAACTGTAAACATCAGAAAAATAAATCTGTAGAAAATTTGTGAACATAGCTTTTTTGTTGGTTTTAGTAAAAAACTCGCATATTTTGAAAAATATTGTCAGTTAATATTTATAGATATTGGTGTCTTAAAATAAAATATATTTTTTGTTTTATTATTCTAAATTGCATTGTTGGGCACACAAGTATTTAACATATTTTAAAGAAAAATTGAAATATTTGGAAAATTACAAAAAAAATTTTCAGTATTTTGAGAAAATATATTGAAAAAGTAAAAAAATATGTTAAATCTATATTAGTTTTTGTTTGTTTTTTGCAATGGTAGTTGTGTTTTTGAAAAAAATATAGTATAATAGAGTAAATTTAAAAGCGAAACAGAGGTGCTGTAATGGAAAATTTAAAGGTAGTTGTACTCGCTGCAGGTCAGGGTACAAGAATGAAATCAGAAGTGCCTAAGGTACTCCATAGAGTTTTTGATAAGACAATGGTTGATTATGTTATAGAGGCTTCTTATGAAGCTGGTGCATCTGAAGTATGCGTTGTTGTAGGTCATCAGTCTGCAATGGTTAAGGCTGTTATTAAGGATAAGTACGACAATGTTTCATTTGCAGTTCAGAAAGAACAGCTTGGTACAGGTCATGCTGTAATGCAGGCAAAGGATTTTATACAGAGTGGTAATATCCTTGTTCTTTGTGGAGATACTCCTCTTATTAAGGGCGAAACTATTAAGGCTATTTACGATGTTCACGAAAGTCAGGGCAATGATGCAACAGTAGTTTCTATGATTGCTGATAACCCAACTGGTTACGGTCGTATTATTAGAAATGGCGATGCTTTTGCTAAGATTGTTGAACAGAAAGATGCAAATGATGAAGAAAAGGCTGTTAAGGAAGTAAACACAGGTGTTTATATCTTTAAGGCAGAGGCTTTAAACAAGGCTTTTGAAAGTCTTACTAATAATAATGTTCAGGGCGAATATTACCTTACAGATACTCTTGAAATTATCAAGAACAATAGCGGTAAGGTTGGTGTTATGACTGCTGAGGATTCAGACGAATTTTTAGGTGTTAATTCTAAACTTCAGCTTGCTCAGGCTATGAAGATTATGAAAAAGAGAATTAATGAATATCATATGATTAATGGTGTTACTATTACTGACCCAGAAAATACATACATTGGCAAAGATGTTGAGATTGCTCCAGATACAATTATTTACCCAGGTTGTATGCTTGAAGGTAAGACAAAGATTGGTAAGAGCTGTATTATTGGACCAAACACAAGAATGACATCTTGCGATATTCACGATTGTGTTACTATTCAGTCTAGTACACTTATTGAAGCTCAGGTAAAGAGCTTTACAACTGTTGGACCTTATGCTTATTTAAGACCAAATTCAAAGATTGGCGAGCATGTTAGAATTGGCGACTTCGTAGAAGTTAAGAATTCTACTATTGATGACGGTACAAAGGTTAGCCACCTTACTTATGTAGGTGATTCTGATGTAGGTAAGTGTGTAAACTTTGGCTGTGGTACAGTTACTGTAAACTATGACGGTAAGGTTAAGAACCGTTGTAAGATTGGCGACGGTGCTTTCATTGGCTGTAATACTAACCTTGTAGCACCTGTTGAAATCGCCCCTAGAGCTTATACTGCTGCTGGTTCTACAATCACTAAGAATGTTCCAGAAGACAGCCTTGCAATAGCAAGAGCTAGACAGGACAATAAAGAGGGTTGGAGAAAGAAAGTAGATAAATAATAATTGATTATACTAACAGCCTGTCAAACAGAAATGGCAGGCTGTTTTCTTGTTCAAAATATATTTACATTATTTACTGTTTTGCTTAATTATTGGATAAATCCTTGTGGTATAATCATTTACATACTTATCCATATGTGATAAAATTACAGCGATATTAAGCATAGGGGAGAAAAAATATGAAGGAAACAAAAAACAAAGTAAAATCGTTTTTTAAAGGCGATGATACGAAACAACAAAGCAAAACCACCAAAAATTTGCTAATTTTGTTGGTTTTAGTAGTTTTAGAACTTACAGTTTTTAACTTTAGATTCTATCAAAATATGTTTAATCAGCCTTTTTCTATTAATGAAACTCAATTTAACACCTTTGGGCTTGTAAGTCAAGGTAATGGCGTAAATAGAGTTACTGATAGCGAAGCATTTGTAGAGGCTTATAATCTAAACAAACATATTAAAAATGTTTATATTAATCTGGATATTCCAGATGTATTAAAAGAAGATAGAAATAATCACGCAATAAGCGTTGGTATATCGGCTACAGACCAAGGTAACAGCGATTATTTTGATACACCTAACAGAGTAATTGCTACAGACTTAAACAGGAGTAAGTATATTCCATTAAGTTTAAACGGCGATAGTGCTAAAATAAAGTTAAAGATATTTGACTTTAAGGATAA
This sequence comes from Eubacterium sp. CAG:274, assembly GCA_000432155.1. Classification (GTDB taxonomy): domain Bacteria; phylum Bacillota; class Clostridia; order Lachnospirales; family CAG-274; genus CAG-274. The sequence continues at coordinate 5,938 of FR888502.1, forward strand.
AGACATAATAGTAAATGATATTGTATTTAATGCTAAAATGCCATTTTCATTTAATGTTTTCAGAATTATTTTCCTTTTTGCTGTTATTTCACTTGTAAGATTGCTTAGAGTGAAAAATGGCTCTTACACTAAAATGTTTAAAGGCGACAGCAGAAATCAAAAAATAATAATGACAATAGCTATAGTGATAAATGTGTTTGTTTTTATATGTTTGGGTGTTATAAACCCTGAATACAAGGCTACTACATCTCATCATTATCAATACTATAGATTAGCAGAGGCAATATTAGACGGTCATTTTTATTTGAATGATACTCCTCCGGCTTCTCTTATTATGTTGGATAATCCTTATGACCCAGATATGAGAAGAACGGCTGTCAATAATAATGGAGAAAGTTTCAAATGGGATACTGCCTACAGGAACGGAAGATACTATGTTTACTTTGGTATTGTTCCTTGTCTTATGTATTACTTGCCTTTAAAGGCTATGGGCATTGAATTGTCAAACAAGTATTTCATAATGGCGGTAGTAAGTATAATAATTATATTTGGTTACTTGTTGCTATACGAAATAAATAGACGATGGTTCAAGAATATTAGTTTTCTTGCACACTTAATGCTTTCTATAATTTTTGTAAATTCTACAGGTATTATATTGGCTACAAGAGCTATGGACTTGTATCATGTTCCGATTATGGCAGCTATGATGTTCCTTATAATGACAATGTATTTTTGGATAAAGGCATTGCCTGAAACAGAAAAGGGAACATTAAAGGGCAAATATCTTACAATAGGTTCTATTACAATGGCTTTAGTGGCTGGCTGTAGACCACAGTTATTGCTTATGGCATTTATTTCAGTTCCTCTTTTCTGGGACTATGTATTTAAGCAAAGAACATTGTTCTCTAAAACAAGTGTAAGAAAAACAGTAGGATTTATGTTACCTTTTGTAATCTTTGGTGCATTTATGATGTTCTATAATTATGCTCGTTTTGGTTCTGTATTTGATTTTGGACAGAATTATAACCTTACTGTAATGGATATGACAGCAGAGCATTTTAATATAGAAAAGATACCTTTAGGATTGTTTACTTATTTCTTACAGTTGCCAGGAACTTCTGTTATTTTCCCTTATATTCACTATGCGGGAACATATACACAGTTTATGGGCAACTATGTCAGAGAAGAAGTTACAGGCGGTATGTTTATACACCATATAATATTATTCTTCTTAATAATGACAACAAAGGTAAAGGATTTGTTAAAAGAAAAGAAACTTTTTTGGATAGTATGTATGCTTTTAGGTATTAGCCTTATAGTATGTATGCTCGACTTTAACACAGGTGGTATTGTTGAAAGATACAGAACAGACTTTACTTGGCAGATTTTCTTAGCAGCAATTATTGTTATATATGCTGTTCTTGAAAAGTATAATAATACTCCATTTTATGTCTTAATTCTTACAGTCCTTTCTGTATGCTTTATGTGGAGTTTCGTAAATGACTTTGCTGAATTGTTTAATGCAACATATAAAACTTATTCACTTACTTGTCCAGCGTTCTTCTATAATATGCAGTATATTATAGAGTTTTGGTTATAGTATGGCTTAGGAGGAGAAAACAATGGATAAAATAGCAGTGCTTATACCTTGCTATAATGAAAGTAAAACAATAAAGAAAGTAGTTGAAGACTACAAAAGAATTTTACCAGAAGCAACGATTTATGTTTATGACAACAATTCTTCTGACGGTACAGATGAAATTGCTCGCAAAGCCGGTGCTGTAGTACGATATGAGTACCAGCAGGGCAAGGGCAATGTTATCAGAAGAATGTTTAGAGAAATTGATGCTGAATGTTATATTATGACTGACGGCGACGATACATATCCTGTAGAACCAACACCGGATATGGCAAAAATGGTTCTTGAACAGGGTGTGGATATGGTAGTCGGCGATAGACTTTCTTCTACATATTTTACAGAAAATAAAAGACCTTTTCACAATTTTGGAAATTCTCTTGTGCGTAAGAGCATTAACTCACTTTTTAAAAGTGATGTAAAAGATATTATGACAGGTCTTAGAGCTTTTTCTTATGGCTTTGTAAAAACTTTCCCTGTAATTTCAAAGGGCTTTGAAATTGAAACAGAAATGACTATACACGCAATAGACAAAAATATGTTTATTAAGAATGTAGTTGTTGACTACAGAGATAGAGTGGAAGGTAGTGTTTCAAAGTTAAATACCTTTAGTGACGGATTTAAAGTTATAAAGACTATTATAAGATTATTTAAGGACTATAAGCCTTTAAGATTTTTCACAACAATAGCTTTGGTATTGTTTGTATTAGCTTTAATATTCTTTGTACCAGTTATGGGAACATATGTAAACACAGGTCTAGTACCTAATTTCCCAACACTTATGGTTTGTGGATTTGTGGTTATAGCTGCTTTACAATGCTTTTTCACAGGTCTTACACTTTCCACTATTGTGGCTAAGAATAGACAGGATTTTGAATTTAAGAGAATTACTGTTGAAGAAGATTTAAAAGATAAATTAAATAAGTAAGATTAAAAAATACCGAACTCAAATTTCAGAGTTCGGTATTTTTTTGCTTGTTAAATATGCAATATATTTGTAGTTCGAACAAATATATAAAACTATTTTTCAAGGTTTTCAATATATGTTTTCATAACCTTTTTAGCATCAGGTATTGCGTGACTGCCATGACCAGCATTTTCCAATATTACGGCAACAGCAATCTGTGGGTCTTCAGCAGGAGCAAAGGCTACAAACCAAGCGTGGTCGTCGCCACTTGCGTTTTCGGCAGTACCGGTTTTAGCAGCTACTGTAATTTTACCAGAGTATTTACCCTGTTTAATATCAATAGCACCTGATGTAATAGCACTATCAGATACAACCTTGTCCTTATCTACAACCTGTGCCTTACCACTTACGGAGAATGAAGCATTTGTAGCAGTACCAGAGCGAACAACTTCGCACATCATATCAGCAATTTTATGAGCTGTTGAGGAATCACAAGCCTGTAAAAGTTTTGTAGGAAGTGTTCTGTTTCTTACACCACCACTAGGTGTTTCAATATGGTCTACAATGTACGGTTGCATAATAGAACCGTTATTTGCTATAGCAGAAGTAACCATTGCCATAAAAAGAGGAGAAGTAAGGGTTTTACCTTGTCCAATAGCTGTGGCAGCTAATTCCTTTACATCGGAATTGGATTTAAGAGCAAAACTTGCTTTTTTATATTCCAATGGGAAGTTTAAATCAGTATTAAAACCAAAGTCTGTAGCTGTTTTAATAAGCTGGTCGTTTCCTATTTCTTCGGCAACAGTAGCAAAGTAGCCGTTACAACTTTTAGCAAAGGCTGATGTCATATCTACTTTACCATGAGCTTTACCGTCATAACAATGAAGTATACTGTCCCCAAACTTAGTATCACCAGTACACTTAAAGTTAAAGTCCATATATTTTGTACTTACTTCAAGAGCTGATGCAGCAGTTATAATTTTAAATGTAGAGCCTGGAGGATAAAGACCCTGTGTAGCTCGATTTAAAAGGGGAGAGTTTTCATCGTCAGAATTAAGTTCTGCCCAGTTTTCACTTACTGTATTGCTATCAAAAGTAGGATAAGAAACCATAGCAAGTATTTTACCGGTAGATGGTTCTATAGCAACTATAGAGCCTTTTTCGTGTCCTAAGGCCTCTGCGGCCACTTGTTGTAATCGGTCATCTATTGTCAATACTACATTGTTACCTTGAATTTCCTTTCCAAGAAAAACATGACCAATACGCTGTAAAAGTTCGTTACTTACAGTTTGAAGTCTGAAATTGTACTTAGACTCTATACCAGCCTTACCTTTTACAGTATAGCCTACAACATGGGCATAGTTACCAGTTTCGTCATATTTTCTAGTGTATGAACCGTCTGGATTAGCCTCGTCTTGAGCAATAGCCTTTCCGTTAATATCCAATATAGCACCTCTTTTAACATCTGGAAGACCTTGTGTTAATCTAGGGTTAAAAGAATTGGCTACAAAACCATTTGAATCGAAAAGACATAACTTAACTAAATATCCAATTAAAATTAAAAATAAAATTGTGTAAAACCAGAATACTTTTTTTATTGCTGATTTCATCTTCTCGCCACCTTTCTGCGAGGTTTACGAACTTGTTGTTGTCGTTCTCTAGTGTCAACTTCTCTTATTTCCTTATCGTGAGAATATTCTCCGTTTCTGGAAATAATCCATTGTATAATACCTATTATAATATAACTTATAACTATTGATGTACCACCATAGCTAATAAATGGTAATGTAACACCAGTAAGAGGTATGAACTTAGTAACACCGCCAATAATAAGGAATGTTTGGAAAGCTAAAAGGGCGGTAAAACCGGCACATAACAAAGTAAGAAATCTACTGCGATTTTCTAAAGCACCTCTAGCTCCTTCAAGAAGTATAAGTATAAATATTGCTAAAAGTCCTATAGCGAATATTGAACCGAATTCCTCACATATGGCAGCAAATATAAAATCTCGCTCTACTACTGGAATACTTGTGGCATATCCTCTTGTAAGACCTATACCAGTAATACCCCAAGTACATATGGCAAAAAGGGATTGGGCAATCTGATAACCTTTGCCGGCTACATCTGACCAAGGATTTTGCCAAGCCTCAACTCTTACCTGAATATGGGAAAAAAGCTTATAGGCTATAACTGATGCAAGAGAAACAGCACCAATACCTGAAATCAAGTATAAATAGTTACTTGTAGCAATAAAGAGGACTATTAAGTATGTCATTACGAAAATAAGGGCAGAACCTAAATCCTTTTGAACTACAAGGAAAATAACAACTAGACCACTTATAACAGTCGGAGCTATTACATCGTGGAAATCAGGTCGCTTTGAAAGGGCAGATGCTAAGTAAAATACATAGAGCAACTTTACAATTTCAGATGGCTGAAAACCAAAACTTCCTATACTTATCCAGTTTTTTGAACCACCACTTACAGAACCAAATACGAGTGTAAATATAAGCATTACAAAAGAAACTATAATGTAAAGCTTTTTATATTTATCAAGTCTAGGCATTCTCTGTAATATAAAAGGAATAATTGTCAAAAATACAAAACCGGCTATGTTCCAAATAAGCTGTTTTATGGCTAGGGAACTATCAAGTCTGTAAAGTATTATAAGACCTATATCCACTAAAAAGAATATGCAATTATAAAGCAAATGACTGCTTTCGGGATAAAGCCTTTTAACAAGGTTATTGCCAAACATAAGTAGTCCCAGACTTATTACACAGTAGCCTACTACTTGATTTAGGTTTTCCTCAGCATTTACGGAAATAAGTATTATACTTGCCGTAACATGGAAAAGTATAATACATAGCCTTTGCTTCATAAGACCTACGGCTATTTTGTACTCAATAATATTTTCCCTTGCAAGGTTGATTATAAGCCCGTATATAAGGAATACGCCTATATAGGCTATAAATAAATACTTTGCAAGAAGTATAAATATTTCAATCATTTTATAACACCCCTCTGTAGAAATGTCCACCAGTAGCTTTTTCGTTCTTCATATACTTTTCAAACTCTGTTGACATTTTATTGCCCTTTTGTAATACATTGATGTGTTCTTGTATTACAGTTTTTACAGTTTTAGCATTTTCAGTTGTAAAATCCAATCTAAGCATATTGCTGTTAAGTGAAAGTATGTCGTCTTTTTTATTAAGAATACAAATAGGTGCTGAATTGAGAATAAAAGCAACACAGTTATCACAATCCCTAACAATAGGGAATTTTACGCTTTTTCTATCCTTTAATTGATAGTTACCCTCTATTCCTTTTAGTTTGCAATACTTTCCGGACTTCTTGTTTGCACAATGGATACCAACTGGACATTGATGAGTAGTCATTAATGGAAGTCGACCATATATAACAACTTCGCTTTTATCTGATGTTAAGTTTTGTAATTCCTGTAAATTCAATTCAGGAGAAAGTGTATAGTTTTCCAAGTTGTAAGTATTTTCAAGGACAGATACTGTCTGTTTATTGAAAATATTAAATGTGTAGTCTGTAACTACAGGTTTATTTGTGCTTATTTTTCCAAGACTTCTCAAAAGATAGCCGTCAGGGTTGTATTTATCAAGTTTTTCAAAATATTTTCCGTAACCCTCACGAGAAATATAAGGAAGTGCAAAGTATATCTCAATGCCATTTTTATGTGCCATTTCTACAGCTTTACTGTCGAGGACTTCACAGTATATTCTCTTAGGTTTTGTTTCTAATGCAGACACAAACTGCTCCCAAGTTCTGACTTTTACTGAAATGTTGTTTACATTTTCAGATTTTGTCAATGCCTTTGGTTCATAAGTAGCAGAAATATCTTCTCTTTGAGTGTTTTCTATTATTTTGTTTTCAAGCTCTGAACAGGCATCTCGTCTAAGGCTGTTTAATGCAGAAACTGGAATATAAACATTTTCTCCGATATTGCAATCTACGAAATTAAATGTAAAAGGAGTATCTCCGGTTTTAGAAAGTCTTGATACAATATCTTCTTCTGTCATTGGTCTGTTAAGAGGTGTTTCGGCTGTTTCTCCGTATACTCTTATGCCATAGTCAGGGAATTCTATATAGCTTTTTTCTCCTACATTTACAGAGGCTGTTGCGTTAACAGTCATTTTTCTAGTGTTTTTAGAATATGTCTTTTTAAGAATATCATTAAGGGCTTTGTCAAAGGATTTAAAAACTTTGTCGCCTTTTTGTATATATCCGTCTACTACAACGGAAATTGTACTGCCAACACTTGCTGTTTGGTTTACACCAGTACCTGTGTGCTGTTTTGACCATATTTCTATACCATCGCCGGCAGTAACAGGGCGAGATAACTTTATAGAACATCTTTTGTTTTTAGGGTTGTATCCAGTTACTACACCTATTTCTACACCACTACTTTTAGGGGACTTACTGAGCATACTCAATGAAGAATATGTGTCATAATATCCATGAGATGATGAGCCACCTCTGTTGAAAATCTGTGTAAGATTTGAAATATCCTCTTTATCAATGGTTAAAGTGCCTTTGTCTGTAACTTCGTCAACATATTTTCTGTAGGTAGAAACAACCTCATAAACATACTCAGGGCTTTTCATTCTACCCTCAATTTTAAGGCTGTCAATACCTGTTGCAAGAACCTTGTCAAGTATTTCAGCTGTTGAAATATCCTTTGGAGAAAGAAGATAACCACTTTTTAAAGTTTTATCGTCTTTTAAAAGTGAATATTCCATACGGCAAGGCTGGGCACAACGACCTCTGTTACCACTTCTCTGTCCTATAATACTGCTCATAAGGCAACGGCCAGAATAGCATACACATAACGCTCCATGTATAAAGCCCTCAATTTCTGTATTGCCTTTTTTTGAGCAAATGTCAGTTATTTCTTTTTGACATAATTCTCGTGCCAGTACAATACGGCTACAACCCATTTCAGTAAGCATATCTATAGCATCGCTGTTGTGTACTGTCATTTGTGTAGATGCACTTATTCTTATGTTTGGATAGTATTTTTTTATAAGAGAAACCATACCCAAATCCTGTACAATAAGACCGTATGCACCGTAGGAATAGACCTTTTCCACAAAGTCTAAAACCTTTTGTATTTCGTTTTCTTTGTAAAGAGTGTTAAGTGTAATAAACACTTTTACCCCTCTAAGGGCACAAGTTTTAATAATTTCGTGAAGTGTGTCGTCAGAGGGGTTTTCAGCATAGGCACGAGCACCAAAGGCACTACCGCCAATGTATATTGCGTCACAGCCGGCATTAAGAGCAGCTGTAACGCTTTCAGGGGTGCTACAAGGAGCTAAAATTTCAGGCTTTTTCATATTGTCACCTTAATTATTTTTTGCAAGTTTCTTTGAAAGGTCTTCTACTTTTCTCTTTAAATCAATGTTTTCAGCTTTTGTTTTAGCAAATGCACTTTGAAGTTGATTTTCACTCATAGTCTGATTTTCTATTTGGTAATTTTCAAAATCTGACAAGAGTGTTTGGTAATCTTCCTGAACTCTTGTAAGCTGGTCTTTAGCTGTCTTTACAGACTTGTCGCTTTCAGACTTTAAGTTCTTTATTTCTTCTTCAAGTTTTCTAATATTGCCGTTAGCAGCTTTAAGCTTAACAGCTAAGTCATCACGCTCTTTGTTTACATTAGTGAGCTTAACATTTCTTTCGGCTGATTTTTGATTTAATTCGTTGATTGATGTGTTCTTTTCAGCAAGTTTTGTACTAAGGTTGTTAAGTTCTTGATTTTTGTCATTGATTTTGCCAGTTAATTTAGCAATATAGTTAGTCTTTTCTTCAACACGCTTTTCAGCCGTTGTAAGACGAGTCTGACAAGAAGAATACTCTCTTTGAACATTGTCAAATTCACTTTTTGTCTTAATAAGTTCTGTTTCTAAGTCATTGCATTTATTAGTCTTTTCTTCAAGCTGATTTTCAACGCTAGCGTAAAGACCCTGTAAAGATGCTAATTTCTTTTCACATTCGTCAAGTTTGCTCTTTACATCTTCTCTCTTTACAGTAAGTACCTGTATTTCGTCTTTCTTGTTGGCAAGGTCTTTAGCAAGAGTGCTTTTTTCGTTGTTTAAATTAGTGATAGTTTCGTTTAAGACAGATATTTCCTTTTCCTGTGATTCTAACTTAGCAAGGGTATCTGTATCAAAGGCAACAGAACCACTAGAAGTGCGCTCTTTAAATAAATCATCAGCAATATTAAGTGAGAATAAAATAGCATTATCATCACGATATAATGGGTGAGATAAATCTCCACCTGTAATGTCTGCCATTTTCTGATTAAGATATTTGGCGATAGCTCTTAAATATTCATCACTTTCTTCGCTAACAAGTTTAATGCTTCTGCTACCTATCTCTATATTAATGTATTTTTTTTCCTCTGACATAATACAAATCCTCCTGTAATTCAATGCAATTATTATAACAATTATATCATAATAAAGTAAATTTGGGTATAAAAATGCTAGGAATTTTAGTATTAAAATATTAAAAATATATTAATTTTGCATTATAAAATAAAAAAATTTTGGAATAAGTCTTTTAATTTAACGATTTTTGTTATAAAATAAGTATACTAACACTTATGTGATTGTAAAAAAAGAAGGAGGAGTAGTGAGGTATGATATCTAATCAGATTTTGCAAAGTACAATAGATGGACTTAAAAATATAATAAGGCGTGAGCTAAGTGTTACTGAACGCGAGGGTAAGATTGTTGCAACTACTGAAGAATCAATGGTTAACACAGTCATTGAAAATGCAGATATATTTATACAAAGTCCAGCTGAAAACCAGTTGGTACAGGGATACCAGTATTTTAAGGTTTTTGATAATGGTTCTCCTGAATACATTGTTATGATAAAGGGCGAGGACGAGGAAGCTTATCGTATTGGTAAGATTACAGCTTTCCAAATCCAGAATTTACTTGTTGCATACAAAGAAAGATTTGATGGCGACAATTTTATAAAGAATTTATTGCTTGATAACTTACTTCTTGTAGATATATATTCAAGAGCAAAGAAATTGCGTATTGAAAATAATGTTCCTAGAGTAGTATTCCTTATTGAAACTGAAATTGATAAGGAATTTAATGTGGTTGAGATTGTTAGAAGTATTTTCCCAACAAAGCAGAAGGATTTTGTTACTGCTGTTGACGAAAAGAGTATTATTCTCGTAAAGGAACTTAAAGAAAAGGATAGCAAGGAAGAAATTGACCAGATTTCTAAGCACATTTACGACACACTTTCAGCAGAAGCTATGACAAGTGTATATGTTGCAATTGGTACTGTAGTAAATGACCTTAAAAATGTTTCTGCATCATACAAGGAAGCTAAAATGGCTCTTGAAGTAGGCAAAATTTTTGAGGAAAACAAGAAGATTGTAAACTATGAACAGCTTGGTATTGGTCGTCTTATTTATCAACTTCCTGCACCATTATGCAAAATGTTCATAAACGAAGTTCTCCATGGACTTTCTATGGACCAGTTCGATGAAGAAACACTTACTACTGTAAACAAGTTCTTCGAAAATAATCTTAATGTATCAGAAACTTCAAGACAGCTCTATATCCACAGAAATACATTGGTTTATAGACTTGACAAGCTTCAGAAGATGACAGGCTTAGACCTTAGAAACTTTGATGATGCTATTATTTTCAAGATTATGCTTATGGTAAGTAAATATATGCACTATAGAGAAACATTTATGTATTAATTTTCTCTTTTTTTAGAAAGGAAGTTTTCACCTTGATTAAGATGGAAAAAGTAACAAAAATATACGAAAACGGTGCCGTTGGTTTAAGAGATGTATCTCTTGAAATTAACAAGGGCGAGTTTGTTTTCGTAGTTGGTTCTTCTGGTTCAGGTAAATCGACCTTTATGCGTCTTTTGCTAAAGGAAATTGAACCAACAAGTGGCGATATTATTGTAAATAATACGGATATTACTAAATTAAAGCGTAGACAAATCCCATATTACAGAAGAAAAGTCGGCGTAGTATTTCAGGATTTCCGTTTGTTGCCATCTAAGACAGTTTATGAAAATGTGGCTTTTGCTATGCAGGTAGTGGAAACAAATCCTAAATATATAAGGCGTAATGTGCCACAGATTTTGTCTATGGTCGGTTTAGGTAAAAAGGCTAAGGCTTATCCAAACCAGCTTTCTGGTGGCGAACAGCAGAGAGTAGCTCTTGCAAGAGCTATTATCAATAGACCTCCGATACTTTTGGCAGACGAACCTACTGGTAACCTTGACCCAGATACTGCTTGGGATATTATGGAACTTATTCAGGAAATAAATAGAAATGGTACTACTGTTGTTATATCAACACACGCAAAGGAAATTGTAGACAAAATGCAAAAGCGTGTTATAAAGATTAACAAGGGCGTAGTATTAAATGATGTTGAGGGTGGTGGATATAACAATGAAGCTTCGAACATGGAAATATTATATTAGTCAGGGCTTTAGAGGTGTATTCAAAAATGGACTTATGTCTGCAGCCTCAATTATTATAGTTAGTGCCTGTGTATTTACAGTTATTCTTTCTCTTAGTATTATGGTTAATGTTGACTATGTATTAAATCAGATTGAGTCTAATGTAGGTGTTACAGTTTTCTTAGGCAATAAGCCTACAGATGCGCAGGTAAAAGTCTTGCAAAAGAAAATAGAAGAAATGCCTAATGTAACAAAGGTTACATACATTTCCCAACAAGGTGCTTTGGAAAAAGCAAAGAAAATGTGGGATACTGATACACTTGACGGCTTGAAAGAGGATAATCCTTTCCCTAGGTCTTTAGATGTACAGGTATCTGGCATAAGTCATCAGAAAGATGTAATTGCAAGAATAACTAAATTACAACAGGAATTTGAGAACCAGATAGTAAATGGCGAGGTTGAAACAGTAGCAGAAACAACTACTATTGACCCAGCTCAGGCAGCTAAAGCAGCAGTAAATAATGCTGTTAAGGAGGCAGGTTCTCAGCCAACAACTACTAAGACAGCTCTCTTAGATAAATTAACAGGAACTGTTGAAGTACAGGCAGAGGGAACTTCTGCAACACCAGTAACTGAGGGCTTACCTACACCAGCTACTATTCAGCAGGAAAATAATGAACCTGTTACAGTAAATAATGCACCTAAAATTGGTGATGCCGATTATGAGTATCAGGGAATTGAGTCAATTCGCCACGCACAGCAGTTGACAGATACTCTTATGGCTATTGATGCAATATTTAAAATAGTATCAGTTGTTATTATTGCAATTCTTGCAATTATCTCTATTGGTATTATTATGAATACAATTAAACTTACAGTTTTCATTAGAAAAAATGAAATTGGTATTATGAAGTATGTCGGTGCTACAGACTGGTTTATACGCTGGCCTTTCATTGTAGAGGGTGTTATAATTGGTCTTATTGGTGCTGCTATTCCATCAGTTATTTCATGGCTTAGCTATGATAGAATTGTAGACTACTTCAATACTCACATAAGCGTGTTAAATACTCTTGTGTCATTAAAGAGTGGTAGTGAAATATTCATAGTAACAATACCAGTTGCACTTTTAGTTGGTGCATTATTGGGTGCTGTGGGAAGTATAACTTCTGTAAGAAAGCACCTTAGAGTATAAAAAGTTTGCCGTTATAACGGTGTGTTTTTTGGGGGAATAGTCATATTTTTATGTATGATGTTTTCCCCTTTAGTTATGGAGTGAAAATTTATGTTAAAAAAATTGGTATCGGGATTATTGACAGTATCTCTTACATTGGCTTTTGTTGGTGTAGCAGATGCAGCGTCAGTATCTCAGTTACAGAAACAGAGTTCGGCATTTAAAAATAAGATAAGCTCTGTTCAAAGTCAGATTAATTCCACAAAACAGCAGAAAGCCTCTACTCAGTCAGAAATTCAGGAGCTTGATAGACAGCTTGCATCTGTTCAGGCTGAGATTACACAGCTTAATACAAAAATTCAGGAAACAACTGCTAACCTTAATAAATCTCAGCAGGAACTTAAAGAGGCTATTGCTACAAGAGAGGCTCACTACAATACTCTTAAAAAGCGTATTAGAGTAATGTATGAGTATGGTAATAGTGGTTATCTTGAGGCACTTTTGTCTTCAGATAATTTCTCTGATTTTATAACTCGTCTTGAGTATACTAACAAACTTGTAGAATACGATAACAAGGTTCTTAAAGATTATACTCATTCAGAAGAAGTAATAGCTACAAATGTTAAGACTATTGCGAAGGATAAGAAACAAATAGAGGATATGAAGGCTGAACAGGCTAAGAAACAGCAGATTTTGGATAACAATATTGCTAGAAAAAATCAGATTGTAAAACAGCTTGATTCTAACCAAAGTACTTATGAGGCACAGATTGCCGACTTACAGCAACAGGATGCCAATGTTCAGGCACTTATTCAAAAAGCAGAGGCAGAGGCAAAGGCTAGAGAGGCAGCAGCAGCCAAGGCAAAGGCTGATGCAGCAGCAAAAGCTAAGGCGGCTGCACAGGCAGCAAAGGCTAAGAGTAGCTCAAGCTCAAGGACAAAATCAAGTACAAGGTCTAAGTCATCAAGCTATAATACTGGCTCAAGTAATACATCTGGTGGCTCAAGCTCTGCTACTGTATATAGTAGTAATGGTAAGCATTATCAGTACCCAATTCCAGCTTATAATGGCTATAAGCCAAACTCTGGATATGGTTACAGGTCATCACCTATTGCCGGTGGTACAGAGTTCCACACAGGTGTTGACTTAAAGGCTACACTTAACACAGATGTAATCGCCGCTGAAAGTGGTACAGTTATTTATGCTGGTTGGAGAGGTGGCTATGGTAAGTGTGTTATTATTGACCATGGCGGTGGATATAGTACACTTTACGCACACAACAATGTATTAAAGGTTTCTGTTGGTCAGACTGTTCAAAGAGGACAGGTTATTGCTGGTGCAGGTACAACTGGTTATTCTACAGGTGTTCATTCTCACTTTGAAGTAAGAATAAATGGTCAGCATACAAATCCAACAGGTTATATTTATTAATATTTGGGGACACAGGGCAAATGCCTTGTGTCCCTTTTTTGTTATAAAATTTTTAAGAAAACTTGAATTTAACTGGCATTTAATGTTTTTACTTGTAAATATTGAAAAATTGTACTATAATATACTTTAATTAAAAGTGTGTGTAAATTTATAGTTAATGAGTTTTTGTGCCTTAGTTACAAAGACAAGAGGAGTTTTTTTATGAACAATAAACTTATACTAAATATAGTAATTGTGTATTTTGTAATTTTAAGTATAGTGCTTGTATTTCAGATTTCAAAGAAAAAAGATGACATTTCAGCACCTACTACTTCAAATCAGGTTACATCAGAGGATAGACTTGATAACGCAGTTGTTTTCAATTTAGGAAGTCCTGTAATTTTAGTAAACAAAAAGCAGACCCTTTTGGAAAAAACTGATTCATCACAAGTACCTGTTGTTAAGGGCGAGAATGTTTATGTGCCTTTAAGTTTCTTTAAAACAGCTTATGGTGCTAGTGTAACAGGAGATGCAAATGCTCCAAGTGCAACAATAAGAATGAACAACAAAGCACTTGTTATGGATAGCGAAAATGCTAGTATTGTTGATAACACAAGGGAAAAGAAATTAGATTATAATATAAAGATTTTTGCGGATAAGGGCGTTGACTATGTTCCAATAACTGTTTTTGCTAATGCCTTTAATAAATATCTTTATTATTATAATGGTATGGTTATTGTATCTAATCAGGAAAATGCTTTTACAAATGAAGAAAGCACAGAGTTTATACAGAATTTAAGAACACAGGTTAATGACTTGCCTTATGTTGCTACAGAGGAAAATTTAAGGGAAATTACTAATACAAGTGACAAAGATGAACTTATTGATAAAATTGGACAGGCTGTTGGTAACAATAGTCAGAACAATGATAACATCAATGTAGCAGGACTTTTACAAAAGGACAGAGAAGACCTTATTAAAAGCGATGATACTTATATGTATTGTGCTACAGATGAAAGTGTAAATATTTTAGATTATACTAATGGCTTAAAGCATATTTCTGCTATTAAGTTAGATGCAGGATTTAAGCCACAGAAAATAGAATTGGAAAATAATACACTTGTTGTTGTAGGTAATTTAAAGGAAAACAATAGTGAAGTAGAAACTGGAGAAGATTCTCAAAGGGACCCAGATACAGAAAAGGCTATTGTTTATGTTTATGATGTAACAAATGTAAATGCACCTACTCAGAAAAGAAAGGTTGCTGTAGATGGATATGCTGTAGACACATCATTTGAAGGAGATTTTGTGTACTTAGTTGCTAATTCATCAGTATTTGATAATTACAAAGAGGGTCATTTTGTTGCACCATCTTATACAGATAGTGCCAATGGCGATGCTGTTACTATAATGGACTTTAGCAATATGCAGTATTTCCCTGAAATGGGTGGGGATAGCTACACAGTTGTTATGGCTATTAATATAGCAGATACAAAACAAGCTACTTCAGCAAAATCTTTCCTTTGTGCTGGAGATAATATATCATTGTTTGGCAGTAATCTATATGTTGCCAAAAATAGATATACAGCTTTTGATAGTTCAGATAAAACAGAAAATACTAGAATTTATAGATTTTCACTTGCCAATGGGGAATTTACAAGAAATGCCTATGGTGAGGTAAAGGGACACCCTGTTGATAACCATTCTATAGACGAAAATAATGGTTATGTAAGGGTTGTAACAAGTAATGTTGAGGGCAAAGAAAAGAAGATTGTAAATAGTGTTTATGTTTTAAACAACAATATGGAAATAAGTGGAGAGGCTACAAAGGTGGCAAATAATGCAAATATTAGTTCTGTTATTTTAACAGAAGATAAAATTTATTTAACACCAAAGGAAAAAGGCGAACCAATTTATACAGTCGATATGTCTAATCCACTTAATCCATCAGGTAACGGTATATTGAAATTGTCAGACGGTAACATTATGCTTTATCCTTACGGAGAAGACCAAATCGTGACTGTTGATAATGGTGGGGATAAGCTCAAGATTAATGCTTTTGATATTTCAAGCAAGGATAATCCTAAACTCCTCTATAGTCAGGAATTAGGTGGAAGTAATATTTCTTCTTCTGTATTTGAAAATCCACAGGCATTTATGTTTGATACAGAAAAGAATATATTTGTATTGCCAGTTACTATTAAATCAGAAGAAGATGGCAGTGTAACATTTAATGGGGCGTATATTTATAGTATCTATATGGACGAAGGTTTTGAAAGACTTGGAGCTTTCTCAACAGAAGGAAATATAGAAACTATATTTAAGAAAAAAGGTAAACTCTACTGTGTAACCAACAGAGGTATCAGTCAAGGTACTTTTGCTGAACCAGATAAAATGGTAGGGGTTAAATTTATTAATTAAAATAGCATTGGGGCTGTGAGTAACATCACAGCCTTTTTGTTTAGGAGAAACTATGTATAATTTTGAAAAAACAGATGACAATATAAAAAAACTTGCAAAAAAGAAATGGGATTCTATTGCAAAACCTATTGATTCTTTAGGGGAATTTGAAAATTTATTTATAAAAATATCAGCTATAAAGGAAAATATTGATTTTAGTATTAAAAATAAAACAATGGTTGTATTTTGTAGTGACAATGGTGTAGTGGCTGAGGGTGTTACGCAAACTGACAGCTCTGTTACAACTATTGTGGCAAACAATATTCCTAAGGGGGTAGCTACTATTAGTAAATTATCAAGTGCTTGTGGGGCAAAGGCAATAGCTGTTGATGTAGGTATTAATGTAGATACCCCACAGGGAGTTTTAAACTACAAGGTTTCAAAAGGCACTAATAATATTGCAAATAGACAGGCTATGACAAAAGAACAAATGATGCAGGCTATAAATGCAGGTATTGATGTAGTCAAAAATTTAAAAGATAAAACGGATATTATTGGTCTTGGAGAAATGGGCATTGGCAATACTACTACTACTTCAGCCGTAGCATCTGTACTTCTTGATATTCCAGTAGAACAGGCTACAGGTAAAGGTGCTGGACTTACAAGTGCCGGATTGGAAAGAAAAATAAATGTAATAAAAAAGGCTATAGAAGTCAATAAACCTAATTCTAAAGACCCTCTTGATGTTCTTATGAAGTTAGGTGGTTACGATATTTGTGCTATGACTGGTGCATTTTTAGGCGGTGGAATGTATAAAATACCTATAGTAATAGATGGCGTAATTGCCTGTCTTAGTGCTTATATTGCCTGTCT
Organism: Eubacterium sp. CAG:274; assembly: GCA_000432155.1. Classification (GTDB taxonomy): domain Bacteria; phylum Bacillota; class Clostridia; order Lachnospirales; family CAG-274; genus CAG-274. The sequence goes on from FR888502.1 coordinate 22,813, forward strand.
TATAAATCCTAATACTATTGACTATATTTTACCATCACATATGGGTAGAGAACCTGTGGCAAGGGTTTTACTTGAAAAAATGAATTTAAAGCCTGTAATATATGGAAATATGGCTTTAGGCGAGGGTAGTGGTGCTGTAATGCTTTTTCCTTTGCTTGATATGGCAATGGCACTTTATAACAATGTAACATTTGAAGAAATAGAAATGAAGCCCTATGAAAGGTTGGTATAATGCTTACACTTATTATAGGAGGAAGTGGCTCTGGCAAAAGTAGTTTTGGAGAAGAACTGGCACAAAAAAGTAATTCCAAACTGTACTATCTTGCTACAATGATTCCCTATGGCGATGAGGGAAAAAGGCGTGTTGAAAGACATTTGAAACTTAGAAAAGGCAAAGGTTTTGAAACTATTGAGGAATATATGGATATTGGAAATATTGACATACCCTATGGCTCTTGTGTGTTACTAGAAGATTTGCCTAATTTAGTAGCAAATAATATGTTTACAAAAAATCCACAAAAAGATATAAATATGTTTATTGTAAATGGAATAGTACAGTTGTATAATAAAGTAGAAAATATGATAATAATAACAGGTGATGTTTTCTCAGATGGAGAAAAATATGATAGCCTGACTAATAAGTATATTAGAATTTTGGCAAGCATAAATAACGCTGTTGCAGAAAAAGCTGACAGAGTTTATGAAGTGGTTTGTGGAATAGATATACTTTTAAAGAGGGAGGAATAAAATTGGGTGCTTTAAGAAGTCTTATAATTTGTTTTGCAGTATTTAGTAAAATACCTATGCCCTATATAGATTGGGAAAAGAAGGATATGAAATATATCTTTTGCTTTTTGCCTTTAGTAGGTGTCGTAATGGGTGCTTTATTTATAGGCTTAAATTTGTTAGCACAACGATTTAATGTACCAGAAACTGCTTTTGGTATTATATCCTTTGCTGTTGCTATGTTGCTTGTAAATGGTGGTATACATATGGACGGCTTTATGGATACTATAGATGCCCTTAGCTCTCATAAATCAAGAGATGATAAAATTAGAATATTAGATGACCCTCATACAGGAGCATTTGCAATTATATATGCTATTTTTTATGTTCTTATTACCGCCTATATTTTAGGTACTGTTGATAACTTAGCTGAGGCTGTTTATATGGCTATTGTTTTTGTGTTTACAAGAGCCTTAGTAGGTATTGTGGCTATGAGTGAGGACCTTGCTAAAAATAGTGGTATGTTATACACTTTTGTTTCTAGTGCAAACAAGTTTGTTACAGCTGTTATTTGTGTTGTATGGCTTATTGCTAGTATTTCTGTAATGGAGATTTTAGCTCCTGTTCGTTCTATTATTACCCTTGGTGTTGTATTTATATTTGTAATGCTTTTCCAAAATATGAATAGAAAACATTTTGGTGGTATTAGTGGGGATTTAATGGGCTTTTTTATCTGTGTTGTTGAGTTTATATGCTTTTTAATTATGGGTATAGGTGATTTTATTTGTTGAAATTGTTTATAGGTGGAAATTCTCAAGGTCATAATGACTTGGCAATAAAAGCATATAATGGTATAATAGCTGATGGAAAAGAAGATAGCATTGAAAGCATTGAAAATGCAGATGTTATTGTTAATTATCACGAGTTTGTCAGAAAAATAATGGAAAATGGAAAAGACCCTTTGGAATTTTCTCAAAATATTAATGCAAAGGCTGTTGCCTGCGATGAAGTAGGCTGTGGCGTTGTGCCTATGGATAAAAAGCAGATTTTATACAGAGAGGCTGTAGGCAGAAGTTGCTGTATATTGGCAGAAAGAGCAGAGAGAGTTACTCGTGTTATTTGTGGAATCGGAGTGATTATTAAATGAAAATTACTTTAATAAGACATGGCAGAACAATAGGCAATGTAAAAGGCTGTTTTAACGGAGTAACAAATGACCCCCTTTGTGATGAGGGTGTGGAAACAATAAAGGAGTATGTGGAAAAAGGCATTTATCCGGAAGTAGGAATAGTTGTTTCAAGTCCACTAAAAAGGTGTTTGCAGACTTCTAACTTGATTTATCCTCAACATAAGCCTATAGTTGTGGATAATTTAAGAGAAATCAATTTTGGGGATTTTGAAAACAAGACTCATTTGCAACTTGAAAATAACCCAGACTACATACGCTGGATAAAGTCTAATGGCACAAGTGATATTCCTAATGGAGAGAGTTTTAAGGCTTTTACAGACAGATGTGTAAAGGGTTTTAAAGAGGCTGTAGATGTATCTAAAAATAGTGTAAATTCAGCTTTTGTAATTCATGGTGGAACTATGATGGCATTACTTACAGCTCTTACTGGAGAGAACTTTTACACAACTGTGCCTAAAAATGGCTTAGGTTTTGTTATTAACTGGGAAAATAATGAAGTAAAGGATTTAAAAACTTTGGTGTAATTATGGATATTCTTTTGGGATTTATACTGGATACAATAATTGGCGACCCTTATAAACTGCCACATCCTATTAGATGGATTGGCAGTTTTATTAGTATACTTGAAAAACTGTGTAGAAAAATTGCAAAAAGCAATACTATGCTTATGATACTGGGAGCAATACTTGTTTTTATTGTTGTTTTTGTTTCTGGAGGTATTACATTATTGGTGCTTAAATTAGCCTCTTTCAATAAGTATGCCTATTTAATAGTTTCATCTGTTATCTGTTACTATATGCTTGCCGGAAAGTCACTTAAAACAGAAAGTATGAAAGTTTATAAGGCTTTTGAAAACAATGATACAGAGGGTGCTAGAAAGGCTGTTTCAATGATAGTCGGCAGAGATACACAGTCTTTAACGAAAGAGGGTATTATAAAGGCAGCAGTAGAAACTGTGGCAGAAAATTCATCAGATGGTGTTGTTGCACCTTTGATTTATATGCTTATTTTTGGACCTGTTGGTGGAGTTGTTTATAAGGCTGTAAATACAATGGACTCTATGATAGGCTATGTAGAGGAAAAGTATTTTTATATAGGTAAATTTGCTGCTAAATTAGATGATGTATTAAATTATATACCGGCTAGAATATCTGGAATATTGGTTATTATATCAGCTTTTATATTAAGATATGACTATAAAAATGCTTTTAGGATTTTTAAAAGAGATAGAAGAAAACACGCAAGTCCTAATTCAGCTCAAACAGAGTCAGCTATGGCAGGAGCTTTAGGTGTACAGCTTGCTGGCGATGCAACATATTTTGGTGTTGTTCATAAAAAGCCTTACATAGGGGATAAAAAAAGAGAAATAGAAAACGAAGACATAAAGAGAGCAAATGACATAATGTATACAATGACAATCATTTGTCTTGTAGTAGGTCTTGTAATAAGGAGTGTGGTAATGTGGCTAAAGTAATAATGGTACAGGGAACAATGTCAAATGCCGGTAAGAGCATTATAACTGCTGGGCTTTTGAGAGTTTTTGCACAAGACGGATATAAGGTAGCACCTTTTAAATCTCAAAATATGGCATTGAATTCTTTTATTACAAAAGAGGGTTTGGAAATGGGTAGAGCACAGGTTGTACAGGCTGAGGCTGCTGGTGTTGAGCCTGATGTGTTAATGAATCCTATACTTTTAAAGCCTAATTCTGATACAGGTTCTCAGGTTATAGTTATGGGTAAGCCTATAGGAAATATGAAGGCTAAAGAGTATTTTAAATACAAAAAACAGCTTATTCCCACAATAAAAGAGGCATACAATAAATTAGCGGAAAAGTATGACATTATTGTAATAGAGGGTGCAGGTTCTCCGGCTGAAATTAATTTGAAATCTGACGATATTGTAAATATGGGTATGGCTGAAATGGTTGATGCCCCAGTTATACTTGTAGGAGATATTGATAGAGGTGGCGTTTTTGCACAGCTTTATGGCACAGTTGAACTATTGCCTTACAATGAGAAAAAGAGAATAAAAGGTATAGTTATAAACAAATTCAGAGGAGATAAAGCTATACTTGAAAATGGCATTACTATGCTTGAAAAGAAATGCCATACTCCTGTTGTTGGCGTTGTGCCTTACGGAAATATAGATATTGATGACGAGGACAGTTTGGCTTCAAGACTTGAAAATAAAACTGTAGGGGCAATAGATATTGCTGTTATAAGATTGCCTAAGTTATCAAACTTTACTGATTTTTCTCCTTTGGAACAGTATGGTATGAGATATGTTTCAAATGTAAAGGAATTGGGAAAACCAGACTTAATTGTACTTGGTGGCACTAAAAATACTATTGCCGATATGAAGTGGCTTAATGAAACCGGCTTAAAATCAGCTATACAGAAATTGGCTGAAAATGGTACAGATATTTTTGGCATTTGTGGTGGCTATCAGCTTATGGGTCAAAAGATAACTGATAGTGAGGGTGTTGAAAATGGTATTGACACTATAGAAGGTCTTGGTCTATTGCCTGTAGAAACTGATTTCTATATGGAAAAGACTACAAGACAGGTTACAGGTGTAGCCCATAATGGGGAAAAAATAACAGGCTATGAAATACATCAAGGTCAAAGTGTAGTAAAGGGCGGACAGGCTTTTTCTGAAATTGAGGGTAGAAAAGAAGGTTGTGTTTTAAATAACTGTGTTGGCACTTATGTTCATGGTGTCTTTGACGAAACCGGCTTTAGAGAAAGTTATATAAAGAAAATATTTGATAAAAAGGGTATTTCTTTTGATGTAAAAACTATAGATATAGAGGAATATAAAAACAGTCAATACGATAAATTGGCAGACATTATTCGTGAAAATATGGATATGGACAAAATATATGAAATATTAGAGAATAAGGAAACTGACTATACTCCACAATTTGTACTTCCAAAGGATATTGAGGCACGAAGTATGGAAATTATAGAAAGTGAAATGATTACAGAAGTGCCAGAAGAGTATAAGCCTATTGTAAAAAGGGCTATACATACTACAGCCGATTTTGACTATGAAACAAGTTTGTATTTTTCACCAAATTGTGTAGAACAGGCTAGAGAGGCTATAAAAAGAGGAGCGTCTATAATTACTGATACCAATATGGCTAAGGCCGGCATTAATAAGAGAGTTTTAGGTAAATATGGTGGAGAAGTTTTGTGTTTTATGGCTGATGAGGATATTGCCAAAAGAGCAAAGGAAAATGGCACTACAAGGGCTGTTGCCTCTATGGAAAAGGCGTCAGAATTGGAGGGCGAATATATTATAGCTGTTGGTAATGCACCAACTGCCCTTATAAAGCTAAAGGAATTAATAGAAGAAAACAGAATAAAACCTGTACTTATAATTGCTGTGCCTGTAGGTTTTGTAAATGTGGTCGAGGCAAAGGAAATTATAAGCAAGTGTAATGTGCCAGTTATAGTAGCAAGAGGAAGAAAAGGTGGCAGTAATTTGGCTGCGGCAATTTGTAATGGTATATTGTATGGTATAGAGTAAAAATGTAAAAAATTTATAATTGCAAAAAATATATTTTGGAGTATAATAATAGCAACAGAGTTGCCTGAAGTTATTAAGTAATTTTTAACATTGGGAATCAAGCTGGGTGATTTACCAAGCTTTTTTACTTTTTAGAAGATTACCAAACTTAGAAATAAAACAGCTAATGATAGGTGACTTATATGATGTTTTTGAGAAAAATATTGAATATATTGATTTAAAGTTGATAGGGTTTCCGGAAAATTATAAAGAAGTATTAAAAAATAACATAAAATAAAAACAAGGAGTGCAAACACAAGATATGCACTCCTTTTCTTTTAATAATAAATAATGAGTCGGAAAGATAAATCCGATGGCTTGAATGGTCAAAAAATATTTACTTCAAACTACCATCTCCACCCATTAAGGCTGTCAATTCCTCAATATGTTCCAATGGAAAAGGTGGTTCGCAAAGGGGTTTCATTGCTATACTCATAAGTTTCATTGGGTTATCGTCGGCAGCTACTCTATTTGATGAAAGCTTGCCACATCTTTTGCAACGATGAATAATTGCCCATTCGCCATTTTTTCTTACCCAAACAGCTACAGGTTCCATAATTCCACCACAGTCAGACTCTCTATCTCCAGGTTCTTCGTCAACATGAAGACTGGAAAGACAATTAGGACAATGGTTTCTATGGTTATTGCCTGCACTATTTGGAATTACAGGGCGACCACAAACCTTACAAGTAAAAGTATCATTACAAGGATGATTTTTATAATATCCCTTTTCATATTTTTTTGCGTTTATTTTCTCTATTCATTTTTATTCCTCCATAAAAGTCAAATAATATCTATTTTTCCTTTTGGGAGGAAAGCTGACATTGTTTGCTAACCTCCCGATTAGCAAACAATATCCAATGTTATATTAATTTTCAAAAAGCAATCTCCTAAAAAATAATTAATTTTCTTCTTCTTCTTTTTCCTGAGGGTGTTCCTCTAAAATCTTGTTGTAAACATCAATGTATTCCTTAGCACTTCTGTCCCAAGAAAATCTTGTTTCAATAGCATTATGAACTACCTTGTTCCATTGAGCCTTATCAGCATAAATTTTAAGACCCTCGTTAATAGCCCACATTAAGCCATTTGCATCATAGTCCTGGAACTGGAAACCGTTACCTTCGCCAGTTTCAGGGTTATAAACCTTTACTGTATCTACTAAACCACCAGTAGTTCTAGTAACAGGAATAGTACCGTAGCTCATAGCAAAAAGCTGACCTAAACCACAAGGTTCAAAAAGACTAGGCATAAGGAAGAAATCACTGGCTGCATAAATCTTCTGAGAAAGTGCATCATCAAAGAGAATATTAGCACTTACCTTGTCAGGGTATCTATAAGCTAAATCCTTAAACATATTTTCGTAAGTATAGTCGCCAGTACCGAGAATAACAAACTGAACATCTTTTGAAAGAAGTTCTCCTGCTGCCTGTAAAACAAGGTTAATACCTTTCTGTTCTACAAGTCTTGAAATAATACTAAATACTGGAACATCAGGGCGAACAGGAAGTCCTAAATCTTTCTGAAGTTGAGCCTTATTTTTAGCTTTTCCAGTTAAATCTTCAGCAGAGAAATTAGCATAAATCTTTTTGCTAGTTTCAGGGTTGTTTGCGTCATAGTCAATACCATTTACGATACCGTAAAGGTCATCTTTTCTGGCTCTTAAAACACCGTCAAGTCCATAGCCATACTGTTCTGTCTGAACCTCATAAGCATATGTTTTACTTACTGTACTAATAGCATCAGCATATAAAAGACCGGCTTTCATAAAACTTGTCATATTATAAAATTCCAATTTATCATTAGTAAAGTAATAATTTTCGTCTAATTCCATCATACTAAGAGCGTGTTTAGGGAACATACCCTGATACTGGAGATTATGAACAGTATATAATGTACGAATATTTTTGTAATCCTTAATAAGTGAGTACTTGTCTTTTAAGTAAACACACATTGGACCAGTCTGCCAGTCGTTACAATGAATGATGTCAGGCATAAAATCATCGTCTATATAGCTTAAAAATTCAATAGCAGCTTTACAGAAGAAAGCAAATCTTTCATCATCATCGCCATAGCCATAGTAACCAGAACGACCAAAGTAGTAGTCATTACCTATAAGGTAAGTAGGCACATCTGTGTGCATTGTAAAAATATCTGCCTTTTGAGTACGCCAATCAAGGGTTACATCAAAAGATTTTATATATTCACAGCTAGTAAGGCACTCGTCCTTAATGGTTCTGTACTTAGGAAAAACAACTCTTGCATCAATACCGGCATTTCGTAATGCTTTTGGTAAAGAACCGGCAACATCACCTAGTCCGCCACTCTTGGCATATGGTGCAACTTCAGAAGCAACAAATAATACTTTAAGACCCATACAAAAAACCTCCTGTCTGAATAAACTGAAAATTGAAAAATAATGTCGTTATTTACAAACTGCTTAGATTTGTAACTATTATTTGAATTTTTTTGTTTATTTTTTACATATTTATATTATAATTATACTATGTTATAATTCATTTATCAAGAAAAAAAGGAGAAAATTTTAAATGTCAGAATTAAAAAATAGAAATCAGATTTTACCTGAGGATAAATGGAGTGTTGAAGATTTATTCTCAAGTGACGAAGCATGGCAAAAACTTTATGACGATATAGAAAACAGCCTTAGTGGCTTTGACAAATTTAAGCCTCTTACAATGGCTAATCTCTATGAATGCCTTAACTTCAGAGATGAAGTATACTTAAATACTGAGAGAGTATATGTATACGCAGGGCTTAGAGCAAATGAAGATAGTGACAATAGTTTCTATCAGGCAATGGATAGCAAGGCAGCAAGACTTTCTTCACTTGTTCAGGCTGCTTCAGCTTTTATTGACTCATCTATTGCACTTTTGCCGGAAGATGAAATCTTAAAGGCTGTTGAAACAGAGCCTCTTAAATTATATGCTCACTACTTAAAGGATATTCTTCGTAGTAAGGAACATATTTTGACACAGGACAAGGAAGAAATACTTGCACAGATGCAGGAAGTAGCAGGTGTGCCTTCTAATGTTTTCTATATGCTCAATAATGCAGATATGACTTTCCCTGATGTTGTAGATAGTAAGGGCGAAAGCCACAAATTAACTCATGGCACATTTATTTCTTATCTTGAAAGTAGCGACAGGGTTTTAAGAAAATCAGCTTTTAATGCTCTTTATGACACATACAAAAAACAGCTTAATACAATTACAGCATCTTATAGCGGTTCTGTAAAGGTAGATAGCTTTGGTGCAAAGGTAAGAAAGTACGGTTCATCACTTGAGGCACATTTAGAGCCTAATAACATTCCTACAAGTGTTTATACACAGCTTATTGATACTGTAAACAAAAACCTTAACTTAATGCACAGATATATTTCTATTCGTAAAAAGGCATTAGGTCTTGATGACTTGAATATGTATGACCTGTACACTCCTATTGTAAAGGATATTGATACTAAAAAGACTTATGAAGAAGCTGTTGCAACTGTTAAGGAAGCTGTTAAACCTTTAGGCGAAGATTATTGCAAGGTATTTAATAAGGCACTTGATACTGACAGATGGGTAGATAAGTACGAAAACAAGGGTAAGAGAAGTGGTGCATATTCTTGGGGTGCTTACGGTTGCCACCCATTTGTTTCTATGAACTATAATGGCACTGTAGACTCTATGTTTACACTTATTCACGAAATGGGTCACTCTATGCACTCTCACTATACTTGGTCAACTCAGCCTGTAGTTTACGGAGATTACACTATATTTGTTGCAGAAGTTGCATCAACAGTAAATGAAGCCCTTTTAATGGAACATTTATTAAAGACAACTGAAGACAAAAATCAGAGAAAATACCTTATCAACTACTATCTTGAACAGTTTAGAGGTACTCTTTTCCGTCAGACTATGTTTGCTGAATTTGAGCTTGAGGTTCATAGGCGTGATGAGGCTGGAGAAGCTCTTACAAAGGAAGAATTAAATGAAATTTACTACAACCTTAATAAGAAGTATTATGGCGATGAAATAAATATTGATGAAAAAATATCTTGGGAATGGGCTAGAATACCTCATTTCTATACTGCTTTCTATGTTTATCAGTATGCTACAGGATATTCAGCAGCTATTGCTCTTTCACAGAGAATATTAAAGGAAAATGGCAAGGACGATTATATTAATTTCTTAAAGGGTGGTTCTTCTAAATACTCTATTGACCTTTTAAAGGGTGCTGGCGTAGATATGACAACTGCCGAACCTGTAGAAAAGGCTATGGAAGTATTTTCAAGTCTTTTAGATGAAATGGAAAATCTGTTGACAGAGTAATAAAAAGGAATTATAATGTTTAAGATATTTACAAATTGTTAAAAAATACCAATGGGGCAAATATTACTCTAAAGGAGAGAAAAATATGAAAAAATTGTTAGGAATATTTGCTGTTTCGGCATTAACCATTTTAGGTTGCACTACAGCTTTTGCAAGCAATAGTGTACAGGGCGATGCAGATACAGACGGAATACTTACTGCTAAAGACAGTGCTTATGTTTTACAGAAAACTCTTGATTCTACTTTCAAAGTGCCAATGGCTGATGAAGAATATAGTGTTTACTGTGATGTAAATGGCGATAAGATAGTTAATGCAGACGATGCAAGCCTTATTTTACAGAGAGTATTAAATGATAGTGTAAAATTTGCTCCTATTGGTGGCAGTACAGAAACTACAACAGAAACTACTACTGCTACAACAACAGAAACTACTACAGTTACTACTACAGAAACTACTACTCAGGTAACAACAGATGGAACTACTGAAGAAACAACAATTCCAGATGGATTTAATACAGTACCTGAAAACTTTGACTATACTGTAAATGTAAGTAATTTCAGCCAATTAAAGTCTGCTCTTTCTGATTGTGCTAAAAAGAGTGGTCAAAAGGCAATTTACATTACAGACGATATTGATGCTACAGAACAGATTAAACTTTCTACATCAAATGCCAATATTTCATTAATTGGTGTTGAAAAGGCTGACGGCTCTTATCCAGCTATTGATTTTGCTAAGTTCAGAGATTCAAAGAACAGTACAGGTGAAAATGGTACAGGTATTTATGTAAGCAAGGGTTCTTACTACAACTTTAAAAATCTTATTGTTAAAAATGCACCAGACTGTGGTATGAGAATTAAGAACTCAACTTCAGGCAACTGTATTATTCAGAATTGTGTATTTAAGTACAACAACAACTCAGGTATTTCTGTAACTGCCGGTGGTCACGACAATACATTTATTGGTGTAGACTCTTATAGAAACTGTGACTTGGTTCAGAAATTAGGTAGTGACGCTGACGGTTTCTCTGTAAAGCTTAATGTCGGCAATAATAACAAGTTCTTCGCTTGTAGAGCTTGGGAAAATGGCGATGACGGTTGGGATAGTTATAACCACTCAGGAGATTCTCCATATCACCTTGATTATATTGAATGTCTTTGCTACCACAATGGTGACTACGATATTTACAACGGTAAGTGGGATTATGAAAACAACTTACCACTTGATAAGGATTTACTTTATGTTCAGGCTATGATTAAGGCTGACCCAGATTTTGAAACTAAGTACAATAACAGACAGCTTGATGTAAACAACTGGCCAAATGTTACACTTACTAAGTTTGGTAAGTCTATTAAGGGTTCAGATATTAGCTATGAAAACTGGGACGGTAATCCAAACGGTTTCAAGTTTGGTAGTAAGTTTACAACATCAGACAGCACAAGAACTGTTAAGGATTGTATAGCTTTCAATAATGGTCAGAAGGGTTTTGATGAAAATAACTCAAAGGCTACTATTGATATGGAAAATACAATAGCATTTGACAACGGTTTCAAGGGCAAGAAGGGTCAGAATGGTAATTCTAACTACCGTATGGAACTTATGAACATTCAGCAGTTTGATAATTGCTTTGGTTTCAATGGTGCTATTGAAGACTTCTTACCAGATGGCAAGACAGTTATTACTCCAGATTCTAGTGTACAAGATGCAGTAAGAAATGCAACAACTGCTCTTAGTGATTCACTTCAGCAGTCTATTAGAGAAGATAAAATACCTGGTATGGTATGGTTTAATGACATCTTCGCTTTAACAAAATAATATAAGTTTAAAAACTGCTGTGTTATGTAAATACAGCAGTTTTTTGTTGTAATGAAATGTGATGGATTGACAATTAGGGAGAAATTTATGTGGAAAGAATTACTTAATTTATACTGGATATTTGTAAAAATGGGAGCTATGTGCTTTGGTGGAGGATATGCTATGCTCCCCATACTTGAAAGAGAATTAGTCTTAAAAAGAGGTTGGGTAACAAAAGAGGAAATAGTAGATTATTATGCTTTAGGTCAGTGTACACCTGGAGTTATAGCTGTAAATACTTCTACATTTGTAGGCAATAAATTGGCTGGAAATTTTGGTGGAATTATAGCTACTCTTGGCTTTATAACACCATCTATAGTAATTATAACCATTATAGGAACTTTACTTGAAAATTTTGCCCATATAGAAATTGTGCAAAATGCTTTTTCCGGCATAAGGATTTGTGTGTGCGTGCTTATTATAAATGCAACTGTAAATCTTTGGAAAACAGCTATTACAGATAAATTTGGTCTTGTAATGTTTGTTATAGTTCTTGTGCTTTCCAGCTTTTTAAATATATCTCCTATATTTTTTGTGTTAGGTTCAGGCTTTTTAGGCTTTTTATTTAAGACATTAGGAGGTAAAAAGTAATGCTTATAGTTAGGTTATTTTACGAGTTTTTCAAAATAGGGCTTTTTGCTATTGGTGGAGGTATGGCAACATTACCTTTCCTGTATAATTTGGCTGGTACACACCCAGATTGGTTTAATACTTCACAGCTTATGGATATGGTTGCTGTTTCCGAGTCAACTCCCGGACCAATGGGTGTAAATATGTCAACTTATGTAGGGTTTACAACTGGTGGTGTATTTGGTGGTGTTTGTGCTACTTTGGGTCTTGTAATACCGTCTATAATTGTAATACTTATTGTGGCAAAAATACTTAATAAAGTAAAAGACAATCCCACAGTACAAAAGGTTATATATGGTATTAGACCAGCATCAATGGGGCTTATAGCAGGTGCTGCAGTTTTAGTAATGAAAGAGGCTTTAATAAATGTAGACTTATTTAAACAGACAGGAAATATAACTGATTTATTTGAAATAAAGTCAATTATATTTGCTGTTATACTCTATATTTTAATGGTCAAGTATAAAAAACACCCTATTATGTATGTTGCGTTTTCTGCTGTAATAGGCTGTATTATTAAGTTTTAAGGGGATTTTACATAAACTTTACATAAAAAATACTTGTTATATCTTTTTAGCTTATTGTAAATGATGTAAAATGAAGACGATAGTGGTATAAATATGAGGTGAAATAAATGGCAAAGATTATTGTAATAGAAGACGATGAAAGTATCAGAGAATTAGTGAAAGTAGCTTTGCAAGGCTATGGACACGAAGTTTTGGATTTTGAATGTGCAGAAGATGCTCTTGAAGAATTAAAGCATACAAAGGCTGATTTGGGTATCTTCGATATTATGCTCCCTGGTATAGACGGTGTAGAGGCTGTTAAGGAGTATAGAAGTACAGAAACTAATGGCCATATGGCTATTATTATGCTTACTGCAAAAGATAGTGAAGTTGAAAAAATAATAGGTCTTGATAGTGGTGCTGATGATTATGTTACAAAGCCATTTTCAGTAATGGAGCTTATGGCAAGAGTTAGAGCACAGCTTAGAAGATATGAACAACCTGTAAGTAATAAAATTTCTTTAGGAAGTATAAGCATAAACACAGATACAAGGGAAGTATTTGTAAATGGCGAAGAAGTAAAACTTACATTTAAGGAATATGAACTTCTTGTTTTCCTTATTGAAAATGGCAATAAGGTTGTATCAAGAGATGAACTTTTAAATAAAATCTGGGGATATGAATACACAGGGGAAACAAGAACTATTGATATTCACATTAAAACATTAAGACAAAAACTTGGAACTGCCGGAGATTATATTAAGACTATAAGAGGTATGGGATACAGAGCGGTTAAGGAGTAGGTCTATGAAAAATGCGGTATTAAAAAGATTTGTTTTTATAACACTTATAACCCTTGTGGTTAGTACGCTGGTTTGTTTATGGCTTGTGGGGGATTACAACCTTAACCAGACTAAGGCAAGTATGATAGATGCTGTAAAACTTATTGACTACAGCTTAGATTACAGTAAGGATATTAATGAACAGATAAATGAAATAAATCCATTAATAGTCGACTCCTCTAGTCGTATTACTGTTATTGACAAAAACGGTGTAGTCTTAGGTGATACATATAAAGGAATAAATTACGAGGATAACCATTTACAAAGACCGGAGGTTGTGGAAGCACTTAAAAATGGCAGGGGAATAGATGTCAGAATGTCTGATACAACAAATGACCGTATGCTCTATGTAGCTCAGGTTTGTAGCGACAATGAGCATATACTGAGGGTTTCTGTTCCATATAATGGTAAGGTTTATCTTGCTTTATGGATGTTGCCAGCAGTAGTGTTAAGCAGCATTTTTGCTTTTATTGTTTCAGTTTTATTTTCAAGACATTTTACAAATACAGTTTCTAAGCCTTTACAGCAGGTTACTGACGAAATAAGAAAAATTCAAGATGGGGATTATTCCTCTCCACTTAAAGTTTATGAATATGATGAAATTACACAGATTGCATCAGCTGCCCATAACCTTGCACAAAAAATTAAACTTACTATGGAAGAAATAGTTACAGAAAGAAACAAGGCACAGTATGTTCTCAATAATATGAGTGAGGGTCTTGTGCTTTGTGATAAAAATGGTTATGTAAGCTCTATGAATAAGGTGGCTAATGTTGTGCTTGGCTGTGGAAATGTTCCTATAGGAAAGCATATTGTAAACTATACTAGAAATGTAGATGTTATAAATGGTGTTGCAGATGCCTATAACAAGGGCAAAACTGTTACCTTTGACTTTGATGCACCAGACGGCAGAATTATATCAGCCAATATTACAAGGGCAACAGAAAATTCTGATATAGGTGTTATTATGGTTCTTATTGATGTAACTACTGACAGAGAAACTCAAAAATTAAGACAAGAGTTCTTTTCCAATGCCTCTCACGAACTTAAAACACCTATTACATCAATACAGGGATATTCAGAACTTCTTACAAGTGGTATGGAATATCCTCCTGAACAGAAAAAAGAGTTTTTATTGAGAATAAAGAAAGAGGCTCAAAATATGACCACTCTTATAAATGATATTCTTATGATTTCTCGTCTTGAGGCAGGAACTACTGTTCAGAGTAAAAATGAGTTTGATGTTTCCCTTATGTTAGACGAAATATTGTTGTCAGCTAAACCTATGATTGATGAACAAAAGTTAAAAGTTGTATGTAATTGCCCGTCTATTATTATTAATGCAGAGTACAAAAGGATATATGAGTTATTTAACAATGTAATTATAAATGCTGTTAAATACAATAAGCCAGAGGGTTCTGTAAATATAAATGTAAATTGTGCCGGCAAAAAGCTACACTTTAATGTAAAGGATACAGGTATTGGTATTCCTGATGTCAGTCAACAAAGAGTTTTTGAAAGATTTTACAGAGTTGACAAGGGTCGAAGTAAGAAAATTGGTGGAACAGGTCTTGGCCTTGCCATTGTAAAACATATTGTAAATTATTATAAAGGTACTGTTACCCTTAGAAGTAAATTAGGAGAGGGTACAGAAATAGATATATTAATTAATTTATAGTGGAAAGCACTTCCCAATGTAAAAAATACAGTTTTTTTGCATTAATGGGGAGTGTTTTTTATTTTACATTTCTATGTTAAATATGTAAAAAAGCATTGATTTGACCAATGAATATGCCACTTTATCTAAATTTTACAAAACCTAAACATAAATATGATAGTTGATAAATCTTCTTTAAAATATAATAACTAAGAATTAACTCACAGAGATTATTAAAAAGGAGAAATCAAAATGAAAAAATTTATTTCAGGATTATTAACAGCAGTTTTATTAGCAACAACTCTTGCAGGTTGTGGTGGAACAGCAGATAGCTCATCACAGGGCGAAGGTTCTACAGCAGCAGCTGACAGCAGTAACATTAATGGTACTGTTACAATGAACGGCTCTACTTCAATGGAAAAGTTTGCTAATGCTTTAGACGAGGCTTTTATGGCTAAGTACCCAGGTATTCAGGCTACTGTTCAGTTTACTGGTTCAGGTGCAGGTATTGAGGCTGTAGCAAATGGTACAGTTGATATTGGTAACTCATCAAGAGCATTAAAAGACGAAGAAAAGGCAAAGGGTCTTGTAGAAAATGTTGTAGCTATTGATGGTATTGCAGTTGTTGTAGACAAGGCTAACCCAGTAGAAGACATTACAAAGGACCAGCTTGCTCAGGTTTATAGTGGTCAGATTACAAACTGGAAAGACCTTGGCGGTAGCGACCAACAGATTGTAGTAATCGGTAGAGAAGCATCTTCTGGTACAAGAGGTGCATTTGAAGAATTACTTAAACTTGAAGACAAGTGCAAGTATGCACAGGAAATTGATTCAACAGGTGCTGTAATGGCAAAGGTTGCTGCAACTCCTGGTGCTATTGGTTATGTTTCACTTGATGTAATTGATGATACAGTACATACATTAAAGATTGACGGCGTAGAACCAACAGAAGAAAACATTAAGGCTGGTAGCTACACATTACAAAGACCATTTGTAATGGCAACTAAGGGCGAAGTTAGCGAACAGTCTCAGGCAGTACAGGAACTTTTCAACTACATTAACAGTGACGAAGGTCAGCAGATTGTTAGCAAGGTTGGTTTAATATCAGCAAAATAAAGTAAGGAGTGCAAAACAATGCAAGATACGGAAGCAGTTATGCCTGTAAATAAAAAAACAAATGTAACCGGCATAAAGACAGGAAATAGTGGCTTTTCAATAAACGGAAGTAAGGGTTCAAAAGCTCTTATTGAAACAATAATGGAAATTATATTCTTCGTTTGTGCCATATTTGCAGTAATAGCTGTTGCTGCAATTACAATATATATGATAATATCTGGTGCACCGGCTTTAATGAAAGTCGGTATAGTAGATATGCTTTTTAATACAGTATGGCAACCAACAGCGGCAGAACCTTCATTTGGTATAGCATACATTGTACTTACATCTATTATTGGTACAGCTTTTGCTATAGTCCTTGGTGTTCCAGTTGGTCTTCTTACAGCTGTATTTATTTCAGAAGTTGCTCATAAAAAGGTGGCAGCAGTTGTAAAGCCAGCAGTTGAACTTTTGGCAGGTATCCCATCTATTGTATATGGTTTGTTGGGTCTTTTAATTATAAATCCTCTTATGTATAAGTTGGAATTAGCAATATTTAAGGATAATCCTAATCATCAGTTTACTGGTGGTGCAAACCTTATTTCAGCAGTTATTGTGTTGGCGATTATGATTTTACCAACAGTTATAAATGTATCTTATACATCATTACAGGCTGTTCCAGTAAAAATGCGTCAGGCTTCTCTTGCTCTTGGTGCAACAGAGGTTCAGACAATTTTCAAGGTAACCATTCCAGCAGCTAAGTCTGGCATTATTACAGCTATTGTACTTGGTGTAGGTAGAGCAATAGGTGAGGCAATGGCCATTGTACTTGTTTCTGGTAATGCTGTAAATATGCCATTACCATTTAACTCAGTTCGTTTCCTTACAACAGGTATTGTATCTGAAATGTCTTACTCTTCAGGTCTTCATAGACAGGCATTATTTACAATCGGTCTTGTGTTGTTTGTATTCATTATGATAATCAATATTACAATTAGTAAAATTATAAAGGCAGGTGAAGAAAGTGGAAAATAGTATATGCGTAAAACAGACAAGAATTAAGGATAACTTTTTTATGGGTCTTATATACCTTTCTGCTTTTATAGCCGTAGGTCTTTTAGTAGGTATCATTTGCTATGTAGCTTTCAGAGGTGTTTCTTCAATAAGCTGGCAGTTTTTATCTACTATACCATCTACTCTTGAGGGTACATTTGGTATTTTAGGTAACATAGTAAACACATTATACATTATAGTAATTACACTTATTATTGCTACACCTATTGGTATTGGGGCAGCAGTATACTTGACAGAATACGCAAAGCCGGGCAAGATTGTAAGCCTTATTGAGTTTACAACAGAAACTCTTGCAGGTATTCCATCTATTATTTATGGTTTGTTTGGTATGGTATTCTTTGGTATATCACTTCACTTAGGATATTCAATACTTTGTGGTTCACTTACTCTTACATTAATGGTACTTCCTATTATTATAAGAACAACACAAGAGGCACTTAAAACAGTTCCCCTTGGCTATAGAACTGGTGCTTTAGGTATTGGTGCTACAAAGTGGTATATGATTAGAACAATTATTTTACCTAGTGCTATGCCAGGTATTGTAACAGCAGTTATATTAAGTGTAGGTCGTATCGTTGGCGAGTCTGCTGCACTTCTCTTTACAGCAGGTAGTGCCTACCTTTTACCAAAGAACTTGTTCTCACATGTTTTAACATCAGGTGGTACACTTACAATACAGATGTACTTGAGTATGTCTAAGGCTGATTATGGCAACGCCTTTGCTATTGCTCTTGTACTTATAGTAGTAGTATTGGCAATAAACGCATTGACAAAGGTAGCAACAAAGAAATTAAGTTAGGAGTTATAGTATGAATTCAAAAATAAGCGTTAGCAATTTAAACTTATATTATGGTCAGAACCACGCATTAAAATCTGTAAATATGGAAATACCAGAAAATGAAATTACAGCCTTTATTGGACCTTCAGGTTGTGGTAAATCTACTTTTTTAAAGACTCTTAACAGAATGAATGACCTTGTTGAGGGCGTAAGAATTGAGGGTAAAGTTGTTCTTGACGGAGAAGATATTTACTCTCCAACAGTAGATACTACACTTTTAAGAAAAAAGGTAGGTATGGTATTCCAGCAACCAAATCCATTCCCAATGAGTATTTATGACAATATTGCCTATGGTCCTAGAATACACGGTATTAAGAACAAGGCAAAACTTGATGAAATAGTTGAAACATCATTAAAGGGTGCAGCTATTTGGGACGAAATTAAGGATAGACTTAAAAAATCTGCCCTTGGACTTTCAGGTGGTCAGCAGCAAAGACTTTGTATTGCAAGAGCCTTAGCAGTAAAACCAGAAGTATTACTTATGGACGAACCTACATCTGCTCTTGACCCTATTTCTACTTTAAAGGTCGAGGAACTTATGGCAGAACTTAAAAAGAATTACACTGTTGCAATAGTTACTCACAATATGCAACAGGCTACAAGAATTTCAGATAATACAGCATTTTTCCTTGTAGGTGAAATGGTGGAAATGAATAAGACAGAAGAATTATTCTCTCGTCCTATGGATAAGAGAACAGAAGATTATATTACTGGTAGATTTGGTTGATATTTTAGAGAAGGAGATGTATAATATGAGTAGTGCTAGACCAACTTTTGAGGAGGCTTTAACACAACTTAATGTAGAGCTTATAAAAATGGGTGCTACTGTGGAAAAGTCAATTATGGACGCAGTTGAGGCTTTTAAAAATCACGATGAAAAATTGGCTAAGGATATTGTAGCGAAAGATAGAATTGTTGACGATATGGAAAAAAATATCGAGGCTCAATGTCTTTCACTTATTTTAAGACAACAGCCAGTTGCTGGGGATTTAAGAGTTGTATCTACTGCCCTTAAAATGGTTACAGATATGGAAAGAATAGGCGACCAGGCCTCTGATATTGCAGAACTTATTCCTCACTTAGGAGAGGGTGATACATATGATGCTTGTTCACATATTCCAGCTATGGCACAGGTGGCCCTTGAAATGGTACATGGAGCAATAAATGCCTTTGTTGAGGGAGATGTTCAAAAGGCTAAAGAAATCATCAATAAAGATGATATTGTTGACGACTATTTCGATAAGGTAAAAAATGAAGTTGCTGACCTTTTGAGAGAAAAAGCGGGTTCTGTTGATGTTATATTGAACTTTTTAATGATTGCTAAGTATTTTGAACGAATCGGTGACCACGCTGAAAATATCTGTGAATGGGTTGAGTTTAGCAAAACTGGCGAATATAAAGATGAAAGAATAATTTAATCCATAAGGGGGATTTTTTATGAAGGTAGGTATTGTAGATATTGGTTCAAATACTATTAGACTTGTTGTGTATGATGTAATTGATATGACCTACAAGGAGATACTTAATCAGCGTAGTTTTGCAGGAATTATTGAATATGTTGATGATGACCGCCTTTCTCAGACAGGTATGGATAAGTTAGTAAAGACACTTAGTAATATTAAGGAGCTTACTTATCTTGTGCGTTGTGACAAGGTGTTCTATTTTGCGACTGCCTCTCTTAGAGGTCTTAACAATAGTATTGATTTGCTTACTTATATTAAAAAAGAACTTGATATTGATATAGATATTATTACTGGCGAGGAAGAAGCATATTTTGACTATGTCAGCCTTAAAAATTCAAAGATAACTAAAACAGGCCTTGGTATTGACTTAGGCGGTGGTAGTTGTCAGGTTTTTGCTTTTGATGGCGACAATGTTGAAAAGAGTAATTCTTTCCGTATTGGTTCACTTTTGTTGTATAAAACATTTGTTTCTAGCCTTTTCCCAAAGGAGAGAGAAAAGAAAGCTATTAAAAACTATGTTTTAGCAGAATTGGAGAAAAGCCC
Organism: Eubacterium sp. CAG:274; assembly: GCA_000432155.1. Classification (GTDB taxonomy): domain Bacteria; phylum Bacillota; class Clostridia; order Lachnospirales; family CAG-274; genus CAG-274. Next base: position 43,132 of record FR888502.1, read on the forward strand.
AGAGCTTAAAAAGTTAGGCTTTACAGATATTTACGCTATGGGTGGTACAGCAAGAGCTGCCATTAAACTTCATAGGGTCTTAGCCGGTAGTAGTCCAAAGGTTAAGAACAACTATGCTCTTACAGTTGAACAGATTGACGAAATGATGGATACTATATACGATATGGGTAAAGACGGTATTAAACTCCTTTGTCATGTTATTCCAGAAAGAGTATATACTATTATCCCAGGTCTTATTGCTATTAAAGCCATTTGTCAGTATACAGGGGCAAAGGGAATAATTGCTATAAAGAGTAGTGTTCGTGAGGGTTATCTTACAGAAAAGGTAATTAAAAAATAAACTTTTTTCATAAATAAATTTTTCTTTTTTGAAACCACATTTTCTTTTTGAAGGTGTGGTTTTTTTGTTGCAAAAACGCAGTAAATTTTATCGTAACTATGGTGTCTTTCGACAAATTTTATTTAGGTATAGAATTATACTATTTTGTAATAGGGGAGGCATAGATATGTATAAATTAAATTTGCAGTATTGGAACAAGGAAAGATTGGCAAGTATTGTGTTTGTAATTGTAGGGCTGTTAATGGGCAGGGTTGTGCTTTTTGGGGGCATAAACGGTTGTGCAATAGGCTATTTAACTTGTTTTTTGTTTAATAAAAATATTTTTTATGCTGTTGCTGTAACTATCTTTACAGGACTTATGACAGTAAGAAAAACAATGGATATAGGGGAATATGTAATAGCTATAGTTTTAATGTGCCTGTTTAATTTTTTGGGAAATGGTCGGATACAGGAAAACAAAAAATATTTTATTGGTGGCTTGTCCTTATTATCGGGAGCTTTGATTATAGCTGGTTTTACGGGGAATTTTGTTTATTACTGTATCATAGGTACTTTGGAGGCTATTTTTACTGTGGTGATAGCCTATGTTCTGGATAGGGGCATAGGCGTTTTAAGAAGTAATGGTAAAAAAGAGTACATAGACGGAGAGGAAATATTAAGTCTTTTTATACTAGGTGTAGCTGTAATTTGTGGTAGTGGAAATATGGTTATTCTAGGTGTGCCACCTGCCTTAGTTGCAGTAGTGACGGTAATTTTTGTGTCGTCCGTAAAAGGTGGCTGTATATTGGCAATAGCTAGTGGTGCAACTATGGGTATGATGTTGTCCTTTGCAAATATTTATCCTATTGGAATAATACCTACATTGGCAATAGGTGGGCTGACATCAGCTATGGCAGGGCGATTTCGTAAAATTTTTATGCCCATAGGTTTTGTGCTTTCTTTTGCTCCAATGGTTATATATTACAGGCTTGATTTGCTTTCCGTTGGTGCTTTTGTGTCAATATTGTTGGCTGGTATTATTAATATGTATATTCCGGAGAGATTATATCTAAATTTTTCAAATATTATTAATACGGGAAAAAGTCAGAGCAATTTGTATAATTACGAAATTAAAAGTATGGTGTGTGGGAAACTTAAAAAGTTTGCTCAATGTTTTTCAGACTTAGACTCCTACATACAAATGGCATCGGTTTCTCAGGAAACCGAAAATATAAAATTTGAAATATTTGATAAATGTACTTCTAATGTTTGCGGGCGATGTAATAGACAGGGGACTTGCTGGGAGGGAAACTATAAAACTACCTATGAAAATTTGTATGGTCTTGTAAGTCAATGGGTAGATAAGGAAAGTGTGGATTTTAAAAATTTGCCAAATTATTTTATAGCATCTTGTTCTAAATATAGAGAATGGCTGTTATGGGCAAAAAATTCAATAGATGAATATAAGTTTAAGAATATTTGTATATCTCAAAAGGAGGAATATAGACAATTACTGTCTGTTTATATAAGAAATGTAGCACAAAGGGCAGAGAGTATAGCATCTGAAATAGAAATGGAAACGGATATAGACATAGAGTTGTCAGAAAAAATTTATAGAAAGACAGCATATATGGGAGTAAAGGGGATTACAGTTTCAAAGGGGGAAAAGGGGTGCATATTAAGAATATTATTGTCAAAGGAACACAGTTGGGATATTTGTGAGGGCAGAATTTTACCTTTGTTGAAAGAATTTGTTGGTGTTAATATTGTAAAAACTGAGGAAAGGTTGGTTGATGATAATACTTGGAGTGTTACATTGGTTGAAGAACCTAAACTAAGGATTTCGGCCTATTGTTGCTCTAAGCCTAAAAATAGTGAAAATATATGTGGGGATAGCTTTATATTTACAGATTTGGAAAATGGCAGATATTTATTGGCACTTGCTGACGGAATGGGAAGCGGTAAAAGGGCTGGAATGGAAAGTGCAGCAGCCGTTGAAATGTATGAAGATTTTACACAGGCTGGATTTTTTAGAGATGATGCTTTAGAGCTTATAAACTCTCTGATTTCAGGTAAAAATGAGAGTTTTTCAACGCTGGATATATGTACCGTAGATAAGTATACAGGTAAGGCTGAATTTATAAAAATAGGTGCAGTATCAACATTTATATTAAAAAGAAAGGGAGTAGAAATTTTAAAATCAAATACTTTGCCAGTAGGTATATTGGAAAATGTAGATACCAAAATATATGAAAAGAGGGTTGAAAAAGGCGATGTAATTGTAATGATGACAGACGGTATATTTGAGGCAGGAAAGAGTGGTGAAAATGAATATAAATTCATAGAAATGCTAGAAAAAAGGAAGAAAACGACAGCTGAAAATACAGCTAAAAAAATTATGGAAACCGCCATTAAAATGGGCGAAAGTAAAATAAATGACGATATGACAGTATTGGTTGCTAACATATATTAAACATTGTAGGTACTTGAGTTTTACATAAAAAAAGTTTATACTCTTTTTATTAGGAGTGTGGACAAATGTTAGCTTTAGTAACGAAAACTATAGAAAGAAACAGAATGTTGAAAAAAGGCGATAAAATAGTTGTGGGAGTGTCTGGTGGGGCAGATTCCGTATGCCTTTTAGATGTATTAAATAAATTAAAGGATAAATATAATCTGAAAATTACAGTTGTGCATATAAATCATTGTATAAGGGGACAGGAGGCTGACAGAGATGAGGCCTTTGTAAAAGCTCTTGCAGAAAAATATGGCAATGAATACAAGGCTTTTTCTTATCCTGTGGAAAAAATGGCAGAGGAAAATGGCACAACTGTTGAAGAAATGGGCAGAAATTTAAGATATTATTCCTTTAGAAAAATAGCCGGCGAAAAGGGAAAGATAGCAGTTGCCCATAATAAAAACGATAATTGTGAAACAATGCTTATGCGATTTTTTAGAGGGACTGGAGTAAAAGGATTAGGTGGTATTTCTCCTGTAAGGGGTAATATTATAAGACCTTTGATTACAGTTGATAGAAATTCTATTGAAAAGTATTGTAATGAAAATAACTTGAATTATTGTACTGACTCTACAAATAATGATACAGAGTATACAAGAAACAAAATAAGGCATAATATTATACCTTTAATTGAAAAAGAGTTTAACCAGTCTATAGTTGATACTATGTATAAAACAGCAGAAATTATGGCTGGAGAAGAAGAATATATGGACAGGCATGCTAGGACAGCATACAGCTATTGTGCTGTAGGGGACAAAGTTCTTTCTGTTGAAAAACTTTTGGATTTAGATAAAGTTATTTTAAAGAGAGTTTTAAGATTAGGCTTTATAGATTTTTCAGCTGATTTACACGATGTTTCCTATGAACATATAAAGTCTGTGGAAAGCCTTTTGTATAAAAAGAATGGAAAGGTGGTACAGCTACCTCATAATTTAAGAGCATCAAGAATTAATAATTGCATAATTTTCTCTAAACATATAGAACATAAGGAGGTTTCATATAAATTAGAGCCAGAAGAACCAAAATATATTCCCGAAATAGGAAAAACTTTGTTAATTTCTAAAAAAAATTTGACAAATCCAAAAATACTATATACTATTCCTTTTGATTATGATAAAATAAAAGGTGATTTTTATTTTAGAAATAGAAAAGCTGGGGATAAAATTTATCTCAATGGTGTAGGTGGAAGAAAGAGTTTAAAAAAGATTTTTTCTGAGCTTAAACTATCAAAAGATGACAAAGACAGTATCACTTTATTGGCTGTAGATAATGATGTTTTGTGGATTCCTAACTACAAAACTTCTGATATGTACAAGGCTAATGAGGATACAAAAAATGTAGTATATATGTATTTAAAGGAGAAAGAAAACTAATGAAGGAAAAACTTACGGTACTTATAGGAGAAAAAGAAATTCAATCAAGAGTTGAAAAGTTAGCCGCAGAAATTTCCGAAAGCTACAAAGGAGAAAGTTTACTTGTTGTTGGTATTTTAAGAGGAGCTATAATGTTTATGGTAGACCTTCTTAAAAAACTTGAAATTAATGATGTTCAGATTGACTTTATGGCTGTTTCAAGCTACGGTTCAAGTACAGTATCTAGTGGCAAGATAAACATTAAAAAGGATTTAAGCGAAAGTATTGAAGGCAGAAATGTACTTATTGTTGAAGATATTATTGATACTGGTAATACATTGTATCATTTGATTGAATATCTCAAGAAAGATAATCCAAAGTCAGTAAAACTTTGTACACTTTTTGACAAGCCTGAAAGACGAGAAAAAGAAGTTCCTGTTGATTGGGTAGGCTTTGATATTCCTAATAAATTTATTGTAGGTTATGGTCTTGATTATGCCCAGAGATACAGAAATTTACCATACATTGCAGAGCTTGCATTTATAGAGGATGAAGATGAAAAATAATAGCTTATAACAGCTGTTTCTTCGACAAAATTTCCTTGAATAAATTTGTAAAATATGGTATTATAAAGCGATAACGGTAGATGGGTATTAGCTATTTTCCGATATATAAAATTTATTATTAGGGGGAGAGAGATGAAAAACAATTTTTTGCGTAATCTTGGTATGTATCTGGTCATTTTCCTATTCATCATAGGAATGATTTTGGTAAATAAGAACTTTTCAAGTTCTACACCACAGACTACAGATTATGTTTACAGCGATATGATTTCCCAGATTAATGGTGATAAAGTTGAGTCTATTACTTTACAGCGTGATGCCGATGTTTCTGACTCTGGTACAGCAGTTGTTAATTTAAAAGACGGCAAGTCTTATAAAGTTACAATAAGTAGCGTATCATCATTTGTGGATACTGTAAATCCAGCAGTTGAAAAGGGATTAAAGCTTACTACACAGGCTCCATCAAAAGCCGGTAATATGTTTTCTATTATTGCAACTATTGTTAGTATAGTTGTTGTTATTGCACTTTTCTTCTTCTTATTCCAGCAGATGCAAGGTGGCGGAGGCGGTGGCAAAGTTATGAACTTTGGCAAGGCAAAAGCCAAAATGCAGAACCCAGGGGATAAGAAAGTTACATTTAAAGATGTAGCAGGTCTTGAGGAAGAAAAGGCAGAAATTGAGGAAATAGTAGATTTCCTTAAACAGCCAAAGAAATTCGTAGACTTAGGTGCTAGAATACCAAAGGGTATACTTATGGTAGGCCCTCCGGGTACAGGTAAAACATTACTTGCAAAGGCTATTTCAGGTGAGGCAAATGTTCCATTTTTCTCTATTTCCGGTTCAGACTTTGTAGAAATGTTTGTTGGTGTTGGTGCATCAAGAGTTCGTGACCTTTTTGAACAGGCAAAGAAAAATGCTCCTTGTCTTGTATTTATTGATGAAATTGATGCTGTAGGTCGTAGGCGTGGTGCTGGTTTAGGTGGTGGCCACGATGAAAGAGAACAGACACTTAATCAGCTCCTTGTAGAAATGGACGGTTTTGGTGTAAATCAGGGTGTTATTGTTATGGCTGCTACAAACAGACCAGACATTCTTGACCCAGCGCTTTTAAGACCAGGTCGTTTTGACAGACAGGTTGTTGTTGGTGCTCCAGATGCAAAGGGCAGAGAAGAAATTCTTCAGGTTCACGCCAGAGGAAAGAAACTTGCCCCAGATGTTGACCTTAAAGATATTGCAAATACTACACAGGGCTTTACTGGTGCAGACTTGGAAAATCTTTTAAATGAGGCAGCACTTCACGCAGCAAGAAAGAATAAAAAAGAAATCTCTATGCAGGATGTAAAGGACTCATTTATCAGAGTTGCTTTAGGTACAGAGAAAAAGAGCCATATTAAAACTGAGCTTGAAAGAAAGATTACAGCTTATCACGAAGCTGGACACGCAATTCTTTTTGAAAAAATGCCAGATTTAAGTCCGGTTCATACAGTTTCTATTATTCCTATTGGTATGGCTGGTGGTTATACAATGCCAGTTCCTACTGAAAAGAGCTTTAGATTTAAAAGGTCTATGGAACAGGAAATTGTTGCTACATTTGGTGGTAGAGTAGCTGAAGAAATGATTTTTGGTGACTATACACAGGGTGCAAGCAAGGATATTGAACAGGCTACAAACCTTGCTAGAAATATGGTAACTCGTTTTGGTATGAGTGAAAAAATGGGACCTATTCTCTATGGCGAAGAAGACCACGAGGTATTCCTTGGCAGAGATATTGGTCATAGCAGAAATTATGGCGAAAATGTTGCAGGTCAGATTGATAGCGAAATTAGAAGAATTATTGATGAGGCTTACAACAAGGCTAAGGAAGTCCTTGAAGAAAATAGAGATGGACTTGAAAGAACTGCTCAGCTTCTCCTTAAAAAGGAAAAGGTTAGTGGCGACGAATTTAGAGAAGTATTAAACAATGAAACTGTAGAAGAACCACAGGAAACTGTTGTTATTGACAGCGAACATTTTAATGCTGAAAATAGTGAAAACTAATATTAAGGCTGTCGAGGGTTTTCGACAGCCTTTTTGTTTATAATGAATCGGAAAGATAAATCCGATGGCTTGCTTGCAAGCCACATTTTGCAAAGCAAAATGTTCTGACGGTGAATCGGAAAGATAAATCCGATGTTCTGAATAGGAGGAATGAGAATGTTATTTTTAGAATATCCAAAATGCTCAACTTGTAAAAAGGCTAAAAATTGGCTTGAAAGTAATGGTGTTGAATTTGAAGACAGACACATTGTGGAAAACAATCCAACAGCTGATGAATTAAAGGCTTGGTATGAAAAAAGTGGTTTTCCACTTAAAAAGTTCTTTAACACAAGCGGTTTAAAGTACAAAGAACTTGGTTTAAAGGATAAATTACCTGATATGACAGAAGAAGAACAGATTAATCTTCTTGCAACAGACGGTATGCTAGTTAAACGCCCTTTGGTTATAGGCGATGATTTTGTTTTAATAGGTTTTAAAGAAGCTCAATGGGCTGAAAAATTAAAATAGTAATAATATAGAAATTTCACCTTCCTTTTTGTACAATATTTCGGACTATAGTTTATTGACTTTGATTTTCTTTGGTCGTATACTTGTACTTATGACTAAAAAAGGAAGGTGTTTTTATTGAAAAAACTATTATGCACAGCTATTTTGGCATTGGGTGTCATTATGCTAATGACAGTAGGAGCTTATGCTCAAATGCCAAAGGACAAAATAGCATTACAGGGAGAGGACAGCTTTAAAGCTGAAATGTTTAAGGAATTTAGTGACACTATTGAGGATAATGCCCTCTATGTTGCCACTACAGGTAGCGACAGTAATGCAGGTACAATAGATAAGCCTTTTGCTACTGTTCAAAAAGCCTTAGATACAGTAAAGGCAGGTCAGACAATATATGTCAGAGGTGGTACTTATAATGCTCTTAATTCCTTTAAGACATCAGGTAGCGAGGGGAAGTATATTACATTGAGAAACTATCCTAATGAAACACCATTTTTGACTTGTACAACTGGTACAAATGGTGCTATTTTGCTTTTAAATGGTTGTAATTACATTAAAATTTATGGACTTGAAATAGGTGGACATTCAGCTGAGCAAGCCTATGGTATTTTGATTAATGATTGCGAAAACCATATTATTATAAGTAATAATCATATTCACAACTTGCTTACTACAAAGCCAGGAGAAAATGAAAATGGCGAAGCAAACGGTATTTTGCTTTTTGGCGAGGGCAAGACAGATGAAACTTCTATTAACAATATTTGCATTGAAAATAATAACATACACAATAATACAACAGGTTGGAGTGAAACACTTTCAACTTCTGGTAACTGTAAATATGTAAATGTAATCAACAATACTGTACACGATAATACTAACATTGGTATTGATTTCTATGGTAATGCAAAATATTGTTCTGTTCCAGCTTATGACCAGCCTAGATATTGCGTTGCCGCTGGTAATACTGTTTACAATTCTATATGCTCATATGCAGAGTGTGCAGGTCTTTATTTAGACGGTGCAAGAGATACTATATTTGAAAATAATATTGTTTATGGTAGTATGTATGGTATTGAAATTGGTTCAGAAGAATTACAGGCAAATTATCCAGTTAAAAATGTTATAGTCAGAAATAACCTTGTTTACAAAAATTCTTGTGGTGGTATAAGAGTTGGTGGTTATGACAAGAAGAAAACTGGCTATGTTACAGAAACAAAGATATATAATAACACTCTTGTTGACAATGGCGAGGGCGAAGGTGGATATAATGGCGAATTTTGTTTTGTAAAATGTAATGGCGTAGATGTTAGAAACAATATGGTATATAAATCATCTAATAAGTACCCATTAATTGGTGGAGATTTGCCAGCTGAATATACTTTAAATGTTACATTTAACAATAATGTATTCTATGATACAAACAGCTCAGACAGTACTTATTTTGAATACAAGGGTAGTTCGCAAGAGGGTATAGATGCCTTTAATACTTTTGTAGGTGGTACAAACTATAGTGGCAAACCTAGTTTCAATAGTGATTACAGCCTTGCTAACGGTTCTTACGGTATTGATTTAGGCGATAATGGTGTTTTAAATGATATGGGTAGTTTAGTTGATTTGGGCAATAATTACAGAGCCATTGGAACTGTAGATGTAGGTGCTTTTGAGTATCAAGATGGTAGCAAGCCTACAGTTACAACAGTTTCTACAACAACAGTATCTACAACTACAACTACCACAGAAGCAACAACAGAAACTACAACATATGATAAGGCAGACTTAAATAAAGACGGAAATGTAGATAAAAAAGACTGTGCTATTATGTTAAAGTTGGTACAGGGATTAAAAACTGATATTGTTGCACCGGATTTAAACAAAGACGGTAAAATAGATTTGTTAGATGCTTTGTGGTATTTGGCTGAAAGTTCTGCTAAGGTTTGGAACTATACTACAGGAGAAAATACAGATAATTTCTATAGTGTAAAAGCCAATAACTATAAAAATGCTACAACTATTACATATAACGGATTGACCCTTACAAAGGCTGTTAAAATGGAAACGGGCACAGCAATATCCTTTACAGCTCCAAAAGACGGTACACTTACACTTGTAGCTAATGGTGGTAGTGGTAAAAAGATAAAAGTAAATAATGTTTCATATGCTATTGTATCAGACGGTGCTTTAGAAGTTCCTGTAAAAGCCGGAACAGTTACAGTTTCTAAAGATTCCACTGGAACATACTTATATTATATGAGTTTTAAATAACAATAAAGGTATTGCAAGAAATGCTTGCATTTCTTGCAGTTAGTCTAAGGAAGGGACCATTATATTACTTCTGGAATAATTTCTTAAATCTTCTCATAGCTTCTTCTGTATTAGCCTTGTTGTTAAATGAAGTAAGACGGAAGTAGTTGTCACCGTTTGTACCGAAACCAGCACCTGGAGTACCTACAACCTGAATTTCATTTAAGAGCTTATCGAAGAAGTCCCAACTGTACATACCGTCTGGGCATTGTAACCAAATGTATGGAGAGTTTACACCACCGAAGTACTTGATACCAAGTTCGTCCATAGTGTCAGCAATAATCTTTGCGTTTACTCTGTATACATCAATCATAGCCTTAGCTTCTTCCATACCCTTTACAGAGAATACAGTAGCAGCAGCTCTCTGAACAATATAAGGAACACCGTTGAACTTAGTAGTCTGGCGTCTGTTCCACATCTTATTAAGGTTCATTTCTGTACCGTTAGATGCCTTTGTAGTAATTGCCTTAGGAACTACTGTGTAACCACATCTTGTACCTGTGAAACCTGCTGTTTTAGAAAGAGAACAGAATTCAACAGCACACTTCTTAGAACCTTCAATAGCAAAGATACTGCGTGGAAGGTCTGGTTCAGTAATGAAACATTCGTAAGCAGAGTCAAAAAGGATAATAGCATCGTTTGCAAGAGCATAATCTACCCAAGCCTTTAACTGTTCCTTGTTATATACAGCACCTGTTGGGTTGTTAGGAGAGCAAAGGTAAATAATGTCTGCGTGAACATCTGGATTTGGCATAGCGAGGAAACCATTTTCTTCGTTAGCATCCATATAAATTATTTTTCTGCCGTTCATAGTGTTTGTATCAACATAAACAGGATAAACTGGGTCAGGAATGAGAACTGTGTTGTCTACAGAGAAAAGGTCAGTAATGTTACCAGTATCACTCTTAGCACCATCAGAAACAAAAATTTCGTCAGCGTCAATTTCAACACCGTTTCTCTTGTAGTAATCCTGAATAGCATTTCTTAAAAAGTCATAACCCTGTTCTGGACCATAACCCTTGAAAGTTTCAGCATTACCCATTTCATCAACAGCAGAATGTAAGCTTTCAATAACACTTTTGCTAAGTGGCAAAGTTACATCGCCAATACCAAGACGGATAACTGGCTTGTCTGGGTTAGCCTGTTCAAAAGCACTTACTCTCTTAGCAATTTCGCTAAAAAGGTAGCTCTGCTTAACATTAAGATAATTTTCATTAAATTTTGCCATTTTTATATCTCCTTAGTTATTTTTTAATTTATTATTTACTGCTGCAAGTTTTACACATACACAGAAAATATCCATAGCCTGAATTAAATCTTCGCAAGTTGGATAAGATGGAGCAACTCTGATATTGCTGTCGTTAGGGTCCATTCCATGAGGGTAAGTAGCACCTGCATTTGTTAAAATAAGTCCACATTCTTTTGCAAGGCGTACAGTTTCCTTAGCACAACCATTCTGAGTGAAAACACTAATAAAGTAACCACCCATAGGCTTATGCCACTTTAAGTAGTCTGTACCTTCAAATTCTGCATCAAGTTTATTGAGAACAATATCAAATTTTTCTCTTAATAATGCACCAAGACGCTTCATATGAAGTTTAACTCCGTCAGCAGTCTTGAAGAAATTGTATGTTCTAAGCATATTGATTTTGTTATGACCAATAGTCTGTACACCAAAATGCTTCTTTATTTCTTCTATATAGTTATCGCCTGCTGCAAGAAGGGCAACACCTGAACCAGGGAATGTAATTTTAGATGTAGAGAAGAAGAAAAGTATTCTATCAAGAGTATTGTACTTTCTACATACATCAAAAATGTTTAATAATTCAACTTCCTTATATACATGGTGGATAGCATAAGCATTGTCCCAGAAAATCTTGAAATCTTCTGCTGCAGTTTCCATCTTTGCAAGTCTTTCAACGGTTTCATCGCTGTAGCAAATACCGTCAGGATTTGAATAAAGAGGAACACAAATGATACCCTTTACAGTAGGGTCATTTTTAACAAGGTCTTCTACTATATCCATATCAACACCTGTTTCAGTCATAGGAACAGGAACCATTTCAAAACCAAATTCATCACAGATAGAAAAATGTCTGTCATAACCTGGTACAGGACAAAGTATTTTAACCTTATCTAATTTGCCCCAAGGTGTAGAACCGAGAGCACCAAATATATAAAGTCTAGCAAAAGAATCATATATAAGATTAAGAGAGGAATTTCCACCTACAATAATATTTTTTGTTGGAATATTAAGTAAGTCTGAAAAAAGACCCTTGAGTTCGGCAATACCGTCAAGTATACCGTAATTTCTTACATCAATACCTTCAGAAGTGATGTAGTTATTAAGGGGCATAGTTAAAATATCATTAGATAAATTAAGCTGTGCTCCAGCAGGCTTACCTCTGGACATATCCAAGTTAAGGTTTAATCCTTTTAATTTATCGTATTCAGCCTGTAAATCTTTCTGTAACTGTAGAAGCTCGACTTGAGACATTTCGTCCAAAGTAGCCATACTTATCTCCTCCTAGTAATACAAGTTAAAAAAATAAAACTTCATATTAAAATTCTTGCTTATTCCTGTTCATTATACAAGTTTTTGCACCTTGCTGTCAAGTATTATGAATAATATAGTCATTAAAATCTTCAAAAATTTATTTCACACTACTACATATTAGAAAAATATAAAATAAAATGCAGGATTAGTTGGTCATAAATTTAAAAACTAGAGAATATCTATTGTGTGTGGATAAAATAATAAAAAATAAAATGAATTTAGGAGGTATAAAAAGTGAGAAATTTTTTTTATTAAAAAGTTATAAAAATATAAAAAAATGCAAGTTAAAAAACTAAAAATTGCATAAATATTAAGAAATTATAAAAAAGGTCTTGCATTTTTTTTAACTTTGGAATATAATCCAACTATCAAGCGAGGGAGCTGGATATGACAGAGTTCATTATCCGGCTCCTTTTTTTATACAATTAAGGAGGGGTCGTTATGGACGCTAGTACATTTAATGCTTTTGACACAATATGGCTTATCTTAGGTGCTATATTGGTATTCTGGATGCAGGCAGGTTTCGCAATGGTTGAAACAGGCTTCACTAGAGCAAAGAATGCAGGTAATATCATTATGAAAAACTTAATGGATTATGCCTTTGGTTCTATTGTATTCTGGATTATCGGTTACAGCCTTATGTTTGGTGGCGATGGTCCAATCGTAGGTTCTTTTGATTTATTTGCTACAGGAAACTACGATACAGGTTCAGTACCTATGTGGGTACACTTTATGTTTAATACTGTTTTCTGTGCTACAGCAGCTACAATCGTTTCAGGTGCTATGGCAGAAAGAACTAAGTTCAAGTCTTACTTAGTATATTCAGTTGTTATTTCAGCTGTTATTTATCCTATTGAAGCTCATTGGACTTGGGGCGGTGGCTGGTTATCACAGTTCAGCTTTGGTTCTTGGACAGGTGGTTTCACAGACTATGCCGGTTCTACTATTGTACATATGGTAGGTGGTATCTCAGCTCTTATCGGTGCTACAATTCTTGGACCTCGTATTGGTAAGTATGACAAGAATGGTAAGTCTAAGGCTATTCCAGGTCACAGTTTAACACTTGGTGCTTTAGGTGTATTCATTCTTTGGATGGGTTGGTTCGGTTTCAACCCTGCATCTAGCTACGGTCTTTCTTCTTTTGAACAGGGAATGGATGTTGGTAATGTATTTATGACAACTAATATTGCAGCAGCCGTTTCAACAGTAGCTACAATGGTATTTACTTGGGTTAAGTATGGTAAGCCTGATGTTTCAATGACATTAAACGGCTCTCTTGCAGGTCTTGTTGCTATTACAGCAGGTTGTTCAGCAGTTGACCCTTGGGCAGCAGCTATTATTGGTCTTGTTGCAGGTATTCTTGTAGTAGTAGTTATTGAATTTATTGACCAGAAGTTAAAGATTGATGACCCAGTTGGTGCTGTTGGTGTTCATGGTGCTTGTGGTTTATTTGGTACAATTTGTGTAGGTCTTTTCGGTAGAGATGGTGGCTTATTCACTACAGGTTCTATTGACAGAACAGTAGTACAGCTCGTTGGTGTATTTTCAGTAGCTCTTTTCGTTATTGTTACAATGACTATTGTATTCTTACTTATTAAGGCTACAATCGGCTTAAGAGTAACAACAGAAGAAGAAGTTATTGGTCTTGATGCTCTTGAACATGGTCTTGTAGCCGGTTCTTATGCAGACTTTATGCCATCTTTAGGTTCTGTTCCTAATCCTACAATGCCATCTGCTGTTGCAGTTGGTACAGTATCTTCTGATGAAGCAGTTCCTGTTCAGGTTGTTACTGACAAGAGTGGTGTACCTGCTAGTGATGTAGCAATGTCTAAGGTTGAAATCATCTGTAAGATGGATAAGTTTGAAGATTTAAAGGCATCTCTTGAGGCTGTAGGCATTACAGGTATGACAGTTGTTAATGTAATGGGTTGTGGTGTTCAGAAAGGTAATACTAAGTATTATCGTGGTGCTGAAGTTGAAGTTAATCTTCTTCCTAAGATTAAGGTTGAAGTTGTTGTTTGTGCAGTTCCTGTTTCAGCAGTAATTGAGGCTGCTAAGAAGGCTCTTTACACAGGTAATATCGGCGACGGTAAGATTTTCGTTTATGGTATTGACGAAGTAGTAAAGGTTAGAACAGGGGAAACAAATGCAGCAGCACTTCAGGGCGTTGACCAGTTCTAAAATAATGATATTATTCAAATTCCGGAGAGGGTTAAACCTCTCTGGGAGTTTCCTCTTTCCTGATACGAAATTTTCATATTAAATTATTAAACCGTTGTCTTACTATTGACAGCGGTTTTTTGTAGGTTTACAATAATAGCTGATTTTTATATTTTATATATAAATTAGGAGGAATTATTTTATGAAAGAAACTAATGAAAAAAGTGGTTTGCCTGTTTTTAGTGGAGAGATAGCACTTATTATTGCAGTTATAATAAATAGCTGTGGTGTTGCTTTAATGCTCCATTCAGGTGCAGGTATATCTGCTATTTCTAGTGTTCCATTTGCTTTTTCTGAGCTTTTTCCACAGCTTACTTTAGGTACTTGGACTTATATTTTTCAGGGCGTTTTAGTATTTAGTCTTATGGTTTTGCGTAAAAGATTTATACCATCTTATTTATTTAGCTTTGTTGTAGGCTTTGCTTTTGGCGAAATGCTTGATGTACATCAGCTATGGATAACTACATTACCACAGACTATACCTCTTAGAGTGATTTATTTTATAATAAGTTATTTAATTATTTGCATTGGTATAGCTATTTCCAATAGATGTGGTTTGCCAATTATACCAACAGATTTATTCCCTCGAGAATTAGAAGATATTACAAAAGTGAAATACTCTAAAATAAAAATAGCCTATGATGTAATTTGTCTTACAATTACAGCAATACTTACAGGCTTTGGCTTAGGTCATATTGATGGACTTGGCATAGGTACTGTACTTGCAGCATTTACTATGGGTAAGGTTGTAGGTCTTATAGGAGAATTAATGGATAAGCACATTAATATTGAGCCTTTGTTAGTAAAGAAAATAATGAAGAAGAAAACAGCATAAATTAGGAAAAACAGAAAAGCTATTCCAAAGTGATTTTCGGAATAGCTTTTTGTATAATAATTAGAATATAGTTTCGATTTTAAATCTATCTTCTTCTTTAGGTCCGTTTTCTTCTATAATCTTGAAACCGGCAAGTTTAGCAAGTTCTCTGATACTTTCAATAGAAACCTTCTTATCCTTATAATCAATAAGATTTTCTGATTGACCTGTAAAAATATCTCTAGCTTCATATTTTTTAAGAACAATCATATCCCCACTTGTGAAAATTTCTAAAGCGTCGTTTTCAACAATGTGAAACTTTTCTCTTAACTCACTAGGAAGAACAAAGCGACCGAGCTTATCAACCTTTCTTATTATACCTGTAGAAATCACAACAAAAACCTCCTTAAATAAAATATATTCGTAATTCACAAGGTAATATTAACAAGGTTGGTAAAAAATGTCAATACTTTTTAAGAAGAATAATATTTTTGTAATAATTTGTCTTCTTAAATGTTTTATTTTAAATTCTTGGAAATATTGAAAATATAAGTGCCTTATGTTATAATTTAGCCTTGTGAGGTGATAGAAATGATAGCAATAATCGGATTGGGAAATCCAGGTAGAGAATATAATTGGACAAGACATAATATTGGTTTTGAGGTTATAGGAAAGCTTGCCTATGACAATAATATAAATATGAACAAAGAAAAGTATAAGGCTATTGTTGGCGAGGGAAGAATAGGTAACGAAAAGGTTCTTCTTATACAGCCTTTAACATATATGAATTTAAGTGGAGATAGTGTAAGAGAGTTTGTTAATTTCTATAAACTTTCTCCTGAAGAAATTATTGTAGTATGTGATGACATTAATCTTCCTGTAGGCGGTATCAGGATACGCAAAAAGGGAAGTGACGGTGGTCAAAAGGGTCTTAGAAGTATTATAGGACAGCTTGGCTATGATAATTTTACTAGAGTTAGAGTAGGTGTAGGCGAAAAGCCTGCCGGTTGGGATTTAGCAAAGCATGTTCTCAGCAAGTTTACTGATGATGAAAAAGACGATATAATTTCTGGTATTACTGATGCTGCTGAGGCTGTTTCTATTATTGTTAAAACTGGCGATGTTGATAAGGCTATGAATAAATTTAACAAAAAAGGTCAAGGAAAACAGTAAAAACAAGAAAATAGTTGTTTTATACACCCCCAAATAAAAAGTTTGGGGGTAAAAGTGTTTTGCAGGAGGTGGAAGTGTGAATATATTTTATGATTTTTTAGACAGCAATAAAAATTATGACAGATTAAGAGATAGCATAAAAGAAAATAAAACTCCTGTTCTTGCCACAGGTGTTGTAGACGGTCAGAAAACTCATTTAATTGCCGGAATAACAAATGATGTTCATAAGTCAAATTTGGTCATTACACATTCAGAATTAAAGGCTAAAGAAATATATAATGATTTAAAATTCTTTTTAAAGGATAAAGTAGTTCTTTATCCGGCTAAGGATATAATTTTCTATTGGGCTGATGTAAAGTCTATGGATATTATAAAAGAAAGATTTAACATAATTTCAAGGCTTATAAATAATGAAGAAATAACAGTAGTTGTTACTGTTGAGGCTCTTTTTGACAGACTTGTATCTAAAAATATATTTGAAGATTTTGTTTTTGACATAAAGGTTGGAGATACCTACGATATAGATGAGCTATGTAAAAAGTTAGTTTTTATGGGCTATGAGCATAGTGATGTTGTAGAAGGTCAGGGTCAGTTTGCAAGGCGTGGTGGTATAGTTGATATATATTCAGCTGTAAATGAAAACCCTATACGATTGGACTTTTTTGATGAAGATGTAGATGCAATTAAAACTCTTGATGCCAAAACTCAAAGGTCTTTAGGCAATATTAGTGAGGCTAAAATTTATCCAATGAGAGAATTGGTATATAATGAGGAACAAGTAGAAATTGCTATAAAAAACATTGAAAAGGACTTAAATTCCTTTAAAAATAAAACAGACAAAATAAAAATGCTTACTGATGAGGTAATAGAAAAATTAAGGGAGCAAAAGAGTTTTTCTGGAGTAGATAGATATATACAATATTTCTACGATAAAACAGCAAGCCTTATAGACTATTTTCCAAAGGACAGTTGTTTCTATATTGATGAACCAAACAGAGTTAGAGAGCATGGAGATTTTATAATAAGAGAGTTTACCAATTCTATTGAAAATAGAATAGATAAAGGCTATATGTTGCCTAAACAGATAGAATTGGTATTTTCTTATGATGATTTGTTAAAACAGCTTAGCAAAAAGAATACGATACTTTTAAGCAATATTACCTATACATTAAAGGACTACAAGCCAAAAGAACTTGTAGAGTTTGCTGTCCGTTCAACTTCAATAGCCAAAAATGACCCAGATATGATGGCTGAGGATTTAATTTATATGTGCCAAAGACAGTACAAAATTATATTCCTTGCAGGTGGTCATACCAGAAGTGAAAGAATATTAAAAGAGCTTTTGGATAGAAATGTAAATGCTGTTTATGTTGAAAATATAGACGGTGTAGAGCTTTCAGCTGGTATTGTTTATATTACAAGAGGTAGTTTAACCCATGGATTTGAATATCCGGAAGATAAATTGGCTATTGTAAGTGATAATGAGCTTTTTACACAGGAAAAGAAAAAGAAGAAAAAGAAAAAATCTAAAAATGGCAAGCCTATTGAAAGTTTTACAGACTTAAAAGTGGGAGATTATGTAGTTCACGAAAACCATGGTATTGGTGTGTATAGAGGTATTGAACAGATAATAGCTGATGGTGTAAGCAAGGACTATATGAAAGTTGGCTATGCAAATGACGGTGTTATATATGTTTCAATAGACCAGATGAGCCTTGTGCAAAAATATATTGGTGGCGATGCTGCAAAGCCTAAATTAAACAAATTAGGTACAGTATCTTGGGAAAAGGCTAAAACTAAGGCAAGAAATGCCGTTAAAATTCTTGCACAGGATTTAGTGGACTTATATGCTCAAAGACAGTCAGCAAGAGGTTATCAGTATTCGGCAGATACTGTATGGCAAAATGAATTTGAGGAGGCTTTTCCTTATGAGGAAACAGATGACCAGTTAAATGCTATTGCCGATTGTAAGAGAGATATGGAAAGTGGAAAGGTAATGGATAGACTTGTTTGTGGCGATGTTGGTTTTGGTAAAACAGAAGTAGCCATAAGAGCTGCTTTTAAAACTGTTCAAGACGGAAAACAGGTTGCATTCCTAGTTCCAACTACCATATTGGCAAAACAACACTATAGCACATTTGCGTCAAGAATGGCCGATTTTCCTATTAATGTGGATATGCTAAGTAGATTTAGAACACCTAAACAGCAGAGAGAAACTATTGCCGGTATTGAAAACGGTAGCGTTGATATAGTTGTTGGTACTCATAGACTTTTAAGCAAGGATATTAAGTTTAAAGATTTAGGTATGGTTATTGTTGATGAGGAACAGCGATTTGGTGTTGCACATAAAGAAAAGTTAAAAGCACTTAGAAAAAATGTAAATGTACTTACACTTTCAGCAACTCCAATACCTAGAACACTTCATATGTCTATGACAGGTATAAGAGATATGAGCCTTTTGGAAGAAGCTCCTAATGACAGACTTCCTATACAGACTTATGTTATGGAATACAATCCGGAGTTTGTAAAAGACGCAATATTGAGAGAGCTTGCAAGAAATGGACAGGTTTATTATCTTTACAACAGAGTGAGTAATATTGACGAGGTTGCAGCACAGATACAGGCTCTTGTACCAGAGGCAAATGTAGGTTTTGCTCATGGACAAATGAGTGAGAGAGAACTTGAAAATATTATGATGGAATTTTTGGATAATGAAATAAATGTTTTGGTATGTACTACAATTATTGAAACAGGTCTTGATATTTCAAATGCCAATACTATTATAATACAAGATGCCGACTGTATGGGACTTAGTCAGCTTTATCAGTTAAGAGGTAGAGTAGGGCGTTCTACAAGAACAAGTTATGCCTATTTAATGTATAGACAGGATAAGGTGTTGCACGAAGTTTCAGAAAAAAGACTTCAGACAATAAAAGAATTTACTGAATTTGGTTCTGGTTTTAAAATTGCTATGAGAGATTTGGAAATCAGAGGTGCTGGTAATCTTTTAGGTGCTGAACAGCATGGTCATATGGATACAGTAGGTTATGAAATGTACTGTAAACTTTTAGATGAGGCTGTTAGAGAGTTAAAGGGCGAAAAGATTGAAGAAGATTTTGAAACCCTTATTGAAATTAAGATTAATGCCTATATTCCTAATTCATATATTTCAAGCGAGTTCCAAAAACTTGAAATGTATAAGAAAATTTCACTTATAAATAATGAAAATGACTACTATGATGTACAAGACGAGCTTTTGGATAGATATGGAGATTTACCTAGAGCTGTACAAAATCTTTTGGATATTGCTCTTGTAAAATCTAGTGTTCATACTTTGGGTGGCACTTCTATAGCACAGAGAAATGGCAAGGTGCTTATTAAGTTTAGAACGAAAAATAGTGTAAATGCTGAAAAGACAATGGCTCTTGTGGCTGAAAGCAAAGGTAAAATTATGGTTACAAGTGCCGGAGGAGATACAACTCTTTCTTATACAATTAAAAATGAAAATAATATTTTAAGTGAAATTAAAGATTTAGTAAAACAGATTATGTAATAAAACAGCCGATACTGAAAAGGGTATCGGCTGTTTTGAAATAAATGTAAGAAAAAGGAAAACACAAAATAAATAAAAGAAAAAATTATAAAAATACCAAGGAGTATACAATACCTTTCTCTTACTGTAGTTATAATATACCATATACAAAGTCCAATAAATGGGATTTTAATAACAAAAATAAAAAAATATTAAATAATCTAAAAAAGTCGATGTTCAAAATAACATCGACTTCTTTAGATATAAGAGAAAGGAAGTGTAACTAATAAAAATAAAAAATATACTAATATAAAATCTATATGAAAAATAATGAAGTACTATTATGAATTAAAAAAAATAACTAAAACCTCAAGGAGTATTTAGGTCCTTTCTCTTACTGTAATTATAATACCACATACAAAGTCCAATAAATGGGATTTTAATAATAAAAATTAAAAAAATGAAAAATATTAAATAATCTAAAAAAGTCGATGTTCAAAAAGACATCGACTTCTTTAGATATAAGAGAAAGGAAGTATAAGTAATAAAGATAAAAACTATAACTAATAAAAATCTATATGAAAAATAACGAAGTACTATTATGAATTAAAAAATAACTAAAAACTCAAGGAGTATTTAGGTCCTTTCTCTTACTGTAATTATAATACCACATACAAAGTCCAATAAATGGGATTTTAATAATAAAAATTAAAAAAATGAAAAATATTAAATAATCTAAAAAAGTCGATGCGTTAATTTGTTCTGAAAGGTAAGAGAAAGGGAAAAAATAAATAAATTAACTATAAAAAATTTTGTGTAAAGTTACACAAGAAAGGATAAAACATATTACAAACAAAAATAAATAAAATACAATACAAAGGAGTACTTATTACCTTTCTCTTACTGTAATTACAATATATCACATACAAAGTCCAATAAATGGGATTTTATCAATAAATTTTAAAAATTTATACTGTTTTTTCATATTAAACCTCCTAAAAATAAAAAAAGACAACAAATGTACTTGTCCGTCTGACATTGGACAAGTGACATTTATTGTCTTCTATAATCAATTATTTAATTTTTTACATTTTAAAACAAAATGTTGTCAATATATTATTTTAAAATTGTAAGCATATTATTTACAATATTACCAGCTGTTTTTGCAGATTCTCTAAAGAACTGTGCATAATCAACATTTCCATCACCATCTGCTGTATCAGACATTACTCTTAAAATAACAAAAGGAATTTTGTTTAAGTAGCAAGCCTGAGCAATAGCTGCACCTTCCATTTCGCAACAAAGAGGGTTGAAAAGAGTTTGTATTCTATGCTTTGAATCTAAATCAGCAATAAATTGGTCTCCGCTGGCAATACGGCCTATATTAGGAACTAAACCTAATTCCTCAACAGCATCTGTAGCAGCGTCAATAAGGTTAATATCAGCAGCAAAAATGCTTGTATCCATTCTTGAAATATAACCAGGTTCATCGCCTAAAGCACTTGTATCAAAGTCGTGCTGAATAGCATCAGAGGAAATAACAATATCGCCAACCTTGAGAGTACGGTCAATAGCACCAGCTACGCCTACATTTATAACAGAGTCTACAGCAAAAATATCAATCAAAACCTGTGCACAAAGGGCAGCATTTACCTTTCCTATACCTGAACGCACAAGAACGATATTGTGAGATGAACCCTCAACACTACCTACGAAGAAATCACAGCCAATTACATTTCTTGTAGTTACTACATTCATGGATTCCTTGAGGAGAGTAACCTCTTCTTCCATTGCTCCTATAATACCGATTGTCATACAATACCTCCTTATTCTACAGTAACACTCTTAGCAAGGTTTCTAGGCTTATCTACATCATTACCTAAATCTCTTGCCATATAGTAAGCGAATAACTGCTGTGGAATATTAGCAAGTAAAGATGTAAGCATCCAATGAGTTCTTGGAATATAGATTACATCATCGGCGTATTTTTCAATTTCAGTATTACCTGACATAGCAATAGCAAGAACCTTAGCACCTCTTGCCTTAACTTCACGAATGTTACTTACAGTCTTTTCGAATAAATCTTCCTGAGTAACAATACCTACAACAAGTGTAGAATCTTCAATAAGGGCAATAGGACCATGCTTTAATTCGCCGGCTGCATATGGTTCGCTGTGTAAGTATGCAATTTCTTTAAGCTTGAGAGAGCCTTCCATACCTACAATGTAGTCAAGACCTCTACCGATATAGAATACATTCTTTGAGTGAATATATTTCTGTGTAAATTTCTCTATTGCAGGAGCAGCCTTTGTAAGAATATTGTTTACCAAAGAAGGTAATTCTTCAAGGGCAGCCTTAATTTTAGCAAATTCCTCAGGAGAAATCTTGTTAAGTTCCTGAGCAATATGGAGAGTGAGAAGATACATAGCTACAACCTGTGCACTAAATGCCTTTGTAGAGGCAACGGCAATTTCAGGACCAGCAAGAGTATAGAGAACATCGTCAGCTTCTCTTGCAATAGAGCTACCAACGGCATTAACAACGCCTAAAACTCTTGCACCCTTAGACTGAGCAAGTCGCATAGCAGCTAAAGTATCAGCTGTTTCGCCAGACTGAGAAACTACAATCATAAGTGTATGCTCATCAATAAGTGGGTCTTTGTATCTAAATTCACTTGCAACTTCTGAATTAACTGGTATTCTGGCAATTCTTTCAATAAGGAATTTACCTACCTGACCAGCATAGAAAGCTGTACCACAAGCTACAATATAAATTCTGTTAATGTTTTCAAGTTCTTTTTTACCAAGTTTGATACCGTCAAGCTTAATGCTCTTACCGTCATCACTAAAACGGCTTGAAATATTATCCTTTACAACCTTAGGCTGTTCGTAAATTTCCTTGAGCATAAAGTGGTCATAACCATTCTTTTCAGCTGCTTCAATATCCCAGTTGTATGTAAATACTTCTTTCTTAACAGGTTCTTTTTTGTCGTTTAAGATTTCAATAGAATCTGCCTTGATAATAGCAACTTCCTTGTCATCAAGAAGGTATACATTCTTAGTATAATTCAAAATAGCTGGCATATCAGAGGCAATAAAGTTTTCGCCTTCGCCAATACCTACAACAAGTGGACTATCCTTTCTTGCTGCAATAAGTGTGTCAGGAAAATCCTTACAAACAATACCAAGGGCATAAGAACCTTCAATTCTGTCAAGAACCTTGAATACTGCATCAAGGAGGTCCATACCTTCGTTATAGTAGCTATCAATAAGATGAACTACAGTTTCTGTATCTGTTTCAGACTTGAACTTGTAACCTTTAGCTTCAAGTTCTTCCTTAAATTCCATATAGTTTTCAATGATACCATTGTGAACTACAGCAAACTTACTGTCGTTACTAGAGTGAGGGTGAGCATTAACATCAGATGGAGCACCATGAGTTGCCCATCTTGTGTGACCAATGCCTAAGTGACCCTGAATAGGAGAAGTAAGGAGAAGATTTTGTAAATTCTCAATACGACCCTTAGTTTTACGCACATTTATAGTATCAGTTTCTTCGTTAAGTACAGCAACGCCAGCAGAGTCATAGCCTCTGTACTCAAGCTTTGTTAAACCACTTAAAAGTACAGGTACAGCATCTCTGTGACCTATGTAACCAACTACACCACACATTTTAAATCCTCCTTCGGCTTAACTTAATAAACCTTCAATAAGTCTTGCAAGTCTTTCGGCCTCTTCTTTGAGGACAGACTGGTCACGACCTTCAATCATAACTCTAACAATTGGTTCAGTACCAGAAGGGCGAATAAGAACTCTACCTTCTCCACTAAACTTGCTTTCTAACTTTTCAATTTCTGCCTTAATAGTTTCGTTTGAAAGGTATTCCTTTTTACGCTTGTTGTCAACTCTTGCGTTTACAAGTACCTGAGGGAATACTTCCATAATCTTCTTTGCTTCTTCAAGTGTCTGGTTCTGCTTTTTAAGAGTAGTAAGAAGCTGAATAGCTGTTAATGTACCATCACCTGTAGTATTGTAGTCAAAGAAAATAATATGACCAGACTGTTCGCCACCGAAACAATCTCCGTTTTCTAATATATGTTCAAGAACATAACGGTCGCCAACTTTAGTTCTTTCAACCTTGATACCGTTTTCACGACCCATTTTGAAAAGACCCATATTACTCATAACTGTAGCAACAATAGTGTTGTTTTTAAGTTTGCCGTTGTCCTTCATATGCTTAGCACAAATAGCCATAACAACATCACCGTCAACCATATTACCGTTGCCATCACAGGCAAGACATCTGTCGCCGTCGCCGTCAAAGGCAATACCAAGCTGAATATCGTCATTTTCCTTTACAAACTGGCATAAATCTTCCATATGAGTTGAACCACAGTTAAGGTTAATGTTAGTACCGTCTGGTTCTCTATGTATAGCTACAACTTCAGCACCAAGTCTTTCAAGAGCCATAGGAGCTGCCTTGTATGTAGCACCGTTTGCACAGTCAATAGCAAGTTTAATGCCATCAAGTTTAATATCAGTTGAAGAAACAAGGAAGTCTACATAATCGTCAATAGCTTCTTCCCCGAGAGTCTTAGCTCCAACCTTGTCGCCATATGGGCGAGGGATTTCTTCCCACTTATCTGTCATATAAGTTTCAATTTCGTTTTCGATTTCATCTCTAAGCTTAAAGCCCTGAGAATTAAAGAATTTAATACCATTATCCTGAATTGGATTGTGAGATGCACTAATAACAACACCAGCGTCAGCATTATACTTTCTTACGAGATAAGCTACAGCAGGAGTTGGAACAATACCAAGACTTACTGCGTGAGCACCTACAGAACATATACCTGCAATTAAAGCTGATTCAAGCATATCCCCAGAAATACGAGTATCCATACCTACGATTATTTTAGCAGTGTGATTAGTATGCTTAGTTAAAACATACGCACCGGCTCTTCCTAGCTTATACACCAATTCTGGAGTAAGCTCAACATTGGCAACGCCTCTTACGCCGTCTGTACCAAAATAATTACCCATTATAGTTTCCTCCTAAAGAATATAAATCTTTCTACATTATAACACCTATACCTAAAAAGCACAACCCTTTTAATTGTAAGGAAAATTCAGCCAAAACCTAATTTTTATTAGTGTTTTTAGCCTTAAAACCTTTGTAAATTTCATATGCTCCTACAATGAGGAGAAAAACAGAAAAACACTTCCTAAGTATAGTATCGTCTAGTTTTAAAGCACATAATGTGCCTATTATTGTGCCTATTATACCAAAAACTATTAAAAGCCACAAGTTATTTTTTTCTATTTGCCTATTTTTGATATGAATTGTAAGGGCTGTAATGGCCGTAGGTATAAAATAAATTAAGTTTACTGCCTGTGCTGTTTTTTGGTCAAAACCTAAAAATATTGTCATTATTGGTATAAGTATTGTGCCACCACCAATACCCATTCCACCTATTATTCCAGATAAAAAACCGGTTATTATTAACGCCATAATAGTGATTTCACTCCTGCTATAATCATTATTCCACCAAAAATGTAGTGTAGATATTTGACAGATATTTTGTTTAGTAATTTTGCTCCAGTCAATCCACCGGCTATGCCACCAATGGAAACAAGTCCTAAGGTTTTAAGGTCAATATGAAGTTTATAGTAATACAAAAAGGCACTTATAACAGTCAGAGGCAGTATAATGGCTATGGCTGTTGCGTGGGCTTTGTGAGGTTCTGTTTTCATAAATTTTTCAAGACAGGGAACAACAACAGTACCACCACCAGAGCCTAAAAAGCCGTTGGCAATACCTGTTATTATGCCTATAATACAGGGTAAAATTTTATTTTTCATATTTTTCTCCTTTTTATTTGTTATAACCTAGTATAACCAGTAAAATAGGCAATATGCTCACTTGTAAAAAAGGCTGTTTTGTGATACTATAAAATAGATTAATTATGGAGGTTTTAGGCTATGGAATGGAAAGAAGTAAAAATATATACAACTACAGAGGGTATTGAGCCAGTAAGTGCTATGCTTTTAGAAACTGGTGTAACTGGTATTCAGGTAGAAGATGACAGAGAATTAAAGGAATATCTTAATACAAGTAGCGAATTTTGGGACTATGTAGACGAAGAACTTTTAAACAAGCCTATTGGAGAAACTAAGGTTACAGTTTATGTAAGTGAAAATCCTTATGGCCACGAAATATTTTTAAATATTAAGGCTGGCGTTGAAAGATTAAAGTCAATGGATATAGGTCTTGATTTAGGTAGACTTGCCATTGAAATAAAGAGCAACTTAGATGACCAGGAATGGCTTAACAAGTGGAAAGAATTTTATAAGCCTTTCTGTGTAGGTAACAGAATTTTTGTAAAGCCTGTTTGGGAAGATATGGAAGCTCCAGACGGCAGAGTTACATTTAAAATTAACCCTGGTCATGTTTTTGGTACAGGTCTTCATCAGACTACACAGCTTTGTATGTTACAGCTTGAAAAATATATTGATGAAAATTCAGTTGTAGCCGATTTAGGTTGTGGTAGTGGTATTCTTTCTGTTGTAGCACTTTTACTTGGTGCAAAGAGTGCCTTTGCTGTTGATATTGATGCAAATGCTATTAAAACAGCTTATGAAAATGCTGACCTTAGTGGTGTAGACAAGAGCAAATACTATGTTACAAGTGGTAATGTAATTGATGATAAGGCTTTACAGGACGAAATCGGTTATGACAAGTACGATGTTGTTGTAGCAAATATTATTGCCGATGTTATTTGTGCCATTAGTCCAGTTGTTCCAAAACAGCTTAAAAAGGGTGGCGTATTTATTGCCTCTGGTATTATTAAGGATAGAATTGACGATGTTTACAAGGCACTTGCTGAAGTTGGTTTAAAGGTTATAGATACTTCTATAAAGGACGAATGGGTATCTATTACATCTATTAAGGAGTGATACTGTGCCTAAATTCTTTGTAAACAAAAACAATATTTCTGACCATACAGTAACTCTTGACGGAGATAATGCAAGACATATTGCCATGGTTCTTCGTGGCAAAGTTGGCGACGAAATAACTGTAGGCGACGGAGAGGGCAGAGATTATACCTGTAAACTTACTGAAATAGATAAGAAATGCGTAACAGCTGAAATTACAGATATTTTTACAAATGACAATGAGCCAAAAGTAAAAATAACTTTATTTCAGGGACTTCCAAAGGCTGACAAAATGGAGCTTGTAATACAGAAGTGTATTGAAATAGGCGTTGACTCTATTGTTCCAGTAAAAACTGAACATACAGTTGTAAAATTAGATGGTAAAGAAGAAAAGAAAATTGCTCGTTGGAATAAAATAGCAGAGTCAGCAGCAAAACAATGTGGCAGAGGTAAAATACCTGTTGTTGAAAATGTTATGACTTTTAAGCAGGCTGTTGAAAAAGCAAAAAGCCTTGATATGGCAATAATTCCTTACGAAAAGGAAGAAAAGAATACACTTAAAGCTGTTACAAAGGAATTTAAAGGTACTTCTATAGGTGTTTTCATTGGTCCAGAGGGTGGTTTTTCAAATGATGAAATTGCTCTTGCGGGAGAAAATGGCATAACTTCTGTTACTCTCGGAAAGAGAATATTGAGAACAGAAACTGCCGGTCTTGTAACATCAGTTATTTTGCTTTACGAATTGGAGGAATAAAAGTGATTTACTTTGACAATGGTTCAACAACTAAAATTAGTGAGCCTGTCTATGAAAAATTATGCGATTTTTTGAAAAATAATTTTGCTAATCCGTCATCACTTCACAGTATAGGTTTTGAGGCTGAAAAGGAATTAATAGAGGCCAGAAAGAAAGTGGCAAATGCCCTTAATGTTACTCCAGATGAAATTTATTTTACAAGTGGTGGAACAGAGGCAAATAATACAGCTGTTTTAGGTATTGCTGAGGCATACAAAAAGAGAGGTAATAAGGTTATTACTTCAAATATTGAACATCCCTCTGTAGCTGACAGCTTTAAAGAGTTAGAGGCAAGAGGTTTTGAAGTTGTTACACTTAATGCTGATGAAAAGGGTTATATTAATCTTGAAGAATTGGAAAGAGAAGTAGACGAAAATACAATTCTTGTCAGCATAATGTATGTAAATAATGAAGTTGGTACTGTTCAGCCTATAGAAAAAATTGCAGAAATTATAAAAAGTAAAAATAAAAATTGTATTTTCCATACAGATTGCGTTCAGGCCTTTGGCAAGCACCCTATAAATGGCAAACATTTTGATGCTATTTCTGTAAGTGGTCATAAAATACATTGTCCAAAGGGTGTAGGTGTTTTATATCTCAGAAAAGGTGTAAGAGCCAAAAATCTCCACTTTGGCGGTGGTCAGGAAAAGGGCTTCAGACCGGGTACAGAAAACACAGGGTCTATTGTGGCTATGGGTCTTGGTGCTGAAATAGTTAAAAGAGATTTGGAAAAGAATTTTGAAAAAGTTAAGGCTGTTAAGGAAAAGTTAATGACTATTTGCGATATTTTGCCAGATGTTTATGTAAACGGCGATAGTGAAAATGGTAGTCCTTACATATTGAATTTAAGTTTTGAAGGAGTAAAGGGAGAAGTTCTCTTACACGCCCTTGAAAATTACGAGATATATGTAGCAACAGGTTCAGCTTGTTCAAGCAGGGCTAAAGAAAAGAAGAAAATAGTTGATTACTTAATTGACGGCAGAGGTTCTAGTACAGTTCGTTTTAGCTTTGATTGTGAAAACACAGTTGAAGAAGCTGAAAAGGTAATTGAGGTTTTAAAGGAACAAGTTCCTATGCTTAGAATGTTCCAGCCAAGATAAAGGAGAAAATATGAAAAAGGTACTTTTGGTCAAGTATGGCGAAATTGCTATGCGTGGCAAAAATAGATATTTAGTAGAAAACAGACTTATAACTACTATTATAAACAGACTTAAAGATTACGAGGGCTACAAGGTTTATAAGGAACAGGGTAGAATACTTGTTCTCAACGAAATTACTGATGTAGATTATGACACAGTAGTTCCTCTTGTAGTAAATATATTAGGTGTTACAGCAGTATGCCCTTGTTGGGAAGTAGATGACCAGTCTATTGAAAATTTAAGAGAAGTTGCTTTACAGCAGTTTAAGGAAAGCTATCCTAACGGTGGAGTTTCTTTCAAGGTTGTGACAAAGCGTTCTGACAAGAGATACCCTATGACAGGTAATGAAGTAAGTGCAGAAGTAGGTGGATATATTCTCAACAATATGCCAAATCTTACTGTTGATGTTCACGAGCCGGAAGTTAAGTTGATGGTAGAATTGAGAAATAATGCCTATATTTATAGCAAACTTATTTATGGCTTTGGTGGCTTGCCATATGGTGCATCAGGCAGAGCTACTGTACTTATGTCAGGCGGTATAGATAGTCCAGTTGCAGCATTCCTTACTGCTAAAAGAGGTGTAGAAGTGGAGGCTGTTTACTTTGATTCTCCACCTTATACATCAGAAAGAGCAAAGCAGAAAGTTTTAGATTTAGCAGAAAGAGTTGCAGTATTTACAGGTAGTTTTAAACTTTATGTTGTGCCATTTACTAAAACTCAGCTTACAATTTACCAAAATACTCCACCAGAAAAAATGACTATACTTTTAAAGAGAGCAATGCTCAAGGCTGCTAGACTTGTAGCAGAGAAAAATAAGAGTATGGCACTTGTAACAGGAGATAGTATTGGTCAGGTAGCAAGTCAGACTATGCACGCAATAAATGCTATTGATTCAGCTGTAACAGATATGCCTGTTCTTCGTCCTCTTTGTGCTATGGATAAACAGGAAATAGTAGATTGGGCAAGAAAAATAGGTACTTTTGATATTTCAATAAGACCATATGAAGATTGTTGTACAGTTTTCGTAGCAAAACACCCAGAAACTAAGCCAAAAAAATCTATAATAGAAAATATAGAAAGAAAAATTGAAGGTCTTGATGAACTTATTGAACAGGCTGTAGAAGAAAGTAAAATATACGAATTTTAAAAACAAGGCATATTCCGAAAGGGGTATGCCTTTTGTAGTGTAGTAATATTATATTGTAATTTTTACTAAATTTGGAGAATATAAATAGTGAAAATCCACTAATTGACAAAATTTTATCAAAGTGGTAGAATAGAATTGATAAAAAAATAACAAAGTTTTGGAGGGTTTTACTATGGCTAGAATTATTGGTTCACCAAGTCGTTATATACAGGGAAAAGGCACTCTTGCTGAAATTACTAAATATACTGAAAGATTAGGTAAAAAGTTACTTATTCTCGTTAGTAAAAGCGGTAAAAAGAGAGTAGAGGAGAAGATTAATAAGGCTGTTGAGGGGACAGATACTACGGTTGTATGGGAAATATTCAATGGGGAATGTTCAAAGAGCGAAGTTAATAGAATAGGGGAAAATTTAAAGAAAGAAAAATGTGATGTTGTAGTAGGTATTGGTGGGGGAAAAATACTTGATACTGCAAAGGCTGTTGCATATTATGAGGATATAGCTGTTGTTTGTGTGCCAACTGCTGCATCTACTGACGCACCTTGTTCAGCTTTATCAGTTCTCTATACTGATGACGGTCAGTTTGATGAATATTTATGGTTGCCAGCTAATCCGGACATAATTCTTTTGGATACAGATATTATTGTTGCTGCACCTGTAAGATTAATTGTTTCAGGTATGGGCGATGCTCTTGCAACATATTTTGAAACTAGAGCCTGTATGAGGTCAAATACTACTAGCTGTATGGGTGGTAGTGTTTCAAAGACAGCTATGGCACTTTCTGAACTTTGTTTCAAAACTCTTATGGAAGACGGAGCTAAGGCTTTACTTGCTGTAAATGCTGGTGCTTGTACTCCTGCTGTTGAAAATATTATTGAGGCTAATACTTATCTTTCTGGCATTGGCTTTGAAAGTGGTGGTATTGCTGCTGCTCATGCTATTCACAATGGTCTTACTTGTATAGAAGAAACACATGGTATGTACCATGGCGAAAAGGTTGCCTTTGGTGTACTTTCTCAGCTTGTATTGGAAAATGTTTCAACTGAGGATTTAGAAGAAGTTGTTGAATTCTGTATCAACATTGGCTTACCAGTTACATTTGAAGAATTAGGTATTAAGAAACTTGATGAAGAAAAACTTATGGAGGCAGCAACTCTTGCTTGTGCTGAAGGGGATACAGCTCACAATATGCCTTTTGAAGTTACTCCTGAAAGTGTGTACAATGCTATGCTTGCAGCTGACAGAATTGGTCACTACTACAAAGATTACGAATAAAATAAACTACTTCAATAAAAAAAGGACTTTGCGATTTTGCAAAGTCCTTTTTATGTGTATACTAAATTATTTAACCTTTAACTGGTGGAAAGTCTTTTTACCTTTCTGAATCATAATGATACCGTCTTCATCACACATTTCAGCAGTAATAACTGTACCAATATCAGTAACCTTTTCTTCGTTTACTCTTACGCCACCCTGCTGTACAAGGCGTCTGCCTTCACCTCTACTAGGGATAAGTTTACACTTTTCAAGAACTTCAATAATCTGTAAACCTTCGCCTAATTCGTCCTTAGTGATTTCAGTTGTTGGAACAGAGCCACCCTTTGCACCACCAGCAAATAAAGATTTAGCAGCTGTATCAGCCTTTTTAGCTTCTTCTTCGCCATGAACAAGAGCAGTAAGTTCGTAAGCAAGGATTTCCTTAGCCTTGTTAAGCTGGCTACCTTCCCACTTATCCATTTCGTCAATCTGTTCAAGAGGGAGGAAAGTGAGCATTCTGAGACACTTTAATACATCAGCATCGGCAACATTTCTCCAGTACTGGTAGAAGTCATATGGAGAAGTTTTCTTAGGGTCAAGCCATACAGCACCTGACTGAGTTTTACCCATCTTCTTACCTTCTGAATTAAGGAGAAGTGTAATAGTCATAGCATAAGCATCTTTACCTAACTTTCGTCTGATAAGTTCTGTACCACCGAGCATATTACTCCACTGGTCATCGCCACCAAACTGCATATTACAACCATATTCCTTGTAAAGGTTGAAGAAGTCGTAACTCTGCATAATCATATAGTTAAATTCAAGGAAAGAAAGACCCTTTTCCATTCTCTGCTTGTAACATTCAGCTGTAAGCATTCTGTTTACACTAAAGTGAGCACCTACATCTCTTAAAAGTTCAATGTAGTTAAGATTCATAAGCCAGTCAGCATTGTTTACAAGAAGTGCCTTGCCGTCAGAAAAGTCAATAAATCTTTCCATCTGCTTTTTAAAGCAATCTACATTGTGCTGAATAGTTTCTGGTGTCATCATCTGACGCATATCAGTTCTGCCAGATGGGTCACCAACCATAGCTGTACCACCACCAATAAGGGCAATAGGCTTGTTACCTGCCATCTGTAATCTCTTCATAAGGCAAAGAGCCATAAAGTGACCAACATGTAAACTGTCAGCAGTAGGGTCAAAACCAATGTAGAAAGTAGCTTTACCATTGTTAATAAGTTCTTTGATTTCTTCTTCGTCTGTAAGCTGTGCAAGAAGACCTCTTGCCTTTAACTCGTCAAAAATAGTCATTGTTTTACCTCCGTTAATAAATAAAAAAGGGTATTCCCAATCCCAAAGGACGAGAATACCCGTGTTACCACCTTAATTCACAGACAAAAAATGCCTGCCTCAAACTCCCCATAAAGGAGGGACAACCTTTTTGCTCCAAAGCTGTAACTAACCTGAATTTACTGAGTTCCTTTCAGCCACCGGAACACTCTCTGGGTTGTAACAAAACAGGCATATTGACTTTTTCATCGCAAATAACTGGAATAAATAATAACATATAAAAAATTTAATGTCAAGATTAGACAATGCTTTTCCAGTAAATTCTATTGTTTTCAACATAGGTTTGGGCTTTACCTTGCTGTTGTAGGTATGTCAAATAACTTTTTAGTGTTGACTGAACAGTCATATACTGGCTATAGCCCATTTTGTAGCCCAACCTATCGGCGACAGCCTTTGTTAATTCTTCTGGAGAAAGGGGAGTTTTACATTCTTCCCACACGATTTCAGCTACTTCATTTACAGTATTCTTATTTGCTTCAGCAATAGGTCTAAAGTCTTCAGTAGGTGTGCTATGAGCTGGAACATATATTTTAGCATTTACATTTAAAGCCTTGTCAATAGAGTTTAAAAAGCCGGCTATATCGTAAATGTATATTATTTTAGTTTTTCTAAATGTAATAGGGTCAACAACGCAATCTCCAACGAAGAATACATCGTCTGGAGTTTTTATGCCTATCATATATCCAGTATGTCCAGGCAGAGGAATGTATTCAAGAGGTAAATCCGCCTTATCCAAATTTTCTCCGTAGTGGGGCTGATGAACATAGTACCTTGTAAGCATTTCTTTTGGTGGATTTGATGCACAGACAAAGGCTGGATTTAGAAAACTGTCATTCATAAAGGCTATATCATTGGAATTTGCATATACTTTACAGCCATATTTTTCTATAAGGCTTTGGTTGTTAAAAATATGGTCAGTATGAGAATGGGTATTTACAATAGCTTTTACATTCCAACCTTTTTCGTCTAATGTTCGCATAAGTCTTTTGCCTGATGATTTATCATCGCCACTATCTATAAGGCAAACATCTTTTTCGTTTAGTTTATAAATACCAACATTTGAAAAACAGTTAAAGCAATATGTGTTTTCTCCAAGCTGTGTTAAATCGTACATAAAATCCCCCTATAAAATTATAAAAAATGGGAGGCTTTTGACCTCCCATAGTTATTCTAATAATTAAAAATTACCATCTTTTAGTCTTGTTTTTGATTTCTTCAGTAATTTCTTTGATGAAATCTTCAACAGCATAAGAGCCTAAATCTTCGCCCTTACATCTTACAGAAAGAGTATTGTCGGCAGCTTCCTTTTCGCCTACAACAACAATATAAGGTACTCTTTCGTTTCTTGCTTCTCTAATCTTGTAACCAATCTTTTCTGCTCTTGAGTCAGTTTCTACCTTGATACCAGCAGCCTTAAATTCAGCTTCAACCTTAGCAGCATAGTCAGCATACTTATCAGAAATAGGAAGAAGTTTAACCTGAACAGGTGCAAGCCAAGTTGGGAAGTGACCTGCATACTTTTCAATAAGAAGGGCAAGTGTTCTTTCATAGCAACCTAAAGAAGTTCTGTGAATGATGTATGGTCTCTTCTTCTGACCGTCCTTATCAATGTAGTACATATTAAACTGTTCAGCAAGTAACTGGTCAATCTGAATAGTAATAAGAGTATCTTCCTTACCGAATACATTCTTAATCTGAATATCAAGCTTTGGACCATAGAAAGCAGCTTCATCAATACCTACAGTATAAGGAACACCTAAATGTTTAAGGATTCTTTCCATAGCACCCTGTGCTTCGTCCCACTGTTCAGCAGTACCAATGTACTTATCAGTATTGTTAGGGTCCCACTGAGAAAATCTAAAGCTAACATCTTCGTATAAGCCTACAGTCTTTAACATAAATGTAGCAAGTTCAAGACAACCCTTGAATTCTTCTTCTAACTGGTCTGGTCTTAAAATTAAGTGACCTTCAGAAATAGTGAACTGTCTTACTCTGATAAGACCGTGCATTTCGCCTGATGCTTCATTTCTGA
The DNA here is from genome assembly GCA_000432155.1 of Eubacterium sp. CAG:274. Taxonomy (GTDB): domain Bacteria; phylum Bacillota; class Clostridia; order Lachnospirales; family CAG-274; genus CAG-274. Next base: position 77,670 of record FR888502.1, read on the forward strand.
AAAGTGTAGAAGTTTCGCCATATCTGCAAGGTAAATCCTTGTAGCTGTGCTGTTCTGCATTGTATACCATATACTGGAATGGGCAAGTCATAGGACGGAGAGCAAATACTTCGTCGTCCTTTTCTTCATCGCCAAGAACGAACATACCGTCTTTGTAATGGTCCCAATGACCACTAATCTTGTAAAGGTCACTCTTAGCCATTAAAGGAGTCTTAGTTAATAAATAACCTCTCTTTTGTTCTTCGTCTTCAACAAATCTCTGTAAAGTCTGAACAATTCTTGCACCCTTTGGCATAAGAAGTGGAAGACCCTGACCAATAACATCAGTAGTAGTGAATAAGTGCATTTCTCTACCTAACTTGTTGTGGTCACGAAGTTTAGCTTCTTCTCTTGCTTTTATAAATTCGTCAAGGTCAGCAGCCTTTGTAAATGCAGTAGCGTAAATTCTAGCAAGCATTTTGTTCTTTTCGTTACCTCTCCAGTAAGCACCTGAAGAACCAGCTTCGTTAGTAATCTTAAATGCCTTAATTGGCTTAGTGCTCATAAGGTGAGGGCCTGCACAAAGGTCAGTAAAGTCACCCTGCTTGTAGAAAGAAATAACAGCATCTTCAGGAAGGTCTTCAATAAGCTCTACCTTGTAAGGTTCGTCCTGTTCTTTCATAAACTTGATAGCTTCTTCTCTAGGAAGTTCATATCTTTCAATAGGAAGATTTTCTTTAACAATCTTCTTCATTTCTTTTTCGATGTCAGCAAATTCTTCATTTGTAAAAGGCTTTCTGTCAAAATCATAGTAGAAACCTTCATCAGTTGCTGGTCCAATAGCGAGCTTAGTTTCTGGATATAATCTCTTTACAGCCTGAGCCATAATGTGAGATGCTGTATGTCTGTAAGCCTTTTTACCCTCTGGAGAGTCAAAAGTACAAATTTCAACTGTGCAATCCTTTTCAACTGCATCTCTTAAATCTGCAACTTCGCCATCAATTTTGCCACAACATGCGTTTCTAGCAAGACCTTCGCTAAGGTCCTTTGCGATTTCAAGAATAGTAGTACCCTTAGCATATGCTTTAGAAGTACCGTCTTTTAATGTTACATTAACCATTTTAATTCCTCCATAAAAAATAACTGTGGTAAATAAGATTGGGGCAAATTTACCTAAAAATGTTTTTTACGGGTATAAAAAAATCCCTGCCAAAGCAGGGACGATAATAACCGTGGTTCCACCCAAATTGCACATAAAAGTGCCACTTGTCAGCCTTTAACGGAGCAAACCGTGCTTTATTAAAGCCACTCAGAGGTGGTTTTCATAGTTGTCATGCAAGGATAATCACAGCACCATATCCCTCTCTGAATACATATTGACAAAAATTACTGTCCTCATCACCGTTTTCAATTCAAATTTAATTATATCATCAAAATTTTAAAAGTCAAGAATATTTAAAAACATAGTTAATTCTTTTAATTATGGCATAGTTGAACAAGCTAAAAAAGAGTAAAGATTGTTTACTCAGAATAAATTCGTTAAGGATAGGATTTTATAGTTAAATTATTTCAGGGCATTTTAGGGCAAGTTTTAGGGAAAATTATAGAGTGATTTTTTTTTAACGCAAAGTGGCTTGTTTACTGGGGTTGTAGGCTGTTTTGAAATTTTTAGGGTGAAATTTATGATTTTTTTATACTATATTATATTTTATATATTTATTTTTAATAATTTTATTTATAAAAAATATGCCCTAAATTCCCTAAGTGGCTTATTTACTGGCTTTCGGGACTTTTATTTTGCCCTAAACATGCCCTAAACATGCCCTGAACTTGCCCTAAAAATTTTTTATAAAAAACACAAATAAATTAATAAATATTAAATTTAGCATAATATTTGAAATATAATATTGTAAGCCTAATTTTTTTGGGATATAATTACAGAAAAAAGGGGGTTGAAGTATGAAAGTTGCTATGTGTCAGACAAATATTATATGGGAAGACAAAGAGAAGAATATAGAAAAATGTGTTGAATTTATAGAACAGGCAAAAAAGCACAACATAGAATTAATGCTATTTCCTGAAATGAGTTTTACTGGTTTTTCTATGAATATTAATAATACAAAAGAGAATTATAATTATACAGTACAAAAGATTTCTAAAATAGCAAGGGAAAATAAAATTGCTATAGGATTTGGCTGGGTTGAAGAAATGGGGCATAAAGCCAGAAATAAGTATACAGTAGTCAATTCAGAGGGGAATGTTTTGGCTGACTATGCAAAAATACACCCTTTCAGCTATAGTGGAGAGGATAAGTATTTTGTTTCCGGAGCAAGTCTTTCAAAGTTTAAGTTTGATAATTTTACAATAGGTCTACTTATTTGTTATGACTTGAGATTTCCGGAAATTTTTCAGGCACTTTCAAAGGAATGTGATGCAATAGTTGTAGCTGCCAACTGGCCAGCATCTCGAAAAAAACATTGGAAAACTCTTTTAAAGGCTAGAGCTATTGAAAATCAAGTATACATTTTTGCCATAAATTGTGTAGGTAAAGTTGGAGATTTAAGATACTCAGGGGATAGTTGCATTATAAATCCTAATGGCGATGTGCTTTCAAGCCTTTCAAAAGTAGAAGGTATGGTAATAGGAGATATTACAAATGATGTAAAACAGTATAGAAGTGATTTTCCTACTAGAAAGGACAGAATACCGGAATTTTATAAAACTCTATTTTAGGATGTGATTTTTTGAACAAGGGTTATGGACTTGTATTAAATGGTGGTGGTGCAAAGGGTGCTTACCAAATAGGGGTTTGGGCTGCTTTGCGTCAACTGGAACTATATGACGAAATAACAGCTGTTTCAGGTACTTCTGTAGGTGCTTTAAATGCACTATTAATAGGGCAAGACGATTTTGACAAGGCTATAAATGTGTGGAAAACTATAAAACAGGAGGATATAACACCTTTTGGCTCTAAAAATTCGGGAACGGAAAATATTTTAGAAATATCCAGAAAAGCTATGGAAAAAATAGATACCTTAGGTGTAGACCCCAATGGTTTTGCAAATGCAGTTGCCAAAATTTTGCCTCTGGGAAAAGATATAGTTAAAAGTAGAATGACGGATATTTACAAGGTTATATTCGATACAAAGGGATTTTGTTCTCAAGACGGCTTGGAAAATATATTAAGAGAAAATATAAATATGGAAAGTTTAAGAGTCGGCAGAACAGTTTATGCCTGTGCAAGTAAAATTTCAGAAAATGAACTTTTTACACCTTATTACTTTATGTTAAATAAAGAAGAAAAGGAAAAAATAATTGAAATTGCATTGGCGTCCAGTGCTATATATCCTGTGTATGGAACAAAGAAAATAAATGGGGAGCTGTATCTTGACGGTGGTTTTTCTGACAATGTTCCTATACAACCTCTTTACGATATAGGCTATAGAAAATTTATAATAGTTTATTTGACAAATAGAAAAATTCCGGATAAAAGCAAGTATAAGAATTGCAAGTTTATAGAAGTTATTCCAGATGAAACTATGAAAGATGATATGTATACAGTTATAAATTTTGAGAGAACTGTATTGGATAAATATATGGATAAAGGATACCACGATACAATGGTTGAATTTATTTCAAGAGGTTTTAAAAGAAAATAAAAATAGTGAAAAATGTAAACCGTAAAACGACTATGTAAACCATTGTTTTACGGTATTTTTTTACAGAAAAATGGAAAATGTAAAATTGGTGTAATTTTACGGTGGACAAATGTTTTTTAGAAAAATACAAAAAAATGCTTGCTTTTTTGTCGAAAGTGTGGTATAGTTCCACCTATGGAATACAGATGTATATAGAGGGAGTACAAAATATGGACAATTCTTCGGAATTAATTATTGTGGATAAAAAGGTGCTGCCTGAGGTATTCACTAAAGTATTGCAGGTAAAAGAACTGCTTAACTCTGGAGGCATTACCTCGGTACAAGAGGCTGTCGACAAAGTTGGAGTAAGTAGAAGTGCTTACTATAAATATAAGGACCATGTGTTTACATTAGGAGAAAGTACACGAGGTCGAACAGCGATAATTTCTATAAATTTGGCTGATGAGGCTGGCATACTTTCAAATGTTCTTAATGCTATTTCTGCTAGTGGTGCTAATGTTCTTACTATTAATCAGACAATACCTATAAACAATGTGGCCAATGTCACAATCAGTATAGAAACAGGAGAGTTAGTCATTGGTTTGACTAAGCTTTTAAATAAAATTGCCAAAATGCAAGGTGTTATGTCCTTGAAGATTATTGCGAGGGAGTGAATTTAATGGCAAATATAGCAGTATTGGGCTACGGTACAGTAGGCTCAGGTGTAGTTGAGGTTCTCAATACAAACAAGGACAGAATTAATTCTAAGTCTTATGAACCTATCAACATCAAATATGTTTTAGATTTAAGAGATTTCCCAGGTGACCCTGTTCAGGAAATTATTACTCACGATTACAATGATATTTTAAATGATAATACTATTGATGTAGTTGTTGAAGTAATGGGTGGTATTAACCCAGCTTACACATTTGTTAAGCAGGCTCTTGAATCTGGAAAGAGTGTTTGTACATCTAACAAGGAACTTGTTGCTGCTCATGGTGGAGAGCTTATGGCTCTTGCTAAGGAATACAATGTAAACTTCCTCTATGAAGCAAGTGTTGGTGGTGGTATCCCAATTATCAGACCAATTAACAGAAGTATTACTTCTGATGAAATCGTTAAGATTGTTGGTATTTTAAATGGTACTACAAACTATATGCTCACTAAGATGTCTGAAGAAGGTCTTGAATACAATGATGTTTTAAGTGATGCACAGGCTAAGGGTTATGCTGAAAGAAATCCTGACGCCGATGTTGAAGGTTATGATGCTTGTAGAAAAATTGCTATTTTAGCATCTCTTGCAACAGAAAAGACAGTTTCTTATGATGATATTTATACAGAAGGTATTACAAATATCTCTAAGACAGATATGGACTATGTAAAGAAGATGGGTTGCTCTATTAAGCTCCTTGCTACAGCTGATTTTGAAAATGGCAAGGTTTGGGCTAGAGTTGCTCCAGCTATTGTAAATAAAGAAAATCCACTTTCTATGGTAAATGATGTATTCAATGCTATTTTACTTCAGGGTAATATGCTTGGCGATGTTATGTTCTATGGTAAGGGTGCTGGTAAGCTCCCTACTGCTAGTGCTGTAGTAAGTGATATTGTAGAAGCTGTAAATCACAAAAATATTAACCTTGGTATTGGTTGGTCTGCTGAAAAGCAGGAACTTATGAACATTGACGAAGTTGAAACTCGCAAGTTCGTAAGAATTGAATATAATGATAAAGAAAAGGCTAAGGCTGATGTTAAGAGTGTATTCGGCGTAGATGAAGTAATCGAATTCTTCGGTCTTGATGGCGAATTTGCTTTCGTTACAAACAAGGCTAAGGAAAAGGAATTAAATGATAAATTAAATGAATTATTGAACTGTGACGGTGTTGTAGGTATCCTCAACACAATCAGAGTTGAAGATTAGGAGGCAAATATTGTGTTAATCGTAAAAAAATTTGGTGGTAGCTCTGTTGCCAATGCAGAAAGAATTAATCATGTTGCACAGACTATCGTAAACAGCTATAAAGAGGGCAATCAGGTTGTAGTTGTTTTAAGTGCTCAGGGTGATACTACTGACGAACTTATTGAAAAAGCTAAGGAAATTAATCCAAACGCATCAAAGAGAGAAATGGATATGCTTTTATCAACTGGTGAACAGCAGTCTGTTGCTTTAATGGCTATGGCTATTAACAAGCTTGGCTATCCAGCAATTTCTTTAAATGCTTTCCAGTGCAATATCTATTCAACTTCAACATATAGCAATGCTAGAATTAAGGATATTTCAACTGAAAGAATTAATAACGAACTTGAAAAGAAGAATATTGTTATTATTACAGGTTTCCAGGGTGTAAATAGACATCTTGATGTAACAACTTTAGGTAGAGGTGGTTCTGATACTTCTGCTGTAGCTCTTGCTGCAAAGTTAGGTGCTGACCTTTGCGAAATCTACACAGATGTAGATGGCGTATATACTTCTGACCCTAGAGTGGTTAAGAATGCTAAGAAGCTTGATGAAATTACTTATGATGAAATGCTTGAGCTCGCTAGTTTAGGTGCTAAGGTACTTCATAACCGTTCAGTAGAACTTGCTAAAAAATATAATGTAAATTTAGTTGTACGCTCAAGTATGACAGATGCAGAAGGTACAATCGTTAAGGAGGAAGTAAAAGTGGAAAAGATGTTAGTTAGTGGTGTAGCTGTAGATAAAGATGTTGCTAGAATAGCTGTTGTTGGTTTAAAGGATGAACCAGGTGTTGCATTCAAAATCTTCTCTTTATTAAGCAAGGAAAAGATTAGTGTAGATATTATTATCCAGTCTATTGGTAGAAGCAATACAAAGGATATTTCATTTACAGTTGCAGAAGGCGATTGCGATGAAGCTCTTAGAATTTTAAATGAACACAAGGAAAGACTTGGTTTCGAAGATGTTACAGCAAACAAGGCTGTTGCTAAGGTTTCTGTTGTTGGTGCTGGTATGGCTACTAACTCAGGTGTTGCATCTATGCTTTTCGAAGCTACATTTGATGCAGGTATCAATGTAAAGATGATTTCTACTTCTGAAATTAAGATTTCTATTCTTGTTAAGGATTCTGATGCAGACAGAGCTGCTATTGCTATCCACGACAAGTTTATGAGCGAATCAATCAACGCTAGACAGTAATTAAAAATATTTGTAAACTTTTCAAAAAAGGTCTTTACAATTTGGAATAATGGTGCTATACTTGTTTCAATTTCAAAGATGAATGTCGATGACTAAGAGGAGTACCCTTTTACAAATGTTTCAGAGAGTCGGTGGTTGGTGTGAACCGATACAGAGGTTTTAGGGGAATGGACTTACAGACTTGTAGGCGAAAGCATTATGTTATTAGCTTGCAACGGGCTCTCCCGTTATAGAGATAAGATATGTTGGTATCTGATTGGGTGGCTTAATAGGCGAATTATATGACCTTGTCCAATTTTGGACAAGGTCTTTTTGTATATATAACAGATATTTACATTTCATAATTTGGCATATAATTAATTGTTTTATGGAGGTAATGGAAATGAAAATTTTAAAAACTTTTGTTCGTGAGTTTTCTGGTGATACAGAAACACCTATTACTCTTTTTTACAAATATGTAGGAAATGAAAAAGGCTTTTTGCTTGAATCAAGAGGCGAGGGTAAAACAAATTACTCATTTATGGGTAAACACCCTATGGCTATTTTAAGCGGAAATGACAAATTGACTATTGATGAAAAGGGTAAAAAGACAGTAGTTGAGGGAAAGCTTTTAGATAGTGTAAGAGATTATATGAAAGGCTTTAAAATCGAAACTGACCTTGACCTTTGCTACACAGGTGGTGCTGTTGGTGGTGTTGGCTACGATATTATAAGACAGTATGAAAACATACCAGACACAAACAAAGAGGTTGTAGGTACTCCAACAGTTCATTTAATGGTATTTGACGAATTTATAGCCTATGACCACCTCCACGATAAAATAATACTTGTTGCTCTTGCTGAAAAGGAAGAAGATGCAATTCCTGTACTTGACAGAATGGAAAGAGAAATTAAAACTTCTGTTCCAGAAGAACACTATGCACTTCAACCTACTAAAAAAATTCAGTTTACTTCAAATATGACTGAAGAAAAGTACGAAGAAATAGTTGAAAAGGCTAAAAAATATATTTATGACGGCGATATTTTCCAAGTAGTTCTTTCTCAAAGACTTACAGCAGAAACAGACCAAAAACCTATTGATTTATACAGAAAATTAAGAGCAATAAATCCATCTCCATATTTACTTTACTTAAACTTTGGCGATTATCAGGTTGCCGGTAGTTCTCCAGAAATGCTTGTTGAAGTTTCAGGTAACAAAGTTAAGACTTGCCCAATAGCTGGTACAAGAAAAAGAGGTAAAAACTTAAAAGAAGATATAGAACTTGCAGAGGGTCTTTTAAATGATGAAAAGGAAATAGCAGAACACACAATGCTTGTAGACCTTGCCAGAAATGATATGGGTAGAGTATCAAAGATTGGTTCAGTAAAGGTAACAGAGCTTAAACAAATTCATTATTACTCTCATGTTATGCACATTGTTAGTCTTGTTGAGGGCGAAAAGAGAGAAGATAAGGATTGCTTTGATGTTCTTTCAACTTTCTTACCAGCTGGTACACTTTCAGGTGCTCCTAAAATTAGAGCTATGGAAATTATTGAAGAACTTGAAGAAGAAAAAAGAGGTCTTTATGGTGGCTCAATAGGTTACTTTAGTTTCAATGGTAATATGGATATGTGTATTGCAATCCGTACAATGATTATTAAAGATAAAAAGATTTATATGCAGGCAGGTGCCGGAATTGTTGCTGACTCTATTCCAAAGAATGAATATGAAGAAAGCCACAACAAAGTTAGAGCCCTTGTTAAAACAATAGGAGGAGAAGTATAATGATAGTTTTAGTAGATAATTACGATAGTTTTACTTATAACCTATACCAGTATATGGGCGAATTTGATAGTGATATTAGAGTATTTAGAAATGACGAAATTGACGGTGCTGGCATTTTAGCATTAAATCCAGACAGAGTTGTTATTTCTCCTGGACCTAAAACTCCAGAGGAAGCAGGCAACTGTATTGAAATTATAAAAACAGTAAGTGGCAAAATTCCTCTTATGGGCGTTTGCCTTGGTCATCAGTCAATAGCTGTTGCCTTTGGTGCTACTGTAAGTAATGCAAAGGAACTTTTCCACGGTAAGTCATCAATGGCTGACCACAATGGCAAGGGTATATTCAAAGGTTTACCAAATCCTTTACAGGTAGCCAGATACCACAGTCTTTCTATTGTACCTAGTACAGTTCCTGATTGCCTTGAAGTTACTGCTACTGTAGGTGATGAAATAATGGCAATTAGACATAAGACAATGCCAGTTGTTGGATTACAGTTCCACCCTGAGAGCATTAATACTCCAGACGGTATGAAACTTATAGAAAATTTTATAAAAGGGGAGATTTAATATGATATTAGACGATATTGTAGCAAAGAAAAAAATTACCCTTGAAAAAAGTGACTACAAGTTTGATGCCAAAAGACTTTACAAGGCTATGGAAAAGCCAGTTGCATCTTTTTATGATGCTATGGCTAAGGAGGGACTTTCAATAATAGGGGAAGTTAAAAAAGCATCTCCTTCAAGAGGTCTTATTAAACCAGACTTTCATCCAGTAGAAATAGCTAAGGAATATGTAGGTGCTGTTGATGCTATTTCAGTTCTTACAGAAGAAGATTATTTTCAAGGTAGTCCCTTATTTTTAGAGGAAATTCACAAAAATGTAGATTTACCACTTTTGAGAAAAGACTTTGTTGTTTCTCCTTTGCAGATTTTTGAGGCAAGAGAATTGGGAGCATCTACAATACTTTTGATTGCTGCTGTTTTAAATGAAACAAGAGTTTTAGCAGAATACATAAATATTGCAAGAGGTGTAGGTTTTGAACCTTTAGTTGAAACACACAATGAAAAGGAAATTGAACTTGCACTTTCAGCAGATGCCAAAATTATTGGTATAAACAATAGAAATTTACACGATTTTACAGAGGATATTTACACTACTGTAAGACTTAGAGAGCTTGTTCCAAAGGACAAAGTTATTATAAGCGAAAGCTCAATCCACACAGCAGAGGATATAAAAATATTAAGCAAGGCAAATATAAATGGTATTTTAGTAGGCGAAAGCTTTATGAAAAGTGGGGATATAAAGAAAAAAGCACAGGAGTTC
>FR888502.1:87561-154823 GCA_000432155.1 Eubacterium sp. CAG:274
GGAGTTCAGAAATGCCTATGGAAATTAAAATTTGTGGTTTAAAGCGTGTTGAAGATGCTTTAATGGTAAATGAATTTGAGAATATTAAATATGTAGGTTTTGTGTTTGCAAATACTCCACGAAAAATTACTATTGAAAAAGCCTTAGAAATAAAAAAGAATTTAAGACCAGATATAAAAACTGTTGGTGTTTTTGCCGGACAGCCTATGGAAGAAATAATTGAAATAATGGAAAAGGCGGATTTAGATGTTTGCCAGTTACATTCAGGAGAAACAAACGAGGATTGTGGTTTTATAAATAAAACTGTATGGAAATCTATATCTGTTAAGGATAAGGAAAGTGCAGAAATTGCTGAAAGCTATACAAATGCTGACGGTTTTGTGTTAGATACATTTAAGAAAAATCAATGGGGTGGCACAGGAGAAACCTTTGATTGGTCAGCAGTTGAAGATTTTAGCAAAAATCATTTTACGATTTTGGCAGGAGGAATTAACTCAGCTAATGTAAATGATGCTATTGAAAAAGTTAGCCCAAACATAATTGATTTAAGTTCTTCTGTAGAAGTAGATGGATTTAAGAATTATGATAAGATAAAAGAATTTATGGAAAGTTTAAAATACTAGGAGGATTGTACAATGAAATTAGAAAAAGACTTTGGTCAGTACGGTGGTCAGTATGTACCAGAAACACTTATGACAGTTTTGAAAGTTCTTGAAAAGAAATATGAAGAATATTGCTTTACAGATGAATTTAAAAATGAGTTTATGTATTATATGAAGGAATATGTTGGTAGACCATCTGCTCTTACATATTGCGAAAGACTTACAAAGGAATTAGGTGGTGCTAAGGTTTATTTAAAGAGAGAAGACTTAAACCACACAGGTGCTCACAAAATTAATAATGCTCTTGCACAGGCTTTACTTGCAAAGCATATGGGAAAGACAAAGGTTATAGCTGAAACCGGTGCAGGTCAGCACGGTGTTGCAACAGCTACAGTAGCTGCTCTTTTCGGTATGGAATGTGAAGTTTATATGGGTGTTGAAGATATTGAAAGACAGAAACTCAATGTTTTCAGAATGGAATTATTAGGTGCTAAGGTTATTCCTGTTACTACTGGTACTGGTACATTAAAAGATGCAACAAACGAGGCTATTAGAACTTGGGTTGCAAGAGCAGAAGATACTTTCTATATCATTGGTTCAGCTGTAGGTCCTCATCCATATCCTACAATGGTAAGAGATTTCCAGAGAATTATTGGCGATGAAACTAGAAAACAAGTTCTTGAAAAAGAAGGCAGACTTCCTGACAGAGTATTTGCTTGTGTAGGTGGTGGCTCAAATTCAATAGGTATGTTCTATCCATTTGTTGAAGACAAGAGTGTTGAACTTGTAGGTGTTGAGGCTGCCGGTCATGGTATTGAAACTGGCGAACACGCATCAGCATTTAGTGGTGGTAGAACAGGTGTTCTCCATGGTATGAAAACTTACATTATGCAGGACGATGACGGCTGTGTAATTCCAGTATATTCTATTAGTGCCGGTCTTGACTACCCAGGTGTTGGTCCAGAACACGCATATCTTCACGATATAGGCAGAGTTCGTTATACTTCTGTAACTGATGATGAGGCTATTGACGCATTCCAGATGCTTTGCAGAACAGAGGGTATTATGCCAGCTATTGAAAGTTCACATGCTTTAGCTGGTGCTGTTAAAGAAATTCCTAAAATGGGTAAAGATGAAATTGCTGTTATTTGTCTTTCTGGTAGAGGCGATAAAGATGTTCACACAGTTGCAAAGTATCTTGGAAAGGAGATTTAATTGGATATGAATAGAATAGATGAAAGATTTAAGAAATTAAAGGAAGAAAATAAAAAGGCACTTATACCATATATTTGCTGTGGCGACCCTAGTGTTGAGGATAGTGAAAAATTAGTCTATGCTCTTGAAGAAGCCGGTGCAGATATTATTGAGCTTGGTATTCCATATTCTGACCCACTTGCTGACGGTCCTGTTATTCAGGCTGCTGGTCTTAGAGCTTTTGCCGGTGGTTTCAGACTTGAGGATACATTTAAGATTGTAAAGAATGTAAGAAAGAATAGCCAAATTCCATTAGTAATTATGGTTTACTATAGTTCTATTATTGGTTTTGGTAAGGAAAAATTTGTTGAACTCTGTGTTGACGCAGATGTTGACGGTCTTATTGTGCCAGACCTTCCTTACGAAGAATATGACGAATTAAAGCCACTTTTAGATGAAACAAATGTATATATGATTCCTCTTGTAGCCCTTACATCAGAGGACAGAATACCTATGCTTGTTAAGGAAAGCAAGGGCTTTGTATACTGCGTATCTTCTCTTGGTGTTACAGGTGTTAGAAAGGAATTTGATACAAGAATTGACAGCTTTGTTGCTAAGGTTAAGGAAGCTACAGATACTCCAGCTTGTATCGGTTTCGGTATTTCTACAAAGGCTGATGTTGAAAGATTTGACAAAATTGCAGACGGTTGTATTGTAGGTTCTGCTATTGTTAGAAAAATATTTGACTCTAAAATGAATCTTGATGAAATTAAGGCTTTCGTTAGTAGCTTAAAATAATTCAGAATAAGTTAAGTCATCGGATTTATCTTTCTGATTCACTATTAAAAATGCCCTATAGATTAGTAAATCTATAGGGCTTAATTTTTATAATTTTGGTAAACTTTCTGCGTATTTTTTACCTGTAGGAGTTGCTGCCAAACCACCTTCACCAGTTTCTCTTAATGAGCAAGGCATAGTGTCGCCAACAGCTTTCATAGCATCTATAACTTCATCAACAGGAATTGCACTTTCTATACCTGCCATAGCCATATCACAGCTTGTTATGGCATTAACAGCACCTATTACATTTCTTTTTACACAAGGCACTTCTACAAGTCCGGCAACAGGGTCACAAACTAAGCCTAAAAGACTTTTTAAAGCAAAAGCACAGGCGTTGGCACTTTGTTCTATAGTTCCACCTCTTAAATATACCAATGTTGCACTAGCCATAGCAGAGGCTGAACCTATTTCAGCCTGACAACCACCCTCAGCACCGGCAATAGATGCCCTATGAGCAATAATCTGACCAAAGCCGGCACTAAGATACAAGGCTTTTAGTACAGTATCTTCATCAATGTTGTACTTTTCAACAAAAGGCACCAGTACAGATGGTAAAACACCACAACTACCGGCAGTTGGAGCAGCAACAATACATTTCATACAGGCATTAGACTCAGCAACACTTATTGCTGTAGCCATAACTTTTCCTATAAATTCTCCGCTTACACAGTTTGGAATATATTTTTCCATTTTACCACCGTTTTTGCCAGATAAACCGGAGGGAGAAACCAGATTAGGGTCATAGCTTTCAACGGATTTTTTCATAGAGTGCCACATATAACGCATTTTCTCAAAGGACTCTTTTTGGGATACATTTCTTTCGTTTGCATCGTCCATAAGTATTAATTCCCAAGCATCTCGGCGACTTTCTTTGGCAGACTGTATCAGCTCTTTTACACTATAAAACATTCTTTCCACCTCCTGTAATATCCAAATATGTTACCTTGATTACACCCTCTAAATGTTCAAGCCATTTTATACTATCTTCTGGTATAGTTTGGTCTGTTTCAACGACCATTACGGCATATCCACCTCTTTTATCTCGATATAGATTAAGTGTGGCAATATTTATTGATTTGTGAGAAAGCATTGATGCCACTTCTGCAACATGACCAGGTTGGTCCAAGTTGTGAACAATAAGAGTAGGATATTCTCCTGTAAAGTGAGTTTCAATGTCATCAATTTTTTCCACACTTATTCTACCACCACCTAATGATGAAGCTACGATTTTTAATTCTCTGCCATTTTCTCCTGTTAATTCTAAAAGGGCAGTGTTAGGGTGGGCATCTTTTAATTCAATAGTGCTTATTTTATATTGTAAATTTTCTTTTTTGGCTATTTCAAAACTATTGGGAATGTTTGTATCATCTGTATCCATACCTAAAAGTCCGGCAACAATGGCTTTATCAGTACCATGACCAACACCTGTAAGGGCAAATGAACCATGGAGATAAATATTGGCGTTGGTAGGCTTTTCTCCTAGCAAAAGTCGGCTGATTTTGCCTATTCTTACAGCTCCGGCAGTATGGGAGCTAGATGGTCCAACCATTACTGGACCTAAAATATCGAATATATTCATATTACAATCTCCTTTAAATTTATATTAAACAATAATCTCCAAAATATTCTTATAGATATGGTAGCACACAAATTTTAAAATGCAAGAAAAATTTACAAAAATAGTCTTTTTTACAATAATCAAAATTGAATTTATGCTACAGCACAAATATTGTAATATGCCTTGCAATTTCAGCACAAATGATTTATAATATGTCCATATTGAAATAGAAATAATGCAAAGAGGCATGGAAGTAATTTTACTTCTGTGCCTTTTTTGTTTATAAATTTTGGAAAGGGGTGTGGCAATTATGTATCTTTGGAAGTTGTTAGATAAATTGAAAGATTACAAACTAACACAGGTTGCAGGCTTTGAGGGTCTTAACAGAAACATTCGTTGGTTTCATATTGCCGAAGACGAAACTCTTTCTAACTTTATAATCGGAGATGAGCTTGTATTTACAACCGGAGTTAAAATGAATGGCAATAGTGTGGCACTTCTTGGCTTTGTAAAGGCTATGCTAAAGTACGGAGCAGGTGGCATAGTAATAAATACAGGTAAATACATTAATGAAATACCACAGAAGTTAAAAGATTTTTGTAATGAAAGCAGGCTTCCTCTTTTTGTAATGCCTTGGGAGATTAGACTTGTTGATGTTGGTAAGGCATCAAGTACAGCTATTTTAGAAGACGAAAGATTTAGTGTAAATTTTAGAAATGCTGTAAATACGGCTTTGTTTCTTCCGGAGTTGTCAAAGGATAGTTTAAGCCTTTTTTCAGAGTACGGTTTTAGTGAAGAAATGAATTATACTGTTTTGGTTATTTCTTCAAAAAATGAAGAAATTGAAAAAATGGTAAATGACTGTATTCCAAATTTGAACAGTATTGCCTTTGTGACATCAGTAGGTGGAGATATTGTTGTAATTTTAAGCAATAAAAATGGTAGTAGTCTGTTTGGCGAGGCTACGGCTATGCAAGGAAAAATAAAGACAATGGCTCTTTGTGGAGTGTCAGATGTTTTTAAGGGAATAAGCAATTTAAGCAAAGGCTATCATTCTGCTCAGACTAATAAGATTTCAGGAAAAGCTAATGCTAGAAAAATATTGGAAAATCATAGCCAGTATGAAATACTGCTGGAGATAAAAGATGATGAAAAAATAAGAGCCTACTGTAATGAAACAATAGGACCAATAATAAAGTACGATAAGGCTCACAATACAAATCTGTACCAGACCTTAAAATGTTATTTTGATAATAATGCCAGCGTAAATAAGGCATCAGCTCAAATGTTTATACACAGAAATACTATAAACTATAAAATAAAGAAGATTGAACATATACTTTCCTGTGATTTATCAAGTTTTGAGGAAAGATTTACTTTAATGCTTGCTATAAAGTTATTGGAAATGTATGCGTAAAAATAAAAAAGTGTAGATTCTAAATTATTTAGTGTCTACACTTTTTTCTTTATTAAAGAAAATACAAAATATTTAACAGAAAAAACGAATTTCTCCAAAATGTTCATACCATTTTGAAATAATTTCGTGACTTCGTGCTTCGATAATCCTTATAATATTATTTAAAATCTTTTGGGGAATTTTTGAGTTGTTATTGCATAGAAAACATTTACCACTTTTGGTTATCCAAACTTTTGTTGCGTTTGATGTTGGAGTACCTTTTGAAATATGCACATGTATGGGTTCAAGAGGGTCATTTTCATTTGACCAAAAATAAATACAATAAGAACCTACTTTAAAAATTTGAGGCATTATCAAAGCCTCCTTCTTTAGAAAATTCCAAAATTAAGTGTGCTGTTGATTCTATCAATTCTTTAAAATAGTTCATTTCAACTTTAGAATATCCATTAATATCTTTCCATTCATAGTCAGGTAGGTAACAAGTTGCATTATGGAAACCATCTTTTTCATCAGGAGTTTCAATATACACTTTAACTTTTCCGTTAGACAACATTTCTGAATGAGTTATTTCTGTGTTATCAGGCAATGTCATAAATGGGTACATCATAAAAATCCCTCCTATCAATATAAAACTTTATATTTATGATAATATACTATACAATAAACATTGTCAATGGCATAAAATTGTTGGAAATGTATGCGTAAAAATTTTTTTTAGGACTATTCTCTAAAGAGGGTAGTCTTTTTTTGCTAAAAAATCTTTTTTTCTTTTTTATGGATACGAAAAAATACAAAAAATCTGTAAAAAAATAAATTTAGATGTCTAAATATATTTGGAAAATTATAGGTTGTATAGGTGGTTGTATATAGGCTGAACTATTGACTTTTAAGGGTAGAAATGATATACTTTGAATATCAAACTTTTTATAAATAGGAGGCTTTTTTGAGTGGAAAATACTTTAAATACTTTAAACAGACTCATTAGTGGAGCCTTTAATGATATATCAAGAGTGGAGCAAAAAGCCATAAAAGATAGTGGGCTGACAGATGTTTCAGTAAACGAGGCACATACAGTAGATGCAATAGGACTATATGTGCCTAAAACTATGTCTGCAGTAGCTGAAAAGTTGGAAATTACAATGGGTACACTTACTGTTGCTATAAATCATCTTGTTAGAAAAGGGTATGTAAACAAAATACGAGATGAAAAAGATAGGAGAGTGTATTTATTAAGTCTTACAGAAAAAGGTAAACAGCTTTTCAAAGTCCACCAGAGATTTCATTTGGAATTAGTAAAATCTCTTATTGTGGATTTATCTGACTATGAGGCTGATATGTTTATAGAGGCTTTAGGTAGCCTTACAAGTTTTTTGACTAAAAAATATAATAGAGGAGAATGAAATGTTAAGAACAGGAATTAAAGCTGTTGACTATTATGTTCCTGAAAAGGTTGTTACTAACGATGACCTTAGTAACATAGTGGAAACTAATGACGAGTGGATAGCTACCAGAACGGGTATCAGACGCCGTCATTTGTCAACAGGAGAAAATACATCAGAATTTTGCATTGAAGTGGGCAAAAAATTGCTTTCAAAAACAAACACTAATCCAGAAGATATAGACCTTATTATTGTGGCTACTATTACTTCTGATTATTCGACTCCTAGTACGGCTTGTCTTGTTCAGGGTGCTTTAGGTTGTGTAAATGCTTGGGCTTTTGATTTAAGTGCAGCTTGTTCTGGTTTTGTATATGCTTTAAGTGTTGCTGATAAATTTGTAAAAAGTGGTCAGTACAAAAAGGTTCTTGTTTTCGGTGCTGAAACACTTTCAAAGATTGTAGATTGGACAGACAGAGCGACTTGTGTTCTCTTTGGCGATGGTGCAGGTGGTGCTTTAGTAGAACCTAGCGAAGATAGTGGCATCATTGATGAAGATATGCACAGTAAGGGCGAGGACGGTCTTAAACTTACTGGTGGCGAAAGAAAAGTCAGAAATATGGTGTGCAATCCGGAAGAAGAAAATAAAAACTATCTTGAAATGGACGGCAGAGCTATATTTAACTTTGCAACTAAGACAGTTCCAAAGAGTGTTAGTATTCTTTTAGAAAGAAATAATTTGACTGTTGATGATATAAAGTACATTGTACCTCATCAGGCAAATTCAAGAATAATAGAAGTTGTAGCAAAGAAACTTAAAACTACAATGGACAAGTTCTTTATTGATGTAGATGAATTTGGTAATACTTCTGCTGCTAGTATTCCTATTGCCCTTGGGCATATGGATAGTAAGGGTCTTCTTAAAAAGGGAGATTACATAATTATAACTGGCTTCGGCGGTGGACTTACTTGGGGTAGTACCCTCATTAAATGGTAAATAATTAAAAAGATATAGAAAGGTTAACAGGTGAAAAAATGAAATCAAGAATTTGTGAAATGTTAGGTATTAAATATCCAATTTTCCAGGGTGCTATGGCATGGATTGCTGATGCAAGTCTTGCGTCTGCTGTTTCTAATGCAGGTGGTCTTGGTATTATTGCAGCAGGTAATGCTCCTGCAGATATTGTTAGAGAAGAAATCAGAAAGTGTAAAGAACTTACAGACAAGCCTTTTGGTGTAAACATTATGCTTTTATCTCCATTTGTAGAAGATATTGTTAACCTTGTCTGTGAGGAGGGTGTAAAGGTTGTTACAACTGGTGCAGGTAACCCATCTAAGTATATGGACAAGTTTAAGGAACATGGTATTAGCCTTATTCCTGTAGTACCTAGTGTTGCTCAAGCTAAGAAAATGGAAAAAATCGGTGCTGCTGCTGTTATTGCTGAAGGTATGGAAAGTGGTGGCCACATTGGTAAGCTTACTACTATGGCTTTAGTTCCACAGGTTGTAGATACTGTTTCTATTCCTGTTCTTGCAGCTGGTGGTATTGCTGACGGTAGAGGTATGGCAGCTGGCTTTATGCTTGGTGCAGAGGGTGTACAGATTGGTACTCGTTTCCTTGTTGCTACTGAATGTACAGTACACGAAAACTACAAGGCTAAGATTTTAAAGGCTAATGACCTTGCAACAGTTATTACTGGTCAGATTACAGGTCACCCAGTAAGAGTTATTAAGAATAAACTTGCCAATGCTTTCCTCGCTGCTGAAAAAGAAGAAGGTTCAAAGGAAAATCCAGATATGGCAAGATTTGACCAGCTTGGTACTGGTGCATTACAGAAGTCTGTTAAGTTAGGCGATGTAGACAATGGTTCTGTAATGAGTGGTCAGATTGCCGGTATGGTAAACAAGGAAGAATCTTGTTCTGAAATTATAGAAGAAATTATGGCAAAGTTTAATGAACTTGTAAAATAACAGGAGGAAGAAATGAAAACTGCGTTTATTTTTAGTGGTCAGGGTGCTCAGAAAGCTGGTATGGGCAAGGAGCTTTATGACAATTTTGAATGTGTAAAGAAAGTTTTTGATGAAGCTGATGAGGCACTTGGTTTAAAGATTAGTGACATTTGCTTTAACGAAGACGAAAGATTAAATGAAACTGAATATACACAGCCTGCTATTCTTACAATGAGTGTTGCTGTACTTAAATTAATGGAAGAAAAGGGCTTAAAGGCTGACTATGTTGCTGGTCTTAGCCTTGGCGAATATTCTGCTCATGTTGCAAGTGGTACATTTGACTTTGCTGATGCAGTTCAGCTTGTAAGAAAAAGAGGTCGTTTTATGACTGAAGCTGTTCCTGTTGGCGAAGGTGGTATGTGTGCTGTTCTTAACTTAGATGCTGACAAAATTCAGGAAGCTTGTGACGAAGTTAAGTCTATTGGTAGATGTATGATTGCTAACTACAACTGCCCTGGTCAGATTGCTATTGCTGGTGACAAGGCTGCTGTAGAAAAGGCATCTGAAATCGTAATGGAAAAGGGTGCAAGAAAGGCTGTTATGCTTAATGTTAGTGGTCCTTTCCACACTTCACTTCTTGCTCCAGCATCTGAAAAGCTCAATGCTGAATTACAGCATATGACTATTAAGGATATGAATATTCCAGTTATTACTAACTTAACTGCTGATGTAGTACCATCAAAAGACGAAGTTATTGACATTCTTACAAAGCAGGTTATGAATCCTGTTAAGTGGGAGCAGTCTGTAAGAAAAATGATTGAATTAGGTGTAGACACATTTGTAGAAATGGGTCCAGGTAAGACACTTTCTTCTTTTGTAAAGAAGATTAGCAAAGATGTTGCTGTATATAATGTTGAGGACTTAAAGTCCCTTGAAAAGACTTGTGGAGGTTTAGGATGTTAAAGGATAAGACTGTTATTGTAACAGGTGGTGCAAAGGGTATTGGTAAGGCTATTGCTCTTGCCTTTGCAAATGAAGGTTGTAACATTGTTTTAAATTATCGTTCAACTTCTCCAGAAGAAGTAAAGGCTGAAATTGAGGCTAAGGGCGTAAAGTGCTTTACTGTTCAGGCAGATGTAAGCAAATTTGACGAGGCTCTTAAATTAGTTGAGGCTGCTAAGGAAGAATTTGGTACTATTGATGTACTTGTAAATAATGCAGGTATCACTCGTGACACTCTTGTGATGAGAATGAGCGAAGAAGATTTTGATGCTGTTATTAATACAAATCTTAAAGGTTGTTTCAATATGATGAAGCACGCTAGCAAGATTATGATGAAACAAAAAAGTGGTGCTATTATCAATATGAGTTCAGTTATTGGTGTAGCTGGTAATATTGGTCAGGTAAACTATGCTGCAAGTAAGGCCGGCGTTATTGGTATGACTTACTCAGTAGCTAAGGAACTTGCTCCAAGAAATATTACTTGTAATGCTATTGCACCAGGTATGATTGCAACAGATATGACAGATGTTTTAGCTGACAAGATGAAAGAAAGTATTTTATCAAATATTCCTTTAAAGAGATTTGGTCAGCCAGAAGAAATTGCAGAAACAGCCGTATTCCTTGCTAAGTCTAAGTATATTACTGGTCAGGTAATCAGAGTTGACGGCGGTATGGTAATAGGTTAAGGAGGATTTATTTAATGGAAAGAAGAGTAGTAATTACAGGTATTGGTGCATTAACACCTATTGGAAATAACACAGCTGAATTTTGGGACGGTCTTAAAAATGGTAAGAACGGTATTGCTCATATTACTAAGTTTAACACAGAAGCTGTTCAGAGTAAGGCAGTTTGTGCAGGCGAATTAAAGAACTTTGACCCAACAACAGTTGTTGAAAAGAAAGAAACTAAAAGACTTGATATGTTCAGTATCTACGGTATGGCTGTTGCTGATGAAGCAGTTAAAATGTCTGGTATTGACCTTGAAAGCATTGATAAGCATAAGTTTGGTGTAGTTTTCGGTTCAGGTATTGGTGGTTTAACTACTATTGAAGAACAGGGTAGAAGACTTGTAGAAAAAGGTATTAACAAGATTGCTCCATTATTTATTCCTATGGCAATAAGTAATATGGCAGCAGGTAATATTGCAATCCGTTTTGGTGCAAGAGGTACTTGTATTGATGTTGTAACAGCTTGTGCATCAAGTACAAACTGTATCGGCGAGGCTTTCAGAAATATTAAGCATGGTTACTCAGATTATATTATTGCTGGTGGTTCTGAAGCATCTATTTGCGAACTTGGTATTGGTGGTTTCGCAGCATTAAAGGCACTTTCTACAAGCGCAGACCCTGACAGAGCATCTATTCCTTTTGATAAGGAAAGAGGTGGTTTCGTTATGGGCGAAGGTGCAGGTGCAGTATTTATGGAATCTCTTGAATCTGCTCAGGCTAGAGGTGCTAAGATTTTAGCAGAAGTTGTTGGTTACGGCTCAACTTGTGATGCCAACCATATTACAAGCCCATTACTTGATGGCGACGGTGCTGTTAAGGCTATGGAAGCTGCTATGGACGAAGCTGGTATTGAAAAGACAGAAGTAGGCTACATTAATGCCCATGGTACAAGTACACACATTAATGACGCAGCAGAAACTTTAGCTATTAAGACTTGCTTTGGCGATTATGCAAAGGATATTAACATTAGCTCAACTAAGTCTATGACAGGTCACTTATTAGGTGCTACTGGTGCAGTTGAAGCTGTTGCATCTGTTTTAGCTCTTGAAAATAGCTTTGTACCACCTACAATTGGTTACAAAGTTCCTGATGAAGAATGTGACTTAAACTACACTCCAAACAAGGGTGTTGAAAGAGATATTAAGTATGCTTTAAGCAATACTTTAGGCTTTGGTGGTCACAATGCAGTATTATGTTTAAAGAAGTGGGAGGACTAATAATATGATGGATATTAAAGAAATTCAGTCAATTATACCTCATCGTTATCCATTCTGTCTTATTGACAGAGTTCTTGAACTTGAAGAAGGTAAAAAGATTACAGCAATTAAGAATGTAACAATGAACGAAAACTTCTTTCAGGGTCACTTCCCAGGCGAACCTGTAATGCCAGGTGTTCTCATTATTGAGGCTATGGCACAGGCTGGTGCTGTTGCAATTCTTTCTATGGAAGAAAATAAGGGTAAGATTGCATACTTTGGTGGTATTGACAAGGCTAAGTTCAGAGGTAAGGTAACTCCTGGCGATACACTTAGATTTGAAGTTGAAATTGTTAAGCTCAAGAAAATGGCTGGTATTGGCAAGGGCATTGCTTATGTAGGCGATAAAAAGGTTGCAGAAGCTGAAATGACATTTATGTTTTAAGGAGATGCAAGATGAAACTATTTGAAAATTTTAAATTGCCTGATGTGGAAACACTTAAAAACACAGTAGAAGCAATTAAGGATAACCTTACTCCTGCTGAAAAGGCAAAAGAATCTTCTAAGGATAAATCAAAAGAAACTGCAAAGGAAGAAGTTCCTGCAGGTTGTATTAAATGCCCATCTTGTGGCAATATCTTAGAGAAAAAAGCTTTAGGCAGATTAAAGATTTGTCCAAAGTGTGCTAAGCTCTTCAGACTTAATTCAAAGGATAGAGTAAAGACTATTGCTGATGAAAATTCATTTGTTGAATTTGATATAAATATGGAAGCAAAGGACCCTCTTAACTTCCCTGATTACAAGACAAAGATTAAGTCTGTTCAGGAAAAGACAGGTCTTAAAGATGCTATCCGTACTGGTAAGTGTACAATAGGTGGATACGAAACAGTTTTAGCTGTTATGGACTCTACTTTCCTTATGGGTTCAATGGGTTCTGTTGTAGGCGAAAAGCTTACTAGAGCTTTTGAATATGCTACAGAAAACAGACTTCCTATTATTGTTTTCACTTGTTCTGGTGGTGCTAGAATGCAGGAGGGTATTGTTTCTCTTATGCAGATGGCTAAGATTAGTGCTGCTTGTGCAAAACATTCAGAAGCTGGTTTACTTTATATTACAGTTATTACTGACCCAACAACAGGTGGTGTAACAGCTAGTTTTGCTATGCTTGGGGATATTATACTTGCTGAACCTAAGGCTCTTATTGGTTTTGCCGGTAGACGAGTTATTGAGGGTACAATTAAGCAGAAACTTCCAGATGAATTCCAGACTGCTGAATTCTCTCTTGACCACGGTTTCGTAGATGCTATTGTAGACAGAGAACAGTTACCTCAGACATTAATGACTATTTTGAAATTACATAATTGCAAGAAAGGCGGTGCTGAAAATGCCTAAGGCTTTTGACAGAGTCAGAATTGCAAGAAAGGTATCCAGACCGACCTCTCTTGATTATATAACTCATATTTTTGAAGATTTTATTGAATTCCATGGTGACAGAAATTTTGCTGACGATAAAGCTATTGTTGGTGGTATTGCATCTTTAAATGGTGTACCTGTTACTGTTATTGGTATTCAGAAAGGTAAGACAATGGAGGAAAATATCGAAAGAAACTTCGGTTCTCCTCATCCAGAGGGCTACAGAAAGGCTCTTCGTCTTATGAAACAGGCTGAAAAGTTCAATAGACCTATTATCTGCTTTATTAACACAAGTGGTGCATACTGTGGTGTAGGTGCAGAAGAAAGAGGTCAGGGCGAGGCTATTGCCAGAAACCTTTTTGAACTTGCTAAAATTAAAGTTCCTACAATTTCTATTGTTATTGGCGAAGGTGGTAGTGGTGGTGCATTAGCCCTTGCCGTAACAGATAGAGTATGGATGCTTGAAAATAGTGTTTACTCAGTTCTTAGTCCAGAGGGTTTTGCAAGTATTCTTTGGAAAGACCCTAAGAGATTTCAGGAGGCTGCTGATGTTATGCGTCTTACAGCACAGGACTTATATGAACTTGGCGTAATCGAAAAGGTTATAAAAGAAGTTAATGGCGGTTGCCAGAATGACTTTGGTTTCACAGCTAATCTCTTAAAATCTAAGTTAGAGATTGAAGTTAATATTTTACAGTCGAAGGATTTAGAAACTCTCTTAAAGGAAAGATATGAGAGATTTAGAAAATTTGGCGAATTTAGTGAATAATAAGTAATAAAAGTGGGTATTCGTAGATATATTTACGAATACCCGTTTTGTTTTGAATTATTGTTCTATTATTTCTCCACAAGCTATCTTTTTGCCTGAATTTCCACTAGGCTGTGTTGTAAAATCGTCAGGTTGTGAATGTATTATAACTGTTCTTCCTATTATTTCATTTACAGTAAATTTGTTTATTAAAACAGACATAAAGGCATATCCATTGTTTGAAAAAAGTGGTGGCAAGTCCCCAGCGTGGTATGGGTGAGGACAGTTTGTAGGATTGTAATGACCACCTGTGTTTGCAAAAGGGTCATCTGCATTTCCTGTACAAACATTACCCTCGTGAATATGGAAACCGAAAATCCCACCAGAACAGTCTTGTTCCACAGGTAACCCATGAACCTCTGCTGTTATTAAAACACCGTCTTGTATCTGATGAAATGTAATTCTGCCTTGTAGGCGAGGATATTCTGCACTTCCATATACATAAGCTATAGCTTTTTCATTCATTGTATCACCTCAATTTATTCTTATGCTGGGTATGAAGTGAATAAAACAAAATTATATATTACAAAAACAATTATGTAATTGACCTTAAATGATATATCCTATATAATGACTTTTGATTTGGTTATAAAAATTTTGTGAGGTAAAAAATGAAAGATGAAAAAATTATAAATGGCATAAACAAGGTTAGAGCGGAATTTTCATTAATTGTATATTATGGCGTTATACTTTCCATTTTGATAAAAGTATTCTATTTTGGCTGTGGATTTAATGATATTATTACTGAGTATATTATAGTTGTGGCATTTCCTATTTACCAGCTTATAAGAACTGCTATGCTTAAAATAAATATGTGGGATAGTGAAAAGGGAAGAAAGAAAAGTACGCAATGGATTTATACCATAGTTGTAATTGCTTTTGTTAGTTTGGGATATTTGTATGTGTGGCATACTAAGAAAAATTTTGGTGTTGAAAGTGGATTAAATTACTTGTTGTTTATAGGTTGTTTCGCTATTGTCTATTTTATTACGGGAAAATATAGAAAGCATTTAGAGAAAAAGTATGAAAATGAGTTTTCGCAAGATGATAAATCGGACAAGGAGTGACAATTAAAAATATTTTTTTACAGGACAGGCAATTTTTTAGAAATAGTTCATAGAATTAAGTGTACTCAAAATTATGGAGGTATTTAATTTATGAACTTCAATAACAATTCCTGCCTTTGGATTATTTTAATCTTATTATTCTGTGGCTGTGGCGAAAACGGATTTGGTAACTTCGGCAACTGTGGTTGTGGCTGTGAAAACGGTATGGACAATTGCTGGATTATTATCATTATTCTTCTTTTCTGCTGCTGTGGAAATAATTCAAACTGTGGCTGTGGCGGTTGCGACAGCAAGTGCTAAGTTGTGCAGGAAATGTTTGACTTCCTGTAACTGAAAAGGGTACAAAAAAGGCTCTGTGGGTTTTCCACAGAGCCTTTTAAAGTGTCAAAGGTATATATTAGAAATTTTCAGCCATAATTTCAAAGTAAGCCTGAGGGTGCTTACAAGTTGGACATACCTTTGGAGCAGATTCTCCATAGTGAATGTGACCACAGTTACGGCAAATCCATAACTTTTTACCTTCTGATTTGAAAACAGTACTGTTATTAATGTTGTCAATTAACTTCTTGTATCTTTCTTCGTGATGGGCCTCAATCTTTGCAACTAAATCAAAGAGTTTTGCAATATCGTCAAAACCTTCTTCTCTTGCTTCCTTTGCAAAAGTTGGATACATATCTGTATGTTCTTCATTTTCTCCGGCAGCAGCAGCTTTAAGGTTATCCATAGTGTTGCCAATGCCATCTAAGAGTTTGAACCAAAGTTTAGCGTGTTCCTTTTCATTGTTAGCTGTTTCAAGGAAAATAGCTGAAATCTGTTCGTAACCCTCTTTTTTAGCTGTACTTGCAAAGTATGTATACTTGTTACGAGCCATAGACTCACCAGCAAAAGCTGTCATTAAATTTTTTTCTGTTTTTGAACCCTTTAATTCCATAAATCATACCTCCTAAATAATAATTATTATTGTTTAAGTTAAATATAGTATATCACTTTAGGTAAAATTTGTCAATAATAAAAAAATATTTTTCTAAAGATTACAAGTGTTGATTTGATTTTTTGTGGCAACAATAAAAATATAAAACAATAGAATGGGGCGTGAATATGGAAAAGTATATAGTTACAAAAAGTCAAAATCTTTCAGGAGTTGTCGAAATTGGCGGTGCAAAAAACTCAGTTTTGCCCATTATGGCTGGCTGTTTATTGACAGGAGAAAAATGTGAAATTAAAAATGTTCCAAAATTAACAGATGTAGAAATTATGGTGCAATTACTTAGAGATTGTGGTGCAGAAGTAAATTTTGATAACAGTCTTAGTATATACTGTAATGAAGTTTTTAATCAAATTGCAAGAGATGAAAAAGCAAGAGATATAAGAGCATCTTTTTTGCTTGCCGGAGCTATGTTAGGCAGATTTGGTAAGGCTGTTATGCCTATGCCGGGAGGTTGTAGCATAGGTTTAAGACCTGTAGATTTGCATTTAAAGGGTTTTACAAGTCTTGGAGCAGAATGTAACATTGAGCAAGGTATGGTAAATATTGAGGCAAAAGAGTTAAAGGGTAATGATGTATATTTGGATTTTCCCAGTGTAGGTGCAACTGAAAATATAATGCTTGCAGGAGTTTTGGCAAAGGGAGAAACTACAATAAGTAATTGTGCCATAGAGCCTGAAATTGTAGATTTGGCAAAGTTTTTAAATTCCATTGGTGCAAAAATTAGTGGTGCTGGCACAGACACTATTGTAATAAAAGGTGTAAATGAACTAGGTGGTTGCTGTCACAGAGTAATTCCAGACAGAATAGAGGCAGGCACTTTTATGATTGCTGTTGCCGGTACTGGTGGCAATGTAAAAATACAAGATGTAATACCTGAACAGCTAAGACCTGTTATTTCAAAACTAAAAGAGGCCGATGTTGAAGTTAAAGAAGATGAAAACTCAGTTACAGTATGTTCAGACGGATTTATAGCAAACACAGATATTAAAACTATGCCTTATCCGGGTTTTCCTACAGATATGCAGGCACAATTTATGGGACTAATGTGTGGTGGTCTTGGTACAGGAATAATAAACGAAACGGTTTTTGAAAACAGATTTATGCAAGTACCTGAATTTATAAAAATGGGTGCAGATATTACCATAGAGGGAAGGTGTGCCGTTGTAAAAGGTGTAGAAACAATGAAAGGTGCTAAGGTAAGGGCAACAGATTTAAGAGCCGGTGCAGGTCTTGTAATTACTGGGTTAGGTGCAGAGGGAGTAACAGAAATTACAGATATTCACTATATTGATAGAGGTTATGAAAATTTTGACGGAAAATTAAGAGGTATAGGAGCAGATATTATTAGAATAAATGAACAGGCTATGCAATAAATTCTAAAGAGGTGATAATGTGAAAAAAATATTGCTGTCTTTATTAATTGCAATAGGTCTTGGTGTTAGCAATAACAACAAAGTAGAAATACCAGCTTGTTCAATAGTTGAAACAAAAGAGGAAAAGCAAGAAAAAGTTATGGAAAATATTCAGAACAAAAGAGATGACAGGTTGGAAAACTATGTAATAGGTGTAGTGGCAGGGGAAATGTCAGTATCTTTTCCTTATGAGGCATTAAAGGCACAGGCTGTTGCATCAAGGACTTATGCGATAAGAGGTGCTAATGGCAATAAAAATTTTGATTATACTAAATTAAAGCAAAACTATACTTCTGTTGATAAAATGAAAAAAATGTGGGGAAAATCCTTTGATGAAAATTATAAAAAAATAAGTCAATGTGTAAATGCTACACAGGGAGAAATTTTGGAATACAATAATGAACCTATATTGGCTGTATTTTGTTCTACTTCTAATGGAGAAACAGAAAATTGCAAAGATGTTTGGGGACAAGATTTACAGTATCTAACTAGCGTTGAGTCAAAAGGGGACAAATATTCTCCCTATTATAACGGTAGTGTAACTGTATCAGCCAAAACTATGAAAAATATATTTGGTTCTGAAAATATAGTTATAAAAGAAAGAACTAATGCCGGATATGTGTCAACTGTTTCTATTGGCGGAAAAGAATTTTCAGGAGAAAAAATAAGGACAACATTTCATTTAAAATCCTGTGATTTTACTATAACTAAAAATGGAAGTGACATAGTTTTTAAAACAAAGGGTTATGGTCATGGCGTTGGTATGAGTCAATATGGAGCGGTTTATATGGCTAATAATGGAACAAAATATACAGATATACTTAGTCATTATTATAAGAATACAAATATTAAGAAAATATAAATTTACTTTGGGTAATATTGAATTGTGCTGTTTTTTGTATTAAAATAGTTAGAAATGAAAGGAGTTGTTTTTATGGATGAAAACGCAAAAGATAATAGAATAAATGACAGCAACAATTCCAAAAATAACAGCGATAGTAAAGTCTTTATTCGTATTCTTGTAATATCCTTGCTTATTACATTCGCTTTTAATGTTTTTTCTGTTGTAATGACAGCAAGAAGTCAAAGTGAATTGGAATATAGTAAATTTATAAAATTAGTACAAGAAGGTAAGGTCGAATCCGTTGAGTTCCAAAGTGATAAACTTATTGTTAAACCTTATAAGGATAAGTTGCAAGACGGCGACCAAAAGCTAGTAAATGGTGCAACAGTATTCTACACAGGTAGAGTTGGCGATGACGAACTTGTAAAACTTTTAAAGGAAAAGAATGTTGAGTTTTATGCTCCTATACAGTATAACTCTCCAATCATTTCATTTGCATTGTCTTGGATACTTCCACTTTTGATTATGTACCTTGGTTTCACATTTATTATGCGAATTATGGCTAAGCATATGGGTGGAGGACTTGGAGGCTTTGGCAAGTCCAATGCAAAAGTTTATATGGAAAAAACTACAGGTGTAACATTTGCCGATGTAGCAGGACAAGACGAGGCAAAAGAGTCTTTACAGGAAATTATTGACTTTCTTCACAACCCTACAAAGTACAATAAAATTGGTGCTAAACAGCCAAAAGGTGCTTTGCTTGTAGGACCTCCGGGTACTGGTAAAACTTTACTTGCAAAGGCTGTTGCCGGAGAGGCAAAAGTAACATTTATGTCACTTTCAGGTTCAGACTTTGAAGAAATGTTCGTTGGTGTTGGTGCGTCAAGAGTTAGAGAGCTTTTTAAATCAGCACAGGAAAATGCCCCTTGTATTGTATTTATTGATGAATTAGATGCCGTTGGTGCAAAGCGTGATAACAGATTAGGAAATAATGACCAGACACTTAATCAGCTTTTGTCTGAAATGGACGGTTTTGATACTTCAAATGGTGTTGTAATACTTGCAGCAACAAACAGACCAGAGGTACTTGATAAGGCACTTTTAAGACCTGGTAGATTTGATAGAAGAATTATTGTTGAAGCTCCGGACTTAAAGGGTAGAGTTGATGTATTAAAGGTACACGCTGCTAAGGTGCAAATGGATAGTGACATTGATTATGAAAAAATTGCCCTTGCTACAAGTGGTGCTACAGGTGCTGACCTTGCAAACATTGTAAATGAGGCAGCATTAAGAGCAGTAAGAATGGGTAGAGAAAAGGTACTTCAAGAGGATTTAATGGAATCAGTTGAGGTTGTAATTGCTGGTAAGGAAAAGAAAGATAGAATACTTAGCGAAAAGGAAAAGAGAGTTGTTGCGGTTCACGAAGTTGGACATGCTCTTGCAGCAGCACTTCAAAATCATTCTCAGCCTGTTCAGAAAATTACAATTATTCCAAGAACAATGGGTGCTTTGGGTTACACAGTGCAGATGCCAGAAGAAGAAAGATATTTAATGAGCAAGGAAGAAATACTTGCTAAAATAGTAACTTATCTTGCCGGTAGAAGTGCCGAAGAAATAGAGTTTAACTCTATTACTACTGGTGCAAGTAATGATATTGAAATGGCAACAAAACTTGCTAGAAATATGATTACTCTCTATGGTATGAGTGACGAATTTGATATGATGGCACTTGAAAATGTGGAAAATAGATACCTTGACGGTACAAAGGTTTCTCTTGTAGGAGAACATACAGTTGCTGAAGTTGATAAGGCTGTTTTAGATGTAATAAAAACTTGTCATATAAAGGCTAAGAATATTATTGAAGAACAAAAAACTGCCCTTGAAGAAATAAGTAACTTCCTTTTCGAAAAGGAAACAATTTCCGGCGAGGAATTTATGGATATTCTTAAAAAGTATGTGGATTTCCCAGAAAAAGAGGAAAAGAAAGAAGAAAGTATTTCAGAAGAAAATAATAAACCTGAAGAATAATAATTTTAGGCTGTATCTTATGCAATATTTGCATGGGTACAGCCTTTAAATATAATTGCAAAAAATAAAAATTAGTTTTATAATCATATTAGTGTTTTTCAACAGGTATTTTGAAATTTTTAATGATTTCACTATAACATTCATCGCAAAGGTCAAAGCTATGATTTTCGCCGTCAAAGCAAGAACCGTAACCCCATTCCTTATCAACTGAAAGACAGTCTGCTCTATGACCGTATTTATCTTGAGGTATAGGTTTGCCACAACCGTTGCAAACTACTTCTGTTACCTTATATTCAGTTGTTGTTATGGTTTCTAGCTTTTTCATTGGTTTTTGACCTCCTTTGTAGTTTAGTTCAAGTATACTACAAAACATATGGCTTTGTATACAAGAAAAATTTGGATAGGAGTAATAAATATGAATAAATACAAAATTGACACACATACTCATACTGTTTCAAGTGGACACGCATATAGCACAGTAACAGAAAATGCAAAATATGCTGCATCAATAGGTCTTGAAATTATTGGTATGACAGACCACGCACCTAAAATGCCGGGAAGTTGTGGATATTTACATTTTTTGAATTTAAGAATTTTGCCAGAGTATATTGAGGGCGTAAGGGTTTTAAAGGGTATTGAGCTTAATATTTTGGACAGTACAGGAAAAGTAGATATGTCAGAGAGAATACTTAAAAATTTAGACATAGCTATTGCAAGTTTGCATTTACCTTGTATTGACCCAAAATCCGAGGAGGATTTTACGGAAACTCTTATAAATGTTATTAAAAATCCATTGGTAAATATTATTGGACACCCAGGGGACCCACGCTATCCTATTGATGTTAAAAAGTTGGTAACAGCTGCCAGAGATTATAATACACTTTTGGAAATAAACAATTCATCTCTTGACCCTAATGGTTCAAGAGCGGGTGGGGATAAAATAGTGAAGGATATAATTTTAGAGTGCAAAAGACAGGATATGCCTATAATATTGGGTAGTGATGCTCATTATATGACTTCTGTTGGGGACTTTACTAATGTTCAAAAACTTTTAGACGAAGTTCAAATGCCAGATGAACTTATTATAAATACTGATACAGAGGCATTTAAGAAATTTATTAGTCTTAAAAAGAAAAATTAAAGATATACACAGTAAAAATAAGTTTAATGTGTATAAATCAAAAAGCATTGGCAAAATGTGATATGCTACCTCTAAATAAATAGAGGGCATACCACATTTTGCCAATGCTTTTACTGTATTACAATATATATTGCTTGTTTGTCAATTTCCTTAAAGCCTACAGTTCTGTAAATACTTAGAACATTCATAACATCATAGCAAATTGAACAGCTATTGCTTATTTTTAAAAGTTCTTCACAAATTTTGCTTAATAACTTACTGCCATAGCCTTTATTTCTGGCGTTTGGAGCAGTTACTAAGACACTAATATTTGCAATATCTCGGCTCATATAATTGCACATTGTAAGGGCAACTATTTTGCCATTTTCTCTTGTAAAATAGGTATAGCCAAAGTTTACGAATTTCTTTGTGTCTTCTGGGCTTAAAAGCATTTTGTATTCAATAGTGTTGTTAAAGAAACCAAGTATTTCGTCAACATTACCAGAGTTAGCTCTTTCAATAACAATGTCACTATAGTCTACAGGTGTAAATTCTTCTCTGAAAAGTTTGCAAAGGAGAGTGCCATATTTTGTAACTACCTTGACAAAAGGAGTAAACTGTTGCAATACACTTTCTTCGCCTTTCATAATTGAAAATTTTATATTGTGATTTTTTAAAAAGTCCAATATTTCCTTTGCCGGAACAACATCGGCATAGGAATAAACCATAAGATTATTTAGTACAACGGAAAAAATACAAGTCAACTTAGCTTTTTCGTAGTATCCAAAAATATTACAGTTCTCTATACCTATACCTAAATCTTTTATAAAAATACGAACAAATTGCCCAAACATAGGCTTTTGCTGTAAACAATATTCAATATCGCTAGCATCTCGGCTATTTAATTTTCTAATCATAGAATCTGCTCCTTTTAGAAAAACACATTCATATCTATATAATATTACAAAGATTGATAAAAAATTATCTATCTTATTATAACTGGAAAGGGTATATAAAGCAAGTAAATAATTGTAAAGATTAATAAAATAAATTATCAAAAATATAAAAATGAATTTTTTTAAGTAGAAACTTGCAAAAATTACTATTTTTAGGTTGAAAAACTTTATATTTATGGTATAATTATGCTATAACACATGCAAAAAATTCAAAAAGCAATGTTTTACTTACTCTTAAAATTACACAGGAGGATAAAAAAGTATGATAGAATTATTTAATACTGGTGCGTATCTTTTAAACGGCACAGAACTTGTAAAAGATGATGCTGATGCACAAAAGGTGCTTGCTTCTAAAAACATTAATGTTACTAAGGAAGAAGCTGCAAAGAATACTATTGCTTATGGTATTTTAGAGGCTCACAATACAAGTGGAAATATGGACAGTCTTAAAATCAAATTTGACTGTATGGCAAGTCACGATATTACTTATGTTGGTATTATCCAGACAGCCAGAGCATCTGGTATGGAAAAGTTCCCAATTCCTTATGTTCTTACAAATTGCCATAACTCACTTTGTGCAGTTGGTGGTACAATAAACGAAGATGACCATATGTTTGGTCTTAGTGCTGCTAAGAAATACGGTGGTATTTATGTTCCAGCACATCAGGCTGTTATTCATCAGTTTATGCGTGAAATGATGGCGGGTTGTGGCAAGATGATTTTAGGTTCAGATAGCCACACTCGTTATGGTGCTTTAGGTACAATGGCTATTG
Source organism: Eubacterium sp. CAG:274 (assembly GCA_000432155.1). Taxonomy (GTDB): domain Bacteria; phylum Bacillota; class Clostridia; order Lachnospirales; family CAG-274; genus CAG-274. Next base: position 110,834 of record FR888502.1, read on the forward strand.
GCGAAGGTGGTGGCGAACTTGCTAAACAGCTCCTTCAGCAGACTTATGATGTAAAGCGTCCAGAAGTTATCGGTATTTACCTTACAGGTAAGCCACAGCCATTTGTAGGTCCTCAGGACGTTGCTCTTGCTATTATTGGCGAGGTATTTGCAAACGGATACGTTAAGAATAAGGTTATGGAATTTATCGGTGACGGTATTTCTAATCTTAATGCTGAATACAGAAATGGTATTGATGTTATGACAACAGAAACTACTTGTCTTTCTTCTATTTGGAGAACTGATGACGAAATCAAGAATTTCTATGAAGTTCACGATAGAGCAGAAGATTACAAGGAACTTAATCCTGGTTCTGTTGCTTACTATGATGGCATTGTTTATGTTGATTTATCAACTATTAAGCCTATGATTGCTATGCCATTCCACCCAAGCAACACATACACTATTGATGAATTAAATGCTAACCTTGAAGACATTTTAGCTGATGTTGAAAAGAAGGCTGTTAAGACTATTAACAACCCTGATATTCACTTCAAGCTTAGAGATAAGATTAAGAACGGCAGACTTTATGTAGACCAGGGTGTTATTGCTGGTTGTGCCGGTGGTACATATGATAACATTTGTGATGTAGCAGATATTTTAAATGGTCAGAGTATTGGTGCTGATGATTTTGCTTTAAGTGTATACCCATCAAGTCAGCCTGTGTTTATGCAGTTAGTTGAAAATGGTTCTATATTTAAGTTAATGAATGCCGGTGCTACTGTTCGTTCTGCGTTCTGTGGTCCTTGCTTTGGTGCAGGCGATGTTCCAAGTAATGAAGGTTTAAGTATCAGACATTCTACAAGAAACTTCCCTAACAGAGAGGGTTCTAAGCCAGGTAATGGTCAGATTGCATCTGTTGCACTTATGGACGCTCGTTCTATTGCAGCTACAGCAGTAAACAAGGGCTTCCTTACTTCTGCTGAAAATATTGATGTTGAATTTACTAAGCCTAAGTACTTCTTCAACAAGTCTGTATATGACAATAGAGTATATCAGGGCTTTGGCAAGGCAGACACAAGTGTTGAATTAAAGTTAGGTCCAAATATTACAGATTGGCCTGAAATGGTAGCTTTACCAGAAAACCTTCTTGTAAAGGTTGTATCACTTATTACTGACCCTGTTACAACAACTGATGAACTTATCCCATCTGGCGAAACAAGTTCATACCGTTCAAATCCTTTAGGTCTTGCTGAATTTACACTTTCAAGAAAAGACCCTGCTTATGTTGGCAGAGCTAAGGAAGTACAGGTTGCTGAAAAGGCTATTGAAGCCGGTAACTGCCCATCACAGGCATTCCCAGAAGTTAAGCCTATTATGGATACAATCAAGACTAAGTTTACAATCAGCAGAGATGTAATGGGTATTGGTAGTACAATTTTTGCTGTTAAGCCTGGTGACGGTTCTGCAAGAGAACAGGCTGCATCTTGTCAGAAGGTTCTTGGTGGTTGGGCTAATATTGCCAGAGAATACGCTACTAAGAGATACCGTTCTAACCTTATTAACTGGGGTATGCTTCCATTTATTTTTGATGAAGAAAATCTTCCATTTGAAAATGGCGATTATGTATTCATTCCACAGGTTGCTCAGGGTATTAAGGATAAGAAGTCTGAATTTACAGCCTATGTTGTAAGAAATGGTGAAATGAAAGAATTTACTCTTAAAATGGGCGAATTAACTGACGATGAAAGAGAAATTATTCTTGCTGGTTGCCTTATTAACTACAACAGAAACAAAAATAAGAATAAGTAATCTTTGAATTTGAATTAGTTTATAAGTTTTTGGGAATGTATGAGAAATTGTACATTCCCATTTTTTTATGTTATAAAATTGAATTTCCATTTTTGCAAAGCATATATCAAATACTTATGTTATACTGAATAAAAAGTTGAAAGAAATGGGGAAAAGTAATTATGTACTTGTGGATTATTGCAACAGTAGTTGCGTATTTTATAAAAGGACTGTGCGGTTTTGCAAACACTTTGGTATTTACAACTATTTTGAGTTTTGGAACACCAAATGTTAATATTTCGCCTATAGATTTGTTAATAGGTTATCCAACAAATTTAATTCTTACTTGGGAAAATCGAAAAAAGCTTGATTCAAAGGTTTATCTGCCTCTTATAGCACTTGTGATAATAGGCAGTATTCCCCCGGAGTGTTTATGCTTAAAAATGTAAATACAAGCATAATTAAGTTAATATTTGGTGTTGTAGTAATTGTGTTGGGTTTGGAAATGTTATTGCGAGAGTATAGCAAGGATAGTGGCAAATCTTCTAGGATATTGTTGGCGATTATTGGAGTTGCATCAGGTGTACTTTGTGGACTGTTTGGAGTAGGGGCATTATTAGCTGCCTATGTAAGTCGTGTGACAGATGACAGTCAGTCATTTAAGGCAAATATAAGTGCTGTATTTATTGTTGATAATACATTTCGCATTATTCTTTATAGTACATTACATATACTTACGCTGGATACTTTAAAAAGAAGTTTAATTCTTATTCCCTTTGTATTGATTGGATTAATAGCTGGTATGAAATGTAGTAGCATAATGAATAAAAATTTAGCAAAGAAAATTACTGCTTTATTATTAGTGATTTCTGGTATATCTCTTGTTATAAAAAATATCTAAAAAGAAGATTGACCTCTCGTCTGTTGATTGATATTTTTTAACAGGAATATGATATAATGCCGACGGAATACAGGAAACAAGCCATCGGATTTATCTTTCCGATTTACCATAAAAAATCTCCAAAGTAGACTTATCTACTATGGAGATTTTTAAAATTACTTTATTAAATTAGAACTTTATTTTTGCCATTTGTGAAATATATTCGGCTGTATTTTCTGTACCGAAAAGGGAAGTGTTAATTGACAAATCATAGTGTTTTGCAAGTCCCCATTCTCTACCTGTTACAAGGTGACAATGTTCGTGTCTTTCTTTATTTACTCTGTTTATTTTCTTATCTGCATCTGTTTCAGAAATATTATCACGAGTTGCTACACGCTTAATTCTATCCTCTTTATTTGCATGTAAAAATACATTAAAGGCTGAATCTTTAAGTATGAAATTAGAAAGTCTACCTACAATTACACAAGATTTTTTACTTGCAATTTCCTTTATAATTTCCTGCTCAGTTTTGAAAATACTTTTTATACTGTTTTCGTCTTTTGAAGAATACAAGTCAGCTTGACTATAAACATTAAATAATAAATTTCTTGTTATTTTTTGGTCGTTCATTTCAATATAGTCTTGAGATTTTCCTGTCTTTTGTGCTGTAAGAGAAAGAACCTCTGTATCGTAGTAATCAATGCCAAGTTTTTGTGCTACAAGTTTGCCAATTTCTCTACCACCACTACCGTATTCTCTGGCTATAGTAATAACAATATTTCCATTGTTGGAGAAAGTTGGTTCTTCCTTTTCTTCTAGTTTTCCAAGAAGAAGTTCTGTAAGTGCTACAAGTTTTCTGATGAAAAATCTTGCTATAATACCGACAATAAGTGCGGCAATAATTGTACCAATACCAACACCATTTAATTTATGGAAAATAAGGAAAGCTGAAACACCGGCGATAATTGTCATAGAGGCATCAAAACAAACCTTTGTAGTGCCAAAGTCAGTTTTAAATCTTACAGTTACAGCTTTTACAAAGGCTTCCCCAGGGAGCATAACAACATCGGCGATAACCTCAGCATATACACCGAAACCAAGTATTATACAACCGAGAATAAGTGCTACACCTCTGTAGGCATAATTTTCAGGATTAAGCCAGCTTAAAAGAAACATTGAAAAGTCTATAAAATAACCAAATACTATAGAAACAGGTATCTGTAAAAGACTTTCCTTTTTAAACTTTTTACCAAGTATTAATATCTGTAAAGCAATTAAGAAAAGGCTAAAGAATATTGTGTATTCGCCAAGGGTTGGCTTAGTTGCTAAACTTAAAACATAGGGAATACTGGAAATAGGGGAAGTACCTAAATTTGCCTTTGTTACAAAACTAACACCAAATGAACTAAAAAATAAACCTATAAAAAATATTATGTATCTTTTTAATTTTTCTTTTTTTGACATATTAATTCTCCTATATAATTTTAATAAATCCGATAACTTGACATGTCAAGCTACAAATTAAATGTCACAGTATCATATAGGAACAAATTCAAAATAATAAATTTCGGAACGCTTTATATTTCGAAAAAACATAAGAACCTCCTTTTTTCTGAAATCAATTTATTATAATACAAAAAAACTAAAATTTCCATATTAAGAATAAAAATATATAAGGAAAGTTGTTAAGAAAACCTTGGTTTTCTTAAATTAATTCCGCAGGTCGAGCTTTGCCTGACCGAGGACAGGGACAAAAATATGGTACTGTTTTTTAGTGCCATATTTTTCACGGCTGGTCCCTACCTTAGACTAACTGCAAGAAATGCAAGCATTTCTTGCAAGGCTGTCGAATTTATCGACAGCCTATTTCCATATTTGTTCCAAAATTTTAAAAGCCTTTTCTATGTTGACAGTATCTATACCACTATATCCTAAAATTACAGTAGGCTTTCCTTTATGAACACCTTCGTGGAAAAATTGGGACATACCTGTTAATAAAATTCCATTTTCTCTGGCTTTATCCACAAGCTCCTTTTCTGTCATACCATTATTGACTTCAAGGAGTATGTGAAGACCGGTTTTTTCTCCTTTAACAGTTACAAAATCTTTTAAAGAACAGTTGTTAATAGAATTTATAATGGCATCTAGCCTTTGCTTGTATATAAGACGCATTTTATTTATGTATCGCTCAAAATTCCCTTTTGCCATAAATTTTGAAAGAGTGTATTGCTCAAAACTAGATACAGTATTGGAGTAAAAACTAAATTCTTTCTGATATTTTTCAGCCAAATTTTCGGGCAAAACCATATAGCTAATTCTAAGAGATGGGGCAATATTTTTTGCAAATGTGTTCAAATAAATTACTTTACTACCTTTATCTAAGGATTGCAATGCTGGTACAGGTCTTCCTGTATATCTAAACTCGCTGTCATAGTCGTCCTCAATAATGTAACTGTCGGTGTTGTATGCCCAGTTTAGTATTTCATTTCGCTTTTTTACTGGAGTAACAATACCTAATGGGAAATGATGAGAGGGTGTAATGTGGAGTACATTTGCTTTTGAATTTATAAGTTCATTCATATTAATACCGTCATCATTTAAGGGTATGTATTTTGGCTCAATGCCGTTAGCCTCCATTATTTTAGCTATTTTGTGATAGCCGGGATTTTCTACAGCATAAATTCTGTTTTTGCCTAGTAGCTGTAATATTATGTTGATTAGATATTCACTTCCTGCACCTACAATGATTTGGTCTGCACTAACAGAAATATTTCTATAGGCTTTTAAGTAAATGGCAATTTCTCGGCGTAAAGTATACAAACCTTTTGGATTACCTTTTTCAAGCAATTTTTTATCCTGGTCACGAAGAACTTCCCTCATCAAAGCAGCCCAAGTGGAAAATGGAAAACTGTTAATGTCAGCTGAATTTGTTCTAAATTCATAAGGTAAAGTTTTTTCTGGTATTACAGGTTGAAATTCATTGTGAACAGGAGCTTTAATAGGGGAGGTATTATCTATATCAGTAACATAAAATCCCTTTTGAGGTTTGGAGTAAATATAACCCTCTGTAATAAGCTGTTCGTAAGCATTTTCAATAGTAATAACACTTATTTTCAGGTGTTGAGATAACTTTCTTTTTGAAGGTAATTTTTCCTCAGCTTTTAACTCTCCGTTGTTAATAGAATTTTGTATATATTCGTAAAGTTGTTGATAAAGAGGTACTTTACTTTTTGGGTCTAAGTTACAGGTAAACATACATAATTCTCCTTTTTTAGTAAATATAATCAAAACTGACCTTATTAAAAAGTTAAAAACTGGATATTTATTTAATATCAGATTTATGTATAATTATAACCATATTTCAAATAAAAATCAATTTATTTTCGGAGGTTATTGTATTATGTCAAGATATAAATTAAATTGCGAATTAGCTCAGATGTTAAAGGGTGGCGTAATTATGGATGTTACTACACCTGAACAAGCAAAGATTGCTGAAGAAGCTGGTGCTTGTGCTGTTATGGCACTTGAAAGAATTCCTGCTGATATTAGAGCAGCTGGTGGTGTATCAAGAATGAGTGACCCTAAAATGATTAAGGGTATTCAGGAAGCTGTTTCTATTCCTGTAATGGCAAAGGTTAGAATTGGTCACTTTGCAGAAGCTCAGATTTTACAGGCTATTGAAATTGACTACATTGATGAAAGTGAAGTTCTTTCTCCAGCAGACAATGTTTACCACATTGACAAGACTAAGTTTGATGTTCCTTTCGTTTGTGGTGCAAAGGATTTAGGCGAAGCTTTAAGAAGAATTGCTGAAGGTGCATCAATGATTAGAACAAAGGGCGAACCTGGTACAGGCGATATTGTACAGGCTGTAACTCATATGAGAAAGATGAACAGCGAAATTCGCAGAATTGGTTCTCTTAGCGAAGACGAACTCTACAACAACGCAAAGGAATTAGGCGTTCCTTATGACTTATTAAAGTATGTTCACGATAACAAGAGACTTCCAGTTGTAAACTTTGCGGCCGGTGGTGTAGCAACTCCTGCTGATGCAGCTCTTATGATGCAGCTTGGTGCAGAAGGTGTATTCGTTGGTTCTGGTATCTTCAAGTCTGGTAACCCAGCAAAGAGAGCAGCTGCTATTGTAAAGGCTGTTACAAACTACAATGATGCTAAGTTACTTGCTGAACTTTCAGAAGATTTAGGCGAAGCAATGGTTGGTATTAACGAAGACGAAATTGAACTTTTAATGGCAGAAAGAGGCAAATAATATGAAAAAAGTTGGAGTATTGGCAGTTCAAGGTGCTTTTATTGAACACGAAAATATACTTAACAAAATAGGTGTTGAAACTTTCGAAATCCGTCAAAAGAAAGATTTGGAGAGAGATTTTGACGGTCTTATTATTCCAGGTGGCGAAAGTACAGTTATTGGTAAGTTAGCAAGAGAACTTGATATGCAAGATACACTTGTTAAGAAGATTAATGACGGTATGCCTGTATTTGGTACTTGTGCTGGTCTTTTGGTTTTAGCAAAGAAGATTGAAAATGACGACAGAGTACATTTTGCTACAATGGATATTGTTGCAAAGAGAAATGCCTATGGTAGACAGCTTGGTTCATTCTCTACAGAAGAAAAATTTGGTGATACTACAATCCCAATGAGATTTATTAGAGCACCTTATATTGAAAAGGCTGGGGACGGTGTTGAGATTTTATCTGTTGTTGACGGCAAGATTGTTGCTGCAAGACAGGGTAATCAGCTTGTAAGTGCATTCCACCCAGAGTTAACAGACTCTACAGAAGTACATAAGTATTTTGCAGAAATGCTTTAAGATAAAATTATAAATAATATAAACATAGAGAAAGCTGGTGTTCAAATGAACACCAGCTTTTTTACAGTGAATCGGAAAAATAAATCCGATGCCTTAATAAGGAAGAAAAATTATAAAAACTCAAGAGAGTATTTATTACATTAATGAATGATAGAGTGCAATAATATCTTCAAGACTTGCGTCTTTTGGATTACCAGGAGCACAAGCATCGGCTACAGCAGATTCAGCAAGGAACTGAACATCTTCTTCTTTTACAATATCCTTTAAGTCAGCAGGAATACCTACATCAATAGAAAGCTGTCTAACAGCATCTACAGCTGCTTTTCTGTATTCTTCCTGAGTCATACTTTCAGTACCTTCTACACCCATAGCCTTTGCAATATATTTATACTTATCGCCAGTAGCATCAGCGTTGTAAGCCATTACTGTAGGAAGTAAAATAGCATTTGCTACACCATGAGGAGTATCGTAAACAGCACCTAAAGCATGAGCCATAGAGTGAACAATACCAAGACCTACATTAGAGAAGCCCATACCGGCGATATACTGACCTAATGCCATACCTTCTCTACCTTCTGGAGTGTTTTCAACAGCACCTCTTAAATTCTTTGAAATAATTTCAATAGCTTTAAGGTGGAACATATCTGTCATTTCCCAAGCACCCTTAGTGATATAACCTTCAATAGCGTGAGTGAGGGCATCCATACCAGTAGATGCTGTAAGACCCTTAGGCATTGAGCTCATCATATCTGGGTCAACAATAGCAACAACAGGAATATCGTGAGTATCTACACAAACAAATTTACGCTTCTTTTCAACATCTGTAATAACATAGTTGATTGTAACTTCAGCAGCTGTACCAGCAGTAGTAGGAACAGCAATAATAGGTACACAAGGCTTTTTAGTAGGTGCAACACCCTCAAGACTTCTAACATCTTCAAATTCTGGGTTATTGATAATAATACCTATTGCCTTTGATGTATCCATTGAAGAACCACCACCAATGGCAATTATGTAGTCAGCACCGCTATCCTTAAATGCTTTAACACCTGTCTGTACATTTTCAATAGTAGGGTTAGGCTTAATGTTAGAATAAATTTCATAAGCAAAACCTACATTATCTAATACATCAGTAACCTTTTTAGTAACACCAAACTTAATTAAGTCAGGGTCTGAACATACAAAGGCTTTTTTAAATCCTCTTGTCTTTACTTCTGTTGCAATATCCTGTATTGCTCCTTTACCATGATATGATGTTTCGTTTAAAACTATTCTATTTGACATATAAAAACTCCCTTCGAGTAAAATTAGTTGTGGAAAATACATAAATAATATTTATTAACTTTAAATTTATTATACCACTTTCACAACAAAAATCGATATGTTAATTTATTAACAATATATTAAGATTTTGGGGATTTGTGACATTTTAACAAAAATCATAATTATGATTGAATAAATATTTTAAATATGATAATATAAAGATATAACTATTTAGTTAAAGAGAGGGAGGATTATTATGTTAAAGAAAGTTATAGGTGTTATTCTTGCTACAAGTATGTTATTATCTTCTAATGTGTTGGCAGAAGAATTTTCAACAAAACCAATGGTATCTACAAATGAGGATTATACATTGGCTTTAAAAAGTGACGGAACAGTATGGGCTTGGGGAGAAAATAAGTACGGTTCATTGGGAATTGGTACATCACAGGACAGCCTTTATCCAGTACAGACAAAAGGACTAAAAGACATAGTCTGTGTCAACGCAAAGGGTGATTACTCCATGGCAGTAGATAGTGAAGGCTATGTATGGTACTGGGGCAAGGAAAGGTCAGGGACAGCCGATGAATTTATAAAATTAAGTGCAGATGAGGCTACACCTAAGAGAATAAATGCCATTAACAATGTTAAGGAAGTAGACAGTAGTGGTACTTATGCTTTGGCATTGAAAAAAGACGGGACAGTATGGAAATTTGATAATAGAACTCCGGATTTAGTACAGAAAGTTGACGGTCTTTGTGATATTGAACAGATACAAATGGGAAAAGTGTATGGCGATAGCAATAAATATTTTGCCATGGCATTAGATAAAGACGGAAATGTATGGGGTTGGGGCAATAATAAGGACTATTGCCTTGGTACAACAGAAGATGGTACTGATTTACAGCCAGAAGAAAATGATTATTTGAAAAATATAACTAAAATAAGCGTAGGTGAAGTACATAGCCTTGCATTAGACAAAGATGGAAATGTATGGACTTGGGGCAATAATGATTACAGCCGACTTGGCAGAAAAACAGTTCCAGATTGGAAACCTACAAAGTTAAATGATTTAAAAAATATTACTGATATAGTAGCTGGTGGTAAACACTCTTTTGCTTTAAGTAATAGTGGCCAGTTATATGGCTGGGGAGATAGTACAGACGGTCAGCTTGGTAGTAGTAATGTTCCGGTATATTCAACAAGAGATAAAAGTGGAATGGTATATCAAGGCGAAAAACGAGCAGAAACACCTATGTACATAAGTTTAGTAGGTAAAAATGCTTGTATAGATGCAGGTACAAGGCTTTCAGCAGTAGTTACTAATGACGGTGGAGTTTTAACTTGTGGTTTTAATTACAAAAATAATAAATTAGGTAGACCAGCATCAAAAATTGAAAGCTCTTTTGGAAATGTTATAAATAGTGATAGAAGTAAATTTACTGTAGGCACATATGTGCCAAATACGGAAGTAAAAAAGACTACAGCTACAGTTGAAAAGAAGTAGAAGGGGAGATTATTATGTTAAAGAAAATTTTAGGGGCTATTTTAGCAACAAGTATGCTTTTTTCAACAAATGTGCTTGCAGAAGAATTTTCAACACAGCCAATGATTTCGTCAGGTAGCACTTGGAATTTGGCGTTAAAAAGTGACGGAACTGTATGGGCTTGGGGATTAAATGAATATGGTGTAATAGCAAATGGTACAGTTAAGTATGCCCAATTTCCAACACAGATAAAAGGATTAAACGACATAGTACAAGTAAATGCTAAAAGTGATTTTGGTATGGCACTTGATAATACTGGAAAGGTGTGGGTTTGGGGAAAAGAATATAATAACGAAGAAGAAACTGATAAAAGCCATAAAATGGACAACAGTAATGCAATATTTACATCAAAAGATGCAACACCTAAGGTAATTAGCGATATTAGTGATGTAAAGGAAATTGATGGTTATGGGAATACTGCTATTGCTGTTAAAAAAGACGGAACCGTATGGTATTGGGAGAACAGTAAAATAAATATTGGAAATAAAAACACAGTAGCTCCTAAGCAGGTTCAAGGACTTTCAGATGTAAAGAGCATTGCTATGGGAGAAACTTATAATAACAATGATAGTTATTATGCTATTGCATTAAAAAATGATGGAACAGTATGGGACTGGGGAGATAGTAAAAATGGTTATATTCAGAGAGTAAATAAAAATAAAGAAAGTGAACCTCAACAGATTTTATATTTAAAAGATGTTACAAAAATAGATGCAGGCGAAGATGTTTTGCTTGCTCTTGATAAAGACGGTGCTGTTTGGTCTTGGGGTGACAAGGAAAATGGAAAACTTGGTAGAGATAAAGCACCTCTTTTAATGCCACAGAAAATAGATGGTTTAAATAAAATTGTAGATATTAAAGTTGGGTATGACCATTCTCTTGCTTTAAGTAGTGACGGTAAAGTATATGGTTGGGGTGATAACACAGAGGGCGAATTAGGTAAAGACGGTATGACAGGAAGAATTGAAAAATCAAAAACTGGTAAGGGTAGTGAAATTCGCTTTTTCGCAGAAACACCTATAGAAGTACCTAAAGTTGACAATTCAGTTGGTATTGAGGCAGGACATAATTTCTCAATGTTTATTACTAAAGACGGTAGTGTTTTATCTTGTGGAGAGAATGACTATAATCAGTTAGCAAGAAGAAAAGAAACTACTAAAAATGTAGTAGGCAAGGTTAAGAACAGCAATAAGACAGAATTTAATATTGGAATAGCTAAGTGATATTAAGAAAAGAGACCTGTGGAGAAAATTCCACAGGTCTTTTGTGTTAATCAAGTATTTTAGCTATTTCCGGAAAAGCTTGTAAACTTCTCTTTAATATGCCTTGAGTATAGGCTATAAATATTCCGTAGTTTGTAATAGGAACATTTTGCTCCTTAGCAACGGCAATTCTATGTTTCATTTCTTTTTCGTTTAATGTACAGCCACCACAATGTATTACGGCCTTGTATTTGCTTAAATCTCTAGGAAATTCTGTTCCACTAGAAAATTCATAGTTGATTTTTTTGCCACTATGTTCTTTAAGCCATCTAGGGATTTTAACTGTTCCTATATCGTCACATTGTCTATGGTGTGAACAACCCTCTGAAATAAGTACATAATCTCCGTCTTTGAGGCTATCTATAGCTTTTACAGCTTTTATCTGCTCAGATAAATCTCCCTTATATCTTGCGAAAAGTATTGAAAATGAAGTAAGGAGAATATCTTCCGGTACATCATTTTTTACCTTGCCAAAAGCCTGAGAGTCTGTAACTACAATTTTTGGTTTTTTGCCAAGAGCTTTCAATGTTTGAGAAAGTTCAGTATCTCTTGTAACAACTGAAATTGCACCAGCCTCAAGCACATCTCTTATTGTCTGCTGTTGAGGGAGAATAAGTCGACCCTTTGGTGCTGCTGAGTCAATAGGTACTACAAGAACCACAATATCCTCTGGGTCAAGTAAATCGCCTATTATTTTAAGTGTCATATTTTCATTGGGAACAAGTTTAGAAAGGCTTTCTTTTAATTCCCAAATATTTTCATTAGTTTCAGCACTTACCCATATAGAGTTTTCAATGTCATATCTGTTACAAACTTCATCAGATTTATTTAATATAATAAGATAAGGAAGTTTTCTCTTTTTAATTTCTTCTATTAAATCCTTATCACATTGAGTAAGACCTACATTACCGTCAACTACTAAAAGGGCAATATCAGTTTTATTAAGTACCTGATAGCTCTTTTCAACTCTCATTTTACCTAATTCGCCCTCATCATCAATACCAGGAGTATCAATAATCATAACTGGACCTAAAGGCAAAAGCTCCATAGCTTTTTGTACTGGGTCAGTTGTTGTTCCTTTTACTTTAGAAACTACAGCAAGATTTTGTGAAGTTATAGCATTTATAATACTAGACTTACCGGCATTTCTTTTACCAAAAATACCAATGTGTATTCTGTCAGATTTAGGAGTATCATTTAAACCCATAGGAACACCTCCTAAAATCTAAAATCTCTTTGACCGTCAGCTATTTCTTTAAGTCTTTCAATAACAATGCCTCTTACCTTTTCGTTGGGAATATGCTCAAGTTCTTTTGCAATAACTTTTTCGCCGGCAATCTTTGTATCTTCAGCTGCATAGTCCATAAGGTATTCCTTTAATGTCATAAGTGCATTTGGTAAGCAACAGTTGTGAATTTGTTCGTTTTTGCAAAGACTCATAAAACGGTCGCCAGTTCTGCCTTCTCTGTAACAAGCAGTACAGAAACTAGGTATAAAGCCTAAGTCCATAAGCCAATGAACAACTTCGTCAAGACTTCTCTTGTCTTCTACATCAAACTGTTCAGATGTTAAGTCGTCAGGTTCTTCTGGCTCAACATAGCCACCTACGCTTGTTCTTGAACCACCACTAATCTGTGATACACCAAGCTGAAGAACTTTTTCACGACAGGCTTTACTTTCTCTAGTAGAAATAATCATACCAGTATATGGTACAGCAACTCTTATACAGGCAACAATTTTTGCAAAAATATTATCATCAATACCGTCAGAAAATGCGTCTGGGTCAATATCGTCAGCTCGTCTAATTCTAGGAACAGAAATAGTATGAGGACCAACGCCATGAACCGCCTCTAAATGTTCTGCGTGCATTAAAAGACCTGCAAATTCATATCTGTATTTTTCAAGACCGAAAAGTACACCACAACCTACATCATCAATGCCACCCTCCATAGCTCTGTCCATAGCCTCTGTATGGTAAGCATAGTTGTGCTTAGGGCCAGTTGGATGAAGTTTTTCATAACTTTCCTTGTGGTATGTTTCTTGGAAAAGTATGTATGTACCTATTCCAGCATCTTTTAATTTTCTGTAGTTTTCAACAGTAGTCGCTGCAATATTTACATTTACTCGTCTTATAGCACCGTTCTTATGCTTAATAGAGTAAATTGTTTTGATACAATCTAAAATATAATCAATGGGATTGTTTACAGGGTCTTCGCCGGCTTCAATAGCAAGTCTTTTGTGACCCATATCCTGTAAAGCAATAACTTCTCTCTTTACTTCTTCCTGAGTAAGTTTCTTTCTTGCAATATGCTTGTTCTTAGCATGGTAAGGGCAGTATACACAGCCGTTTACACAGTAGTTTGAGAGATAAAGAGGGGCAAACATAACAATTCTGTTGCCATAAAAATCATCTTTTATTTTCTTTGCAAGGGCAAAAACTTCTTCGTTTTTTTCTGGAATTTCACAGGCAAGAAGAACAGAGGCTTCTCTATGAGTAAGACCTTTCTTTAATTTAGCTTTTTCAATAATAGAGTCAATAAGCTCTACATTATTTTTGTTTGCATCTGCAAAAGCAAGGGTTTCCTGTATTTCCTCATGAGAAATAAATTCTTCTGCTTTAAGTGATTTTGGGTTGTACATAGTTTTCTCCTTTCTTTCAGGTTAGAATACTCTTTCCTGTCAGACAAAATTTTATTCGTTGTAAATTGTTTTAGTGCTTACACCGTCAAGCTGTCCTAATTTGCCAGCTAAGGCACTTACGATGTCATTAGGAGCATCAACAGCAACACTAATTATAGAAATATTTTTCTTGCGATAAGGTATACCCATTCTGCCAATAATATGTTCACTATAAGAGTGAAGAAGTTTGTTTATACTTTCAACAGAATCAGGGTTACTAACTATAATTCCAATCAATGCTACTCGTGTATCCATAACAGCACCTCCTAAAAAATATTTGTTTATACCTATTATAATATTAGTCAAAAAAATTGTAAAGAATAAAAATTATTATTTTTATAAAAAAAATCCAAACTTTTTAGCTTGGACTTTAGAAGTTTTATTAAGTTTTATTTTGTATTTCCTATTGCTTTAAACACTATATCTTTTACTTGTGATGGTTGTATATTGCTTATATTTTCTATAGTTTTTAAATATCCCATAGCTTTTGAATTATTTCCCTCAACAAAAGATTCAAAAATATTTCTGATACTGTCTATATCGTCAATAGATAATTCTCCATCTTTTATTTTTTTAGAAATCATTTTTGCACCCTGTCCTATAAAATATGTGTATAAACCGGCTACAATGGCATTTAAAACTACAGTAGCAGGAATAAAAGGTTTTAATAAGGATATGGAAGATTTAGCTAAAGAAGAAACTCCTATTTCACTAGCTAAAATTTTAGCAACATCTTTAAGAGAACCATCTATTTTGTACATTTTTCCTATACCAACCATCATTGAAGTTTGTATTAAAATAAGTACAGGTGTATCGGCAAAAGGAATAGGCACAGCACCAACTGTTACAGCACTTGCGACACACGCTGAGATATAAGCGTCTATCTGTCTGTTAAGTAAAACATTTTTATAATTTGTTATAGCATCAGAAGTACCTTTTTCCAAGTCTGGTATCATTTCAGAAGTATTTTCTATTAAATCGACTATACCATCTGGCTCAATGACTGTGTCTTCTCTTATTGTATAAGCCTCTGCGACAACGGGAATTATATCTTTTAAATTTATACTTTTTTCGTATTTAGATAATGCGTTGCTAATCATTTCAATATTTTCTTTACGCTCAGGCTGAGAGTATGACTTAGTTATTACAATAATAACAGGAACAGATTTAAAAAATTTAGTTATAGAATTAAGAATTTTTAAATTCTCTTTCATAAGGCGTTTAGATGTACCATCTACACAATACCAAATCATACTAATACATTTTTCGTAATCTTCGTTGCCTAAAGAAGTTTTAGTCCATTTTTTTAATTCACTTTTTAATTTGAAATTTTCAAAAAATGAATATTCCATACCCTTAGAGTCAATAAGTCTGAAAGGAACGCTGTCAGATTCGTATACATCCATTTTGACAGTACCACGCTCGCCGATGCTGGTTTTAGCCACTTTATTCTCAAGTACAGCATTGATTAATGTACTTTTACCTACACCAGAATTACCAATTAATAATACATTAACTTTATCCATAATAGCCTAACCCCTTTTTATTTTTAGTATATCATTTTTTTGCAAAAAAATCAATATTAGTGTACATAAATAGTGAAATTTGATTATTAAATTTTTAAAGATTATTTTTGATATGCAAGAAGATGTCAAATAAATTATGTTTTTATTAAAAAGTCCAAATTATGGTATAATTATACATAAATATATATGAATATTTGTACAAAATGTCTAAAAGAGTACACAGTAGTAAAAACGACTTGTAAAAAATACATAATTATGGTATTATTGAGGCTAAAGTGAGAGCTTTATAAACAAAAAAACAATGTGTTTATTAATTTAGGAGGAAAATTTATGAAGAAACAAGTAAAGAAATTCATAAGTGCCGTCCTTGCCTCTACAATGGCTGTAACAGGCGTTGCTGTAACAAATTTTGCAGTTACTCCAGTTTCAGTTTTAGCAGCAAGTAATATTGCTGTATATGAAAGTAGTGGCTGGATGGAAAGTTGTTATGTAGAATGGATTGGGGGAGATTCAAGCTACACAGGTTACAATGTTTATGTAAAGAACACAAGTGACTCTGACTGGACAAGACTTGATGACCAGCTTATTAGAAAGTATCCAGACTGTTGGAGAGCTGATGCAGTAGGTCTTGCAGCAGGTACATATAATATGAAGGTTGTTCCAGTTTCTGCTGGTACAGAAGTAACAGCTGATGCTATTACTACTTCAGATTTAACAGTAACTAACTATGACCGTTCAGGTGCAGCATTCTCAACTAAGTCTACTTATAAGGGTGCTGGTGCTTACAACGCAGACGGTACATTAAAGGCTGGTGCTAAGGTTATTTATGTTACACCAGAAAACGCAAAAACTGTAAAAGCAAGCATTATGCAGGATAAGGCTGAACAGGAATTTACAGGTCTTCAGGCTATCGTAAATGCTTTACAGAAGGGTAAGGAAACAGCTCCTGTAGATATTCGTATCATTGGTATGATTAATGCTGATGATATGGATAGTTTTGCAAGTAAGGCAGAAGGTTTACAGATTAAAGGTAAGAATGCTTATTCAAATCTTAATCTTACAATAGAAGGTATTGGCGAAGATGCTGGTATCCATGGTTTCGGTATGCTTATTAGAAATGCCGGTAATGTAGAATTAAGAAACTTTGCAGTTATGGCTTGTCTTGATGACTCTGTATCTCTTGATACTTCTAACTGTAATGTATGGGTTCATAATATGGACTTATTCTATGGCAAGACTGGTGGCGATGCTGACCAGGCAAAGGGTGACGGTACTGTAGATGTTAAGGGTAAGTCAACTTTTGTTACAGTTTCTTACAACCACTTCTTTGATAGTGGTAAGTCTTCTCTTTGTGGTATGAAGGGCGAAACAACTGATTGCCAGATTACATATCATCACAACTGGTTCGACCACTCTGATTCAAGACATCCAAGAATTAGAACAATGTCTGTACATATTTACAACAACTACTTTGATGGTAATGCAAAGTATGGTGTAGGTACAACAATGGGTTCTTCAGCATTCGTTGAAGCAAACTACTTCAGAAATTGTAAATATCCAATGTTAAGCTCTAAGCAGGGTACTGATGCAACAGGCGATGGTACATTCTCAGGCGAAACTGGTGGTATGATTAAGGCATACAACAACCACATTGAAGGTGCTAAGGCTTATTTAACTCAGAATAATCCTAACGCAACAACTGGTTATGATGCTTACGAAGTAACTGAAAGAAGTGCACAGGTTCCTTCTTCAGAAGTTACTAAGGCTGGTGGCACAAGCTACAACAACTTTGATACTGATACTTCTAAGTTTGATTTAGGTGTAGACACAGCAAACATTGATGCTCCAGAAGATGTTCCAGCTAAGGTTATGGCTCAGGCTGGTCGTGTAAATGGTGGCGACTTCAAGTGGACATTTAACAATGCTACAGAAGATACAAACTATGCTGTAATTAGCGAACTCAAGTCAGCAGTTGTAAATTACAAGTCTTCAATCGTTTCATTTGGTGGTAATTCAGACGGTACTGTTGTTACAACTGGTGCAACAACTACTACTGAAGCAACAACAGAAACTACAACTTCTAGTGTAAATCCTACAGAAACTACTACAGAAGCTCAGATTGAAATTTCTACAGTTGATTTAACTGCAAAAGACGGTTTCTCTCCAAGTACAGCTACTCCAGCTGCTGGTTCAATTAGTGTTGAATATCAGTCAGCTACAGATGACTACTTATTAAAGGATACTTCTGATGTAGCAGCTGCTACATGGACTAACTCTTTTGAACCAATTACTTCTGGTAAGGTTATCGTAAAGGGTTATGCAACTCCTGTAATTGCAAAGGCTGCTGGTAAGTGGGCATTTGTTCAGGTTAAGGGTACAAACAAGGCTGGCGATTCAGCTGATATTGCTGACTTAGCATCTGATGCAAGCAAGAATATTGCACTTCGTACAGGTTCTTCAGCATATACTTCAACAAGCGACACTATTGCATCAACAAAGTACAACTATGAATTTGTATTTGACCTTGATGCACAGACAGTAACTCTTACAGTAAACGGTAAGACTTTAACTCATAGCATTGATGCACAGTCTATTAGCTCTGTAGTTGGTATTACAGCTAATAGTGCAGTAAATAGAAACCTTATTATGTCTAAGCCTACAGTAGGTGTTCCAACTGGTGGTACAACTCCAACAGAAACAACTACAGCTAAGACAACAGATGCAACAACAGAAACTACAACAGCAGTTGTAACAGAAGCAACAACTAAGGTAACAGATGCAACAACAGAAACAACTACAGCTAAGGTAACAGACGCAACAACAGAAACAACTACAAATGCAGATGTACCATCAGAACCTCACAAGGGTGGTGGCGATATTAACGAACATCAGCTTCCAGCTATCGTTGATGGTACTGATACTTCAAATACAAGAGTAATATTTGACAATGCTATTTCAGGTAAGGTAACAGTAACAGTAAACTTTGATGCTTCTACAACAGAAGGTACTGGTGCTTTATTTAACCTTGTTCGTAAAGATGAATCAACAGGCACAGTTGCATATAAGGACACAGGTATTGGTCTTAGAGTAACTGCAAAGGACGGTTCAGTAATCTTTGATTTTGGTGATTCAACTGGTGCTAGTGCAGGTAAGTTCGTTGCAGGTAGCAACACAGTAGTATTTACTGTAGATACAGCAACAGGCGAAGCTACTTGTACTCTTAACGGTGGTACAACAGTTACTAAGACTGTAACAGGTGTTGATAATATTGCTGGTATTAAGGTTAATAAGAAGAAGGGTAGAACTCTTACAGTAAATAGTATTCCATATTCAGTTGAAGGTGGAGAAACAACTACAGAAACAACAACTGAAACAACTACTGTTACTACAACAGAAACAACAACTGAAACTACTACTGTAACAGAAACAAGTTCAGAAACTACTACAGAAGCTCCTGCTCCAGAACCAAGCAAAAATGTTAAGGGCGATGCTGATGGTAATGGTAAGGTAGAAGCTAATGATGCAGCTTTAGTATTACAGAAGGTTCTTACTGGTGCAAAGGTTGCTCTTGAAGATGTAGCTACAAATGCTTTTGAATTACTTGATTCAGATAAAGACGGTCAGTTAACAGCAAAAGATGCAGCTTATATTTTACAGAAGGCATTAGATTCAACATTCACAATGCCAAATGAAAAATAATATAAATTGATTATTTTACAGACCTCAAATTAATTTTTGGGGTCTGTTTTTTTATGAATTTTTAGTAATGAATCGGAAAGAAATCCGATGGCTTGACCTATAAATTCCTTGTAAATGAGAAAATCCTATTAATATACTATGAAAAGTGTATTGTTGATTATCTTTCTCAAAAATAGTAATTGACAAAGGGTAAATGCTATGTTATTATAAACACAAGTTAGCAAAAGCTAACTATATTTTTAAAGTATATGTTAGCGTAAGCTAACTTTTAATTGACATATGGATTAGCCGAGACTAACTCAAGGAGGTATTTTAATGAGTGTAGTTATAGTAGGCGGAAACGACAAGATGATTCGCCAATACGAAGATTTATGTAAAAATTATAAATGCAAGGCAAAGGTATTTACTCAGCCTAGCAGTAATTTAAGAGAAAAAATAGGTAGACCAGATTTAATGATTTTATTTACAAACACAGTATGTCACAAAATGATTGTGACAGCAACTCAGACTGCTGGTAAAAATAATATTGAAATTGCTCGTTCACATAGCTCTAGTGCAACAGCATTAAAGAAGATTTTAAGCCAGTACTGTGGTTGCTAATTGATTTACTAAATACATAGAATACAGCGAAAAAAATACATTGTTTTTTACCTTCATTCTATCATACAAATAAACATCAAATATGATTGCTGTATAAAATAGCGAAAATTATCTAAAATAAAATTTGTGTTTAGTAAAGAGTGTAATTTACAGAAAGGAGATTTAATATATGCAGGAAGCTTTAATACATTTTGCTGCACCTACCCTTGGAGGAATTAAAAGTGGAAATATTTTTACTTTTAAAGGCAATAATATAGATGAGCAAATAGAGGAAAACAATAAAATGTTTAACCCTATGGGTGTTTATATTGAATCTCTTGCCTGTAATTCAAATGGGGCATTAATATATGTGTATAGACCTAAATTTCTTGAAAGGGATTTTTCCGACGGCAGAGTTGCCGAATTTATGAGTCAATATGGTTACAATACAGAGGATAGTAAAAAGGCTGTTGAAAGATTAAAAGAGAGAATAAGACAGTTAGAGGATTTTCCTCATGAAATAGGTTTATTCCTTAGTTATCCTATTGAGGATGTATTGGGATTTATTGAAAATCGTGGTAAAAATTATATTTTAAACGGGTATTGGAAAGTTTATGGAAATGAAGAAGAGGCTAGAAAGAGTTTCTTTAAATACAGAAAATGTACAGATGTTTATCATAAACTTTTTATGGGAGGAACACCCATTGAAAAGCTCGTCAGAGCAGCAGCTTATTAATAAGGTTGTTTTAATTTAAGGAGGACAATTATGAAAGTAGCAATTATTTACGCATCAACAACAGGTAACACACAGGCAATGGCAGAAGCTATTGCAGCAGGAGCACAGGCTAAGGGTGCAGAAGTTGTAGTTAGTGAGGCAGACAGCTTTGATACAGCTACATTAGGCGACTATGATAGTATCGCATTTGGCTCTCCAGCTATGGGTGCTGAAGAATTAGAAGACTCTGTTGAAAGCCTTTTCTCATCTATTGAAGGTGACCTTAGTGGCAAGACAGTTTCCCTCTTTGGTTCATACGACTGGGGTGACGGTCAGTGGATGAGAGATTGGGAACAGAGAGCTGTTGATGCAGGTGCTAGTGTTAAGCAGACTTTAATTTGCCAGAATACACCAGAAGATGAACAGCTTGAAGAGTGCAAGGCTTTTGGTGAAAAGCTCGTTTAATTAATGAAAAATATATAGTACAAACATATGCATTCGAATCAATGAAGGTTCGGGTGCATTTGTGCTGTATTATAAATTTTATCAACATAAGAAAATTAATTTTTTTAGAAAAAACAAGCTAATATATGGTGGTTTTTGTAGCCTTACTTTATTTTTTTAATTTTTCTTGTTAAAATATTGACGAAATAATGGATATATGATATATTATCATTGTAATTAATAATAATTATTATTTACAAAAGGGTATAAATTTTTACAAAGTTTCTAATAATAATTCCAAAAAGTTTATATATTTACATTATTGACTGACTGGAATTGAGAAAGTATAATGTATCTAGTAGCCAGGGGAGGCTAACCACACAATATGTGGCAATTTTATTTAGGAGGAAATATGATGATTCAAGAATGGAATGGTTTTAAGAAAGGTGTATGGGAAACTGAAATTAATGTAAGAGATTTCATACAGAAGAATTATACACCTTATGATGGTGATGATAGCTTTTTAGCAGGACCTACAAAAGCAACATCTGAACTTTGGGAACAGGTTTTAGACCTTTCTAAGAAGGAAAGAGAAGCTGGTGGTGTCCTTGATATGGATACAAAGACTATCTCAACTATTACATCCCATGGTGCAGGTTACCTTGACAAGAACAAAGAAAAGATTGTTGGTTTCCAGACAGACAAGCCTTTTAAGCGTTCTTTACAGCCTTATGGTGGTATCAGAATGGCAAAGAAAGCCTGTGAAGATAATGGATACAAGGTTGACCCAGAAGTAGAAGAATTTTTCACTACTCATAGAAAAACTCACAATGCAGGTGTATTTGATGCGTACACTCCTGAAATGAGAGCTTGTAGAACTGCTCACATTATTACAGGTCTTCCTGATGCTTATGGTAGAGGTCGTATTGTAGGTGACTACAGACGAGTTGCTCTTTACGGTGTAAACAGACTTATTGAAGATAAAGAAGTAGAAAAGGCCTTCTGCCGTCAGACTATGACAGAAGATGTTATTAGAAATAGAGAAGAAATCTCTGAACAGATTAGAGCTTTAAAGGAATTAATCAAGCTTGGCGAAATTTACGGCTTTGATATTTCAAGACCAGCTGCTAATGTTCAGGAAGCTATTCAGTGGACTTATCTTGCTTACCTTGCAGCAGTTAAGGAACAGAATGGTGCAGCTATGTCACTTGGTAGAACTTCTACTTTCATTGACATTTATGCTGAAAGAGATTTAGCAAATGGTACATTTACAGAAGAAGAAATTCAGGAATTTGTTGACCACTTCATTATGAAGTTAAGACTTGTTAAGTTCGCAAGAACTCCTGAATACAATGAACTTTTCTCTGGTGACCCTACTTGGGTAACAGAATCAATCGGTGGTGTTGGTATTGACGGCCGTCATATGGTAACAAAGATGAGCTTCAGATACCTTCACACATTACAGAACTTAGGTACTGCTCCAGAACCAAACCTTACAGTTCTTTGGTCTACAAGACTTCCAATGAACTTCAAGAGATTCTGTGCTAAGACTTCTATTGAGTCTTCATCTATTCAGTACGAAAATGATGACTTAATGAGAGTTTACCACGGTGATGACTACACAATCGCTTGTTGTGTATCTTCTATGAGAATTGGTAAGGAAATGCAGTTCTTCGGTGCTAGAGCTAACCTTGCTAAGTGTCTTCTTTACGCTATCAACGGCGGTATTGATGAAGTTAGCAAGAAGCAGGTTGGTCCTAAGTTTAGACCAATTACTTCTGAATACCTTGATTATGATGAAGTAATGGACAAGTACAAGGATATGATGAAGTGGCTTGCAGGCGTATATGTAAATGCTCTTAACATCATTCACTATATGCACGATAAGTATAGCTACGAAAGATTACAGATGGCTTTACATGATAAGAACATTACTCGTTGGTTCGCAACTGGTATTGCAGGTCTTTCAGTAGTAGCTGACTCACTTTCAGCTATTAAGTATGCTAAGGTTAAGACTGTAAGAGATGAAAACGGTATCGTTGTAGATTACGAAGTAGAAGGTGATTTCCCTAAGTATGGTAACGATGATGACAGAGTTGATAATATTGCAAGAGATTTAGTACACCTCTTCCTTCAGTATATCAAGATGAACCATACTTACAGAGGCGGTATTCCTACAACTTCTGTTCTTACAATTACATCTAATGTAGTTTATGGTAAGAACACAGGTTCTACTCCAGATGGTAGAAAGAAGGGCCAGCCATTTGCTCCAGGTGCTAACCCAATGCACCACAGAGATAGCCATGGTGCTGTAGCTTCACTTGCATCTGTAGCTAAGATTCCATTTAAGGATGCTCAGGACGGTATTTCTGATACATTCTCAATTATTCCTGGTGCATTAGGTAAGGAAGACCAGATTTTCCACGGCGATATTGACATTGATTTAGACTTAAACAAGTAATAAGAAAAGAGTGATTTTATGAATCAGTCTAAAATTGATGAAATTGTAGCAATGATTGACGGATTTATGTCAGAAGATGGTGGTCACCTTAATGTTTCAGTTGATGATACAGGTAAGGTGGATATGGATAGTGTACATGTAGATAAAACAATTTCTCTTGATTGTGCAAAGGGAAATTTGGCTTGTAACATTCCTACACTTTTTGATGGTATGGATAGAGACGAAAAAGATTTATAGGAGGTAATATACAATGGCTAACGAACAGCAGATTGATAATTTAGTATCTTTAATTGATGGTTATGTTGAAAAAGACGGTCATCACTTAAATGTAAATGTATTTAACAGAGAAACTCTTTTGGACGCACAGGCACACCCTGAAAAGTATCCTCAGCTTACAGTAAGAGTTTCAGGCTATGCTGTAAACTTTATTAAACTTACAAAGGCTCAGCAGGACGAAGTTATTTCAAGAACTTTCCACCAGTCTTTATAATTAATTAGATTGTCTATACCCTATGGGCATATTTGTCCATAGGGTTTTTAGCTATTTGTAATTGAAAATAGTAAGAATTTTTGATAATATAAATTTTAAGTGTAAAAATAGATTAGTGTATATTAGCATTTATAAGTTTATATAAGTCAAGAGAAAGGTGGAATAGTATGGTTGGTCATATTCATTCTATAGAAAGTTTTGGTACAGTTGACGGCCCTGGTGTAAGAATGGTTGTTTTTACAAAAGGCTGTCCTATGAGATGTTTGTATTGCCATAATCCAGATACTTGGGACATGTCTGGTGGTACAGATATGACAAGTGAAGAAATATTGGAACAGTTCGAAAAAAACAGAACATTTTATAAAACAGGTGGAATTACTGTAACAGGTGGAGAACCTTTAATGCAAATTGATTTTGTAACTGATTTGTTTGAAAAGGCTAAAGAGAAAAATATCCATACCTGTCTTGATACATCAGGTGTTACATTTAGAAAAGATAATACAGAAAAATTTGATAGACTTGTAAAGGTAACTGACCTTGTAATGCTTGATATTAAGGTTATTGACCCACAGGAACATTTAAAATTATGTAGTCAGCCACTAGATAATATTTTGGATTTTACAAAATATCTTGAGGAAAAAGAAGTTCCTGTTTGGATAAGACACGTTGTTGTACCTAATATTACAGAAAATGAAAAATACCTTTATGACTTAGGCTATTACATTGGTGGTTTAAAGAATTTAAAAGCCCTTGATGTATTGCCTTATCACGATATGGGTAAAATTAAATACGAAAATTTAGGTATAGATTATCCATTGAAGGACACAAAGCCTTTGCCTAGAGAAAGGGCAATAGAGGCTAAAAAAATAGTTTTACAGGGTATTAAGGATAGAAGATTAGAAGAAAATAAATAGTGAAAAGCCACAAATGAGGGAAATTCATTTGTGGCTTTTGTTATGCACATATTTATATACTCATATATTCATATACATTTAAAATTGTGGACTATTCTTTACTCCATATATCCACCCTTCATAGGTGAAACTGCCTTGTCTGCAAAAAGTTTAAGAACGCCTTTCTTGTACTTGTTTTCCTTTGGCTTCCAAGCCTTTTTTCTTTCGGCAAGGATTTTTTCTACTTCTTCGTCAGTTTTTCTTTCTCCATTTATACCGACTACCTTTATAACTCTATTAGGAATACTGATTTCGATTAAATCATTTTCTTCTACAAGGGCGATAGGACCACCTTCAGCAGCTTCTGGAGAAATGTGTCCAATAGCAGGTCCTTTAGATGCTCCAGAAAATCTACCGTCAGTTAAAAGTGCTATTGATGCACCTAATTCTGCATCAGATGCTATTGCTTCTGTTGTGTAGAACATTTCTGGCATACCACTTCCCTTAGGGCCTTCGTATCTTATTATTACAGCATCTCCAGGTTTAATTTCGTGAGTAAGAACTGCGTGAATTGCATCTTCTTCGCAATCATATGGTCTTGCTCTTAAAACAGCATTAAACATTTCCTTTGGAACTACTGTGTGCTTTACTACTGCACCGTCTGGAGCAAGATTGCCTTTTAATATAGCAATACTACCGTCTGTACCAAATGGTTTGTCAAATGGGCGGATAATGTCTTCTCTCTTTAAGTTCCACTTGTCAAGATAAGATTGACATTTATCATAGAAACCGTTCTTTTTAAGGTCTTCAAGGTTTTCGCCTAAAGTTTTACCTGTTACTGTCATAACATCAAGGTGGAGCATATCCTTAATTTCTTCCATAATTGTTGGTACACCACCAGCATAGTAGAAGAACTGAGCAGGCCATTCGCCGGCAGGTCTGATGTTAAGAAGATAGTGAGCACCTCTGTGAAGTCTGTCAAATGTGTCGGCATCTAATTCAATACCAAATTCCTTAGCTATTGCAGGAATGTGTAAAAGTGAATTTGTAGAACCTGAAATAGCTGCGTGAACCATAATAGCATTTTCAAAAGATTTCATTGTTACAATGTCGCTAGGTTTAAGGTCGTTCTTTGCAAGCCATACAGCTTGTTCTCCGGCTTTCTTTGCAAATTCTAAAAGGTCAGGACTTGTTGCTGGCATTAATGCACTACCTGGAAGCATTAAGCCAAGAGCTTCTGCCATAACCTGCATTGTAGATGCTGTTCCCATAAATGAGCAAGCACCACAAGAAGGGCAGGCGTTATGTTTGTAGAAAGTAAGTTTTTCTTCTGTAATTTCTCCTCTTTTACACATAGCATCATATTTACCAATCTGTTCAAGGGTAAGGAGGTCTGGACCAGCATCCATAACACCACCAGTAACTACAATAGAAGGAATATTAATTCTACCTATAGCCATAAGATGTGAAGGCATACCCTTATCACAACTTGCAATAAATACACCACCGTCAAAAGGTGTAGCATTTGCGTGAATTTCAATCATATTTGCAATCATATCTCTTGATGGAAGAGAGTAGTTTATACCGTCGTGACCCTGTGATTCGCCGTCACAAATATCTGTACAGAAGTATCTTGCACCAAAACCACCGGCTTTGGCAACACCTTTTTTAGCTTCCTCAACAAGGGTCAAAAGATGTCCACTACCTGGGTGACTATCGCCAAATGTACTTTCGATTATAATTTGTGGCTTAGAAAGGTCTTCAAGTTTCCAACCTGTACCAAGGCGTAATGGGTCAATTTCTGGGGCTAATTCTCTTAATTTCTGACTTCTTAATTCCATAATTCATTTCTCCTTTTTATTTTAATAAGTTAAATTTTGAAAGTTGTGTTTTTACATTTTCTACTTCTTCGCTATGAAGAACAAGTTCTACATTGTCAAACTGTGGCAAACTAAATACACCAAGCATTGATTTTGCATCTACAATATATCTGCCACATATGAGTTCAACATCGTAGGGACAGGATTCTGCAATTTGAACAAGATATTTTGCATCTTGCATTGAATTTAGTTTTACTGGTAACTTTGTCATTATATATTTCCTCCTATGCAAATATTGAAATTATAAGGGCAAGTACAAGTCCTGTGATACCGATTAAAGTTTCCATTACGGTCCAAGATTTTAAAGTTGTTTTTTCATCTATTTCAAGGAAAGTTCCTACAAGCCAGAAACCGGCATCGTTTACATGGCTTAAAGCTGTAGCACCACCACATATTGCACAGCACATTGCTGCTTTATAGAGCATTGAACAATCAGCAGTAGCTGGCATAGTTGCCATAATACCTGATGCCATTGTCATAGCTACAATAGAGCTACCAACTGAGGCACGAACAAGAAAGGCGATGAGGAAAGCTACTATAATAAGTGGCATTCCAGACTGTTCAAGAGCAGGTCCAATAATATTGCCAAGACCTGAGTCCTGTAACATCCAACGGATTACACCACCGCTGGCAATTACAAGAAGTATCATACCTACAGGGCGAAGGGAATGGTCAAGTATTTTTTTGAGCTGACCTTTGTTATAACCTTGTCTTGTACCCAGGAAGTACATAGCTACTAAAGTGGCTATTGTAAGAGCTACAAAAGGTTCGCCTAAGAAACCTAATACTGATTTAATACTTTCAGCCATTGGAATATAGTCTGATGCTGTGCTTAAAAGTATAAGTACAAGAGGAATAAGTATAATTGTTGCTACAACACCAAAGGAAGGAAGATTTTTACTTTCTTCTTTGTCGGCAATTTCTTCTACATTGGCAGGAAGTTTTGCAAAAATTTTATTTCCTATTAAGTTGCCCCATACAACACCAGCAACTATTGTTGAAACTAAGGCGATTGGAATACCTATGGCAATCATTACACCTAAATTTACACCGAGAGCATTTGCTACTAATACTGAACCGGCTGATGGTGGAACAAAGGCATAACCAGAGGCAAGACCAGCAAGTAAAGGAATGGCGTAACAAAGAGTAGATTTCTTTGTCTGTTTTGCTACATTAAAAGCAAGAGGGATAAGTATTACAACTCCGGCCTCGAAGAAAACTGTTGTACCAATTACAAGACCTGTAAGTCCTAAAGCAAGGCTTGCTTTTTTCTGACCAAATTTTGAAATAAGTGTTTGTGCCATTTTTTGAGCACCACCGCTAACTTCCAAAATGCCACCAAACATAGAACCTAAACCTATGAGAAGTGCAATACCTTGTAATGTTTTACCTACACCTTTTTGAACAGTTTCAGCAATTAAATTAAGAGGCATACCAGCACCGATACCAATTACTATAGCTGAAATCATCATTGAAATAACTGGGTGGAGTTTAAACTTAATAATGAGGAACAACAAAAGTACAATTCCCACACTGGCTGAAATAATAAGTCGAGTAGGGTCGGCAGTAAATACAACATCTGTCATACAACTTCACCCCCTAAAGTCATCATACCAATTTTACTGTTTTTAATTATTTTCATAGTGAAAAACCTCCTTTTTGATGTAAAATTGTTTCAAGTCATCTGATGTATTTAATATAAATCATTTTACTTTATTTGTCAATTTGTAATATTTACTGAATAAAAAGGCAAGTTTTTAAGCAATTTTACCTATTGACATTGTATTTTTGAAAATTATATAATTATTTGAATATGGAAATAGAGGTGAAATTGGTATGATGAATTTTGAGAATACTGAAAAAAGTTTACCGGAAAAATTATCTGATGATATTGTGTCATATATATTAGAAAAAGAAATGAAACCAGGGGACAAACTTCCTAATGAGGCTTTTTTGGCAAAAGAAATGGGAGCAGGAAGAAGTTCACTAAGAGAGGCTATGAAACTCCTTGCCTCAAGAAATATTGTAACTATTAAACAAGGCTCTGGTACTTATATAGCAAGTAAACCAGGTGTAGTAGATGACCCTTTGGGTTTTACTTTTATAAATGATAAGGAAAAACTTGTTCGTGACCTTTTGGAAATAAGATTTTTGATTGAGCCATATATAGCACAAATGGCAGCATTAAATGCTACTGATGAAGATATTACAAAAATAGAAAGTCTATGTGACGAAGTTGAAAGATTATTTATAAATGGGGAGGACCATACACAGGCTGATATTGAATTTCATAATGCTATAGCATCTAGCAGTAAAAATTTAGTTGTGCCTAGAATTGTGCCTATTATAAATAGCTCTATACCTTTGTTTGTACAGGTTACAAACAGAACTTTGAAAAACGAAACTATAGAAACTCATAGAGAAATTGCAAATGCAATTAAAAATCACGATGCTGTAAAGGCTCATGATTCAATGTATTTGCATTTGGTATATAATAGAAAAGTAATAAATAAATAATAAAAATGTGGCAAAAACTTTAAAGTTAATGCCACATTTTTTTATCCTCGCATATCTTCCGGTAAATCAGCTACAATAATGCTTCTGACCTTTTCAGGAAGTTCTGCAATTTCTTCTTTTGTCAAATTATCTGTATATATTGGTTCATGAATAACAAGGTTAATTTCAGCAGGTTTAATTTTGTTTTTATTTCCCTCCATTACCTTATAAGTACCGTCAATAGTAACTGGCACAATAGGGGCTTTTGACTTTGTTGCAAGTTTAAAACTACCGGCTTTAAATTCGCCTACAGGAGCACCTTTACTTCTTGTACCTTCTGGGAAAATTACCATATTAATACCGGCTTTAAGCTGTTTGATACCGTCTATTATTGTTTGAGCAGACTGTTTCATATCATTTCTATCCATAAAAAGACAATGTATACATCTCATCCATCTTGAAAAGAAAGGAATATGGTCAAGCTCTACTTTTGCTACAAAACCGTGCTGAACAGGAAGTTCAGCCAAAAGCAAGAGAATATCAAAATTACTCTGATGATTACTCATAAAGAGTATACCATTTTGGTCAGGAATGTTTTCAAGACCTTTAATATTTATTGTAGAACCAGAGTCTGCAACTCTCTCTTTTGCCCATTCCTTAACATATTTTGTAGAAAATAGGTCGCCTTCTGTTCTATTATCTGTTAAAAGAAACTGTTCTGCCTTTTTCAAAGGTTTTCTGGAAGAAAAAAGAGATACAGCAGCTCTTGTGTACCAAAAGAGGGAACGAAACATAAAAAATACCTCCTAATATTTGAAAAAACACTTTTTTTAAGTCTTTATATGTGTTATATTATATATTAGAATGTTTTGATTTTCAAGAAGTTATTTGTGTGGGAGTTTAAAGGGATTTTTTTACAACACAAGTAAATTATAGTATTTGTAAATCTAGTGGAAGCTAGATAGTTTTGATTTTTAGGAGAAAATTATGAACGAAAGAGAAATTGCTCTCTATATTTTAATGGACATTTTTAAAGACGGTGGCTACAACAATATAGCTTTAAGAAAAGCTCTTAATGCTCATCCGGAAATGACAAATGTACAAAAGGCTTTTGTTACAGAAATTGTAAATGGGACTTTAAGAAATTTAATTCGTATTGATTATATTATAAACCAGTTTTCTAAAACACCTGTAAAGAAAATGAAGCCTTTTATACGCACTAATATGAGAATGGGTATATATCAGCTTATTTTTATGGATAAAATTCCTCAAAGTGCTGTTTGTAATGAGGCTGTTAAATTAGCTAAAAAACATAAATTTGCATCGTTAAGTGGTTTTGTAAATGGTATATTGAGAAATGTTGCAAGAAATATTGATAACATTTCATATCCAAATAAGGAAAAAGAACCGGTAAAATATCTTAGTGTTACTTATTCATGTCCTGAATGGATAATTGAATACTGGCTTAAATCTTATGATTTTGAAACAGTTAATAAAATATGTATTGCCAACAATAAAGCACCGTCAATTAGTCTTTGTGTAAATACTTTAAAAAATACAAAGGAAGAACTTGCCAATACTTTGAAAGATGAAGGTGTTGAAATTGATATGGATACACTTTTGCCAAACAGTCTTTATGTCAGAAAGACAAGTAATATTGGCGAATTGGAAAGTTATAAAAAAGGACTTTTTCACATTATGGACGAAAGTTCTATGCTTGCTACAAGGATATTAAATCCTGATGAAAATTCTATAGTTATTGATGTTTGTTCTGCTCCAGGTGGAAAAACTTTTGCAACTGCTGAAATTATGAAAAATACTGGCAAGGTTATATCAAGAGATATTTATGAGCACAAAGCGGAGCTTATAAAAGAGGGTGCTGACAGATTAGGACTTACTAATGTAGAAGTTCAGGTAAGAGATGCCTCAGAGGATAAGGAAGATATAGAGTCAGATTTTGTTCTCGTTGATGCACCTTGTTCAGGACTTGGTCTTGTAAGAAAAAAGCCTGATATTAAAAACAATAAAACTATGGCTGATGTAGAAGAACTTGCTTCTTTACAGAGAAAAATATTAGCTGTAGCATCAAAGAAAGTAAAAAAAGACGGTATTTTGGTTTATTCAACTTGTACAGTTTCAGAAAAGGAAAATATTGAAAATGTGCGTTGGTTTGTGGATAACTTTGATTTTGAACCTGTGGATTTTTCAGAGCTTTTACCGGAAAAAGTTAAATATGAAACAGCGAAAAAAGGTTATATAGAAATTTTGCCTAGTGATTATGGCACAGATGGTTTCTTTATTTCAAAATTTAGGAGAAAATAAAATGGATAAGAAAGATTTAAGGTCATTGACTTTAGAACAATTACAAATTGAATTAGAGAATATGGGCGAAAAGTCTTTTAGAGCAAAACAGATTTTTAGCTGGCTACATTCAAGACAGGTAAGGGATATAGACAGTATGACAAATATTTCAAAAGCCCTTAGAGAGAAATTAAAAGAAAATTTTGAGCTTAGGAATATTGAAATAGTTGAAAAACTTGTTGCCCACGAAGACAAT
This sequence comes from Eubacterium sp. CAG:274, assembly GCA_000432155.1. GTDB lineage: Bacteria > Bacillota > Clostridia > Lachnospirales > CAG-274 > CAG-274. The sequence goes on from FR888502.1 coordinate 142,802, forward strand.
ACAGTAAAATATCTTTTTGATGTAGGAAATTCTATGGTTATAGAGTCTGTATTGATGAGATATTCCTATGGTAATGCTGTATGTATTTCAACTCAGGTAGGTTGTAGAATGGGTTGTACTTTTTGTGCCTCTACTGTAGACGGGTTGGAAAGAAATCTCTTAGCTGGGGAAATGGCGGAGCAGATTTACGAGATACAGAGGGACACAGGAGAAAGAGTTTCAAATGTTGTATTAATGGGTAGTGGCGAACCTCTTGATAATTTTGATAATGTAATGGATTTTCTTGCAATTATAAATGACAAAAATGGTGCAGAATTAAGCCACAGACATATTACAGTATCAACTTGTGGACTTGTTGATAAGATTTATGATTTAGCTGAAAAGCATTTGCAAATTACATTAGCTATTTCACTTCACGCACCTAATGATGAAATAAGGCAGAGAACAATGCCTGTTGCCAGAAGTTATTCTATTGATAAGGTTATAAAGGCGGCTAAGGATTACGCTAACAAGACTAAAAGGCGTGTTACTTTTGAATATGCCCTTATAAATGGTGTAAATGATTCTACAGATAATGCAGCAGAGCTTGCAAGCAGATTAAAGGGTATAATGTGTCATGTAAATCTTATACCAGTAAATGATGTAAAAGAAAACGATTATTTAAGAAGTTCTGAAAAAACTATTAAAGAGTTTGCTGAAGTGTTGCAAAGTGGTGGAATTGAAACTACAATAAGGCGTAAACTGGGTAGTAGTATAAATGCCGCTTGTGGGCAGTTGAGAAAAAGATACAAAAACAAAGAGGTGTAGTTATGGTAGGCGTAGGAAAAAGCAATGTTGGTATGTTAAGACCTAGAAATGAAGATTCAATTCTGGTTTCTAATGAAGCTATAGGTGTCTTGCCAAATGTTTTTGTTGTTGCTGACGGTATGGGAGGACATAAAGCTGGAAATGTTGCTAGTGCCTCAGCAATAGAGGGGTTTATAGAATTTGTTAAAAAGCCTGAAAATGAAAGCGAAGAAGTTCTTGATGTTATGATTAGTGCTGTAAGCTATGCCAATGGCTTGGTTCATAAATTAAGTCAAGAACATGAAGAATATTCAAATATGGGTTCTACATTTATTGCTTGCTGTATAGATAATAACTCTGCATATATTGCTCATGTAGGAGATTCTAGGTTATATCTTTATAGAGATGGCGAACTTAATCAGATTACAAATGACCATTCATTAGTAGCTGAAATGGTAAGAGCTGGAAGAATGACAGAAGAAGAAGCTGAAACAGATTTCAGAAGAAATGTTATTACAAGAGCAGTAGGAACAGATTGTTCTGTTAATATTGACGGTATTATTACTCCTATAAAAGAGGGCGATAGTATACTTATGTGTAGTGACGGACTTTCTAATATGGTTGCAAAAAGTGGCATTAAGCAGATTTTAGATATGAATATTAGTGACGAAGAAAAGGTTGATGCTTTAATAGCAGAGGCTAATGATAACGGTGGAGCTGATAACATATCAGTTATTATCATAGGTTTATAGGAGGTGATTTGTTGTGGTGCTTGAAAAGAATATGCTAATAAATAATAGATATAGAATACAAGAGCAAATTGGTGTCGGTGGTATGGCTATAGTTTATAGAGCTATAGACGAAAAACTTGACAGAGAAGTTACCTTTAAGGTTTTAAAGGAAGATTATATAAATGATGAAGAATTTATAAAGAGATTTAGCACAGAGGCAAGAGCAGCAGCTCGTTTATCCAACAACAATATTGTCAATGTATATGATGTAGGAAATGACGGCAACATTCACTATATTGTTATGGAATATATAGACGGTTTCACGCTGAAGGAACTTATATCTTCAAAAGCTCCTTTTACTGATGAGGAGGCTGTTGGAATTGGGCTTCAGATAGGTGCAGCTTTGGAACACGCCCATAAAAATGGCATTGTTCACAGAGATATTAAGCCTGAAAATATTCTTATTACAAAAAGTGGAAATATAGGTACAATAAAGGTTACAGACTTTGGTATTGCAAAGGCTACAACTTCAAAGACAAGCCCTATTGATTTTATGGGTTCTGTTCACTATTTTTCTCCTGAACAGGCAAAGGGTGAAAATGTAGATACCAGAAGTGATATTTACTCTCTTGGTATTGTGCTTTTTGAAATGGTTACCGGTCAACTTCCTTTTACAGGGGAAACAGCCGTAGCCCTTGCTATGAAACATTTGAAAGAACCAATACCGGATATTAAGGCTATTAATCCTAATGTATCAGACAATCTTGTGTCGGTTATTAAAAAGGCTACTTGTAAAGAGCCTAAAAACAGATACCAGACTATTGCTGAACTTGTTAAGGATTTAAAATATGTTTTGGCAGAAATTCATATGTCAAAGAAGGAAAAAGAAAATGTCTATACTGATGAAACAGTTATAATGACGAAAGACGATGTGGATACAATAAGAAATAGCCAAAAACATACTGAAAATAACAATAAAAAGAATAAAAACAATAATTCTAACAAAAATAATAAGAAACAGGAACTTTCACAGGAAGATGCCGATTATAAGAAAAAGGAAAAGAAGGTTATACTTGCTGCAATTATAACAGGTATTGTACTTATCCTCGGTATCACAATGGGAAGTAGAATGATAAACAATACCCTTTATGCCGGAACTATAAAAGTACCAAACTTTGTTGGTATGACAAGTGAAAAGGCAGAGGCTTTGGCTGTTAGAAAGCACATTACTATTGAAACAAAGGAAATTTATAAGGAAAATGTTGATGAGGGTGTAGTTGCTGAGCAAAGTGTTAAAAAGGGCGAAAGAATAAAAGAAGATGAAATGGTTACACTCTATATAAGTAGTGGTAGCAATTCAGTAACTGTTCCTAACTTCCTTGGTTATATTAAATCTAAAGCAGAAGAAATTGCTGAGTCTAATGATTTAGTTCTTAATGTTGAGTATGTTACAAGTGATGAACTTGCAGGTACTGTAGTTGACCAGGATGTAAAAGAGGGCGAAAAGGTAGCACCTAAGTCAGAAATTAAAATTAAGGTCAGCAGTGGTGGCATTGATGAAGAAGTCAAAGTTCCAGATTTTTCTGGAAAAACTAAGGAAGAAGCAGAAGAACTTTTAAAGGAAATAGGTTTAACTGGTAAGTTTATTGACGGTTACAGCGATACAGTTCCAGAAGGTCAGGTTATGGACCAGGGTATTGATGCTAATTCTCTTACAACAAAGGATACTGTTCTTACACTTACTGTAAGTCAAGGTCCTAATAAGGCTGTTTCTGAAGCACAAGACGAAGTTACAACATTAACTCCTGTTATTTCACTTCCAAGTAGTGAACCAAAGGAAGAAAAGACAACTGCTCCACAGCATGGTCAGGCTGTCAGAGAAAATAATGAAACTGTTAAGCCTGTACAAAGTTCAGCGGCAACAACAAGAAGCGTAAGTGTTTCAGTTTCTCCGGACTTTAACAATAACAGTTACAATACTGATGGTAGCGATGTTTATTCTGTAAAGGTTGTAGCAGAATCTAAAAATGGGTCTACAAGAACTATACTTAATGACAAGTATAAGGTGTCTGACTTCCCATTTAGTGTAAATGATAAAATTAATTCTGATACAACTTACAAGGTTTATTTAAATAATCAGGTTATTTCAACTGAAAATCATTAATTTAAAAAAGAGATGCTGTAATTTAACGGCATCTCTTTTGTTGTCTTTACACTTGCTTTTATTTGTGATAAAATTAAAGTTAAAAGTCGTTTAAAATAGAGGTATATATGAATATAGGTAGAATAATAAAAGGCGTTGGCGGAAATTATTATGTTAGTGCAAAAGGAAAAATTTATAAATGTAGTGCAAGAGGTAAATTCAGAAAGGCAAAAATAACTCCTACAGTAGGAGATTATGTTCAGTTTACTATTCTTGATGAAAATGAGTGTGATGGTGCTTTAGACACTATAGAAAAGAGAAAAAATATTCTTCTTAGACCTAGAGTGGCAAATATAGATTGTGCTATTATTACATTCGCAGCAACTTCTCCAGATATTAACAGGGATTTATTAGACAGATTTCTTATTCTTGCAGAAACTCAAAATATACCAAAGGTAATCATATGTATAAACAAAAGTGATTTGGTTTCACAGGAAGAAAAAGATGCTTTTGCAAATATTTATGAGCCTTATTACAAAGTTGTATTTACTTCTGCTGAAGAAAATATTGGTATAGACCAGTTGAAAGAAGAAATACATGGTTGTGAATCCGTTTTCGCAGGTCCTTCTGGTGTAGGTAAGTCTAGTCTTATAAATAGGTTGATACCAGAAAGTAACAGACAGACAGGAGAAATAAGCCGTAAAATTGAAAGAGGAAAGCACACTACAAGACAGGTAGAACTTTTGAGAGCTGATGAGGAAACATATATTGTGGACTCTCCAGGGTTTACTTCTCTTAGTTTGGACTTTCTTCAGTCAGAAGAATTGGAAAATTATTTTAGAGAATTTAAACCGTACCTAAATAAATGCCGTTTTAACGATTGTAGACATTTACAAGAGCCTGATTGTGCCGTAAAGGAACAAGTAGGCAAAGATATAAACAAAGAACGATATGACAGCTTTGTGTCATTATACGAAGAACTTAAACAAAGGAGATAATAAAAAATGAATAAACTTTCACCATCTTTACTTTCAGCAGATTTTACACACCTTGCAGAGGCTGTAGAAGTTATGGAAAAAAACAATGTACCTTATTTACATGTTGATGTTATGGACGGTGTGTTCGTACCTAATATTTCAATAGGTGTACCAGTTGTAAAGAGTCTTAGAAAAATAACTGATTTAGTTCTTGATGTACACCTTATGATTATTGACCCAGAAAGATATATTGAAGCTTTTGCAAATGCTGGTGCTGATATTATCAACATTCACTACGAGGCTTGTCGCAAGTGTAAGGATACACTTATTAAAATCAGACAGCTTGGAAAATCTCCAGCTATTACTATTAAGCCTAAAACTGATTGGAAAGAAATTATTGACTTACTTCCATATGTAGATATGGTTTTAGTAATGAGTGTTGAACCAGGTTTTGGTGGTCAGAAATTTATTGAAAGCACCCTTGAAAATGTAAAGGGTTTAGCTGATTACAAAAAAGAACACAATATGAATTTTGATATTGAAATTGACGGTGGCGTTAATGCTGACAATCTTCATAGACCACTTGAGGCTGGTGCAAATATTATTGTTGCTGGTTCTGCTATTTATGGCAAAGAAGATATTCCTAGTGAAATTAAGAAATTTAAGGAAATTATGGATAGATACGAGGATTGATATTTATGAAATATGTTCTTGTTGGAAGTGGACAATTTTCAGAAAAAAGTAAATTTAAGGAATATGCAAAGGACTGCAAATTAATTGCCTGTGACGGTGGTATTGACCATTGTAGAAAAGATAATATTGTACCAGATATTATGGTTGGAGATTTTGATTCTGCTACTAATGAAAATTATATGTATTTTAAAAATATGGGAGTTGAAGAAATAAAGTTTCCAACTCACAAAGATATGACCGATATGGAAATAGGTATGGATTTGGCTTTAAAATACGGTGCTGATGAAATATATATTTTTGGTGGCATAGGCAGTCGACTTGACCATTCAATGGGAAATGTGCATTTGATGTGCAAATCTTTAGAAAAAGGTGTGAAAACTTTTTTAATAAATGAGGATAACACCGTAACTCTTGTGGATAAGTCTATTGAGATTAACACCCATAGGGGACAAACAGTATCTTTAATACCTTTAACTACAACTGCAGAGGGTGTAACTACTGTAAATTTGGAATATGCCCTTAATGACGCTACTATGACAATAGGTTCAACATTGGGTATAAGTAATGTAGCAACAGAAGATAATATTTCAATAAGTGTTAAAAAAGGCATTTTAATAGTTTTTTTATCACAGGATTGATAAGTTATATCAAATAGAAGATTACATTTGCATAGAATAAAACGGGGTGTTTTATATGCGATGCAATAAATCTTTTAAAAATCAAATGTTGGCCATAGGACTTATTGCTTTTGGAGCAGGGTTGCTAATAGGAAAAATTATAAGCGGAAATATATTTTTCTTTGCAATAATTGTCATAGCAATAGGTGCATTTATACTATGGGACAAATAAAAAATTAAGTTCTCGGAAATAATAATCCGAGAACTTTTTATATTGAACCGGAAAGATAAATTAGATGGCTTATTTAACAAGTCAAATTTAAGGTAGGTATTTGTTAGGAGGCTTTTTAAGCATAAAAAATACCAGTAAATATAAGGAGTTTTAACTGTATTAATCTATAAAAAGGAACTTTCAAAAATCAACAAGTTTTGATGAGGAATTTATATAAAAATTGTTAAAAAATATTGCTAAAATCTATTGACAATATTTAACGATTGTGGTATCTTATTATCAAAGGTTAGCACTCACACTAATAGAGTGCTAACAAAAAAGAAATGTGGTGAGTAAAATGGCTCTAAGTGATAGAAAGCTTAAAATATTGGAAGCAATTATTACTGATTACATCGAAACAGCAGAGCCTATTGGCTCACGAACGATAGCAAAAAAGTATGATTTGGGTATTTCCCCAGCCACTGTCAGGAATGAAATGAGTGACTTGGAAGAAATGGGTCTTATTGAACAGCCTCATACTTCTGCAGGGCGTATACCTTCTGATAAAGGTTACAGACTGTATGTAGATAATATGATGCAGAGTTCTTCAGGACTTAGTGGAAGTCAGGCTGAGTATTTAGCAAAAGCTATTAATTACAATGTTACTAAGATTGAATATCTTATGCAACAGACAGCGAAGGCTATTTCAATGCTTACAAATTATACAGCTGTTGTTTCGGAACCTGTTGACAATCAGGTAAAGGTAAAGCATATACAGCTTGTGCCGGTAGATGAAAGGTCAATAGTTGCCGTTATTGTAACAAGTGATAACACAGTTAAAAATAGTGTTATAAAAATAAAGACTATGCCAGATACAAATACATTGGCTCAGATTTCTAAGTCTGTTAATTCTTTAATAAGTAATGTTTCTTTAGAGGAAATAAATAGAGAATTTGCTGCTGCTGTATTTGATGTATTTCCTGAATATCAGGAAACAATAGCTAAGGTTTTAAAAGTTGTTATTTCAGATTTAAGACATAACAGAGATGTTCACTTATATACAAGTGGTGTAAGAAATATGTTAGGTTTCCCTGAATTTAATGACTTAGATAAAATAAAGAACATCTTCCAGACCTTTGAAGAAAAGGAAATGCTTGTTTCTCTTTTGGGTAATGAAGATAATCCGGCTGACAAGGTACAAATTCTTATAGGTAATGAAAACTCTATTGAAGAATTAAAGGATTGTAGTGTTATAAGAGCTAATTATAAATTCGGTAACAACTCAATAGGCAGGATTGGTATTGTTGGTCCAACAAGAATGAATTATAGTCAGACAGTATCTGTACTTAATGAAATAGTTAAAACACTTGACAATTTTATGAGTAATGGTTTGTTGGAGGAAGATGACGGAGGTTATGATGGATAAGGAAAAGATGCAGGAGCAGACAGAGGAAACAGTTGAAAACACAGAAGTGAAAGAAGAAAACACTACTGAAGAAACTGTTGAAACTGTTGAAGAAAACAAAGAGTCTACAATGGAAGAAAAGCTTGAAGAAGCTCAGAAGCAGGCAAAGGACAACTTAGATAAGTATATCCGTCAGCTTGCTGAATTTGAAAACTTCAGAAAGCGTAGTAATTCAGAAAAGACAGCAATGTATTCAAACGGTGTCAGAGATACTGTTGAAAAGTTACTTCCAGTTATTGATAACTTTGAAAGAGCTGTTGAAGCTGCTGATGATAAGGAAGACCCAATGTACAAGGGTGTTGAAATGATATTAAAGCAGTTTATGGAAATATTAGAAAACTTAGGTGTTAAGGAAATCCCTTCAAAGGGCGAACCTTTTGACCCTAATGTTCATTCAGCAGTAATGCATGTTGATGACGAAAGTTGTGACGAAAATGTTGTTGTTGAAGTTTTCCAAAAAGGTTATACACTTGGGGACAAGGTCATCAGACCAAGTATGGTTAAAGTGGCAAACTAACCCAGTTGACATATAAAAAAGTCGTATATTTTGAAAGAATTTAAAAAAGGAGATATGGTTTATGAGTAAGATTATTGGTATTGACTTAGGTACTACAAACTCTTGTGTAGCTGTAATGGAAGGTGGCCAGCCTACTGTTATTGCTAATTCAGAAGGTGCTAGAACAACTCCTTCAGTTGTAGCATTTACAAAGAGTGGCGAAAGATTAGTTGGTGAAACTGCTAAAAGACAGGCAGTTACAAATGTTGATGGTACAGTAATTTCTATTAAGCGTCATATGGGCGAAAATTACAAGTTCAACTATGATGGTAAGGGTTTCTCTCCACAGGAAATTTCAGCTATGATTCTTCAGAAGTTAAAGAAAGATGCTGAAAGCTATATTGGCGAAGAAGTTAAGGAAGCTGTTATCACAGTTCCAGCTTACTTTAGTGATGCTCAGAGACAGGCTACAAAGGATGCAGGTAAGATTGCAGGTCTTGATGTAAAGAGAATTATCAACGAACCTACAGCTGCTGCCCTTGCTTATGGTCTTGATAACGAAAAAGAACAGAAGATTATGGTTTATGACTTAGGTGGTGGTACATTTGATGTATCTATCATTGATATCGGTGATGGCGTAATCGAAGTTCTTGCAACAAGCGGTAACAACCACTTAGGTGGCGATGATTTCGACCAGAGAGTTATGGATTACCTTGTAGCAGAATTTAAGACTGCTAACGGTATTGATTTAAGTGCTGATAAGATGGCTATGCAGAGAATTAAGGAAGCAGCTGAAAAGGCTAAGAAGGAATTATCTTCTTCTACTACAACTAACATCAACCTTCCTTACATCACAGCTGATGCTACAGGTCCAAAGCACCTTGATGTTACACTTACAAGAGCTAAGTTTGATGAATTAACTCACGACTTGGTTGACGCAACTATTGTACCAGTTCAGAATGCTTTAAAGGACGCAGACCTTGACGCAAGTGAGATTGATAAGGTTCTCCTTGTTGGTGGTTCTACAAGAATTCCAGCTGTTCAGGACGAAGTACAGAAGATTATGGGTAAAGAACCATTTAAGGGTATCAACCCAGATGAATGTGTTGCAATCGGTGCATCTATTCAGGGTGGTAAGTTAGCTGGTGATGAAGGTGCTGGCGATATTCTTCTTCTTGATGTAACACCTTTAACATTAGGTATTGAAACTGCTGGTGGTGTAGCTACTCCATTAATTCCTAGAAACACTACTATTCCAACAAACAAGAAGCAGGTATTCTCTACTTATGAAGATAACCAGACAGCTGTTGATATTAATGTAGTTCAGGGTGAAAGACCTCTTGCAAGAGATAACAAGAGCTTAGGTCGTTTCCGTCTTGATGGTATTGCTCCAGCTCCAAGAGGTATCCCTCAGATTGAAGTTACATTTGATATTGATGCAAACGGTATTACAACTGTAACTGCTAAGGACTTAGGTACTGGTAAGGAACAGAATATCAAGATTACTTCAAGCACTAATTTAAGTGATGAAGAAATTGATAAGGCTGTTAAGGAAGCTGAACAGTATGCTGAACAGGATAAGAAGCGTAAGGAAGCTGTAGATGTTAAGAATGAAGCAGATAGCCTTATCTTCCAGACTAAGAAGCTTATTGACGAATTAGGCGATAAGATTAACGAAGCTGACAAGGCTAAGATTAATGCTCAGGTAGAAAATCTTGAAAAGGTAAACGAAGGTTTACAGGCTGAAACAATGAGCGAAACTGATGTTACAACATTAAAGAACGCTTGTGAAGATTTAAACAAGACTGTTCAGGAATTCTCAACTCAGATGTATCAGCAGGCACAGCAGGCTCAGCAGCAGGCAGGTGCTCAGGGTGGAGCAAATCCTGGTGCAGATGATGTAATTGATAACTAATTAAAGGATAGTTTTTAATCCTTGCAATATAATAATAGCAAAGGAGCCGGTGGCAGCATTGGCTCCCTTTGCTGTAATATAACAAAAGTGATAAATCCGACAGCTTATCTGTCAGGTCGCATTTTCATAGGATAATGCTTGGTTAATAAAAAGGGAAAGTTGGTGTAATAATGGCATCTAAAAGAGATTATTATGAAGTCCTTGGAATACAAAAGGGTGCAGATGCTAGTACAATAAAAAAGGCTTATAGAAAAATGGCCAAAAAATATCATCCAGACGCAAACCCTGGGGATAAAGAGGCTGAAGAAAAGTTTAAGGAAGTCAATGAGGCTTATGAAGTTCTTAGTGATGACCAAAAGCGTGCCGCTTATGACCAATACGGCCACAGTGCCTTTGAAAATGGCGGTATGGGCGGCGGCGGATTTACCGGCGGTGGCTTCACAGGTAATTTCTCTGATATGGGCGACATTTTCGGAGATATATTTGGTGGTGGCTTTAGCGATATATTCGGCGGTGGTTCATCAAGAAGACGCAGAAATAATGCTCCACAGCAGGGTGCAGATTCAAGAGTAAACATTACTATTTCATTTGAGGAATCTATGAAGGGCTGTCAGAAGTCAGTTACTGTGCCAGTTTATGAAACTTGTTCAGATTGTCATGGTACAGGTGCAAAGGCTGGTACTTCTCCTGAAACTTGTTCTTACTGTCATGGTAGTGGTATGGAAACTGTTGTACAGCAAACTCCTTTTGGTAGAATGCAGACACAGAGAACTTGTTCACATTGTCATGGCGAAGGCACAATTATAAAAGAGAAGTGTCCTAAGTGTAAAGGTAATGGTTACACTAGACAGAATAAGGAAATTACATTTGATATTCCAAAGGGTATTGCCCATGGTCAGAGCCTTAGAAAGAGAGGCTTTGGCGGTCCGGGTAAAAATGGTGGCGGAAATGGCGACTTATACGGACTTATTAGCGTAATGCCAAGTAATATATTTACTCGTGATGGCGATGATATTTATGTAACTGTTGAAATCAGTATGATTGATGCTGCTTTGGGTGCAGAAATTGTAATTCCAACTATTGACGGCGATGAAAAATATACTGTTAAGGCAGGTACTCAGCCAAACGATATGGTTACCTTGAGAGGAAAGGGCTCTTACAATGTAAGAAATGCCAATGTTAGAGGTAGCGAATATGTAACTATTAAGGTTACAGTTCCAAAGAGCTTAACAGAAAAACAGAAAGAACTTCTTCACGAATTTAAGGGAGATGCTCCTAAGAAGAAGAAACTTTTTGGTAAATAAAATAGATAAATGATAATATGTTGCTATATTTGTAATAAATTTTCAGTTGACTTTTGGCTGTAATATATTATAATAATATAGCAACACTTATGGGGATGCAATGGTTTCGACGGGGATTTTGAAAGTCGGGATAGCCATTAGAAATGGGTAATTCTTTAAAAACCCAAAACTTTTAAAAATAAACGACAAAAATAATTTTGCGTTAGCAGCCTAAGTTGCTGCTCATCAACCCTAGTCTTCTCACCTACTAGGTGTTTGGTGTCGACTTGGTGAGGCACTTTTTCTACAAAGCTTTGAGTAGAGGAAAGATTTTATGAAGCTACTGAGGTATAAAGCCTGTTTGTCGGCGTTATAACGAGGGAATGTTAAAAGATAAACTGTAATGGGAGAAGTCCTGACCGACGGATTTTCGGACAGGGGTTCAATTCCCCTCATCTCCACTATATGCGCCCTCAGTCGAACACGTATGCTGCTCGACTGAGGGCTTAATTATGTCATTAAGTTTATCAATATCAATTTCGCTATATTCAAGGTCATTAGAATTTTTAATATTATAGTATACAATTAATTTATCATTATAGATTAAAACTTTATTAATAAAGCAACTAATTATTTTACGTTTATAATCTTCCCAATTATCATCAAGTTTTAAAAATGACTCTAAGAAAAAATAAATTTGCTCTT
>FR888502.1:154901-184135 GCA_000432155.1 Eubacterium sp. CAG:274
GCCTTCTATAGCAATTTTTTCAGATTCTAAAGATTGAAGGCGCTCAAGCAAAGAATTAGTACCCAAACCTTTCTCAACAGCTTTGATAATATTATCTGTTGCTTTTTTATTTTCCTGAAGCTTTTTATTGAAGTACGCAATATCATCTTTACGGGTACTATTTTCAGATTGAAGTATTAATATCTTATGAGAAATATCTTTTAAAAGCGTAGGGTGCATTAAAAACTCAACGGTCTTTTTAACAACTAGGTTCTCTATATAATCAGCCTTTACGTGTGTCTTATTACAATGTCCCTTTTTTCTGACAGTTTGACAATAATAATAGTGGAATTTTTTACCAGATTTTCCTGTACCACTCACACCGGTCATGAGCTTTTTGCAGTGGCCACAATATAGCTTGCCCGCTAATAGATATTCAGCACGGGGCTGACGTTTTGATTTTCCCACACGTTTCTTCTCCTTTTCTTTTTGAGCTAGGTAAAAAGTTTCTTTAGAAATAATAGAAGGAATGCCACCTTCAATGCGAACACCCGCTGATTCATAGATACCTATGTATTTTTCATTTGATATAATGCGGTTAATACTATTCTTGTTAAAAGCATTGCCGCGACTTGTTTTAAGTCCTAAGCTATTAAGCCGACTACAAATTGTAGCGTTTGTTTCACCTGCGATATACATTTCAAAAATCGACTGAACAATTTTAGCCCCTTCAGGGTCAATTTCAAAAGTATTATCCTTTGAAGCACAATAGCCTAAAGGAATAGTATTTCCTATTATCTTACATTTTAATGCACTTTCGTGCAATCCTCTTTTAATTTTTTGCGAGAGTTCAGCTGAATAGTATTCTGCTAAGCCTTCCATTAAAGACTCAAGAATAATACCCTCAGGTCCATCAGGAATTGTTTCAGCAGCATAATAGATTTTTATACCATTTATTTTAAGTTGTCTTTTGTAGATAGCACTATCATATTTGTTACGCGCAAATCTGTCGGTTTTGTAGACTACAACAGCGTCGAATTTCTTCTTTTTGCTATCAGCAATAAGTCGTTGAAATTCAGGGCGCTCATCTGTTTTACCTGAAATATGCTTGTCCGCATATATTTCAGTAATGGTAAGGCCATGCTGTTTACAGTAATCTGTGCACACCCTGATTTGCCCTTCAATGCTTTGGTCTGTTTGGCGAGGCCCGGCGCTATATCTAGCATATAAAGCAGTTCTCATAATTAACCTCCTTCTTATTTAAAAATTATAATTGCTTAAATACAATGTCATTATGATATTCCAAGTATTCAGGCAATGGGTAACAATCTCTTGGTAATATTATTTTATTACCTTCAAGATTAATAATTAAATTTTTTGTAAATGTATTATAATCATATTTCTTAACTAGGTTTGATACCAATATCCTATAGTCTTTAGTTATTGTAATAAGCCCTTTGTCAAAAGCGTTATCATAAAGAACATTAAGCAAAAGACCATTGCGCGGGTCTGTGCGTTCATTTGTATTTTTACATTTATTGAATGGTTTAATATGGCTGGCCCTTAGTAGTGTTGAAATTTCCATACCTGAAATACAGCATTTACTATTATATGCGGCTTCAACATATTTTCTAAAGGCCTTTCTCTCTAGGTTAACTTTGCTACGGTCAGTAAGGCTTGAAAGTTTTTTTGCTCCTTTTTCAGGAGTACCGTCGAATATATTAAGCTTTGTAATATTCTCAGCTTCGGTACTTAAATTACCCCAATCATTTTTAAATTGCTCAAATATTTGCTTATCAGTTTTGGCAACATGAGAAAGACCTTTTTTACCATTTTTATTTGCCAAAGGGTCTAAATATTGAAAGTTTCGCATACGCATTGTGAATGAAGCTACTGATTTATTACAAAGTTCAGCTACTTGTTTTATTAATTTATTATTAGGGTTTATTTTATTGAGCGGTGTAATGCAGTAAAGAGCATAAGCTACTATAATATCCTCTTTGAGCCATAAATTTTTTACACTCATTATTGAGCCTCCTCAAGGCGCATAGCTGTCATAAGAAGTTCTATACGACCTTTAACATCGAGCGAGTTATAAATACGCAAGAGCTCTATTTCTTCTTTTGAGAGTGTTCTTTCGGAGTTTTTATTAATTATGGTACCAGAATTTTGACCAATAATACCGTTATTAGTATGTACACGTACAGCATTAGATGTCCAACCCATTAAATATTCCGGGGAAGTGCATAGTGCATCCGCTAATTTTTCAATCGTCGGCCTGCGTAAGTTAAGTGTGACACCTGTTTCATATTTATTTATGGTGGCCTTAGATACACCAATTTTTTTACCAAGGTCTTCTTGTGTCATATCTAAAGCTCTGCGACGTTCTCTTATTCTAAATCCAGTATCTGTATTGTTCATATTTAATTACCCCCAAAAGTGATTAAAATCTAATTTCTACCTTAATTATAGCGTATATAGCGAAAAAAATAAATAAATTTTTGAAATTTTTTAAAAAAAACTATTTACAAATGAAATGTTTTGCGTTAATATAAATATCGTAAATAGAAACAAAATAACCTATAAAGCTATTTTTGTTTATAGAAAGGAGGATAAAAATGAATAAGACTTTATTAGCAAGCGTTATGGTTAAAAATAAAGATACTCAGTCGACTTTGGCTTCTGCTATGGGCCTTAGTCTTTCAAGACTTAACGCTAAGATTAATGAGCGCGATGACGCAGCTTTCACTCAAAGCGAAATGGCTTTTATTATAAATAGATATAAGTTATCCAGTGATGAAGCAATGTCTATTTTTTTTAGCTCATTGGTAGCGAGTTAAGATACTTAATTAAACTATATGGAAACTAACCAAGTTCAGATTAACGCTGAGATTGAGAGGCATTCTCTTATACAGCTACTGAGTGAAGCAAATGATTTTTATAGCATAGCAGAAAATCGGCAACGTTTTGAAAATTGGAAAAAATATAAGGAGGATAAAGAACTATGCAAATTACGTTAACACTTGATTTAACAGAAGATAATCTTAATAAACTTAAAGTCTTTTGCGATGATACTAAATCTACAAAAACAGCAGTAAAAAAAACGGTGACTGTAAAAACGGAAAATTCTAAGGTGGCTGCTCAAGCAAAAGCAGAAGAAAAAATAGAAGATAAAGAGAAAATTAATACAGAGCTAAATACAAAGATAAGTAAGACAGATGTTAGAGCAGTGGCTTTAAAAATCTCAAAGGCTGGTAAGTCTGATGAGTTAAGAGAAATATTTAGTAAATTCGGTGCTAAAAACCTTAAAGGTATAGATGAAGCCGATTATGAAGCTTTAATGAGAGAGCTGGTGGCTGTTGATGTCTAAGCACGCATTACTGTCAGCAAGCGGGGCCGCAAGATGGCTTAAATGTACACCGAGTGCACGCCTTGAATTAAAATTTCCAAATGTTACTTCTGAATACGCTTTAGAAGGTACTCTTGCCCATTCTCTTGCCGAGCTTACCACAAGATATTGGCTGGGTGAAATTTCTGAGATGGATTTTGAAAATCAGCGTGATGCACTTGCTAAAAGCGAAGATGGTCAGAAGTTCTATAATAGCGAAATGCAGGAGCATGCGAATAACTATGCAAAGCTTATTTCTGGCAAGCTCAAAGAGTTACGAGAAACTTGTGCAGATGCTTTTGCAGAGCTTGAAGTTAAGGTTAATTTTTCAAAGTGGGTACCCGAAGGTTTTGGTACAAGTGATGGTGTTATTATTTCTGATGGTTGCCTTGAAATTATTGACCTTAAATATGGTAAGGGCTACCGCGTAGACGCTGCTAATAATCCTCAAATGAGGCTATACGCATTAGGCGCTATTGAGTATTACGGCCCACTCTATGACATTACAAATGTCAAAATGACTATATATCAGCCTCGTCTTTCAGGTGTTCAGAGCACAGATGAAATTACTGTTGAGGAGCTCCTTAGTTGGGCAGAAAATGAGGTTAAGCCAAAAGCCAAACAAGCTTTTGCTGGTAAAGGCGAGTTTATGCCATCAGAAGAGGCTTGTAAGTTTTGTAGAGCTAAAGCTAAATGCAAAGCGCGTTATGAACAAAATCTTAAAATGTTTGATGATGCGGAAGACCCTCTGCTTATTACACCCGAGCAGGCAGGTGCGGTTTTAGAAAAAGCGGCAGATATTAAGAGTTGGCTTAAAGACCTTGAGGACCTTGTGCAATCAGCTCTTCTCGAAGGAATTCCAATATCAGGCTGGAAAATAGTTGCCGGTCGTAGTAATAGAGCAATTTTGGATGAGAGTAAATTTGTTGAAGCGTTCATAGATGCTGGCTATAAAGAGGCCCAATTGTATGAAAAAAAGTTGTTGACCTTAACCCAACTTGAAAAAAAATTTGGGGCAAAGCATTTTGCTGAAATCGCAGGAAATACAATAATAAAGCCCCAAGGCAAGCCAACATTAGTTCCTGAGTCCGATAAAAGACCGGCGCTAATGTTGGAGGATGCTATACTTACAGCTTTTGACGAATAGAAAGGATGAAAAAAAATGCTTAAGTTACTAAACAAATATAAATGGTATATACCAATATTTATAATATCTATACTTCCTTACGATTTAGAAGTGAGAATATTAGCCTATATTGCACTTTGGACTCTATATGGTACATACTGTATAGGTCTTACGATTAAGTATAAAGGGCTAATTAGTACATATGAGAAGGACGAAAATGCCCTTAAAAAATAAAACAAATTTATTTTAATGTAGAAAGGAAACTAAAAATAATGTCAAATATGGATGATTTTTTTAAAAGCGAAATACCAACAATGATACTCAATGCAATTGCGGAGACTGCTAAAAACTATAGCGCTAAGGAGCCTAATATTAACATTAAAGCTAAGCCCAATTATAAAATTCCTACAGAAGATTTAGTGAAAAAATCTTCAGAACTTATTGGTAAAGAAGCTTGTAAGGCCGCTGATGATTTTGCAGCAAAATTATATTATACATATTCAAGTTTAATAAATGCTGGATTTTCTGTTACGCAAGCCTTTGAGTTAATAGGATATACTCTTATAGGTTAACAAATTATTTTATATTTAAAGGAGATTAAAAATTATGAAGACACAGATTACAACAGGTAGAGTACGTTTAAGTTATTGCAATTTATTTGAACCAAAGGAACAGGATGGTAAGTTAACTTACAGCGTTACATTGCTTATCCCTAAAACTGATAAGGGTACCCTTCAGAAAATTAAGAACGCTATGGAAGAAGCTAAAAACGCATATCTTCAGAAGTATACAGGTAAGAAACTTCCTACAGACCTCAAGCATACACTACACGATGGCGACGGTGAGAGACCTAACGGGGGCGAGTTTGGTCCTGAGTGTAAGGGTTGCTATGTTATGACAGTAAGCTCAAAGAACAGACCCGTGCTTGTATATAAAGATAAGACGCCTATTACAGATGTGCAGGAATTATACTCAGGTTGCTATGGTCGCGCAATTCTTAACTTCTATGTGTATGATACAAATGGTAATAAGGGTCTTACTGCAGGGCTTAATGGGGTTATGAAGTTGTCTGACGGTGAGCCATTGAGTGGCGGCGTTGTTACAGATGCTGACTGGGATGATGATTGGGAAGATGATGAAGAGGATGATTTACTCGACTTCTAATACATGAAGGAGATTATAGCTATGAAAACACTTGCGATTGATATAGAAACCTACAGTTCTGTATCACTACAGAAGTGTGGCGTATATGCCTATGCTGAGAGTTTAGACTTTGAGATTTTGCTTTTTGGATATGCTTTTGATGAAGAGCCTGTTAATGTAATTGACTTGACGATTGATGAATTACCTAAGGATATAGAAGAAGCAATTTATGACCCTAATATTTTGAAAACCGCTTTCAATGCTTCTTTCGAGCGTACTTGTTTATCTGCATATTTTGGCAGGCAGACACCACCTGAGCAATGGAGTTGCACAGCCGTTATGGCAAGAGAACTTGGTCTTCCGAGTTCTCTTGAAGCTGTTGGTGCCGTTTTAGGGTTGCCAGCGGATAAGCAAAAATCAAGCACTGGTAAAGCTTTGATAAGGTATTTTTCAATCCCTTGCAAGCCTACTAAAGTTAATGGACAGCGTACACGTAATTTACCCGAGCACGATATGGCTCGTTGGAACTTATATAAAGAATACAACGGTCAAGATGTTATAGCTGAGAGAGCTATCAGAAAAAAGCTTTCAAGGTTTAATATGACAGATACGGAGCAGGCTTTATGGGTACACGACCAGCATATAAATGACAGAGGTGTCAGAATTGATAGAGTCTTTGCTAAACAAGCAGTTGAGATTGATAAAGTTATTAAAGATAGATTGTTTCAAGAAGCTAAGAAAATTACAGGACTTGAAAACCCTAAGAGTACTTCTCAGCTTAAAGAATGGATAGAGAATAAAGCAGGTATAGAGGTTGAAAGTCTTAATAAAAAGAATATTCAGGCTGTCAGAGATGACGCGGCAATGGCTATTGTAGATAAGGTGCTTGACATTAGGGCAGGGCTTTCAAAGACGTCTACTGAAAAATATAATGCTATGTTGCGTACAGTTGGTACTGACGGAAGAATTAGAGGATTAACTCAGTTCTATGGTGCCAGTCGTACAGGTCGTTGGGCAGGGCGCTTGGTGCAGATGCAGAACTTACCTCAAAATAAGATGCCTGACAGAGACCTTGATATTGCAAGGCAACTTGTACGCTCAGGTGACATTGGTACACTAGAGATGTGCTTTGATGATGTTTCTGGAACATTATCTCAGTTGATACGTACTGCTTTTATACCTAAGTTAGGCTGTCGTTTTATCGTCGCCGATTTTTCAGCCATTGAGGCGAGAGTGCTTGCTTGGTTAGCTAATGAGAGCTGGCGCATGGAAGTGTTTAATACCCACGGTAAAATATATGAGTCTTCAGCAGAACAGATGTTTCATTTACCACCAGGCAGCGTAAAAAAAGGAAATCCTATGCGACAAAAAGGGAAAATCGCTGAGCTTGCCCTCGGTTATGGCGGCAGTGTTGGTGCTCTTAAGTCAATGGGTGCACTTGATATGGGTATTGAGGAGTCTGAACTTAAGCCATTAGTAAATAGCTGGCGTGCTGCAAATCCTGCCATAACAAAGCTTTGGTGGGATACAGATGCTGCCGCTAGAAGAACTATTCAGACACAGGAACCCACAATACTTCCACACGGAATGGGTTTTTATAAAAAAGGTCCTTTACTTAAACTTGTATTGCCTAATGGTCGTGAGCTTAGCTATGCAAAGCCTGCGATTATTGATGGCAATATTACTTATGAAGGAACACTTCAAACCTCCGGGGCTTGGGGACGTATTGAGTCGTATGGACCTAAGCTTGTTGAGAACATGGTGCAGGCTACCGCGAGAGATTGTCTTGCTATGGCAATAGACAGACTGGAAAAAGCTGGTTTTCCTGTAGTATTTCACGTGCACGATGAAGTTATATGTGAAGTACCTATCGGTGTAAGCTCAGCGAAGGAACTTGGCGCAATTATGTCAGAGACTATTGATTGGGCCAAAGAATTACCTTTAAGGGCAGACGCCTATGAATGTGAATACTATCGAAAGGATTGATATTTTGTGAATATGAAAGACTTTAATGCTGTGGTTGATACACAGCTTACCTTGTGTAAAGGCACATTGGTTAAGAAAGGAATTGAATACGCAGACGTATTTGATGAAGATGACTTACTTGTACAACCTGACGGACAGGTTACTTTGAATATAGATGCGCTAACAGATAGATTAAGAGCTTTTAAAAAGGCCGCTGTTCTTATGAATACGACACCGAAAGCGGCGTTGTTTGGTATGCTCTCAAAGCATCTTGTTTCTGTATCTGATATGTGTACAGATGGGCAGACTTATGATATTGACCGTTGGAATGAAAAAATAACGGACAGTATTTGTTACTTAATATTGTTGAGAGCTATTGTTGAGGAGGAGCAACTTAATGAGAAAAATAGAAACAAGGGTGCTTAACCCCGATGAAATTGCGAATGCTGAGAAAATGCTTGTGTGTTCTGCGAGATTGACTCAAAGAGGACATAATATTAAGAACCTTGATGATTTTATGAACTTATATGAAAAGGACTACACGAAAAGTACGGTTAAGGTTCTTGCGGCTTTACCACACTATACACTTCAGAAGCTAGGCGTTATTAATGTAGTTATTACGGGAGCTTCAAGAAGATTTTTAGCTCAGATAACAAGGCATCAGAATGAAGTTAAGTTTATGTCGGCAAGCTTGCAGTATAGCGACTATTCAGGTAGCTCTGATTTTGTGGTACCTTATAAAATGCTTGAAGCAGGCGACGAAGTTGTAGAACTTTATAAGTTGACAAATATGTTTGCTATGAAAGAATATACACATGTTGCCGAAATTTGTGGTAATGATAGCGCGGGATACTTAGCCCCACAGGGAATGAGAAATACGCTTATTATAAGTGCTACCCCTTTTCAGTGGAAGCATATGATACAGCAAAGAGTATGCCGCAGAAACACAGATGAGACACGCTATATAATGCTTAAAATATGGGAGCAGCTTTATAATATTAGTCCAGCTTTATTTGCAAACGCAGGCCCATTCTGTATGAACGGTTATTGTGAGGAGGGTAAAATGAGTTGTAAGAATCCTATTAAGATGAATATAACTCCAACTGATATTTTGAAGGAAGATTTTCCGTTGCTTACTAAAGAGGAGGCACAAAAAATATGAAAGTAAAAATCATTGACTACGGTATAGCAGAAAGCAGACTACCATTTAGGGCTCATTACAATGACGCAGGAGCTGATGTATTCGCTACATCAAGCTATAACATACATCCAGGTGAAACTGTTAAGATTCCATTAGGCTTTGGCTTAGAATTACCTGATGGTTTTGCAGGTTTTATATTTCCGCGTTCCGGTTTAAGCTCAAAAGGTATTGTTTGCGAGCTTCCACCTATAGACTCAGGCTATACGGGAGAAATTCATGCAATTATCTCAAATGTAAGTAATAAAGATTATTACGTTATGACTGGCGACAGAATTGGCCAGCTTGTTATAATGCCTATAGTGCTTGCTGAATTTGTGAAAAGCGTGGGCGACACACGAGATAATACTGCTTTTGGTGCTTCTGGGAGGTGAGTATATGCGACCAGATAAAGATACTTATTACTTAGATATTGCAAGAGCCGTTGCTCAGAGGTCAACTTGCTTACACAAAAAGTATGGGGCTGTTATAGTCAATAATGATGAGATTATAGCCACAGGCTATAACGGTGCGCCAAGAGGTGAAGCTGATTGTTGCACCGCTGGTGTATGCTGGAGAGATACACACGAAAAGCCGATAGGCTCATTGGCGGCTATATTACACGGGAATAAGTACGGTACTTGCGTAGCTGTTCACGCTGAGCAAAATGCTATAATAAGTGCGTCAAGAAGGGAAATGCAAGGAGCTACCCTTTACCTTGCTTGTACCACAGACTCTATTGCTGTGGCACCTTGTAATATGTGTGACCGTATGATTAAAAATGCGGGCATAGCAAAGGTTGTTATACAGTGACTGCCTTAAAATATGATGGACTGGTTAACATTGCAACGGGTAGCTCAAGAAAATCAGTCAATTGGAAAAATGAAGATATATTATGGAGTGCCCTTGTTGACAAACTTCAAATTGTTACAAGGACACCCGAAAATCAAGCAGAGTATAAAACTCTTGCTAAAGCTAAAAGAGACGATATAAAAGACGTCGGAGGCTTTGTTGGTGGACGCTTAAAAGGTGGCCATCGCAAGGCTGAAGCTATAGTACAAAGGCGCTTGTTAACCCTTGATTTAGACTATGTTACACCCAAGGATAATCCTTGGGAAACTGTTGAGCTGGTTATAGGCTGTGCCGCTGTTTTATATAGTACGCATTCGCATACGCCAAGAGCTCCAAGGCTAAGGCTTGTAATTCCTTTATCAAGACAAGTGACGCCAGATGAATATACAGCAGTCGCAAGACGCGTAGCAAGCGACATTGGTATTGATATGTGCGATGATACAACCTATGAACCTCACAGATTAATGTATTGGCCGAGTGCTTCACTTGATGCCGAATATATTTACGAGGTCTCTGATGGTCCGTGGCTTGATGTTGATGAGCAGCTTAGCCGTTATCATGATTGGCGAGACCCTTCAGAGTGGCCGGTGTCAAGCAGAAAACAGGATATAATACAAAGGCTATCTAAGAAGCAAGAAGACCCAACTGAGAAGAAAGGTATTGTGGGGGCCTTTTGCCGTGTGTATTCTATCGAAGACGCAATAGAAAACTTTTTGCCTGAGGTATACGTCAAGTGCGGTGAAGACAGATATACGTATACAGGAGGGTCTACAGTGGGTGGCCTTGTCATATATGAAAATGGTAAATTCGCCTTTTCACACCATGGTACAGACCCCATAGGAGGTAAGCTTTGTAATGCTTTTGACTTAGTTCGCTTGCATACCTTCGGTGATATGGATATGGATATATTACCCGGCACGCCAGTTAATCGTATGCCATCATATAAAGCGATGTCAGATATGGCAATTGCCGATGTAGCAGTAAGAAACGATTTAGCACTTACTAAACTGAAAGAATTATCGGAGCAGTGGGACGAGTCTGAAGATGCTGATACAGATTGGCTTAGTAAAATGACGATGAATTCAAAAGGTGACTTTGCTGCAACCATTGACAATGCGTATCTAATTATGCTAAATGACCCTAACCTTAAGGGTAAGTATTATTATGATGCTTTTAAGGAGCGACCTATTGTCTGCGGAGATTTGCCGTGGGAAAAGTTCGCAATGAGAACAAGTGACTGCTGGGGGGACTCAGACGACTCGGGCTTAAGAAGACACTTAGAGCAAACTTATAAAATAGTAAGTAATGTAAAAGTAAGAGATGCTGTTGAGCTTGCCATGCTGTCTTGTAAGAGACATCCAGTCAAAGAATACCTTGAGAGCCTTAAATGGGACGGGCTAAACAGGCTAGATACTTTATTTATTGACTACCTTGACGCAGAGGATAACGAGTATATAAGAGAAGTTACTCGTAAATCTTTAATCGGTGCAGTAGCAAGAATATATTCACCTGGCTGCAAGCATGACCACATACTTGTATTAGTGGGCCCTCAGGGTTGCAGAAAATCAACTACTCTTGCAAAACTTGGTAAATCTTGGTTTTCCGATTCACTTTATACTGTAACGGGTAAAGATGCCTATGAGCAGTTGCAAGGGCATTGGATAATTGAGATGGGAGAAATGGCTGCTACACGCAAAGCTGAGCTTGAACAGATTAAGCAGTTTACATCTAAACAGACCGACAGCTTTCGAGCAGCATACGCGCGCCGAACTCAGGAGCACCCTAGGCAGTGTGCCTTTTTTGGCACAACTAATGATGCTGAATTTTTAAGAGACCCAACTGGCGGCAGACGTTTCTGGCCAGTGGTTGTTACAGAGAAAGGAAAGCAACTTGGCAGTGCTTTAACGGAAGAAATTGTAGACCAAATTTGGGCTGAGGCCGTTATAAGGTATAAAGCTGGTGAGATATGGTACCTCAGTGAAAAAGTTGAGGCTATGGCTCGCAGGGTACAGGAAGAGCATACAGAAATGAATGGCAAGCAAGGGCTTGTAGAGAATTTCTTAAATATGTTATTGCCTAAAAATTGGGATACTATGGAACTTGATAAAAGGCTGTTGTTTTTGAGTGGTGGCTTCGGAGAAATGGAAGAAGGTACCGAAGTGAGGACCCGCGTATGCGCTATAGAAATATGGCAAGAACTTTTTAGAGGTGACCCAAAAGGATTTACTCCAATGCAGGCGCGAGAGATAAACAACATACTTAGGCAAGTACCTGGTTGGAAAATTTACAGTTCTGTTAATTGTGGTATTTATGGTAGGCAACGAGCCTTTGTACGAGATAAATTTTCTTAAGATTTTATTGTCAGCAGTTTTGTCAGCAAATCAAATTTTCTGCTGTAACTGCTGATTTAAGCGTCAGCAGAGTCAGCAGATAAAAATGACTTGCTGACGCTTCAGCTGATAGTTCTAGGTCAGTGTATAGAAGGCTTAGAAAAGATTATCAGCAGTTACAGCAGCTTTTTATATATAAGTTTTAAAAATAAAAATAGAGAATTAAATACAATATAAATGCTTAATATTT
Organism: Eubacterium sp. CAG:274; assembly: GCA_000432155.1. GTDB lineage: Bacteria > Bacillota > Clostridia > Lachnospirales > CAG-274 > CAG-274. Next base: position 167,112 of record FR888502.1, read on the forward strand.
ATTCTCTAATCTTAATTTTAAAAGTTTATAGGTTTTTACTGCTGTAACTGCTGACGACTGAAAAAAGGAGATAAATATGCTTGAAAGTACATTAGAGCAAGCAGTGAGAAAATACATCAAGTCTTTAGGTGGTCAAGCTTTTAAATGGGTAAGTCCGGGTGAAACAGGTGTTCCAGATAGGATTTGTATTTTACCTGGTGGAAAAGTGATATTTATTGAACTGAAAAGGCCTGGTAGAAAAAATGGCTTGAGTGAGAGGCAGAAGAAAATTGCGAGAGTGTTAGAAGCACTCGACTGTAAAGTGTGGTGTATCAATAGTATGGAAGATTTGAAAGCGAGAATAGAAAATGAAATTTGAAGCTAAGTATTACCAGCAATATTGTATTGACAAAATAATAGAACAACCTGAACTTGGTTTATTGTTGGATATGGGTATGGGAAAGACAGCTATAACTCTTACAGCGATAGAGCGTTTAGTCTATGATTATTTTTCGGTGAGAAAGGTTTTAGTCATTGCGCCACTTAAACCTGCAATAGAGACTTGGCCGGCTGAAGTAGAAAAGTGGGACCATCTGAAACACATTACAATTTCTTTGGTGCTTGGCAATAAAGAGAGCCGCCTTAATGCACTTGATAAAGACGCCGAACTATATATTGTAAATCGCGAGAACGTTCAATGGCTTGTAGAACACTATAAAAAGAAATGGCCTTTTGATATGGTTGTTATTGATGAGTTGTCGAGCTTTAAATCCAGCAAAGCCCAGAGGTTTAAAGCCTTAAAAAAGGTAAGACCTTATATTAGAAGGATTGTAGGACTTACTGGAACGCCTTCGCCTAACGGCTTACTGGATTTATGGTCTCAGATGTATTTGCTTGACGGTGGAGAAACGCTCGGCAAAACGATAACAAGTTATAGAGAAAAATGGTTTGTACCAGACAAAAGGAATGCGACAACAATATTTTCTTGGAAGACTAAAGACGGTGCAGAAGAGGAAATTTATCAAAAGCTTGGTCATTTATGTATAAGTATGAAAACAGCGGATTTTTTACAGCTTCCAGAGCGCCTTGATATTAGGCATGAGATAGAAACCTCAAAGGCTACTATGGACTTATACAAAAAATTAGAGAGAGATATGATTTTACCTTACGCAGACGGAGATATTGACGCGGGCTCAGCCGCTATATTGGTAAACAAGCTGTTACAGGTAGCAGGAGGAGCAGCTTATGACGAAAACGGAAATACTAAGCTTTTACATAATGAAAAGCTTGACGCTTTAGATGTTTTAATTGAAGAAGCTAATGGACAACCAGTTTTATTGTTTTATTCTTATAAACACGAACGCGACAGAATACTGGAGAGGCATCCAGAGGCTGTTGATGTTAAAAAAGATATGGCAGTTAAAGAGTGGAATGCAGGAAACATACCTTTGCTGTTAGCGCACCCAGCAAGTGCTGGACACGGTTTAAATTTACAGTTCGGCGGACATATTGTGATTTGGTATGGGTTACCTTGTAGCTTAGAGCTTTATCAGCAGGCAAATAAGCGAGTTCATCGTATGGGGCAGAAGGAGACTGTCTTGATACATCATTTACTTATGAAGAATACGGCTGATATGTGGGTATTCGACCAAGTATTAACGGAAAAGGATAAAAGGCAGAATGCTTTGCTTGAAGCATTAAAAGCAAGAATAAAGGAGGTAGTGTAGTGACATTAGAACAGTTAACAGAACTGACAGAAGACCCAAAGAACTTTCTTAATAGATGTAAGCACTATGAGCAGCGTATTAAGTTGAAACAGAAACAAATTCAGCATTATAGAGATTTGGAGTATTCTGTTACAGCAACAATAAAAGAAGCATCTGCATATACAAGGACAGTATCAAGTAAAATCGAAAATTGTTCTACTGCAATTATAGTTATGGAGGAAGATATACAAAAAGAAATTGAGCAAATAAAAAGAGATAGACTTCTGATTCAAGAAGCTATTAACTTGCTTGATAATGAAGACTTACGACAGATTTTGGAAGCACGATATATATATGAAATGAAGTGGGAAGAAATTGCATTACTATTAGAGCACTCTTATCGATGGACACTTAGGCTTCATGGTAAAGCACTTAAAAATATTTCTCAAAAAGCGAAAGAAGCCATTTTAAGCCACATATGACTTATGATATAATATAAAATGTTAAAAGACTAAACGAGACGGCCTGCAATATAGTTGGCTATGATATATATTTAATATCACTACCTATTGTAGGTTATATAAATTAAATCCCTATATACTTCTTGTTTAGTCTTTTTTTTTATGTTTAATAAGAAAGGCAGGTGATTCTATGACGCCAAAAGAAAAGAAATTTGCAGATGAATGGCTTATAGATTGCAATGGTACTCGAGCATATATGGCCGCGTATCCTAATGTTAAAAATAATAAATCTGCGGGTGTTTTAGCAAACAAGCTTTTAGCAAAGGCTAGCGTTAGACAATATGTTGATGGAAAACTGGCCGAGCTTAGCTCAAAAAAGATAGCAAGTGCAGAAGAGGTTATGGAATACCTGACTAGTGTATTACGAGGTGTGTCTTCCGCTGAAGTAATCGTTGTTGAGGGTATAGGCGATGGATATTCCGAGGCGAGAGCTGTGCAGAAAAAGCCAGATGAAAAAGAGAAACTTAAAGCGGCGGAGTTACTTGGTAAGAGATACGGCTTGTTTACAGATAAGCTTGAAGTTGACGGGAACGCTAAAGTTGTGATAACAGATGATATACCAAAGGATGATGCAAATGGCTAGGTTATCTAGCTTAATTGCACCATCCTTTTATAATATTCATAATTGTCTTAAAGCTAATAAATATACTCATTATTGGCTCAAAGGCGGCAGAGGCAGTACAAAATCATCATTTACGAGTATAGAAATTGTGCTAGGAATGATGAGTGACAGTAACGCTAATGCAGTAGCTATAAGAAAGGTAGGACAATATCTTAAAGATAGTGTGTTTGAACAGCTTTTATGGGCTATACAAGTATTAGGTGTTGAACAATACTGGCAAGTCAAGCTTAGTCCGTTAGAGCTTGTATATGGCAAGCAAAGAATAATTTTTAGAGGTGCAGATAAGCCTAAAAAAATTAAATCTACAAAATTTAAAACAGGTTATTGTAAATATATATGGTACGAAGAAGTTGATGAATTCAATGGAATGGAAGAAATAAGAACAATAAATCAGTCTCTCATGAGAGGTGGCGAAAATTTTGTTGTTTTTTATTCATATAATCCGCCCAGGTCACAGAGAAATTGGGTAAATAATGAAATTTTAGAAGAAAGAAAAGACAGAGTTGTACATCACAGTAGTTATTTAACAGTACCTAAAAAATGGCTTGGTGAACAGTTTTTTATTGAAGCCGAGCATTTAAAAGCCGTCAATTATGATGCCTATGCTCACGAATATTTAGGTGAGGTAAGAGGAACAGGTGGAGAAATATTTACTAATATTACAATTAGAAAAATATCAAATGATGAAGTAAATAATTTTGACCATATAAAAAGAGCTGTTGACTTCGGATATGCTGTTGACCCACTCCACTATACAGAATGTCATTTTGATAGAACTAGAAGAAGATTATATATATTCTTTGAAATACATAAAGTTGGACTGTCAAATAGGCTAGCCGTTGATGCTATTATGCGACAGAATAAAGATAATTGTCTGGTAATGGGTGATAGTGCAGAGCCAAGAACAATAGCAGAATTTAAAGCTTTAGGCTTAAATATAAAAGGTGTAAAAAAGGGTCCGGATAGTGTTAATTATGGTATTAAATTTTTACAAGATTTAGAAGAAATTGTAATTGACCAAGAAAGATGCCCTAATACAGCTAGAGAGTTTCTAGGTTATGAGTATGAAAAAGATAGTAATGATAATTTTAAATCTGATTACCCTGACAGAGATAATCACAGCATAGATGCAGTAAGATACGCTCTTCGCGATTATATGAGAAATAAAACTGGAATAAAATTCTTAAAATGATGAGGTGATAAAATGGACTTGACTGTAGCTATTGAGCTTATAAAAAAATATACTTTAGGGCATAGCAATTTTGTTTCTAAAGCAACAATAGCTGAAAGGTATTACAGAAACAAAAACGATATTCTTTTTGGTAAGAAAAAAGATGCAGAAACAGAAGCTGTAAGAAATGCAGACAATAGAATTTGTAGCAGTTTCTATAGCTTGATTGTTAATCAAAAAGCAGGCTATATGTTTACATACCCACCCGTGATTGATATAGGTAATAGCTCTAGTAATAAATACATTCAGTCTGTTTTAGGCGATGCCTACGCAAAAAACTGTAAAAAGCTATGTGTTAATTCTGCAAATGCCGGTATAGCTTGGGTTCATTATTGGATTGATGATAAAAATAGATTTAGATGGGCAGTTATAGACAGCAAAGAAATAATTCCAGTCTATAATAACGATTTAGAGAAGAAGCTCATAAGTGTTTTAAGAGTGTATATGGAATTAGAAGAAGAAACCGGCAGACATTATATGGTTTACGAGATATGGACTGAAACTGAGTGTGCTACATATAAACGATATGTAAATGAAGGACTTGATAGACTTATGGAGCTTGCAAGATACCCTATTGGTTTTGATATTCCAAGGGCATATACAAATGTACTTAATCATAATTTTGGTCAAGTTCCTTTCATAAGTTTTGCCAACAACGATAATCATACAAGTGACTTAGAGCCTATAAAGGGACATATTGATACTTATGACAAAGTGTACAGTGGCTTTATAAACGATTTAGAAGATATTCAAGAGATTATATTTATTCTAAGTGGCTATGCGGGTGAAAGTTTAAGCGAATTTCTCGGTAATTTAAAGAAATACAAAACCATTAAGCTAGACGAAAATATTGATGGTAAAGGTGATTTAAAAACACTTACTATAGACATACCGGTTGAAGCAAGAAAAGAATTATTGAGCATATCCCGTAAGGCAATATTTGAACAGGGACAGGCAGTAGACCCTGAACCATCGAATTTTGGCAACGCAAGTGGTGTAGCTTTAAAGTATTTATATTCTTTGTTAGAGTTGAAAAGTGGACTTACTGAAACAGAATTTAGATTAGGTTTTGCAGAGCTTGTAAGAGCTATTTGCAGACACGCAAATATACAGTGTAATGAAATTAACCAAGTATGGACAAGAAATAGCATCACGAATGATACTGAACTTGCAGATATTGCATCAAAAAGTACAGGCATTATTTCACAGAAGACCGTTCTTCAAAATCATCCTTGGGTTGACGATGCCGAAAAGGAAATTGCTGAATTAAAAAAAGAAACTAATGAAAAAGTAGGCGATTACGGTTTTCCACAAACTAGCGAGGAAGAATGATGAAGAATAATGAATATTGGGCTAAAAGATTTAAAGCTTTAGAAGAAAGGTCCAATGCAGAAGCCCAAAAGTGCGTAGCCGAATCTATGAAATTAATAGATGATGCAATCATTCAAATTGATAAAGACATTACATACTGGTTAAAGCGTTTTGCTGATAATAACAATATGACTTTAGCTGAAGCCAAAAAAGCTATTACAAATAAAGAGCTAAAAGAACTTGGATGGGATGTTGAAGAATACATAAGAAAAGGCTATGCTAACAGCTACTTGGGAAACTGGGACAAAGAACTTGAAAACGCAAGTGCAAAATATCACATCACTAGACTTGATGCTATTAAAATGCAAATGATGTTATTTTGTGATAAAGCATTTGCCGATATTACAGAAAATGTCACACAAACGCTATCAAATGTGTATAAAGATGTTTATTATAGAACGGCATTTGAAGTACAAAAAGGTATTGGTGTGGGATTTAGTTTTGCACAAGTAGATGAACGCAGACTTAAATTGATACTTGAAAAGCCTTGGGCTATTGACGGTACAAACTTCTCTGAAAGAATATGGGGTACTTACAGACCTAAATTGACAAATAAACTTCAACAAGCTTTAACAGATTGGTGCGTTAGAGGTACAGACCCTAAAAAGCTTGCAAGACAATTAAGTTATGAAAGCAATGTAGCCCAATCAGCTTGCAATACTCTTATTCGTACTGAAACAGCCCAGATATGTACAAGGGCAGAAATGGATAGCTATGATGAATTAGGAGTTGAAAAGTATAGTGTATTAGAAACACTAGATGGTAAAACTTGTGATATGTGTGCTGATATGGATAGTAAAATCTTTAATAGAGATGACTTTGAAATAGGGATAACAGCACCTCCTTTTCATCCGCGTTGCCGAGGTACTACAATACCGGAAGTCACAGACGAGCTACTTAAGCAAGGTAGAAAAAGAGCTGCAAGGGACCCTGAAACTGGTAAGACTATCTATATTGATGATATGTCATACACAGATTGGAAGGAAAAATTTGTTAGTAATGATAAGTTTACAAGTGCAAATAATGATGATATAATAAAATCAGAAAGAAGAATGTCTAATAGACTAAGAACAAGCCCTTCTCATATTTTAACAGATTCTGAAATTAATGAAATAAAAGAATACTCTTCTGAGCTAAATATACCTATTGAGGTACTTAGATTTAATGAAGGCGGTAGAACGGGTTTCAGCGATATACAAGGTATTATAAATGTTAGAGGTGATATTTTGCCAGACATTAATTCTACATATAATAGAGATTTAATGTCACAAAGAGCTGTTTTGGCACACGAATATTATGGGCATTATAAAAACCACCCATCAAAATTCAGAATTGATGACTGGAGAGATGAATTTAAAGCAAGTTATGATGCTGCAATAAATGCGCCTAATTTAAGTGATGCTGAAAGGCGTAGCCTTATGATAGACGCTTACGATAGAGCAAAAGAGGCTGGCGTGACAGTTAAGTATAATAAAAAAGCGAGGTTGTTAATTTATGGCTATGACTAATAGTGAAAAAAACGCAGTAGTTGCAAAACTTGAAGCCCCAGGAAAAAGAGTAATATGCCCTCGTTGTGGTTCTGAATTAAAGTATTATAAATTTGGGAATTCTTCTGAAGTTTATTGTCCTAAAGATAAAGAAATTAAAGGCACGATAAGAGGTATTTAACTGTGGACTTCTAAAGTGATGTTAGAGCACTTAACAGATAATGTTAGGTGCTTTTTAATGTAAAGGAGAGAAAAATTATGCAGACTTTTTTATTTTGTTTATACATTCTTAAAGAGATTAGCTCTATAATTTTATTTTCAGCCGTTGCCGCTTCGATTGTGTACGCATACTGCGGAGACCATAAAAATCTTAAAGATGATAAAAATAAAAACAAATAAAACTTACAGGCAAGTTAGAAAAACACAATAAATAAGCAGATTAGGACAGTTTAAAGCTGTCCTTTTTTGTTACCTGAAAAAGTTAAATGGAGGAAAAGACATGGAAAAGATTTTAACATTGGAAGAAACTGCAAAAATGATGTTAAGTGAAGATTACAAGGAAAGATTTAAGGCTGAATATTATCAGCTGGTTAATAGATATAAAAATCTTAAGGCAATGTTGGAAAAGTGGGACAATGGTACTTTGGGCTTTACGCCAGATTGTACACGAGGAATTTATGAAGCACAGCTTGAAACAATGGAAAAATACATAGCTATGCTTGAAATTAGAGCTTACTTTGAAAAAATAGATTTATTAGGTGGTGGAAGTGAAGGGTTGGTTTATACAACTGAATCTATGGATGCCTTAAGAGACGCTGTAGTAGGTGGTATAAGTGCTATGATAAACTTTATGTTAGAGGCTAAGAAAGAAAAATAAAGTCAGGTATTTTGTGAGATGTTAAATATTTGAAAGGATGTGATTCCGTTGGGCTAGTTATAACTAATTTTTATGATAGGAATTACGGCGATGCCTGAGGGCTAAACCTAGTGGGGAGGTTGCGACCAAACCACTTTAAATAAATGTAACTATAAATAATTTAGTCAGCAAAGGAAATGAGTGTCACAGCTTATTTCCTTTTTTCGTCCTAAGCAAGACATTTAAAAGGTTTAATATTCTCTTGCAGTAGGAGATATAAACTACTGTATATATCCGTGGCGACACCACATATAAAAACAAGATATAGGAGGTAATAATATGTTATTTTTGAAGGAAGTATTAGGTGAAAAGTACGAGGAGTTTAAAGGAATTATTGACGCGTATAATTCTGAGAACAAAGACAAACAGGTAAAACTGGCTAATTTAAGTACAGGCGAATATGTCAGCAAGGCTAAGTATGACGCTTTAGAAAGTGAAAAAAATAATGTAGATACACAGTTAAAAACTGCGAATAGCACTATTACAGCATTAAAGAAAGACAATAAAGACAATGAAGCTTTACAGACTGAAATAGCAGGCTATAAAACAACAATTACAAACCTTCAAGCAGAAGCGGACAAGTTTAAGAAAACTTATGCTGTAAAAGAGCTGTTAGTTAAGGAAGGTGTAATTGACCCAGACTATGTTATTTACAAGCAAGGTGGAGTTGATAAGTTTAGCTTTGATGATAAGGGAGAACCTGTTGGCGTTACTGAGATTGTTAAGACTTTTAAAGAAGATGCGTCTATGGCACATTTATTTAAACAGACACAGCCAATTTATGAGCCGGCTGGAGGTCAGGGTAGTAATGTAAATCCTTTTGCAAAAGAAACTTTCAATTTAACAGAACAGGGTAAACTTTTAAAGGAAAATCCTGCACAAGCAAGAGAAATGGCTACTGCGGCAGGAGTAGAAATTAATTTTTAAAATAGGAAAGGAGTAATTGAGTATGGCAATTACAAAATTAAGTGATGTTATTGTACCAGAGCTTTTTAACCCATATGTTGTAAATAGAACAATGGAGTTATCAGCTCTTTTTAACAGCGGTATAGTAACAAATAATCAGGAATTTAATCAGTTAGCAAGTGAGGCAGCACCAATTCACAACATGCCTTTCTTTGAAGATTTACAGGGTGAATCAGAACCTATTATTGAAGATGCTGATTTAACACCAAACAAGATTACATCAAACAAAGATGTATCAACAACTATTCGCAGAGCGAAGATGTGGGCAGCAACAGACCTCTCAGCAGCATTATCCGGTAAGGACCCAATGATGGCTATCGGTGATTTGGTTGCAGGCTTCTGGGCAAGAGATAAGCAGAAAGAGCTTATTGCAATTTTAAATGGTGTGTTTGGTACTTATACAAACGGCAGTTCTGAAACAGTTACACCTCTTGCAGACCATATTCTTGATATTTCTAAGTCTAAGACAGCAGCTGCAATTATAGAAGGTAAGTCTTTTGTAGATGCTTGTCAGCTTCTTGGTGACGCACAGAGTCAGCTCACAGCTGTTGCTATGCACTCTGCTACTAAGTCATATTTAAGAAAGTTAGATTTGATTGAAACAGTCAAGGCATCATCTGAACTTGAATTTGATACATACCAGGGCAGACGAGTTATTGTTGATGATAGTTGTCCGGTTGTTGATGGTGTATACACAACATATTTATTTGGTGACGGTGCTATTGCCTACGGCGAAGGTAACCCAGTAGGTCACATAGCAACAGAAATTGACAGAGACAAGAAGAAAGGCTCTGGTGTTGATTATCTTATTAATAGAAGTGCGTTTATCTTACATCCACGTGGTATTAAGTGGACTAACGCAGTTAGAGCTAATGTTGAAACACCTACTAGAACAGAGCTTGCTAATGCTCAAAACTGGGAAAGAGTATATGAACCTAAGCAGATTAGAATTGTTGCTTTTAAGCATAAGTTAGGGTGATTATGTGATTAAAGAATGTGATGTAACTGAGAAACTTAAATCATTAGGCTATAATGTTAATGATAGTGATTTAGTGCTTATTCAATTTGCGATAAATGGAGCAGAGCAGTATATAAAGAATTTTTGTAATATTACTGTTATACCACCCGAACTTTATTTTGTTGCTGTTGATATTGCGGCAGGTACACTATTAAGAACTAAGTCTAGTGTTGGTGAAAATGTTTGTGATAACATTGACTTTAACGCAGGAAGAATAAGTAATATATCCGAAGGGGACACAAGTGTAGGTTACACTTATGATAATAATACAAGTGCAGCTTCAAGATATATTACTTTATTAGATAGGCTCTGCAATAGAGATGCCGAACTTATCGCATTTAGAAAGTTAAGGTGGTAAGAATGAGTGTTTTTAATTCTGCAAGAAAACATATAGAAAGTTTGTACACTGGAACTTGCTCAGTATATGAGCTTAATAATATTCGAGATGAAGATACAAAACAAACAAGGCAAATTGAGCAGATGATTATTGAAAATCAACCTTGTAGAATTTCTTTTGAAACCACATCACCTACAACTAAAAATAATGATACAGTACAAGAAAAAGTACAAAATATAAAGCTTTTTATGTCACCCGATTTGACTATACCACCTGGCTCAAAAATAGTTGTTAATCAAAATAATCGCGAAGGCATTTATAAAAGCTCTGGGGTACCTGCTATGTATGCAACCCATCAAGAAGTAGCTCTGGAAATATTTGAAAGGTGGGGTTAAATTATGGCAAAGACCGGTAGATGCGATTTTAGTGAATTAAAAAAATTTGCAAAACATTTAGAAAAGCAAGAAATCAAAGCTAAAGCTATGATTGAACGCTGTATAAATGATTTAGGTGCTGAGGTATTAGCAAGAGCTAAACTTCGAACTCCAGTTGATACTGGTGACCTTAGAAGAGCTTGGACTGTATCAAGTATTACGCGTACAGGTAATTGTTATAAGGTAATCGTAAGTAATAATCTTGAATATGCTGCCTATGTTGAATATGGACACAGAACTGTGAATCACAGAAAATGGGTACCTGGAAAGTTTATGTTGACTATATCGACAAAAGAAGTGGATAAACTTACTCCTGCGGTACTTGAAAGGCGTGTGCGAAACTTCCTTAATCAGGTGATGCGTTATGATTAATAAGATTATTAAAGGGATAAGCCAAGCCCTCTATAGTGAGTTTGGCGAAGAATACAACATTTATACAGAAGATGTAGAGCAAGGTTTGAGAGAACCTTGCTTTTTTGTTCAGTGCATAAATCCTAAAATAACTAGGTTTTGTGGAAATCGTTATTATAGAGAAAATCAATTTGCAATTCAGTATTTTCCTAAGTCTAAGGACTATAGAGCAGAATGTTTTAGTGTTATAGATAGAATGTATAAAGCACTTGAATTCATAGAACTTGACTCTGAACCGTTATTAGGAAAAGGTATTGATACAAATATTTATGATGGTGTTTTAACATTAACAATAAACTATGATATATTCGTCATTGTTGAAAATGATGTTGAAAAAATGGAAATTCTTATACAGAAAGGAATGATAAAAAATGGCAACTAGAAAATCTACAGCTGTGGAAACTACAGCATTAAACTCAATTGAAGCTACTGAAGAAAAGCCAATCGAAGCTGTAATAGAAGCAGAAGCAAGTTATTCTAAAGAACAAATTACAGCGAGTAAAAAGTATTTAAAATACATTGATGTGTTAAATACGATATTAGGCAATCGTAAATATACTTTTAGCGAAGTAGACCAGTTACTTAAAGAATTTTTAGAGAGTGAGGTGTAAGTATGGCTTTAGGTGGAGGTACTTTTGTAACCCAGAATAAGGTTTTACCAGGTGCGTATATCAACTTTATATCAACATCAAATACAGGTGTTGTATTTGGAGAAAGAGGTGTGTGTGCTGCACCATTAAATCTTAATTGGGGTGTTGAAGATGAAGTTATTGAATTAACAGCAGAAGAATTTGAAAAAAATTCACTAAAAATATTTGGTTATCCATATACAGATGATGCAATGAAGCCTTATAGAGATTTATTTAAGAATGCACAAAAATGCTATTTTTATAGAGTAAATAGTGGCGGCTCTGCAAGTGCTGAACTTGCTTCTGCAAAATGCCCAGGTACAAGAGGAAATGATATTTTTTATACCGTTGCAAAGAATGCAGATAAAACTGATTTGTATGATGTGTGTACTTATATGCGTAGCGTAGATAAGAATGTTGAATCTAATAAACTTTATGATTTTGGAAATGCAAAAACCGGAAATACAACACCTACTATTGCAAGTGCATTTCCTGATATTATAAATGTTGGTGGAAAAGCCGCTATACAACAGGATAATTCAGATGGTAATAACCCTTGGTCTTGCTGGATTGATGAGGTAAGAGAAGGTACAGATATTGATGAAAATGGTAAGCCTAGCAGTAGGGCTTTATGTTTTGCAAATTTGGTTGTTCCTTGTAAGATTAAAGTTACTTGTATTAATAACACACAAGGTGCTGTTAAAATTTTCTCAGACGGTGCAAATCCCGCAACAGTTGACTCACAAGTACGCGGAGATGTTGCAACTTTTACAATTACAGCTGATGATGAAGCAACAAAAGATATTTATGTATATGGTGTAAGTAAGATAAGAATATCTAAAATTGAAATAGTATACGACGGTGCTATTTCAGATACTCTTGTAGATAAGCAGACTGTTAGTGGAATAGATAAATTAGTCGATAATGATTTTGTGTTTTGGAAGCGTAGCGCATCTTTAAAAGAAACATCAGGAACTTTTTTAACTGGTGGTATGGCAATAAAGGCTACAGGCTCAAGTTATCAAAGCTTTTTATCTGCTATAGAAAGTTATTCTTTTAATACTCTTATCTGTGATTCTACTTCTGATGTAATCAAATCTCTTTTTGTAAGTTTTACAAAAAGAATGAGAGATAGAGCAGGTATTAAATTTCAGACCATTGTGCATAATTATGCCGCCGATTATGAAGGCGTAATAAATTTAACAACAGATGCTGAAAAAAATACTGAAAGTCTTATTTGGTGGTTAGGTGGTGCAGAGTCATCTTGTGAAATTAACAAGAGTTGCACTAATAAAAAATATGATGGAGAATATACACCTGTTTGCTCTGACACACAGACAGGTCTTGAGCAGGCAATCAACAACGGTGAATTAAAGCTTCATAAAGTAGGTTCTGATTATAGAATTCTTACCGATATTAATTCATTGGTTACAACAACATCTGAAAAGAGTGATTTATTTTGCTCTAATCAAACCATGCGAGTATGCGACCAAATCGGTATGGATATAGCAACAATATTTAATACTCGTTATCTTGGTGTAATGCCTAACGATAATGCAGGTAGAATTGCACTTTGGGCAGATATTGTAAAGTACCTAAAGAATCTTGAAACTCTTAGAGCTATTGAAGATTTTACAGATACAGATGTTGTTGTAGAACAAGGAGAAGTTAAGAAAGCTGTTGTTGTTAATACACCTGTAACAGTTGTAAATTGCATGGAGCAATTATATATGACTGTAAAAGTTAATTAAGGAGGTTAGAATATAATGGCTAAAAACATAACAATGAATGCAAAAGATGCTATTGCAGCAAAATTAGCTAAATGTTTTATAACATTAAATGGGAATAGGTATAATTTTGCAAATATGATTGATATGGAAGTAAAGCTTGAAAAAGCAAAGTCAACTATACCAAGGCTTGGTGCGATTATGACCGGACACAAGTCAACAGGTATGGAAGGCACTTTTAGTGGTACAATGCACTACAATCAGTCAGTGCTTAGAAAAGTTCTTGAAGATTATAAGAATACAGGCGAAGATGTATACTTTGATATGCAAATTGAAAATAATGACCCAACTTCTACTGCAAAAAGTCAGACTGTTATACTTTATGACTGTAATACTGACGGTGGTATTCTTGCTAAGTTTGATGCAGATGGCGAATATATTGATGAAGAAATAGAAGGTACATTTGAGGACTTCTCAATCCCTGAAAGCTTTAAACAGCTTGATGGTTTTTTAGCTAACTAAATATTTTGGCAGGCTATTTAATACAGCCTGCCTTATTTGTTTTTATTATAATTATGGAGGATAAAATTATGTCAAAATTTAATGCTTTTATGAAGGCTAACAAAGTGGTAAAGGAAAATGTAAGACGCGTTGCAACAACATCTATTGTTGATGAAAACGGTAAGAGTCCAGAATGGGAATTTAGACATATTACCACAAAGGAAAATAAGGAATTAAGAGAAAAGAATATTAAAGAAGTGCCTATTCCAGGTAAATTTGGTGCGTTTAGACAGAGAATTAATGGTGAAGCCTATGTGCTTGATATGATTGTCGCATCTACAGTTACACCTAATCTTTATGATGCCGAGCTTCAGGACAGCTATGGCGTAAACACACCAGAGGACCTTTTAATGGCTATGTTAGATAACCCTGGTGAATATGATGACCTTGCCGCTTTTATTCAGAAGTACAATGGCTATAATAAGGAAATTAATGAAAAAATTGAAGAAGCAAAAAACTAATAGAAACAGACAGTGAAGCAAGTTTTGTATATTACTGTCTGTTTGAATTACATATTAGACCTTGCGAATTTGTTGATATGGATGAGCAAGAAAAAGCTTTTATTTTTGCAGCTGTAGAGCGAAAAGTAAAAGAAGATGAAAAACAAAAGAAGAAGATGAAAAAAGCTAAAAAGAGGTGAGTGTATTGACAATATCAAGTTCTATTGAGTTATATGACAATTTTAGTAGTACATTTACATCTATGCACTCAGCAATGAACTTAATGCTTTCAGGAATTAATGATATTCAATCTGCTTTAGATGCCGACATAGATATGAGTTCGTTTGAAGGGGCAAAAGAATGTTTAAAAGAAGCTGAAACAGCCGCAAAAGTTTGTCAAGAACAAATTGAAGCACTAAAGCAGTCTTCTCAGAACATCCCACCTGTTAAAGTTCCAGTAACTTATGATTTTGAAAATGTAGGACCTTTAGTTTTTACAAACACTGGGGTTGAAAGATTTAATCAAGAAATTGCTAATGCTAATACCCTAATGGAAAATCTTATTGCGACACAATCTACTATTAACAGTAATTCTGCAAGCGTTCTAAGACCTAACCAAACAGCAGAATTAAATAATACATTGGGTAGATTAACAGCTATACAGCAAAGAATACAGCAAATTGAAAATAACCCAGTTAATATTGGTTCAGATACTGCTAACGCAGGACTTGAATATTTGAGAACACAATTATATCAAGCAACACAAGTACAAACAAGATTAAATAGTGCTTTAACAAATATGGACCCTGCTACAGCAAATGCAGAATATGCAAGACTTGTAGCAAATATTAGCAGTGCAGAGAGGTATATTAGAGATAATGTTTCTGAACAAGGTAAATTTAATCAGGAAATTGCAAAAGGAACTAATGCTACAAATGGACTTCTAAGCAAGCTTAAAGGAATTACTGCTGCGTATTTAAGTATAAAAGGCGCAGGACAAGTTTTAGGCTTGTCAGATGAAGTAACACAAACGCAAGCAAGATTAAATTTACTTTTAGATAACTTTAATGAAACAGGTAGTGTAGATGATTTATTTAAAAAAATATATGCTTCTGCACAAGATGCGAGAGGTTCTTTAACAGATACCGCCGCTGTTGTTGCTAGATTTGGTAATAATGCAAAAGATGCTTTTAGTGGTTCAGATGAAGTAGTTGCTTTTGCTAATTTAGTACAAAAGCAAATGACAATCGCAGGCGCTACTACAACTGAAGCATCTAATGCTATGTTACAGTTATCACAGGCATTAGGCTCTGGCGTACTTCGAGGTGATGAATTAAATTCTATCTTTGAAAATGCTCCAAACCTTATCCAAAACATAGCAGACTATCTAGGAAAACCTATCGGTGAAATACGAGAAATGGCTGCCGATGGAATGATTACCGCAGATGTTGTTAAAAATGCTATTTTTGAAGCAAGTGATGAAATAAATGAAAGATTTGAAAAGATGCCTTTGACTTGGGGACAAATGTGGACAAAGTTTCAAAATACGGCAACTATGGCTTTTAAACCTGTACTAGATAGGCTGAATGAACTTGCTAATAGTGAAGGATTTCAGAATTTTGTAACAGGAGCGATAGAAGTTTTAGCTGTTTTAGCTGATGTGGTTATTGATATTTTTGAAGCTATTGGAAATATAGCAGAATTTGTAGCTCAAAATTGGAATGTCATAGGACCTATTATATATGGTGTAGCCGCTGCTTTAGCTATATACTATGGTTGGCTATTACTTATTAAAGCTATCGAACTTATTAGCACAGGTGTAAAAATAGCATTATGTATGGCTTCATTTGCTCATGCTGCCGCAACAGGAACAGAAGCGTCTGCTACTGCTGCTGCAACAGCGGCACAATACGGCTTAAATACAGCTATTTTATCTTGCCCTATATTTTGGATAATTATATTAATTATTGCATTAATAGCTATATTAATAGCTTTATGTAATTGGATTGCAGATGTAACCGGTGCAGCACAATCAGCCCTGGGTATAATATGTGGAGCTTTAGCTGTTGCAGGAGCTTTTATTTATAATACTGTAGTCGGCTTACTTAATGGAATAATGCAAATAATTTGGTCTATTTTTGTTACTCCATTTTTAGGCATAATAGAGTGGATTTTAAATGCTTGTAACGGTGGATTTAATAGCTTTGGTGACGCAGTAGCAAATCTTATTGGGCAAATTATTTCTTGGTTCTTAGATTTAGGTAAGGTTGTTACAAAGATAATAGATGCAATTTTTGGTACAGACTGGACTGCTGGACTTTCAAGTTTACAGGATAATGTACTTGCGTGGGGTAAAAATGAAAATGCTATAACAATAAGCAGAGATGCCCCAGAAGTTCCATTACAAAGAGTGGAATATGGCACAGCATGGAATGTGGGTGTTGAATTCGGCGACAAGGTTTCAAGTACTATTTCAGATAAAATATCAGGTGCATCTGATTGGCTTAAGAATAATGCAGAAGATTTGTTAAATCCAACTACAGACTCTGGCGAAGATGCTCTTAATGGGATTAAGTCAAACACTGATGATATTAAGAAAGAGGTTAAGCATTCAGATGATATTTTAAGTATGATAAAGTACAGTTTACAAGGGACTACACAGGGTAGG
>FR888503.1:0-213 GCA_000432155.1 Eubacterium sp. CAG:274
TTGACATTACTATGTTTTCCATAGCTGTTGTAAGTTCCTGACCCACTTCCCTTATATCATTAATTGAAACAGAAAGCATTTCTTCTCGCCTTAAATCCAATCTTTCCTGTGTTACTCCATTGTAATGTCGTCTTAAAACAATAGAGTTAATTCTGTTATTCTTTAAAGGAGCATCTTCCACATTTACAGCACCTATTATAAATCTGTTTAAAT
>FR888503.1:284-1658 GCA_000432155.1 Eubacterium sp. CAG:274
CATTTTTAAACACTTCATAACTCTTGTTTACATTAGGGTCACGATATGAATACATATAAAAATAATTTCCATTTAAAAAGCCACAGCCACCACCGTAAGCTCCACCTTTTAATCTAATATTATCCCAAATATACTCACTTGTCACAATCTGTTTTGCAACTCTTAATACACCACTTACCTTTTTGTATACACAACCAATGGCATTGTAACTTACATTAGTATTTACGCTATAAGCTATGTTTTCATTTTCAGGTGTTAAAACAAGTTTTTGATGCTTCTCTCCTGTAGGAATATTTTTCTTAATATCCTCAATATAGCTAGAAACAGCCTCTTTGTCACAGCTATTGCCTGTAACTACATAGAACATATTAGCTGAAGTAAATATCTTATCAGCTAAACTTTCCATTTCTCTTGCTGTTTTTTCAATATCCCTTGTGTCACAAACATAATTGTAGTTATTTATGCCACCAACTGCCTCCTCATAGGCATAGCAAGAACTGATATTAGCCAAACAAGTATTATAGGCTACAGAGTTTCCACTTTCTTCATAGGTTTCATATAAGTCCTGCTTATATTCTTCCATAAGATTTTTTAATCTTTCATAGTCAGTATATTTTTGACAAATAACCTTTTTGAATATATCCAATGCCTTAAATATATTTTCTCTTAAAGCCTTTATTTTGAATATTATAACCGGTTCAAAATCTGTTTTGCTCTTTAATGTTGAGAAGTAAGCAGAAAATCCACCAGTATAAAAATCAATATCTGTTGCTACATCTTTATCAAATACATTTACAATATACTTATAAAGTCCTAACCTTGACAATTCATCTTTTTCAAGAGCGGAAACATCAAAAACTAAATCTACATATACTATTTCTTTGGACTTTACTGGTGCAAAAATATTGTCCTCATTTACTTCATAAGGAATATAAAGTGCCTTTTTATCTATTTCACT
This sequence comes from Eubacterium sp. CAG:274, assembly GCA_000432155.1. Taxonomy (GTDB): domain Bacteria; phylum Bacillota; class Clostridia; order Lachnospirales; family CAG-274; genus CAG-274. The sequence continues at coordinate 1,243 of FR888503.1, forward strand.
AACCTGAATAGAATGTATTTTAGCTACTTCCTCCGATGTATCCTCCATTTTTCTGTACTCCTCTAAAGGTTCGTTATTCTTTGGAGGTACTGGCACTTCTTCTTCACTTTTTTTAGAACCAGCAAGTAAAATACCATAACAGCCTTTGCCTAATAAATACTTTTTAACAAATTCTTTTACATCTATTTTTTCAATAGCGTCAAAGAGCTGGCTCATTTTCATAGGTTCAAAGTTGTCTTGACCATACATAACACTTCTGTGCAAAAGCAAGTTGTAGAAAAGACCTACAGGCTTATAGCCAAAATCCTGTTCCATAGTAAAGAACTTATATGAATTTATAACACTTTGTAACTTGTGTTGGTCAATACCATTTTCAGCAATATCTTCCCAACATTTTTCAACTATTTCCTTAAACT
>FR888503.1:1795-1970 GCA_000432155.1 Eubacterium sp. CAG:274
TTTTATAATTTCTTCCTTTATTTGTCCGTCTTCTACATTACAAACTGCATCGCAGAGAATATCCATAAAAAGACATTTTTCAAAGTCCAAAACATTACCGTAGGTATACATTACCTCCATAATGTTGTCCCCGTCTTTTTCGCTTTCAACTACAATATCATCATAGCTTTGTGGC
>FR888504.1 GCA_000432155.1 Eubacterium sp. CAG:274
ATAAAGAAGATAGGTTACATAACAAAGGGCGTAAATGGCTCACCAAGTCAGGATTTAGTGTCAGAAAATGAATTAAATAATACTTATGAGGTATATAAGTACAATGAATTTAATGAAATGACATCTTTCGAAAGTAATAAGGAATCCAAGTGGGAATATGCATATCTTCCAAATGGCTTAAGATACAGAAAGAGCAATGCTAGTAACTTCGATAGATACGTATGGGATAGAAATGGAAACATAATAGCTGAAATGAATGGAGAGGGAAATCTTACAAATAAGTATGTAAGAGGAAATAAACTTATCTCTAAAGATGGAAATGAATATTTTGGCTATGATGGACACGGAAGTGTAGTAAACATTTCCGATGAAAGTGGTAAATCTATAAAGAGCTATGATTATGATGCTTTTGGTGTAGAGTTAAACAAGGATGCAAATGATACAAATCTTTTCAGATACTGTGGTGAACAGTATGACAATGAAACAGATAGTATTTACTTAAGAGCAAGATATTATAGCCCAAGTTTAGGAAGATTTACAACAGAAGACCCAGCAAAGGATGGAGATAACTGGTATAGCTATTGTGCTGGAAATCCGGTAAATGGCTGGGACCCTAGTGGGTTATTTGACTACAATACAAGATTGTCATTAGGTTCTTCGGGTGATGATGTTAAGGTTCTTCAACATGAATTACAAAATAGGGGATTTATGTCAAAAAATATAGTTGATAAAGAAGGTTATTTTGGAGAACAAACATTTCAAGCAGTAAATAACTATAAAAATTATTTTGGATTAGGAAATAAAGGAAAATACAATGGTGTTGTAGGGCTACAGACGTGGAAAAAACTTGGGCTTATTTATCGAGAACAAAAAGATATTAATGCTGGTGTAGAGATTATTACTAAAGAGAATAGACAATATTTTGATATGTCAGTTCCTGTAAATACCGATTTATGCCGAGATAAAGAAAAGTTTGCAAACCACAAAATGGATTTGAGTTGGTTTTATAAAGAAGTGAGTGATAAAGGAGAGTGGAATATAAAGAGTTCAGCGAAAACATGGGCTAAAACTTTGGGGGTATCAGAGAATAGTTATAACAGTAATTTAATATTATTTGAAGATATTGTAAAAATGGATGATATTGGTAATATTACATATGGATATTTGGGAAAAGTTTCTGGAATACCAGATGAAATGTTAATGGGAGGTTCTTTTCTAAATTATGCAAAAAATCATATTTTAGTAAGTTTTGATGGAATAGATGGATTCAACGATGAACGTGAAGATCAGAAAAATATAAAAACAGGAATAAATTGGTATAATAAAGTAAATTAAGAGGTGACAGAGATGAAAGCTATTAAATCTAAGTGTATTTTTAAAGGAGTAATTTTAATAGCCCTATTGCTATCTGCTATAATGACTACACAATTCATGTATACAGTTTATCTATCATTAGGTGGATTTGAACCAAGTAAGGAAAAAGTAATTCAAAAATATGACAAGTGTTCTAATGAAGTTGAATGTATAGGAAATTATTTGATTAAATTAAATTATGATTATCTTGCTTGGTATTCATATGACAATATGTATATTTTGCAAAGTACAAATGATGAAAATATTGACATTGATGTAGAAATGAGAAAATACTTTGATAAGATACATGAGGGAGGATTTAAGACTATAATAAAAGAAGATAATAATATTGTTTTTGTAAGATGGTCTTCTCTTGATGCAAGTTCTGGAGTTGTTTTTTCATTAAGTAAACCTAATTTAGATTGGTATGGTAATTTAAAAATTGAAAAGTTGAAAAATAATATTTATTACTTTTACCATTATTATTAATGTTACATAATAATTTGAGTGCTATATTAATTAAAAGAATAAAACAAAAGAAAAATTGATGAGTTTTCTGAAAAAGATAAGAAATTATTTTACAAGATGCAAAAGGAGAATAGATAAGTAAATTGGTTAGTAGCTATTCTGAAAGGAGGTGGTTTATTGAAGTGCAACTTTAATACAATACAGGTAAGGAACTAGAGCAGGGGTGTAAATTAAATATGTTTAAAATACTGCCTGTAGTTGTTCTTGAATATAGACAGGCTGTTTATAGAAAAGAAGGATACAGGTAGTGTTTAAACATATTAAAATTAAAGATAAAAAAATATAATGGCAAATAACGAAGAAAAAGTAAAAGCAGAATATACTTA
>FR888505.1:0-474 GCA_000432155.1 Eubacterium sp. CAG:274
AAAAGATAATATACAGGCTCAGAATTTACTGGGTCTTGTATATTATAAATTGGGCAGAGTAACTGATGGTATTCTCCATTGGCAAATAAGCCTTAAATATCAGAAAAGCGACAATGACGCTCTTAAATATATACAGGATTGTTCATACAGCGTAAAGGAAATGTCTAAAATAGACGCAGTTACAGCTTATAATAAGGCTTTACATTCTATAAAATTGGATAATGTAGACCTTGCTGTTATGTCCTTAAAAAAGGCTTTGGAATTAAATTCATCATTTGTTGATGCAAATATTTTAATGGCTCTTTGTCGTATGAAACAGGGGAATATTAGTGCTGCTATTCGCCTTTTGGAAAAGGTTCTTAGAATAGATAAGGAAAACGAAAAGGCTGTAGCATATCTTAAAGAATTGAAGCCAGATACTACAAGTGTATTCAAGAAAAAGAATAAAGAAAATACCGAAAAGAAAGGTGTTAC
>FR888505.1:498-740 GCA_000432155.1 Eubacterium sp. CAG:274
AAAGGTGTTACTATCATAAGGAATTTGATGAACCATAGTTATTCTATGCTTTCTTTTGGTGTTGGTGCATTGTGTGCAGTTGTTATATTAGGTGGGCTTATTATGCCGGCTATTTCTGGTGGATATAGAAAAAATCTTGAAGAACAGGAACTTCAATATAACATAGACTTAAATAATAAAAATGACCAGTTAAGTAAAAATAACGAAACTATAAAACGACTTACAGATGAAAATGAAAACTT
>FR888505.1:783-986 GCA_000432155.1 Eubacterium sp. CAG:274
GTTGTATACAGCAGGAGAACAGGAATTACAACAGAGAGTTAGAGCATTGGCAGATATTGAAATGTATTATAATGAAGGTAGTGTAGGCGAGGCTGCCGATAAACTTTTAGCTCTTAGTACAAGTGGTTTTGGTCAGGAGGCTATAAATCAGTATAGCCAACTTAAAACTACTATTCTTCCGGCTGGAGCAAAGTATTACTATG
>FR888505.1:1064-1218 GCA_000432155.1 Eubacterium sp. CAG:274
CTAAGGTATACTTTGATAAATGTATCAAGTGTACTGGCGATGGCGATGAGATACGCTATAGTGCTATGTATCAGCTTGCTAAAATTGCCGAAAAGGCAGGGGATAATAATACAGCGGCTAAGTATTTTACAACAGTTGCTAATAAACACCCTGT
>FR888505.1:1273-1498 GCA_000432155.1 Eubacterium sp. CAG:274
GAAGCAAAGAAATTTGTTGAACAGTATCGTGAAAGTTAATTGGTAAGTAAATAGAATGAGGGCTGTTGGTACAATAACTGACAGCCCTTTAATTAAAATAAAAGGTGTTGATGTAATGAACAATTTTGAATTGAAACATAAAGAATATATTGATGAAATATCTTCTACAGGTTATATCTATGTTCATAAATGTGGTGCAAAGCTTGTTTATATGGAAAATGATGA
>FR888505.1:1632-1804 GCA_000432155.1 Eubacterium sp. CAG:274
TGTGGCTCTGAAAATTATAGGGTTAAAGACCCTTTTAATATATTAGATAAAGGTTCTATACACACTTATCTAAATGCTGTAACTTATTCTGACAAAACAATATATCCTATTGCCAGTACCAATCTTACAGACTTTGATACAATGGTAAAAGTTTATACAGACGGTGTTTTTA
>FR888505.1:1873-2045 GCA_000432155.1 Eubacterium sp. CAG:274
TATTCCGTCAAGAGGGTTGGAATAGTGATGGCAAAAAGTTAAACGGTATAGTTTTAAATGAAATGAAAGGTGTATTTTCTGCCCCTGATATTGTTTTAAGACATAAATTAAAGAGAGAACTCTTTAAGGGTAGTGACTATGCTAATTATTCTGGTGGTAATCCAGACAATAT
>FR888506.1:0-224 GCA_000432155.1 Eubacterium sp. CAG:274
CATTCAAATTTAATGTACCTGAAAATATTTCTGATAAGTCCGTAGAAATACGAACTTATTACAATGGAAAAGGAGATTTTTATTTAAAAAGTGTTCAGTTAGAACCTTTGAAAAAATCTTTTATTCCTTTGTTGTATGTTCTCTGTTTTGTACTTTCTTCCCTTTTATGCTTTTTTGTTTTCAGAAGTGGCAAAAAATTGAGAGGACTTGCTATTGGATATATA
>FR888506.1:314-526 GCA_000432155.1 Eubacterium sp. CAG:274
TATAGGACTTACATTTTTAGTTGCAACTGTTATGACATTTGCTGTAAATTTCAGACTGGAAATAGTTTCCTATGGTATAAAAAACTTAGAAAAACCTGTAGAAATAATCTGCACACTTTTAAGCAGTTACTTATTTACAAGTGGACTTATAATACTGCTTAATTCTGAGTCTTTTAGCAACATTAATTTTGCCGGTAATGTAGATTTTCCTA
>FR888507.1:0-108803 GCA_000432155.1 Eubacterium sp. CAG:274
AAGTCACATTATAGCATATATATATTATTTTTGCAATCTCAAGTCACGCACAGGATAGAAACCTAAGTTTTTATAAAAAGATGTTTTTCTTTTTATTAACTTTATGGCATTTTCTATATCTTCTAAATTATTATCAATATCTACATCAACCATAAAAACATATTCCATTGGTTTTTCTTTCATTGGTCTTGATGATATTTTTGACATATTCAAATTATACACAGAGAATATTTCCATTACCCTAAACAACTCCCCTGGTTTATTAGGTGTTGAAAAAGTTAAGGTACAGACTTTTGCATCTTTATTATCGCTATTTGGAGTTTTTGATACTCTAACAAACTGTGTAAAATTATTTTTATTATCCTGTATACATTCCTCTAAAACTTCCAAACCATAAAGTTCTGCCGCCCTCTTATTTCCTATACCTGCTATACTTTGTTCAGACAAAGAAACCATTCTTATTGCTTCTGCCGTAGAGCTTGCTGTTGTTCTTGGAACATCTGGCAAATATTCATTCAGGAAATTTTTACATTGTGGTATTGCATGAGGATGAGAAATAACTTCCTTTATATCCTCTAGCTTTGTACCTTTTTTTACTATTAAATTTTGATTAATAGGTAAAATAAGCATTTCATTTATATGTAAATTTACTGAAAAAATTAATTCATCTACAGTTGCATTAACTATACCCTCTATTACATTTTCAACTGGTACAACTGCTGAATCTATTTTTCCGTCATCTACTGCATGCAAAACTTCATAAAAGTTATGATAAGGTACTGTATTTTCGCCATTAGCCAATAAAAGCGTGGCTTCTTCAGTAAAAGTACCTTCTGGTCCTAAATAACCTACATCCATTTAATTTTCTCCTTAACTAAAACCATTCATAAATTTGTATTTATTTTACCACATAAATTAAAAAAATACAAAATTTATTTACCATACCTATTAAATATGGTATAATAAAAGCTAATTTGGCGGAGGTGCGTATATTGAAAATTACTTCGATTAACCGAGATGAGGCTTTAAGGTATCTTGGTTATAAAGATAACATAAACATAGATAATCTAACTCCCATTTTAGATAAATGTGAAAATGAACTTTTAAAAGCTATTGAACCTAGATTTATATATAAATTTTTTCCTATTAAAAAAATCAATGATACTATTCAAGTTGAAAACACAAGTTTAGTATTAACTGGAAATTCTATTTTAAATCACCTAAATGGCTGTTATGGTGTTATATTACTTTCTGCTACTCTCTCAATGGGTGCAGATAAAGTTATATCAGAGCATCAAGTAAATGATATGACATCAGCTTTAATATTAGATAGTATGGCGAGTACAGCCATAGAACAAGTTTGTGACACAGCTGAAAAAGAAATAAGAGAAAAAATAAGCAAAGACAATTTTATGACTTGGCGATTTTCACCTGGATATGGAGATTTACCAATAACTATACAAAGAGAATTTGTAAGGGTAACTGATGCTGAAAAAAGAATTGGTCTTACTGTAAATGAAGGCGGTATTTTATTGCCTAGAAAATCTGTTACAGCTATAATTGGCTTATCAAAAGAACCTATACCTAAACAACGCAGAGGTTGTGCATACTGCAATATGAATAAAACTTGCCAATTCAGAAAAGGAGGAACACATTGTGGATTTTAATAAATTATTAGAAAAAGATTATATTTTCTTAGACGGTGCTATGGGTACTATGTTACAGGCACAAGGTCTAAAATTAGGTAGTATTCCTGAAGTATTAAGTATAACTGAACCAGAAAAAATTATAGGTATTCATAAAGCCTATCTTGAAGCAGGTTCACAGGTTGTTTACGCAAATACTTTCGGTGCTAATTCATACAAATTAAAAGATTGCCCTTACAGCCCAACAGAAATTATAAAAGCTGCTGTAAAAAACGCTAAAGAGGCTTGCAAGGACTACAATGGTCTTGTAGCTTTAGATATTGGTCCTATTGGTCAGCTTTTAGAACCTACTGGTAGTCTTACTTTTGAAGAAGCCTATGATATTTTTAAGGAACAGATTATTGCCGGTAGTGATGCTGATATTATTGTTTTTGAAACAATGACAGATATTTACGAAGTTAAGGCTGCCGTTCTTGCTGCTATAGAAAATTCAGACAAGCCTATTATTGTAACTATGACTTTTGAAGAAAACAGAAGAACATTTACTGGTTGCGACATTCCATCAATGGCTATTACATTAAATGGTCTTGGCGTTTCTGCCATAGGTTTAAATTGTTCTCTTGGTCCAAAGGAACTCTTGCCTATTATAGGAGAGCTTTCTAAATGGACTAATCTTCCTTTAGTTGTAAAGCCAAATGCTGGTTTACCTGACCCTATTACAAATACATATGATATTACTCCAGAAGAATTTGCATCATATGTAGCAGATATGACTAATTACGGTATTAGAGTTGTTGGTGGTTGCTGTGGTACAAATCCAGAATACATAAAGGCTACAATAAAGAAATTAAGCACAATTCATCCTAATGTAGAGAAAAAAGAAATACCATCTGCCGTTTGTTCTTCTAGTAAAACAGTAGTGATAAATCAGCCTAGAATCATTGGCGAAAGAATTAACCCTACTGGTAAAAAGCGTTTTAAAGAAGCATTAAAGAATAACGACCTTGACTACATTTTAGGACAGGCTATTGAACAGGCACAAGGTGGTGCTGAAATTCTTGATGTAAATGTAGGTCTTCCAGGAATTGACGAAAAAGAAATGATGATTAAAACTGTAAAGGCATTACAGGGTGTTACAAACCTCCCATTACAGTTGGACTCAACTATCCCAGAAGTTCTTGAAGCTGCTTTAAGAGTGTATAACGGTAAAGCGATAGTAAATTCAGTAAACGGTGAAGAAGAATCACTAAAGAATGTGTTACCTATCGTTAAGAAATATGGTGCTGCCGTTGTTGGTCTTACACTTGATAAAGACGGTATTCCTCCAAAAGCAGAAAAAAGATTTGAAATAGCAAAGAAGATAATGAACAGAGCCTTAGAAATTGGTATTCCGAAAGAAAATATCTTCATCGACTGTCTTACTCTTACAGCATCAGCTGAACAGGCTGCAGTAATGGAAACATTAAAGGCAGTTAATATGGTTAAAACACAGTTAGGTCTTCATACTGTACTTGGTGTATCTAATATTTCATTTGGTTTACCTAACAGAGGTCTTGTAAATTGCAATTTCCTTGCAATGGCACTTCATAGTGGTCTTGATTTACCTATTATTAACCCTAATATTGATTCTATGACTGGTGCAGTAAGAGCTTACAGATTATTAGCAAACTATGATGTAAACTCAGTAGAATATATTGAAGCCTATGGTAATGACAACGCACAAGCACCTAAGACAGAAAAGGTATCTGCTGAAGATTGTACTCTCGACTATGCTATCGAAAAAGGTCTTAAAGGCGATGCTAAAAAAATTACAGAAAAACTTTTAGAAACAACTGACCCTATGGAAATTGTAAATGAAATTGTTGTTCCTGCTCTTGATAAAACTGGTGCTGATTTTGAATCAGGCAAGATATTCTTACCTCAGCTTATTCTTTCAGCCGGTGTGGCTCAGGAGGCTTTTGAAGTAATCAAAAATCATTTAGCAAATGGAAATAATACCCCTGTTAGTAAGGGAAATATCGTTGTTGCTACAGTTAAAGGCGATGTCCACGATATAGGTAAAAACATTGTAAAGGTACTTCTTGAAAACTATGGTTACACAGTTACTGACTTAGGAAAAGATGTTGAATATCAGGCTGTAGTCGATGCCATAAAAGAACACGATTGCCAGCTTGTAGGTCTTAGTGCCCTTATGACAACTACTCTTGGTTCAATGGAAGATACAATAAAACTTATAAAAGAAAACAACCTCAACTGTAAAATAATGGTTGGTGGTGCTGTTTTAACACCTGAATATGCTGAAAAAATTGGTGCTGACTTCTATTCTAAAGACGCAAAGCAGTCTGTAGATATAGCAAAGCAAGTTATTGGATAATTACATAGATATGAAACAGACTTTCTGAAAGTCAAGTTTTTAGTGAGTCTGTTTTCTATATAGTAAAAAAGGAATGTTGGTATATTAGTCAACATTCCTTTTATTTTTAATCATTTGAAAATTTAGAAGCAATTTTATTCTCGTTAAGCTTTAAATTTCCATTTTCCATTTTAATTAATATTTCTGTATTAATTCCATATTCAATGGCAAATTTAATAGAGTTTTCAATTACATTTCCCAATCTTGAATATCCAAACTTTTTGGCAACTTCACGCACTAAAGTCTTATCTCCAATACTTATCTGTTCCTCCAATACTTCAATTATTGCATTGATAATTTCGTGAGATGGAACATCATCCATGGCGCGTTTATTACCTTCCGCATCTTCGACACGATAATAGTTATATTTTTCAGGTAACTGGTCCATTTTCCAATAGAATATTCTTTCATCATCATTAGTTTCTTTCTTTTCAATATTCTCTATAACAGATTGGAAAATGCCCTCTACTCTTGCACCACTTCTTGATATATTCCACCCATTCAGAACCTTGTGCATTAACAGTTTTCTACTAATAGGAGCTTCATTATCTATAATTTTCATTACGAAATCTTTTATACTGTTCTTCGCATACTCACTATAGTATTCATCTGCTGTCCCCATATTGCTTATCTTTGTAGATATGTAATCCTTTTTGTATGAAGTATTACTAATTACAGTTTCCTTTTCAAACTGTAATTTTGCAAAAGTTTCCGGTGAAACTGTTTTTTTAATTTTTGGAGTTTTAGGTGTTGCTTCTATAGCCTCTTTTATTTTATTTTTCACTTTTTCAGGGTCATCAAGCCAATCAAGAGTCCATAATCTGATTACTGACCACCCTAGTCCCTTGAGTACCGATGGCTGAAGTACAAATCTATCCCTGGCAGTTGATGTTTCTTTGCAGTTATAGCCGTCTATCAAAATGCCGAGTATATAAGTATCTGAATCATCAGGACTTACAACACCAATATCCATTTTAAATTCTGAACAACCGATATTGCATTTTACATCATAGCCCATCTCTTTTATAGCATTTGCTATATCGGTAACAATATAGTCATCGTGATTTTTATTGTTTCCTGACTTTTGAGCTAAATTATTCTTACCTTTTTCTGCAAATTCAAGAAATCCCTTTAATCCTGCAACACCTTCAGAACAAGTTCGAGATAAATCAATCTGTTCTGGTTTTAATACTGAATAGACTATCATTGATTTTCTTGCCCTTGAAATGGCAACATTAAGTCTTCTCCAACCACCTTCTCTATTAAGTGGTCCAAAATTCATAGATACATTTCCATCGGCATCAGGTCCATACCCTATAGAGAACAATATTACATCTCTTTCATCACCTTGAACATTTTCAAGATTTTTAATAAATATAGGTTCTTTAGAGTTATTATCAATTTCTTCAAGTTCAGGGTACTTTTTAAATTCTTCATACAACAAATCATCAATAAGATTCTGCTGAACCGAACTGAAAGTAACAACACCTATACTATCATTGCGTAATTCTTCGTCTTTTAATCTTCTTACAATTTCGGCCACTATTGCCTTAGCCTCTGCCATATTATGCTTAGTCTTGCCCTTATCATAAAAACCATCTAAATGCACCATTTTAACTTCAGATACAAGGTCATGTGGAGATGGGAATGTATAAAGCTTATTATCATAGTATTTCATATTGCTATAGGCTATCAAACTTTCATGTCTTGACCTATAGTGCCATTTTAAAGATATTTGTGGCATTGAAATAGCCAAGCAGTCATCTAATAAACTCTCCAAATCTTCTTTTTCCCTGTTTTCTTCATCAACTCTATTTGAAGAAAAGAAATTTGTTGGTGGTAGCTGTTTAGGGTCACCAACAACTACAACATTTTCACCTCTAGCTATAGTTCCAACAGCCTCGCTTGTAGGCAACTGTGACGCCTCATCAAAAATTACCAAATCAAACTTCGGTAATGAAGGGTCAATATATTGTGCAACAGAAATAGGACTCATCAACATACAAGGACATAATTTTCGCAATAAAGTTGGTATTTGGTCAAACAATCTTCTTAATGACATCATTCTACCATTGGTTTTAATAGCCTTTTTAAGTATTCCCATTTCAGAATCTTTAATGCTTATACTGCCTGTAGATGGAATTTTTGATGAAAGTCTAGCCACAAGTTCCTGAATTGTAAGTTTCTGAAATTCAGCAATTTTTTCTTCATATTGAAGAATAAAGTCATTATAGCTTTCACCTTGAAATTCTCTAAGTCTTTCATCTGAACCAATAGTAACTAACGCCAACATATAATAAAGATTACACATATATGCAGAAGTCAAATTATCTTCATTAAGTTCGCCTTGCATATACGCTTCACTTACTTTAACAAGTCCCTTATCACGCAGTTTATTATCAATCTGATTAAAACTAATCTTATTTCTAAGTTCTTTAGAGCCATTTTTCATATTAACAAGTATTTCTTTAACTCTTTCGAACCAATCAGGACTGTTTTCAGCTTCAGTAAAATCTATCTTACCATCAGAGTATGTATCTAATTTTTTAATATACTCTTCTATATCAATTTTATAATTTGTAAGCAAACCATTCATTCCAGATTTTTCAATAGCATCTATAATTTCAGATAAACTCTTGTCTTTCATTGTAGAACAGGCAGTTCTAAACACATCAGCTTTTGATAAAGCCTTTGAAACTGTATTCCATTCTGTATCTGTTCCCATAAAAAGGCCTTCAAGATATTCTGTAATCGCTGACGGAATATCATTTATTAACTTCTTTTTATTATTATATACCTCCAAACTTTCGTATATAGAAATTATATTTTCCTTTGTAACAGTAGATACATCCTTTGCATACAATTTAATTTCATTCAACAATTTTTTCTGTTTGAAATACTTTTGTAAGAACCAACAGCCTTCAGCCTGTTTCCATAATAGTTTGGCATTTGTAAAATCATAATCGAATATACTTTTTTCAAATTGCTCAGTTAATTTATTTTTAAGATTGTTGTATTCTAACCCTGTTTCCTTCAAACTATTTATTTTTTCTACAATATCATTATAATTTGATGATGAAATAAGTTTTGATAATGTTACTGCATCTACAAGAGCTGCATCTACAATATTCAATAAATTCTCAATAGTTTTTCTATTTTTATTGTCTGTACAACCAGCCCACTTACAAATATTTTCTACTTTTTCATTAATTTCAGCCCAATCATCAATAAGTTTATCTGTGTCAACCTTAAACTTATCTCGCAATTCCATTGAATACTCTGTTCCAATATATTCTGACAATAATGTACCGTTATAACTTCCAAGTTCTGAAATTGCAATCTTATATTGTCTTATTAATTCATCCCATTCATCAATTTTATCTTTATTTACATCTAAAATTTCATTTTTTACAAATTTTATTTTACCCTTTTCATTAATGTTCTTTTCATAAAGTTCAATAGCCTCATACAAAGAAACACCAAAATCTCTTTTACAATGCACAGCCTCAATAATGTAATTAAGTTTCTTTCTTATAGAGTATAATTTTTCAGCTGTCGCCTCATATTCCTCTGGAGATTTTATTTTTCCAACTTCAAGAGCCTTATTAATTTCAGATAAAACAACAGACTTATTTGTTTTGTTAGAATGTAATTCAAGACAAAATGGGTCTAGTCCAATGTTAACCAATCTCTTTTGAACTACATTAAGAGCCGCCATTTTTTCTGCTACAAACAAAACAGTCTTTCCTTGATATAGTGCGTTTGCAATCATATTTGTAATAGTTTGCGATTTTCCTGTACCAGGAGGCCCTTGAAGTACAAAACTCTTTCCTTTTGCTGCGGCTGCTATAGCAACCATCTGTGATGAATCTGCACTTACAGGTATAGCCATATCTTTTATACTAAACTCGTCGTCTAAATTATCTGCTGATATATCATCATCTTCCTGTTGCCAATTCATAGCACCATTAATTAAACTAGATACAACTTTATTTTCTTCCAATTCTTTAGAGCGATTGTGAATATCATTCCACATTACAAACTGGCCAAAAGAAAACAAACCAACAAAAGCCATTTCTTCAATATTCCAGCGTTTTTTACCCATTATAGCCTGTCTTATTGTATTAAAAATTAAAGGAATATCAACACCATGTTCATCTTCTGGTAATGGGTCAAGACCACTTATGTTGATATTATGGTCTTGTCGTAAATATTCAAGTAAAGTTATATTAACCTGTGTTTCTTCCTGTCTGCTACGAATTACATAGCCCTTATTTCTGACATTTCTCACAATATCAATTGGTATAAGAATTATGGGTGCATATCTTACTTTTTCTGACAAGTCACTTTCAAACCAACGCAAAAAACCTACTGCAAGAAATAATGTATTTGTTCCATTCTCCTCCATACTGGTTTTGGCTGAACGATACAACTGCTTTAAATTGTTTTCAAGCTCTTGTTCATTTAAGAAAGTTCTTATTCTATAACTTTTAAACTCTTGAGTTGCTATGTTTTTTATTAAATCTCTTTCCGTTTCAATTTCATAAATTTTTGAATCACGAAGAGATACAGTCCACTCTGACGGAACTTCCATTATTCTAAAATCTTTACCGTCAGATAATCTATCTTCAAGTTCGCCTAAATCGGCAGTCATAAGCTGAAAAGCATTTTTTGTAACCCTAAAGTTCAACAATGTATTTCTTAAACTAAAGTCAAGTAATTTTCTCTCCCATATTTTTTGTTTCGTAATAGGCTTATTATTTTTAACAACCTTATTTCGAATAGAATTATCTAACTCTAACGGGATAGCTTCGCTTACAGCCTCTTTTAATTCCTTGTCTGTTTCATTATTGTTTCCAGAATATGTATTTTCAATGCGTAATGGTATAGGACGGATACCGCTACCTCTTGAGCGTTGTATATCTACGGCACATATAAACTGGCTTAAATCTATTATATGATTTTTTCCATGCTTTACAGCCCTATCAAAATCAATATTTTCTCCTGAAACAAAATCTGTACATTCTACAAGAAGTAATTCTTCAGCACCTTCCACAATTCTTTTTTCAATAGCTGAAACATCGTCAATTACACAATCAGCAAATGTGTCTTCCTCAAGCCAACAACCACAGAAAGCATGTCCTTTTATAAAAAATATAAGAGGAAAAAGCCTAACTGCTTCAAGACAGGATAAATACAATACTGACAAATCAAGACATGTTCCCTGTTTCTGTTCAAGAACTATATGTGGCATTCTAATTCTTTGCCCTATTACTTCGTAGCTTGCTGGTGGATTATTATATATAATGCCCTGTTTTTGTAAAGCTCCATAAATTGCCGCCATTTGTAATTTTACATTATTGGGATTTCTTGTTTGATACCCAGTAAATGAAGGACTTCCTGTCCATTTTTTCAGCAAAACAGCAGCTTCCCTTAAAACCTCTGATATTTTAGGATGATTAGGTGTTACAAATGCTGCTATAATTTCAGGCATAAATAATAATCCACTCCACTCATCAAATGCAAGGATTTCTATACTTTCATCATTTGAAAATATCTTATTATCTCCCTGAAATACTTCTATTGTAATATTGCCAACCATTTTCTCTGTTAATGAAAAAAGATATTCCGTATTTATATTTAGTTTAACAGGCGAAATTTCTACAGACTGCTCTCCTAAAATTTCATCAATATGGTATTCATAATCCTTTGCAATTTCCGGATTAAAACTAATTTTTATATCAATATTTTTAAGAACATCTTCTGTTTTGTTATTTATTACTATATTTCTTATTATAGGCACATAATTTTGTTGCATTGCAAAATTAATTGCACCTAAAATATTACCGCCAACTGTAACAATATTCTCCATAAAATCACCCCAAACTATTTAATATGTAATATATATATTTACATAATTTTACCATTTTGTCATAAATATTTCAATATATCTCATATTTTTTATAATAATATTTTTATTTTAATTAATTTTATATCTGTAATAAAAAAGATATTTTTTAGACACAAAAAATAATGCACAGAGAAAATTCTGTGCATTATAAAAAATTTTTTAAATATAATCATTTTATTCGTAATTCATTTTGTGGTGTTTTAAATTCTGATTTGTCAAAAGCAATTATAGTAGTAAATAAAAATCTAAAAATAAAAATACCCCACGCAAATTTTTTACCTCTGCCAAAAGAAGTAGCAAGTCTACTACAAGAAGTAAAGTCTATATAAACAATAGCTAGTACCATTAAAATCAATATTAAAGTTGTAAAAACAGTAACAAAAATATTTTTTATATTTGCAAACATAATAGACACAGGTACTATACAAAATTGTAATATTAACACTACCCTGTACAAATCTTTCATTTTTAAAAATTTATACTGAACATATTCATTATAAAAAGGAATAAGTGATTTCCAGCCCTTTTCCCCTGCTTTTAAAAACACTCTCCAATTTACTACATATACTAACAATATCAAAAAGACATTCATCAACATTTGTATCTCATATGGTAAAACACTTAAAAACAATTGAATTAGTATACTTTCTATAAACAACATAGAACCCCCCTTATCTTTTGCACAATTAATGATAGGAAATAAGCTCTATCATATAATTATCATCGCAGAAAACTGCATTAATTTGTCCCCCTAGTAAAAGAACATATGAAAATATATTTATCCATAAAGCAAATACAAACAATGTTCCAATACTTCCATAGACTATATTATATCTTGAAAAATGTGATATATAAATATTAAAAAGTTTAGATATTATCATCCAAGAACCCATTGTAAATAAAGTTCCAGGTATAAGTCTTCTAAATGGTAATTTTCTTTTAACACAGAACATATTTAGTATAATCAAAAAAACAAACATAACGAAGACATTTAGAAAATACATAAAAAAACCAGTTAAAAAAGACGGTATACTTTTTACTAAGCCAATTTGTACAATAAAATCATTTATTACGCTACCAAATGTAAATACATAAAGTGTCAACACAATACAGGCTACAAAAATTATAACAAGCAATATACTTTGCAATCGCATTTTAATAAATTTATTCATTAAATCTTCATCATAGGCTTTTTTTATACCTCTAACCAAGCCATAAAAACCAGATGATGCACTTATTAAAGCAACTATCAAACTTGTAGATAATAAGCCGTAACTTGTATTTTCTCCCACTTCCTTAATAAAATTTTGCAATATCAACTGCATTTCATCAGGTAAAGAAACTAAAATATTAGTAAGTTCTCTATCGTAGGATAAATTTAACATACCCAAAAGAGAAATCATAAATAAAATAAGTGGAAAAACAGATAATATAAGCCTAAAGGCAAGAGCATCTGCTACTATATTAAGCTCATTTCTCTTAAATCTTTCAGCTACTTCTATAGCCAATTCTTTTAATCTATACAAACATAATCCCCCTAAAAAATAAAGGGTATGACAAGCGTCATACCCTAAATAAATTAAAGTTTGATATGTCTTGGAAGACCATCAACCATATATGGATAAATTTCACCCTGAATAAGTGGACGCATATAATCAAGAGCTTCCTGAGAAACACCTGTACCATCATTAATTATCCATTCCTGTGGAACAGTCTTTTCAACATTAGCAATAGCATTTACATCATAAATGCTTGTACCCATTAAGTAAGGCTTGTTTGATAATCTCTGGAAGATACCAACCTTACCAGTTTCGCCATCAAATGCAGCCTTAACAGCAATACCACCAACGATAAATGCTTCATTTACATCTGTAAGAGATGCAATATGACTAGCACATCTCTGAATTGTACTAAATTCAATAGCTCTAGTCTTACAACCGATTTCATTAGAAATAACATTAGCAAGAGCTGTTGCTGTACCACTTAACTGCTTATGACCAAAACTATCAACAAGCATATTTGATGATGCAGATTCGCAAACATACTTACCGTCAGCTGTCTTAACACCTTCAGATACTGCCACAACAATCTGCTTCTTAGTCTTCTGAATTTCCTGAACCTTAGCTACAAACTTGTTAATATCAAAAACTGTTTCTGGTAAGTAAATAAGGTCAGCACCTTCACAATCATCGCCCTTTGCAAGAGCAGCTGCAGCTGTAAGCCAACCAGCATTTCTACCCATAATTTCAATAATATTTACAATCTTAATAGGCTGAACTAAAGCATCTCTTATAATTTCTTTCATTGTAGATGCAATGTACTTAGCAGCACTACCATAACCAGGTGTATGGTCTGTAACAGCAAGGTCATTATCAATAGTCTTTGGAACACCCATAAAAGTAATGTCTGTAATGTTCTTTGCCTTTGCATATTCACTAAGCTGTTTAATTGTATCCATTGAGTCATTTCCGCCAATATAGAAGAAATGCTGAATATCAAGTTTTCTTAATACTGCAATAATCTTTTCGTAAGTTTCAGGACTTTTTTCAACTGTAGGAAGTTTGAAACGACAAGAACCTAAGAATGATGATGGAGTTCTCTTTAAAATTTCAACATCCATACTATTCTTTATGTACTCAGTCATATCAATGTATCTTTCCTCTAAAAGACCTTCGATACCATTACGCATACCATAAATTTTACCTGCTCCTAACTCTTTTGCTGTTGCAAATACACCAGCAAGGCTAGAGTTAATTACTGAAGTTGGACCACCTGACTGTCCTACTATAATATTATGTGCCATTTTAATTTCCCCTTTCGGTACATTTTCTTTACTTGATTATACCAAATTTAACAAATCATTTCAATAGTGCTTTATAGAATTTTAACATTTATTGTTACAATACGGTATATTTTTTTAGTAATTACAACAAGTAAACCTAAAATGTACCTTTATTTTACAGTAGCTTTTACATAGCCAGGAACATTTTCATAGCCACCTTTAACCTTTGCCATTTCATCAATAGTTACAAGCTGATAACCCATTTCGTGAAGTTTTGGAATAGCCTTTACCATAGCCTGTGCTGTTGTTGGGTGTAAATCGTGCATAAGAATTACCTGACCGTCTTTTACATTATTAATAACATAATTATAGACATAGTTGGCATCTCTATTCTTCCAATCCAATGTATCAACATTCCAATTAAACCAAGGAATATTTACGGCATTTCTAACTGTTTGATTTACTGAACCATAAGGAGGTCTACCTATCATTGGATAAACGCCGGCTGCTGCATAAACAGCATTTGAGCATTTATTTACTTCTGTTCTTACTCCATAAGCACCTAACTTATTTAAGTTGGCGTGGTCATATGTATGATTACCAATTTGGCAACCTGCCTCAACAGCCTTTTTAACAAGGTCAGGACTCTGTTCTACCATTTGACCTACAACAAAGAAAGTAGCTCTGCCATTTACCTTTTTAAGTGCATCTACAATAAGTTCTGTACTGCCTTTTCTTGGTCCATCATCAAATGTAAGTGCTATCATAGGCTTATTAGGGTCAACATAATAAGTTGTAGATTCTGTAGTAGTTTCCCTTGTTGTATTTACATTTTTATTAATCTGTTCTTTTGTTGTATCAAATGTAGCTGTTTCTTCATTCATTTCTTCTGTTGGAGCCATAAGAAGTGATAAATGTACAGTTTCATTAGTAGAAATGTAATCACTTAAATCACTATACTTTATAGCAACTGAAATATTTTCATAATTTTTAATCTTTAAGTTGCTTAAATCAATATTAAAAGTAATATTATCATCGTTTAACTTAAAATTCTTATAATTATCTGAAGTAGGTTCAACATATTTTGAATAATTATAACCCATTAAATGTGCTGCTATATCTAAATCATTATGTATATAATTCTTTGTGTAATCAGAAATATAGTTTAAGTAATCCCCTGTCATAAAATCACTTAATGAAGTAAGTTCTTCTGGATTTTTTGTAAAGTCAGATAACTGTGAAACTGGTTTATTAAATGTTAAAGTAGATATATACATTCTCCAACATAACTTAAATCCAACAACCTCTGATAAATCTCTAACTTTTATAAAGTTATATCCATTTATATTTACACCTTTAAATTTATAATCTTTTTCGCCGTCAGTTATGTTAATATCAACATATTTAGGCTTAGCATATTTCTCTCCAGTATGTGTAAGAACTGCTATACTATCCTTGTTGGTATATGCTTTTCCAACGGTAATTTTCATATCTTTTTTATTCTGTGATGTAAAATCAACATCAAACTTGAGTGGTGTTTCCTTTAGTAAATATGCTAAATCGTATACTTTCATATATTTACTTCCGTTTATATCATAAGAAGTAAATTCTATTTTTTGACCATCAAAATTTACAACAGTATCCAATCTCTCTGCAACATCATCTTTACCAAAGACTATTGCTGAAAGTGAAAATATACTGACAATGCACAATAATACAAATAAAAATCTTTTAAACATATTTATTTCCCCTTACTATTTAGTTTAAAGACTACAAATATCTCTTATTATTTCCCCTGCTATTAATAAACCGGCTGTACTAGGAACAAAGCTAATACTTCCCGGCGTTGAGCGTTTATTAGTTACTTCTTCTGAAACTAAAGGTTTCAAAGGTATTTCTTTGCTATAACATACCTTTAATTTCTTTACACCTCTGTCCTTCAATTCCTTTCTCATTACTTTAGCCAATGGACAGACAGAAGTCTTAAATACATCTGTAATTTCTAACAATTCTGGATGAAGTTTATTTCCTGTACCCATTGACGAAATAACAGGAATATTTAATTCCTTGGCTTTCATAATTATTGCAAGTTTAGCCGTAACAGTATCTACTGCATCAGCTACATAACTATATTCATCAGTCAATATATCGTCAATATTATCATATAAAACAAATTCATTTATTGTTTTAACATTACAGCTTGGATTAATCTCCTTTATTCTATCTGCCATAACCTGTGTTTTCATACTTCCTATTGTGGATTTAAGAGCTACAATCTGTCTATTCAAATTTGTTTCAGCAACTGTATCATTATCAACCAGCGTTATATTTCCCACACCGGCTCTTGCTACAGCCTCTGAAATATATGAACCAACTCCTCCTACGCCAAAAATTATTACATTAGCCTGTGCCAATTTTTCTACTGCTTCATTACCTATAAGCATTCTCGTTCTTTCGTACCAATCCATATTTATGTCACCTCTCTTAAAGTATACCACATTTATTTGTACTATACCATTGTGAACTTTAGGCAAAAAAATTCCCAGTATTATTGAAAAAATGAGCATTTTATGGTATAATTCCCTCATCGCATATATGGGAGGTATAAATTTATGAAAATTGAAACAAAATGTATACAATCTGGTTATACTCCAAAGAATGGAGAACCTAGAGTATTGCCTATAGTCCAAAGTACAACTTACAAGTATTCAACAGCTGAGCAAATGGGCGATTTATTCGACTTAAAGGATAATGGTTTCTTTTATACTAGACTTGCAAACCCAACAGCTGACGCTGTAGAAAAGAAAATTGCGGACCTTGAGGGTGGTGTAGGTGCTATGCTTACTTCTGCCGGACAGGCTGCGTCACTTATTGCCATTATGAATATTTGTCAAGCTGGCGACCATGTTGTTAGTGCCACTACTATATACGGTGGAACTTTCAATTTATTTGCTGTAACTCTTAAAAAATTTGGCATTGATGTAACTTTTGTAGACCAAACTGCCGATATTGAAGAATTACAGAAAGCATTTAAGCCTAATACAAAGGCTGTTTTTGGCGAAACTCTTGCAAATCCATCTCTTGAGGTTCTTGACCTTGAAAAATTTGCAACTTTAGCTCATAACAACAATGTTCCATTTATTGTTGACAACACATTCCCTACTCCTGTACTCTGTAGACCTATTGAATGGGGTGCTGATATTGTAACTCATTCTACATCTAAGTATATGGACGGTCATGCTGTTGCTTTAGGTGGTGTAATTGTAGATAGTGGTAACTTTAACTGGGCAAATGGTAAATTCCCAGAATTTACTGAACCTGATGAGTCATACCATGGTGTAGTTTATACTGAAGCATTCGGTAAAGCAGCTTTCATCACAAAAGCCAGAGTTCAAATGATGAGAGATTTAGGCTGTGCCCCTGCTCCAATGAACTGTTTTCTTCTTAACTTAGGTCTTGAAACACTTTGTTTAAGAGTTGAAAGACACAGTGAAAATGCTCAAAAAGTAGCTGAATATTTGGAATCAAACCCAAAAATTGAATGGGTAAACTATCCTGGTCTTAAAGACAACAAATACCACGAACTTGCTAAAAAGTACCTTCCAAAAGGCTGTAGTGGTGTAATTTCATTTGGTCCTAAAGGTGGCAGAGAGGGTGCTGCTAAATTTATGAATTCACTTAAACTTGCTAATATTGTATGCCATGTTGCTGATGCTAGAACAGGTGTTCTTCATCCTGCTACATCAACTCACAGACAGCTTTCTGACCAACAGCTTATTGACTGTGGTGTAACTCCTGACCTTATCAGAATGTCTGTAGGTATCGAAAATGCTGACGATATTATTGCCGACATTCAGCAGGCTCTTGACCAAATTTAATCTTTTACATAAAAGTGAGTGACCCTAAAGCCACTCACTTTTTTATTATTCCTGAACACTTATTTTATAATAATTTTTCAATTTGTTATAAACCTTGCTATGAACACTATCCTTTGAAAATCCTCCACTTGCAAGGGCTTTACCAGCCTTTTGTCCCATAAGAAGTTCTATACCATCATCAACATTATCTATAGCGTAAATATGGAATTGCTTATTCTTTACACTTTCCACTACTTCATCGCTAAGGACCATATCCTTTATATTACTTCTAGGAATAATAACACCCTGTGTGCCTGTTAATCCCTTATTTTTACATATATTGTAGAAGCCCTCTATTTTATATGTTACACCACCTATAGGCTGTATTTCCCCTCTTTGGTTCATACTACCTGTTACAGCTAAGTCCTGTCTTATAGGTAAACCACTTAAACTAGAGAGTATGCAATAAGTTTCTGTTGATGTAGCACTATCTCCGTCAACGCCATTATAACTCTGTTCAAAACAAACTCGACAGCTAAGTGTAAGTGGGAATTTTTGAGCATACTTACCGCCAAGATAACCAATACAAACCTGAACACCTTTATCGTGAATACTTCCACTCATTTCAGCTTCTTTTTCAATATTTACAATACCGGCTTTTCCTGTATATGTACTGGCAGTAATTCTTGTAGGCATACCGAAAGTATAATCGTCCATTTCCATTACACAAAGACCATTAATCTGACCAACTTTTTCTCCAGTTGTATCAATAAGAATTTCATTTTCTTTTATCATATCAATATATTTTTCAGCATATATATTTACTCTTTCAATTCTCTTATTAATAGCCTTTAAAACGCATTTTTCGTTAATAGTATCTAAGCCGTCCATATTTGCCCAAGTATTTGCCTCAATAAGAACATCTCCTAAAGTACCAAAACGAGTTGTCATTTTATCCTGTCTTTCAGCCACTCTTGTTGAATATTCTACAAGCTGTCTTATTGCATTTTTATCTATAGGCTTTAAATTTTCCTTGCTTACAAAGTTATTTACAAAAGAAACAACAGAATCTATATTCTTTTTATTGTAATCCATTTCATAGTCAAAAAGAACACACATTTTGAAAAGCTTACTAAAATCATCATCGTATTCTTTAAGCATTTCATAATAATACAAGCTACCAACAAGTATAACCTTTACATTTACTTCTGTAGTTTCTGGGCGAATTGCAGATACTGTTATACCACCAAGCTGATATTCCTTCAACGGTTCAATAGTAACTGTACCAGTTTTAAGAATTTTTCTGAGGGTATCCCATGCAAAAGCATTTCCTACCATATCTGAGGCGTGGAAAATAATATAACCACCATTTGCCTTGTGCATTAAACCAGACTTGATTTTCATAAAATCTGTTATAAGATTACCATTTTCGTTTTCATATTCAATCTCGCCTACTAAATTAACATAGCTAGGATTGAAATTAGTTATAACTGGTGCTCCATGTAAATTGCTATTATCTACAACTACATTAATATCATACTTACCTAAAAAGTCATCATTAATAGCCTTTTTAGAAAGCCATGGCACCATATTTGTAATTGGGTCATCACTTTCTGTATCTTCACTATTATTAAACTCGTCGATATTTTCTAATATATCTTCCTTAACACTAGCAAGGTACTTCATAACATTTTCACAATTTACATACTTGCTCTGAAGTTTATTCATAAAACGACCAACTACCATTAAGGCAATATTGTAATCGGCATTTTCTACTTCATTTTTTGCATCGCTGTCAAAAGTTTTAAGGCTACGCATTGTACTGGCAGCAAGTTCTTGAACTTCCTCAGAACCAGAAGAAATCTTTTCTCTTGTTTCATCGTCTAAGTCCTCAAAATCATCTTCATTTATCATTTTGCCATCGACTAAAGGAAGAAAATATATACCACCAGTTGGATTTTGCTTTACTCCAAAGCCATACTCTTTTGCCTTATCAGAAAGACCATTTATAACTTCATCTTTCTTCTTTTGGTAGCTCTTCATTATTCTATCTTTTTCTTCTTGATATTCAAGAGAATTGTAGCTTTTTGTTATTTCGTATGTAAGTCTATTTATTAATTCTGCCATATCGGCTTTAAGTTCTTTGCCCTTACCAGCAGGAAGAAAAAGAGCCTTTGGCACAATAGGATTATCAAAGTTATATACATAACACATATCATCAGGAGTTTTTTCTTTAGCTGCCATTTCTCTAGCAAATTTTTCAGCAAATGAAGTTTTGCCACTTCCATTTGCACCGGCAACATAAATATTATAGCCTTTACTTTTTACATTAAGACCGAATTTAAGTGCTTCCTCTCCTGTTGATTGACCAATAAGACTGTTATCGTCTAAAGCCTTAACTTCATCGCCTAAATCTTCAATATTTGTATGGCGTTTTAAAACACTATAATCTAATTCTGTAATCAAAAAATTTCCCCCTCTATTTCCTCTGGAGGCACAAGATAACACCACATAATATAGGCATCTTCCTTGTTATCATCATAGTATTCCTTGCGTACTCCACTTAATTTAAAGCCATATTTCTTGTAAATATGTAAAGCAGTTTCGTTACTTGGTCTTACTTCAAGGGTAACACCTATCATTTCCTTTTCCTTAGCTATATCAATAAGCCCTTTTACAAGTGCCTGACCTACACCCTTACCTCTATAGTCCTTGTGTACAGCAATATTGGTAATATGACCCTCTGTTACAACATGCCACATACCTGCATATCCAACGACCTTATCATCTTCCATAGCCACAATATATATTGCTAATTTATTTTCAAGTTCTTTTTCCATAGAACCACGACTCCAAGGAATAGAAAAACTATCATTTTCTATTTCCATAATACCGTCAATATGTTCTCTACTTAATGGTTGAAGCTCCATTTTTCTCCTCCAGCTCACGCTCTGCCTGTGATTTTCTTAAATACATAATTTTAAACTTATTACATTCAACAGCCTTATCTGTCATTTCTAAAGCAATAGCACCTACACAAGCACTTCTCTGCATATTTGCTGATACTGGTGCTAAAGTAAATGTATCATACTGCTTTAATTTATCCATAAATACAGGCACACCATCGCCTAAAAATACAGCGTTTTCATCTATTTCAAGAACCTGTGAAATAACTTCATCAATATCCTGTGCCATATAGTCAGATACTCTTTCAAGTTTTTCTCCACAATAGTAGAGGGCAGAATAAACCTGATTTCTTCTTGCGTCCATAATAGGTACAACAAGTTTATTGGTTCCAAACATATTATATGCTAAGGCATCAAGTGTAGGTACTGGAATAACAGGTATATCTAAGCCATGAGCAAGACCCTTGGCTGTAGCTGCACCAATTCTAAGTCCAGTAAATGAACCTGGACCACAAGCACAAGCTATATAATCTATTGTACTTAAATCCAAATCCACCATATTTTTAAGATTTTCAACCATAGGCATAATAGTCTGTGAATGAGTTTTTTTATAATTAGTAGTAAATTCAGCTATTGTTTTATTTTCGTCTACAAGTGCTACACTTGCAACTAATCCTGTTGTATCAAGTGCTAAAATTTTCATTCTTCCACCTCAATTTTTCTATAGTCAAGTCCCTTTGACAAGTCTTTAGTGATTTTAATTGATACTGCATTTTCAGGTATAATACCCTTTATAAGTTCTGCCCATTCAATAAGACAAACTCCGTCGCCGTCAACATATTCATCAAAGCCTATATCAAACATTTCATCTTCGTCACCTATTCTATAAACATCAAAGTGATAAAATGGTATTCTACCAGAATGATATTCATTTACAATAGTAAAAGTGGGACTTGTAATATCGTCATCAATACCAAGACCCTCTGCAAAACCTTTTGTAAATACTGTCTTTCCAACACCTAAATCGCCGTCAAGACAATATACCTGACCTACCTCTGCTTTTTGTGCCATTTCATAGGCAAAATCTCTAGTTTCTTTTTCGGAATAAACTTCTTTTATCATAGTTTTACCTCGCAATCATTAACATTAATATAATACCATATGTCAACAGCCTTTTCAATAATTAATGTATATACATAACTAAAAAATACCCTGCGGATTCCACAGGGTAAAATTTAAAACAATGTAAGCTGGTCAGTTTCTCTTAAACCATCTAAAACACCATTTAGTTTTAATAATTCAATATTCTTTTTACCTAAACCAGATAATTTTTGAAGTTCTTCTATAGTTTCAAATTTTCCATTTTCATTTGTCTTTGCAACTTCTTCTCTGGCTCTTATTAAATCTCTGGCAGCTGTTTCACCAAATCCCTGTAGAGTACAGAAAGGTGGTAAAAGTCTTTGTTCACCATCAACTTCAATTACTTTAAAATGAGTTGCTCTGGATTCATAAAGGTTTATTGGTGCAAACTTTAAACCTCTCAAGTAAAGTTCATAAACCATTTCCATATTAGGTGTCATATCCTGGTCTTTCTTTTCAGCTTCTTTACCCAGTTTTTCAACTTCGAGAAGTTTTGTCTTTAATTTATCCATACCATGACACATTAAATCATAATCAAACTGGTCATATTTTACAGAAAACTGTGCTGCATAAAAGGCATGAGGATAATGTATTTTATAATAACCAATTCTAACAGTATTTGTAACATACGCTACTGCGTGACCTTTTGGGAAAAGGTATTTAATTTTTTTACAGCTATCAATATACCAATCGGGAACACCAGCTTCTCTCATTATCTGTTCATGGTCAGCTGAAAGTCCTTTACCTTTTCTTACTTTTTCCATTATAGTAAAGGCTGTAAAGTTTTCTACACCTTTTTGAATTAAATAAGTCATAATGTCATCACGAGTTGCAATAACATCTTTAAGTGTACATATGCCTTGTGCAATTAATTCACTGGCATTACCATTCCAAACATCAGTACCATGAGAAAGACCTGAAATTCTGACAAGTTCCCCAAATGTACTAGGTTTTGTTTCCATAAGCATACCACGAACGAACTTTGTACCCATTTCAGGTAAGCCTAAAGTACCAGTTTCACAACCTATTTCATCAAGGTTAATACCTAATGCTTCTGGAGAAGTAAACAAGCTGTAAGTAGCTTTATCATCAAGAGGTACATCTAGTGGGTCAACACCTGTAATATCTTTATACATTCTCAATATTGTAGGCACATCATGACCAAGCATATCAAGTTTTAAAAGTCGACCACTAATTCTATGGTAGTCAAAGTGAGTTGTAATAGTATCTGAATCAAATTTATCTGCCGGATGCTGAACTGGTGTAAAGTTCAATATATCGTTATCACTAGGTACAACCATAAGACCACCCGGATGCTGACCCGTTGAACGCTTAACACCTAAACAGCCCATAGCCAATCTTTTCTTTTCAGAACTTTTTATATAACAGCCGTTATGACCTTCACAATATTTTGCAATATAGCCATAAACTGTTTTTTCCTGTAATGTAGAAATTGTACCGGCTTTAAATACGAAACCCTTACCGAAAAGAGTTTCACAATACTTATGAGCTCTTGACTGGTCCTCGCCGGAGAAGTTAAGGTCAATATCCGGTTCTTTATCACCATTAAAACCTAAGAAAGTTTCAAATGGTATAGCCTGACCCTCTTTATTTAACGGCGTTCCACAAACAGGACAATTTTTATCTGGCAAGTCAAAACCAGAAGTACCTGCAACTGCTCTTGTTTCCTCTGAATCAAACTCAGAATATTTACATTTTGGGCAAATATAATGAGGCTCTAAAGGATTAACCTCTGTAATACCTGCCATTGTAGCTGCAAATGAAGAACCTACAGAACCTCTTGAACCAACTATATATCCATGGTCATTAGAGTCCTTAACAAGTTTCTGAGCAATCATATAAAGTACGGCGTAGCCATTACCAATAATTGAATCAAGCTCTCGTCTTAATCTCTTTTCTACAACCTCTGGAAGTGGAGAACCATATATAGACTCTGCTGTTTCCATTGAAATTCTTTCAAAATCTTCATTGGCATTTTCCATATGTGGAGGATATGTTTCCTTTGGAACAGGTTCAATATGTTCCATCATATCAGCTATTTTGTTTGTATTAGTAACAACAACTTCATATGCCTTTTCTTTACCTAAGTATTCAAACTCTTTAAGCATTTCATCAGTTGTTCTATAAAACAAAGGTGCTTGATTATCTACATCTTTAAAACCTTCCCCTGTTTGAACTATTCTTCTGAACACTTCATCTTCTGGGTCAATGAAATGTGTATCACAAGTAGCTACAACTGGCTTACCATAGGTATCGCCTAATTCTACAATCTTTTTATTTATTTCAATTAACTTGTCTACACTTTCTACACTCTTACCACTTTTAGACTGATTATTAATCATATAGAAATTATTACCCAAAGGCTGAATTTCCAAATAATCATAAAAATCAACTATTTTCTTTAAATCGTCTTCTGGCCATTGTTCATATACTGCTGTATACAAATCTCCGGCTTCACAAGCCGAACCAAAAATAAGACCTTCTCTATACTTTATAAGTTCTGACTTAGGTATCTTAGGTCTACGCAAATAATATTTAAGGTTTGACTCTGAAACCAATTTATATAGATTATATAAGCCCTTTTGGTTTACTGCGTAAATAATGATGTGGTAATATTTTTTAATTTTTCTTTTATCAATATTTTTTGATGCTAATTCGTTAATGTCGTCTAATGATGTTATATTTTGCTCCTTTAACATAGAAAGCATTTTTAAAAACAACTCTGCTGTAGCCTCAGCATCTTCCACAGCTCTATGATGATTTTCTAGTGATACACCCAGCCTAGAACAAAGTGTATCCAACTTATAGTTATTCAAATCCGGAATAAGAGTTTTGCCTAATTCTACAGTATCAATAATGGTATTCTCTATCTGTTGACCATGATTTACCGCCCATTGACGAACAAAACCAACATCAAAACCTGCGTTATGAGCAACAAGAACACTATCTCCACACCATTCAATAAACTCTGGAAGTTTTTCATCTTCCAATGGTGCATCTTTTACCATATCGTCTGTTATTTTAGTAAGTTTTACTATTTTTTCATCAAGTTCTCTGCAAGGGTTAATAAAAGTAGAAAATCTATCTATTATTTTTCCATCTTTTACTTTTACAGCACCAATTTCTATTATTTTATCTACAGCTTTTCTTAGACCAGTAGTTTCTAAGTCAAAGACTACATAGGTATCATCAAGACTTTGGCTTTTGGCATTGGTAACAACATCGCCCATATCGTTAACCATATAGCCCTCACAGCCATAAAGCACCTTAACTCCTGTTTTATCAGCAATACCCTGTGCATCTGGGAACGCCTGTACAACACCATGGTCAGTAATACCTATTGCCTTATGACCCCAGTATTTAGCTCTTTTAACATAAGTTTCTACTGGAGTAATAGCATCCATCATACTCATATTTGTATGAAGATGAAGTTCAACTCTTTTTTCTTCGGCAGTATCTTCTCTTACCTTTGGAGGATTTGCAGCATTAAGAGTTTTAGGTCTTAAAACCATTTCACTATTTTCATAAGAATCCTCTTCAAGATTTCCAAACATCTTAATATAGCCTGTTCCCTTTTTAAGAGATATTATATTTTTAAATATTTCATCGTAGTCTTCTGGGGTTGTAAAGAATTTTACAGTAAAGGAATCTTTTTTATCTGTAACATAGAATTTTACAATTACCTTGCCACTTTTAGTAACAACATTGTCTTCTTGGGCAAAAATATAACCCTCAACATAAACCTCTCCACCTTTTTCCAAGGCTTCAGATACTGTAAGAGTTTCTTCTGTAATTTTATCTGTATTAACAGACCATTTACCAGTATTTTTTCGTTTCTGAAATTTATTATCCTCAACTACAGGCTTTGGTCTTGGTGCTACTGTACCAATAGAATTTTCCGGAATTTCTGCTTTCTTTTCTTCCTCTGTCTTTTCAGCATTAGCTCCAACATATTTCATAGCCATATTAGTATAAAACTCTGCTGCTTTTTCACACTTTTCAGCAAATTCTATGTCTGGAACTTCCCTAAACCTAACAGGCATCTGTATATCAAGTCGGCTGTTAATCAAGTTTTCTATTAATTTATCTATCTTTTTATATTTCATAAGAAAGACAGCACCTTGAACTACATCAACAACAATGCTATCATCTTCTAACTTCCATTTTGAATTATTCAAATATGCCCCACAGCAACTACTGGCAACATCAACTGCATCTACAATCTTTGGCCAGTAGTATTCCAATTTTTCGTAGGGTGTCTTATCAGGCATTGGATATTTTAAATTAATATCTATTGTGTTTAAATCCGGAAAAGCATCTGCCAAATCTTCTCTAAAATCCACAATACAATTTTCATCAATAAAAATATCAGAAGATAAATCTACAATCATTTTTCTCCCTTTAGTTGATATAGATAAATTATCAACCAATGTATTTTTAAGCACAGTTTTTACATTGGCTGACAACTTCAGACCGTCAAACACTTTTTCAAACAAACATTCTGCCACCGTTTTTACCTCCTTTCCCCAATAATAAGTATATTCCTTTTAAAATTAAAGTTTATTAATTTCTTCAATTAAAGCATCTAAGAGTTCACTTTCAGGCAATTTTCTTAAAATTTCGCCTTTCTTAAATATAAGTCCATAGCCCTTGCCACCTGCTACACCTATATCTGCCTCTCTAGCCTCTCCAGGGCCATTAACAGCACAACCCATTACAGCAACTTTAATATCCTTATTTATATTTTCACAGGCTTTTTCTACCTTTTCTGCAAGACCTATTAAGTCAATCTGTGTTCTACCACAAGTTGGACAAGACACAAACTCTACACCAAATTTTCTGAGTTCAAGAGATTTTAAAATCTGCTTTGCAACCTTTACTTCATCAGTTGTATCTCCAGTAAGTGAAACTCTAATAGTATCGCCTATACCCATAGCCAAAATAGCACCTATACCTACAGATGACTTAATAGTACCAGACCATTTTGTACCACTTTCTGTAATACCTAAATGTAAAGGATAATCTACTTTCTGTGAAAGCTGTCTATAACATTCTAAAGTAAATGGTACATTTGATGCTTTAATAGATATTACAATATCGTGGAAATCATATTTTTCAAGTATAGCAACATGACCCATAGCACTTTCAACAAGACCTTCAGGAGTTACTGAACCATATTTTTCTAATATATGTTTTTCCAATGAACCTGAGTTTACACCAATTCTAATTGGTATATGCTTTTCCTTTGCAGCCATTACAACAGCCTTTACTCTATCCTCGCCACCAATATTACCAGGATTAATTCTAAGCTTATCTACACCAGATTCTATAGCCTGTAAAGCCAACTTATAATCAAAGTGAATATCAGCAACAAGAGGAATATGTATCTGCTTTTTTATTTCCTTAATAGCAAGAGCTGCCTCCATATCAGGAACAGCAACTCTTATAATTTCACAACCAGCCTTTTCAAGAGCTAAAATCTGTGCAACTGTAGCTTTTACATCTGATGTCTTTGTATTGCACATAGACTGAATAGCAATAGGATTGTCACCACCTATAGTAACATTGCCAATTTTAACTTCTCTTGTTTTTCTTCTTTCAATATAGCCCATAGTATTTTCTCCTTATACTAACTTTAAAATGTCATTAAATGCTATTATTACACCTAGTCCCATTATAAGTACAAAGCCTATTGCGTGTATCATAGCCTCAACAGATTTTGGAAGTTCTCTACCTACAAAAAGTTCTACAATATAAATTATAATTCTGCCTCCGTCTAATGCTGGAAGTGGGAATAAATTTATTATACCAAGGTTTACACTTAAAAGTGCTACCATATTAAGCATTGATAAAACTACCGCCCATATACTAACTCTTGCAGCCTCTTGATAAACTGAACCAACAGCAGTTGTTACACCTATTGGACCAGACAATTCACTAACAGCCACAGAGCCTGTAAATAAATCAGCAAAGCTAAGAACCATAATTTTTACCATTGATACAAGTCCCCAATAGCCTTGTGAAAAATAGGATAAAACACTACCTTTTGTAATATTTTCTCCATTATAATCCATTACATTTATTAATGGTGCTTTATAGTCTAATTGAAGACCTAAAGAATAACCTTTTTCAGTTTTCTGAGCAGCTAATTCTGTATTTATCTTTTCTCCATTACGCTTAACAACTACAGAAACATAATCATCAGCATATTTTGCCTTGTAATATTCCATTTCATCACGAGTATGAATATTATGTCCAGCATAATTTACAATTTTGTCGCCAGGCTTAATACCTGCATTATAGGCTGGTGTGTTTTCAATAACAGATGTGACATTTACTGTAGAATATCCTGTACACATTGTAATAAAAACAAACACCAAAAAGGCTAAAACAAAATTCATAAAAGGTCCTGCAAAAGAAATAGCTATTCTTTTAGGAAGTGAAACTTGATTAAAGCCTAGCTTTTGGCTACCTTCTTCCACTTCATCAGCCATTTTGCAATAGCCACCAATAGGAATAAGTCTAAGGGAATACATTGTTTCTCCCCTTTTCACAGAAAAAAGCTTTGGTCCCATACCAACAGCAAACTCTTCAACAAGTACACCACTTTTTTTTGCAACTATAAAGTGACCCCATTCGTGAAGTATTACAATAATACAAAGTATCAAAAGTGTTAATATAATCGACAAAATATCACCTCAAAATTCGCAACAACTGTTAATTAGCACATTTTTGATGTATATTCTCTTGCCCACTTATCAGCCTCAAGAACATCATCAAGAGTATAATCACTTATAGAAGTATATGCGTTCATAGCAGTTTCTATAAGTCTTGGTATATCCAAAAATCCTATTTCTCTATTAATAAATTTAGCAACAGCTATTTCATTAGCTCCATTCATTACTGTCGGCATAGTTCCACCAATTTTAATAGCATCATAAGCCAACTGTAAACAAGGGAATTTTTCAATCCTTGGTCTTTCAAAAGTAAGGTTACTACCCTCTTCAAAAATATTAAGTTTTGGGAAACCATTAGGCACTCTCTTTGGATATGTAAGGGCATACTGAATAGGCACTTTCATATCTGGTACACCCAACTGTGCAATAACTGCACCGTCTTCATATTCCACCATTGAGTGAACAATACTTTGAGGATGAACCACAACTTGAATTTGGTCAAGGTCTACACCAAAAAGCCACTTTGCCTCTATTACTTCAAGTCCCTTGTTCATAAGTGTAGCAGAGTCGATGGTAATTTTTTTACCCATAGACCAATTTGGGTGCTTCAATGCGTCATCAACTGTTACCTTAGAAACATCATCAAAAGTTCTAAAAGGACCACCTGAAGCTGTAAGCAATATTTTCTTTATTTTATTATCTTTATTTCCCTGTAGGCATTGGAAAATAGCAGAATGTTCGCTATCTACTGGATACATAGAAACATAGTTTTCCTTTAACAAATTCATTACCAATTTACCAGATGTAACTAATGTTTCTTTATTTGCTAAAGCAATATTTTTTCCAGAACAAATAGCTTTTACAGTAGGTACAAGTCCAATATTACCTACAACAGAATTAACTACTGTATCAGCTTTATCATATGTTGCTACAGCAATAAGTCCTTCCATACCTGAAAGGACCTCTACTCTTAAATCACTTATATTTTTTTTAAACTCTAATGCCTTATTTTTGTCCATAACA
Source organism: Eubacterium sp. CAG:274 (assembly GCA_000432155.1). Classification (GTDB taxonomy): domain Bacteria; phylum Bacillota; class Clostridia; order Lachnospirales; family CAG-274; genus CAG-274. The sequence goes on from FR888507.1 coordinate 28,377, forward strand.
CAGACAACTTCAGGCTTAAATTCTCTAACCTGTTTTTCAAAAAGTTCTATTCTAGTATTGGTACTCATAGCCCACACTTTAATGCCACCAATCTCTCTTACGACATCAAGAGTCTGTGTACCAATAGAACCAGTTGAACCTAAAATGGAAATATTTTCAGTCATTTTTATCTCCTATCTAGCTAAAATCTTTACAAAAATGTATATTATTGGGAGTGTAAACAAAACACTATCAAATCTATCAAGCACTCCACCATGACCAGGCATAATATTACCATAGTCCTTTATTCCTGTATATCTCTTTATGCTTGATGCAGCTAAATCTCCAAGCTGTCCGAAAATCGAACCTATAGCACCAATTAAGCAAAATGCAGGAATAAGTTTAAGGTCAAATTTTCCTGAAAGCCAGCAATATAAACCGCATAATATAGCTGCTGAAAGCATACCGCCAATACTACCCTCAATAGATTTATGAGGGCTTAAAGCTGGTGCTAATTTATGTTTACCTATTTTTCTACCTACAAGGTAAGCACCAGTATCACTACCCCATGCACACATAAATGGTAACCAAACAAGAGCAAAATGTTCAACTCTTATTTGATATGCACATGACATAAGCATACCTACATAAGCAAAACCAAAAATTGTTACAGCACCATCAATAACATTATTTGTCCTGTGCAAGAAAATAAGACACATTAAAATTAAAAGGGTTATAGCCATAAAAACCATTTCAAAATATGTAACACTAAGTCCCTTATCTATGAAAACTATATACAATATTTCCATAACAAAGCCCAATAAGTGAACAGGCTTTAATTTTTTAGAAACAGCTTTGTAAAGTTCGTACATACCTATACATGCCACAAGACCTATTGCTATTTTAAACCATAAACCACCAGCAATTACAACAGCTAACAAAATAGGTATGGCAACTACTGACGAAATAACTCTTTTAGTCATAATTATCCCTCTTTTCTGCCACCAAATCTACGGTCTCTTGTTTGATATGCCTTTATTGCATCTTTTAAATCTTCGACATTGAAATCTGGCCAAAGTTTATCTGTAATATAGTATTCAGAATAAGCTGACTGCCACATAAGGAAGTTACTTGTTCTAAATTCACCACTTGTTCTGATAATAAGTTCTGGGTCTGGAATACCTGCTGTATCAAGGTTATCAGAAATCATTTGGTCATTTATATCTTCCGGCTGTATTTTTCCAGCCTTTACATCTTCTGCAATTTTAGTTACAGCTCTACGAATTTCATCGCGTCCACCATAATTTATAGCTATAGTCAAAGTCATACCTGGTCTGTCTTTTGACTGTTCCTTTAATTTTTCAATATCAGCTTGTAAATCCGGAGATAAAGCTGTTAAATCGCCAGCTGAACGAATTTTGAGAATACTTTTCTTATCATTAAAAAATCTATTAATATATTCTCTTAAAAGACCCATAATACTGTCAACTTCATCTTTGCTTCTTTTCCAATTCTCTGTAGAAAAGGCATAAACAGTAATATATTCCACACCAAGACCTTCAGCCTCTTTTGTTAATTTATCGAGAGCCTGTGCTCCCTGTCTGTGACCCATTGCACGAGGCAAAAATCTTTTCTTTGCCCATCGTCCATTTCCGTCCATTATTATTCCTATATGCTTTGGTACTTCTCTACCCATGGGGTTCTCCTCATTTCTGATAATTAGTTTTAAATAAGCCTGACCTCCGAAGATGCCAGACTTATTAATAAAAAACCTAAATTAAATTGACATTATTTCCTTACTCTTAGCTTCAACAAGCTTATCAATTTCAGCAATATTGCTATCTGTAAGCTTCTGAATTTCTTCTTCTAAGTTCTTGAGAGTATCTTCTGTAATTTCGTTAGCCTTTTCAGCCTTCTTAACAGCATCCATAGCATCTCTTCTGATATTTCTAACAGCTACCTTAGAATCTTCACCCTTCTTCTTTACATCCTTTGTAAGTTCCTTTCGTCTTTCTTCTGTAAGTTCAGGGAAAATAAGACGAATAACCTTACCGTCATTATTAGGGTTGATACCAATATCAGACATATTAATAGCCTTTTCAATTTCCTTTAAGATTGTAGAATCAAAAGGAGAAATTGCAATAATTCTAGCTTCTGGAGTAGAAACACTAGCAACCTGATTGATAGGTACTTCAGCACCATAATATTCAACTGTTACCTTATCTAAAACATGTGGGTTAGCTCTACCAGCTCTAATTGTAAGTAATTCACTATTTAAGTTACTTACACTCTTTTTCATCTTTTCTTCAAATACTTTAGTCTGTTCTGACATAAAAACCTCCAAATAAATAATAATTATACTGTTACTGTTGTACCAATTTTTTCGCCATTAGCAGCTCTGATAACACTCTTTTCTTCAGCAAGGCCAAAAATAACAACAGGTATTTTTTGTTCATAGCAAAGATTTGCTGCCGCAATATCAATTACCTTTAAGTTTTTCTCTACAATATCCTTACATGGAATTTCATCAAACTTAACTGCATTAGGGTTTACAGCTGGGTCGCTGTCGTAAACACCGTCAATAGCCTTTGCAAAAAGGATTGCATCAGCCTCAAGTTCAGATGCTCTTAAAGCTGTAACTGTATCTGTAGAGAAGAATGGATGACCAATACCACCTGCAAAAATAAGAACCTTACCTTCGCTCAAAAGTTTATTAGCCAAATCCTTTGAGAACTGCTGTGTCATTGTTCCTACTGGGAAAGGAGTCATTACAACAGCCTCAACGCCCTTCTGTCTGCAAGAATCTGCAAGATACATAGCATTCATAACAGTTGCAAGCATGCCAATCTGGTCAGCTTTAACTCTGTCCATAGCAGGATTAGCACTTCTACCTCTCCAGAAGTTACCTCCACCTACTACAAGAGTAACCTGTGTCCCCTGTGAAATTACTTCCTTAATCTGGTCAATAATACCATAAATTGTTTCATTATCAAAGTTTTTATCTGTATTGCCTGCAAGGGCTTCGCCACTTAATTTAAGTACTACTCGTTTGTACATAACACACTCTCCTTCCGTTTATTTTAGTTTATCATATTTTTTGTCATTTGACTACTATTTTTTATAAATTCTTTCTTAAATCAAATTTTGTGTAATATGCAAAGTTATGAAGTTAAGTTAAATTTTGTTGTATATAAATTTTTAAGCTGTCAATAATATTTTCAGGAGGTGTTATAATGAACAAAAATGAAAAAAAAGAAAGCAAAGGATTTTTTACAGCTATTTATACTGTAGCAGCCATTTTCTTAATTATGGCTTTTGCATTTTCCGTCTTAAAGGTTAGTAATCATCCACAGGAAAACGCTAATAATGATGTTGTTGAAGATAGTGCTCCTGTTGATAAATCAAATGTTGCCCCACTTACAACTACAGAAGCTACAACCCTAGAAGAAACTACAACAGAAGCAACCACAAAGCATATGGATGTTGTTCAGCCCAAAACAGCAGCTATTTTTGACGATACTCAAGAAATGGAATACCCTATTGCAGATGCCAAAATTTTAATGGACTATAGTACAGAAACCGCTGTATATGACAATACTTTAGACCAGTACAGAACTAATGATTCTATTGCATTTGCTGCAACTTTAGGCGAAAATGTTGTGGCAGCTTTTGATGGAGTTGTAACATCTGTAGATAAAGACGATATTAATGGAACAACAGTAACTATTGACAATGGTAATGGCTGGAGCACTACATACAGCCAGCTTAAAGACAACCTTCAGGTTGCTCAGGGGCAGACTGTATACAAAGGCGACATTATAGGCATTGTAGCTGAACCTACAAAATACAGCACAAATCTCGGACCACATTTAGATTTTGCTGTTTTTAAAGACGATGAAAGTGTAGACCCAAAAACTGTATTAGCATCAGCAGAAGATTAGCATATAATCCCTATAGGATATAACAAAATATTACAGATATATTAGGTTTTCAAGAACAGAGTGACATAAAATCACTCTGTTTTCTTGTTTTTTACACTAAAAAACTGTATTTTACATAAATTTTTAAATATAATAAAATTTATACTTGATAATTTTTTCATTTTATATTACAATGTAATCAAAGTAAGGAAACTTACAAATAATTTAAGGAGGTGCTTTCAATGGCTTATAAGATTTCTGATGATTGCATTAGCTGTGGTGCTTGTGCAAACGAGTGTCCTGTTACTGCTATTTCTGAAGGTGATGGTAAGTATGTTATCGACGCTGATACTTGTATCGAATGTGGTGCTTGCGCTGGTGTATGTCCAGTAGGCGCTCCTGCAGCTGAATAATATATTTTTTAATATGATTTTTTAATCATATACCATTTCATTTACAATAAAAGAGACCTGATTTTCAGGTCTTTTTTATTTTCTATATATCGTATAAAAAAAGCTATAGCATTGCAACTATAGCCTCCTTTATTTTTTAGTTTATCTTACATTCATCTGTTCTGTTTTCAGCTTTTCTCTTAGCTTCTTTTTCAACATTCATATTTTCTTTTAAACGCCTTGTATCAATTTCATTTGCAACATCGTCCCAAGTAAGTCCTCTTTCTGTCATAAGAACTTCAACATGGAAAAGTAAATCGCAAATTTCAGCAACTGTTTCAGTATTGTTATTATCCTTTGCAGCAATAATAACTTCTGTAGCTTCCTCGCCAACCTTCTTTAAAATCTTATCTACACCCTTAGAAAAAAGGTAGCTAGTATATGAACCCTCCTGAGGATTAGTCTTTCTATTTTTAATTACATCTAATTCTGTTACTAATGACTTACCTATATCAGACATTATTCTTCTCCTCCTTTAAAATCTTCAACTTTTCTATAAAAACAAGAACGGTTTCCTGTATGACAGGCAGCACCAACCTGATCAATAAGTAAAAGTATTGTATCGCAATCGCAATCATATCTTATTTCTTTTACATACTGAAAATGACCAGAAGTTTCGCCCTTTACCCAAAGACTTTGACGAGAACGGCTAAAATATGTACCCTTACCTGTTTTAACTGTAAGGTCAAAAGCCTCTTGATTCATATATGCAAGCATTAAAACTTCGCCTGTTTTATAATCCTGAGCAATAGCCGGAATAAGACCGTCACTATTAAATTTAAGTTTTAAATCCATAACCTATACTCCTATCTCAATCTTACAGGAATACCCTTTTTATCCAGATATTTCTTTAATTCAATTATTTCCATTTCTCTGAAGTGGAAAAGACTGGCAGCTAAAGCAGCCTCTGCACCACCATCTGTAAGTGCCTCTGCAAAATGGTCCATTGTACCTGCACCACCAGATGCAATAACTGGTATTTGAACAGCACTACTTACAGCTTTTGTAAGTTCAATATCATAACCAGCCTTTGTACCGTCACAATCCATACTTGTAAGCAATATTTCACCAGCACCTCTGCGTTCAGCCTCTATCGCCCATTCAACTGCATCTTTGCCAGTATTTACACGCCCACCATTTAAGTAAACATCAAATCCACCATTTTCGCGTCTTTTGGCATCAATAGCAACTACGACACATTGATTACCAAATCTTTCGGCAGCCTCATTTATAAGCTCTGGTCTTTTTAATGCTGCTGAATTAACAGCAATCTTATCAGCACCTGCACTAAGTATTTTTCTAAAATCCTCTATTGTACGGATACCACCACCAACTGTCAATGGTATAAACACCTGTTCTGCTGTTTTTGATACTACATCAAGCATAATACTTCTGTCATCAGATGATGCTGTAATATCAAGAAATACTATTTCGTCAGCGAGAGATTGGTTGTAAAAAGATGCTATTTCTACAGGGTCTCCTGCGTCTTTTAAATTAACAAAATTTACACCCTTTACCACTCTGCCGTTATTAACATCCAAGCAAGGAATAATTCTTTTTGTATGCATAACTATTCACCTTTTTTAAACTTACTTAAAACCTGTTTTAAATCTAAAGCACCATTGTAAAGTGCCTTACCAATAATAACACCAGCTGAACCAATGCTTTCAACATTTTCCAAGTCTTCCATTTTTGAAACACCACCAGATGCAATAACATCAAGTCCAGTTTTATCAATTAAATCCTTTGTAGCCTCAATATTAGGTCCACTCATCATACCGTCTTTTGAAATATCAGTATATATAACAGTCTTTACACCATAGTCTTTCATTTTGAGGCATAAATCTACTGCTGAAATGTCGCTTACTTCTTCCCAACCAGAAATAGCAACCATACCATTTTTAGCATCAACACCAACAGCAATTTTATCGCCAAATTTTTCAACAGCCTCTTTTACAAGCTCTGGATTTTTAACTGCTGCTGTACCAATAATAACTCTTGAAGCACCGGCATTTATTCTATCTTCAACATCTTGTATAGTTCTAACGCCACCACCTGTCTGAACAGGAATATTATACTTTTCAGTTATATCCTTTATTATTCCAGTTACAAAGCTTTTGCCATATCTTGCTCCGTCTAAGTCAACGATATGGATATATTCTGCTCCTGCGTCAACCCAATCCTTTGCAGCATCTGCTGGAATATCATTAAAAACTGTAACATCGTCAAACTTACCTTGACTAAGTCTAACAGCCTTTCCGTCTATAATATCTATTGCTGGATAAATTATCATATTATATTCCTCCAAAGTTCTTCAAAATCTGTAAGCCCACATCTCCACTTTTTTCTGGGTGGAACTGTAAAGCGAAAATATTATCCTTTTGAACAGCAACCTGAATTTCTTTGCCATAAAAAGTTGTAGCAGAAACAACAGGTGCATCTGTTTCAAGATAATAAGAGTGAACAAAATAAACATAAGGACTTTCTCCGGTATTTTCAAAAAGAGGAGCTCTCATTTTAACATTCAAATTGTTCCAACCAATATGTGGCTTTTTTACATTATCAGGCAAAAGCTGAATTGTGCCAGGAATTAATCCTAATCCCTTATGTTCGCCATACTCATAACTTTTATCAAAAACCATTTGCATACCTAAACAAATACCCAAAAACGGTTTACCCTCATCACAAGCCTTATAAATAGCCTTGTCAAAGCCTTTTTTTCTAATTGTTTCCATCGCATCGCCAATAGCACCTACTCCTGGCAATACAATTTTATCTGCTTTATTTATTTCATCTAAATCAGAGGTAATAACTGCATCTTGTCCTACAAACTGTAAAGCTTTCTGAACGCTGCGAAGATTACCCATTCCATAATCAATTATTGCTATCATTCTAACATTCCTTTTGTAGACAATACTCCGTCTATTCTTTCATCTATACTTGTAGCCATATCCATAGCTCTGCCAAAGGCTTTGAAAATGCCCTCTGCAATATGGTGGTTATTTTTACCGTCTAACACCTTAATATGTAATGTCATACCTGCATTGTCTGCAACAGCTCTGAAAAATTCTTCAACCATTTCAAGGTCAAACAAGCCTAAAGCAGGTACTGTAAAGTGTGCATCAAAATTAAGATAAGCTCTACCTGAAAAATCTATTGCACAAAGTACAAGTGCCTCATCCATTGGCACAATAGCCTGTCCAAATCTTTTTATACCAGCTTTATCGCCTAAAGCCTTTGAAATACATTTTCCAAGAACAATGCCTACATCTTCAACTGTATGATGACAATCCACATCTAAATCTCCGTCGGCTGTAACATCTAAATCCATAAACCCATGCTTTGAAATGTGAGTAAGCATATGGTCAAAAAAACCAACGCCAGTATTAATATGGTTTTCGCCTGAACCGTCAATATTGAGATTCATATTTATTTTTGTTTCTTTTGTATCTCTATTTATAGTGGCAATTCTTTCCATAGACTTAGCCTCCTAATATTACATTCTAACCTTAATAGAATTTGCGTGAGCAGTAAGACCTTCAGCCTCAGCAAACTTAATTACATCTTTACCTAAAGCCTTTAAAGCATCTTCACTAAATGAAATAATGCTTGACTTCTTGATGTAATCATCTATTGAAAGAGGGGAGAAAAATCTAGCTGTACCACCAGTAGGAAGAACATGGTTAGGACCAGCCATATAATCTCCGAGAGGCTCTGGAGTAAAGTGACCTAAGAAAATTGCACCGGCATTTTGAATTTTTGGTAAAAGACCAAAAGGTTCTTTTATACAAACTTCCATATGTTCTGGAGCAATAGCATTACTTAATGTAGTAGCCTCATCAAAGTCCTTTACAAGAATTATAGCACCATAGTTATCAAGGGATTTTTCAATAATGCCCTTTCTTTCAAGAACAGCAGTCTGCTTTTCAACTTCTTTCTGTACCTCATTGGCAAGGCTTTCACTTGTAGTAATAAGTACAGCAGATGCAAGTTCATCATGTTCTGCCTGTGAAAGTAAATCAGCTGCAACATAAACAGGGTTTGCACTTTCATCAGCTAAAATAAGGATTTCACTAGGACCAGCAACTGAATCAATGTTTACATAGCCATATACACTTCTCTTTGCAAGGGCAACAAAAATATTACCAGGGCCTACAATCTTATCTACCTTTGGAATACTTTCTGTACCAAAAGCAAGAGCAGCAACAGCCTGTGCACCACCGGCTTTATAAATCTTATGTACACCGGCAATATCAGCAGCTACAATAGTTGTTGGGTTAATCTTACCCTCTGCTGATGGAGGTGTAGTCATTATAATTTCTTCAACACCTGCTACATTAGCTGGCATAATATTCATAAGTACACTAGATGGGTATGCTGCCTTACCACCTGGAACATACACGCCTACTCTTGCAAGTGGGCGAATAAGCTGACCTAACATTTCGCCATTTTTACTTGGTTCAAGCCAACTGTTCATTTTCTGTTTTTCGTGGAAAGCTCTGATTCTTTCAGCAGACTTCTTAATAACCTCTATAAGTTCAGGGTCAACCTTTGTGTAGGCTTCCTTAACTTCTTCTTCTGTTACAAGAATGTTATCTGCATTTACATCAAACTTATCAAACTTCTTAGTATATTCAAACAACGCCTTATCGCCATTTGCCTTAATATCAGCAATTATTGCATTAACCTTTTCCTGAACATCGCCATATTCAAGCTGTGAACGAGATAAAAGTCCTTCTATAAGTTTTTTTCCTTCTTCATCATTATACTTTAAAATGTTAATCATTTATTTTCACCCACCATTTTTCTAAGTCCATTTATTATATTAGCAATTCTTTCGTGTTCAAGTTTCATACTAACTCTATTTACAACCATTCTAGCTGAAATAGGACAAACATCAGCAAGAACCTCAAGACCATTTGCTTTTAATGTAGAGCCTGTTTCAACAATATCTACAATTACATCAGCCAAGCCTACAATAGGAGCAAGTTCAACAGAACCATGAAGTTTTACAATTTCAATAGTCTGGTGCTTTTTCTGATAAAAATATTCCTTTGCAATATTAGGATATTTTGTTGCAACTCTTAAATCGTTTGAGCTTTCAAGTTTCTCCTTAACATCACTATATCCTGCTACTGCAAACTTACATTTACCCATATTAAGGTCAAGAACTTCATAAAGATTTCTACCTTCTTCAAGTAAAGTATCTTTACCAACAATACCTATATCTGCTGCACCATATTCAACATATGTAGGAACATCAGATGCCTTAGCCAAGAAAAACTTTAACTTCAATTCTTCATTTGTAAATATAAGTTTTCTTGAATTTTCTTTCATTTCATCACAAGTAATGCCCATTTTTTCAAGCAAATCCATTGTAATATCTGCAAGTCTGCCTTTTGCAAGGGCAAAAGTTAAGTATTCCATTATTCTGCCTCCTTGTTCAAAAGACTTTCTATATCTATTGTCTTTTCTTCGTTATTATCTAAGTCAATTTCTGTTATTTTGCCATTTACAGCAACAATTTTATTTATATTCTTTGATGCTGCATAAGCTTTATTTTCTTCAAGGTTTTTACCTGAAAGTCCGATTTCTACAGTTCTGCCAGCATTTCTTAAAGCCTCAGCATACTTAAAGCCACTTACAATACTTTCATCATCAAAAACTACAAGTATATCCGCACTTTCAGTATTTTCTGTTTTAAGAACCTGCATAAGGTCGTTAATCTTAACGGCAAAACCTACAGCTGGGTAATCAGCACCAAAGTTCTTTACTAACTTATCATATCTACCACCGTCAACAATAGAGAAACCTACGCCCTCAGCATAACCTCTGAAGATAATGCCTGTGTAGTAATCCATTGAACCAAGAACACCTAAGTCGAAAGAAACATACTGTTCAAATCCAAGCTCCTTGAGTATATTATAAATATTCTCGAGATAATCAACTGCATCTAAAGACTTTTTATTTAAGTTCTTTTCTCTAACGCTGTTAAGAACAGATAAATCACCAATAAGGAAAGGTAATTCATTGAAAATATATTTAAGGTCGCCACTTATATCTGACTGGCTAACCAAATCATTTACAGCAACATAATTCTTGTCAGCAATAAATTCCTGTAACATCATTATATTTTCGTCATCAAGACTTGTTTCTTCAAGAACACCCTTTAAAAAATCACTATGACCTAAGTCAATCTTAAAATTCTTTACACCAGATGATAAAATAGCCTTTATTGCCATTACTAAAACTTCTACATCAGCACTTATTGAATGTGCTCCTATAAGTTCAACACCTGCCTGTGTAAATTCATTTAACTTACCCTGATAGTTTACAGTATGTCTAAATAAATTTTCAATATAGCTAAGTCTTATAGGCATTTTTTTATCTGAATATGTAGTTGCAACAATTCTTGCAATAGCTGGTGTCATATCAGAACGAAGTGTTAAAATAGAACCATCTCTATCTACAAATCTGTAAAGATTTTTGTCTGACACACTACCTTTATTATCAAAAACATCTGAATATTCAAATGTTGGACTTTTTACCGGAACATATCCAAAGCTCTTAAAAACTTTGCTAACATTATTTTCTATTTTTGTTTTTAATATGCACTCAGAAGGTAAATAGTCTTTTACGCCCTCTGGTGTATGCAATTTCTTAATTATCATATGAACTCCCTCTCATTTCACTTTAGTCTAGTAAAGTGATAAATTACTAAAATTATATCATAAATATGAAAATTGTCAATACTTCTTTATATAATATCATAAATTGTAAAAAAATTCTACTTATTTAATTAATATATATTTTTAAATTACCAGTTGAATCCCCTTTATATACTTAATAAAAAAAAGTAAAGTCAAAGCATTTCACTTAACTTTACTTTTATAATTATGCAATATTTTTTAATTTTTATACTAAATACTGGCTATTGCGTTAAAAATATTTAATCTTCCATAGCCAGAAATTATATTAGGATAAATGTCTTCTAAATTTTTTGTAGCAGACCTTGTTATATATTCCAAAATAGCCAAAGAATTTATATTTAAGTTATTTATTCTATTTAAGCCCCATTCCAACATTAAGGCTGTTGCTCCACCATTTACTGCTGTTGCAACACTTGTACTAACATCAGATGGAGCAACAAAGCTAGGCAACACTATTCCTTGCCTTGTAGGTCCTCTGCCGGAAGTTGAATAAACAGTTTTTGTAGATGGGTCAAAAGCCCCTACACACATTATATAGTTTGCTGTTGATGGTACAGTTACAGTAGTGTAAGGGTCTGGATTTAAAAATCTTGTATCCCTTTTTATAAAACCATTTGTAGGCAACCAACTATTCACCACACCAGTAACTCCAGTATTGTATACTCTTATTTTCCATACCCCTGCAATAGGATTATTAAACACTAAAGTTGTTCTTTGGTCACGACCCCAAGAGGCCGGCAATTCATAAGAAACTCTTACGGAAGTTAAACTAATATTAAAATTATAAGTATTCATAAAATTATTTCGAGTAGGTATTCTCCCCGTTTCCTCTCCTAAAGGAGAAATAATGCTGACCTCTATTTCGCTAAACAAACTGTTCCAAACCCACACAGGAAAACTTTTTTCATTATTTGCCACATTTATTTCAATATCGTAATAAGGGGAAGCTCCCTCAAGTGTAAACGATGTGTGGTGTCCTGACAAAGCCTCATTTCCAGCAGCTACGCTTATTCCAACACCTATTCTTAATGCCATTTGTGACAGTATTCTCTCTATTATGGTTAATCCATCGTGTCCACCCTGATTAGTTCCTAAGCCAAGTATAATGGATATAGGTTTTCTATATTCTATGGATTTTGTAACTAAATAGTCTATGCCTAATACTACATCTGAAGATTCATAGCTTTCAATATCACTACTTAAACCGTACAAATCTAATATAGTTTTTTTCGCCCTTTTTAATTTTACAACAATAAATTCACAATTAGGTGCTACACCACTTCTACCTCCGGCTACTTCTGCCATCTTAGTGCCATGTCCCACTTCGTCTGAAGTTTCAGCACTTTGGTTTGTTAATTCTTCATTTGAAAATTCAGTACCAAAACAAACTCTGTCGTCATCACTATCTATTGTCATATCCCATATATTTAATATTCTGCTTGTACCGTCTTCTCTTATAAATTCTTCGTTTTTATAGTTTATTCCTGTATCAACTATGCCTATTATGGTGTTTTGTCCCCTTAAATCTATAGGGCTATCCCTAAGCCTATATACATCTATAGCACTATTAAATTCCGTATCTGTCAATCCCATAATAATAGGTGCTCCAGCAATTAATGCCCCTTCAAATGACCCTCTTTGACTAATAACTTGCCTATACACATCAGCCGGAATATAAGCAACTACAAGAGAACTATTTTTTAAATGACATACTTTTACATCTGTAATTCCAAATTCATTTTGTAGTGTACTTTCATTTTCAAGCATTACTTCATAAAATTCATCAGAATAAGGTGGTTTTTCCAAAGCACTCACTCCAAATGCAATATAGAAAATATATTCATAATTAAACTTAATTATTACAAAAAAATAAGATGCTGAAATTCATCAGCACCTTATAATTACATTAATGGAGCAATAAGTCTTAAAATCTTACCAGCAACCTTATCAAACAAAGGAAACTTTTTACAGTCTTCCAGACTTATTTTTTGACATTTTGAAAGTGTTTCCACAAAATCTTTTTCAACACTATGAACAACTGAATTACCATAAAAATATACGGCATCTTCCCAATGGAGATAAAGGCTTCTAAAGTCCAGATTTATTGTACCAACTACTGCTTTCATATCATCACTAACAAACATTTTTGCATGTACAAAACCTGGAGTATACTCATATATTTCTATACCATTTGAAATAAGGTCTTTATAGTGGGAGTGTGCCAAATAATACACATATTTTTTGTCCGGAATATGTGGAGTAATAATTTTGACAGATACTCCTCTTTTGGCAACATATTTTAATGTACATACTGTATCTGAATCAAGTATTAGATAAGGTGTCATTATATGGATATACTTCTTTGAATTATTCATTATATCAATATAAACCTGTTTGCCTATATTTTCCTTATCCAATGGACTATCCCCATAAGGTAATACATAGCCTTTTCTATCATATCCAAACTCATAGGCGTGGTTATCAGGAAGTATGTAATCCTGATATTTTTCTTTTTCATTTCCAGTTACATTCCACATTTGTAAAAACATTATTGTCATATTCTTTACAGCTGGACCATTAATTTTTACGCCTGTATCTTTCCATACGCCAAATCTCTGTTTTACATTGATGTATTCATCAGCTAAATTAAATCCACCAGTATATCCAGTATGTCCATCAATGACAACAATTTTTCTATGGTCTCTATTATTTTGGCTTGTAGATAAGAAAGGTCTAACTTGGGAAAATACCTTACACTTTATGCCCATTTTTTCTATTTGACTAGGAAAATTATATGGAACAAGCATTATAGAACAAGTTCCGTCATACATTAGGCGAACTTCTACGCCCTCTCTTACTTTTTCTCTCAAAATACTTAATATAGAATCAAACATTACTCCTCTTTCGATAATGAAAAATTCGAGAAAAATAAATTTTTTAGCTTTTTTCAAGTCTTTTTTTAAGTCCTCAAATACATCTTGTCCAAAGGGATAGTATTTTGCCCCTGTTCCGTTATATATTGGGTAGCCACCATAATTTTTGACATAATGAGCTAAACCTGCCACTCTAGGATTTTCAATTTCCAACTCTTTTTTTACAAGTTCATCTTGTTCCAAAAAGGCAGATGTATCAAAATAATTTTTCTGAAGTCTTCTGGCAATTACTTTTGTACCTACCTGTAAATGTATAAACAAATAGAAAAACGCACCAAAAGCTGGTGCTAACAATATAGGAATAAGCCATGCCATTTTAAAACTTGGGTCACTATCAGAATTGTGTATATATACAACAAGCAAAACACTAACAGTAATCATTATTCCATAAAAAGCACCTTTATAGGCAGTTAAATAATAATATCCAAAAAGCAACAAGGCTAACTGTAACAAAATAAGAACAAATACAAGACCTGTACGGCTGAATATTACTCTAAAAAAGCCACTTTTTACTTTCTTTCTCTTTTCTCCTTTCGCCAACTTTTTCTCCTCCTTTGCTTTTAATATATACCCCTGTATATGTTAAAAATACTTACATATTTTAACACAAAACAGCAAAAAAAGAAAGGACTACCTATTTCAGATAGTCCCAGCGGAATTATTCTTTGTCTAATTCATCTAATAATTCGTCTTCAAGTTCTTCAATATCTTCTTCGTCAACATCTAATAATGCCATAAAAGCACTTTCAACCTTATCATAGTCATCATCAGATTCAATATTTGCAAGGATAGGTTCTTCATTTTCGTCTTCGCTATATTCATAAATAAGAACCTCATCATTATCTTCACGAAGTAAAGCGATATACTCTTTACCTTCGATTTCTTCTACATCAAAAATTCCAAGTACAGTACATTTAAGTTCGCTACCGTCATCAAGCTGTAACATCATTGTTGCGTGTTCGCCACAACCACAATCTTCGCCATGTTCATGTTCGTGGTCATGTCCACAACCACAAGTATTTGTTTTTAATTCGTCCATTTTATAGCCTCCTTTGCTTTTTAAGTGTATTATGATTATACCACATACTTCCAATTTAATACAATATATTTTTATTACTTAAAGAAATTTTAATAATGTATCACACTTTGCTTTCTCCATAGTAATCCAGTATACCCATATATATTGCCCAAGCCAATTTAGATTGATACTTGTCACTTTGCAATAAATCGTGTTCAACGGAATTACTTAAAAAACCACACTCCACAATAACACTGGGAACTGTAATTTCCCTTAAAATATAATAATCCTTGTTTGGCTTTGCAACTCTATCATTTTCAGTATCTACAACTTCCTTTAGTCTTGATTGAATACAGGTAGCCAATCTTTTTCCATTCTCAGATTTTTTATAATAGAATACCTGTGCTCCCTTTGCTGAATTTTTAGGAAAAGAATTTTGATGAACACTTACAAATAAATCTACATTTTCTCCATTTCCTATTACAGTTCTGTTTTTTAAATCCTCTCTTTTTTTATCTGAAAGTGATGTATCGTCTAGCCTTGTCATATATACAACTGCTCCACCTTGTTCTAAATAAGCCTTTAGCTTTTCAGATATTTTTAGGTTTATGCCTTTTTCCTGTATACCATCAGATGCAACTTTTCCAGGGTCAAAGCCTCCATGTCCAGCATCTATAACAATATTTTTCTTTTCTACTGGCAAAGACGCCGTATTAACAGATTTATTATAGTGTGCCCTAGCAATACCAAGACATAACAAAGCTATGTAACATATTAAAAGCCACTTATTTCCCGAAAGTTTTATTTTTTTCAAAACTATCATTCCTAAACATATATAGTATTATATACCATTTACATTTAATATATACATCCCTAAAAAAGGGTTGATGATTAACACCAACACTTAACATTTGTTATTTTACCATAACCACATAATCTTTCTTTCTCTCTTTTGGTTCTGGCATTGGCATATCAGCATAGCCTAAGACACAATTTCCTATACCAACACAGGTATCAGCTATACCCCATTTTTTCATAAGTTCTTTGCCCTCTGGAGTTTCAAAAGTTTCCTTTGCTCTATGAATCCAACAAGAGCCTAATCCTACAGAATAAGCTGCATTCATAAGATTGCCTAACACTAAAGAACCATCTTCTACATAAGTTGGTCTACAAGCCTTATCAGCAAATACAACAATTACTGTTGGTGCTCCATAAAATGGGTCAGAATCAACTCCCATAATTTTTGCATTAATTTTTGACAACAATTTAATTGTTTCCTTATCCTGCACTACAACCATTTTAGGAGATTGCATACCCATTCCTGTAGGAGCATATTCTCCAGCCTTTATAACAGCCTGTAATTCTTCATCTTTAATCTGTTCAGGCTTATATTTTCTTATACTTCGTCTATTAACCATATTTTCAATTACTGCATTAGTCATTAAAAAATCTTCCTTTCTACATTAAATCAAAACATTGTATTTATCTTTCCAATTCAATATCTAAATCTAAAATCCCGTACCATTATGATACGGGATAAATAGAATTTTATTTATTTCTTATAGCTGCCTGTGCTGCTGCAAGTCTTGCAATAGGAACTCTATATGGAGAGCAACTTACATATGTTAATCCTGCTCTATGACAGAAATCAATAGATGCAGGGTCGCCACCATGCTCGCCACAAATACCAAGAATAATATTTGGTCTTGTACTCTTACCACCTTGAACAGCCATATTAACTAATTTACCAACACCCTTTTGGTCAAGTGTAGCAAATGGGTCATGTTCATAAATCTGATTAGAATAGTAAGAATCAAGGAACTTACCAGCATCATCTCTTGAGAAACCAAATGTCATCTGTGTAAGGTCATTTGTACCAAATGAGAAGAATTCAGCTTCAGTTGCAATTTCATCAGCAGTTAAAGCTGCTCTTGGAATTTCAATCATAGTACCTACTTTGTACTTTAAATCAATTCCAGATTCAGCAATAATCTTATTAGCTGTTTCAGTAATTATTGACTTTACAAAAGCAAATTCTTTAAGTTCGCCAACTAAAGGAACCATAATTTCTGGAACAATATTCCATTCTGGGTGTCTCTTAGTTACATTAATAGCAGCCTTAATTACAGCCTTTGTCTGCATTCTTGCTACTTCTGGGAATGTAACTGAAAGACGACAACCTCTATGACCCATCATAGGGTTAAATTCGTGGAGAGAAACAATGATAGCCTTAATCTGTTCAACTGTCTTTCCCTGTGCCTTTGCAACTTCTTCAATATCTTCTTCTGCTGTAGGGAGGAATTCATGAAGTGGTGGGTCAAGAAAACGAATATTAACATGTTTACCTTCCATAGCCTCATAAAGTTTCTCGAAATCGCCCTGCTGCATAGGTTCAAGTTTGTCAAGAGCTTTTTCTCTTTCCTCTACTGTATCAGAACAAATCATTTCACGCATAGCTGAAATTCTGTCTGCATCAAAGAACATATGCTCTGTTCTGCAAAGACCAATACCCTGTGCACCAAAGGCTGCTGCCTGTTTTGCATCTCTTGGAGTATCAGCATTTGTTCTTACTTCAAGTCTTCTATATTTATCAGCTAAATTCATTACTCTTTCAAATTCGCCACTTATAGTTGCTGGAACTGTAGGAATAGCCTCGCCGTAAATACAACCTGTAGAACCGTCAAGAGAAATCCAATCTCCCTCTTTGTAAGTTCTGCCGGCAAGTTCAAACTTTTTAGCATTTTCATCAATATTTATTTCGCCACAACCTGAAACACAGCAAGTACCCATACCTCTTGCAACAACAGCTGCGTGAGAAGTCATACCACCTCTAACAGTAAGTACGCCCTGTGCATAGTTCATACCCTCAATATCTTCTGGAGAAGTTTCAAGTCTAACAAGAACAACCTTTTCGCCGGCCTTAGCTTTTGTTACAGCATCTTCAGCTGTAAATACAATCTGACCACAAGCTGCACCTGGAGAAGCTGCTAAAGCTACAGCTACTGGTTCAGCCTTTTTCAAAGCCTCATCATCAAACTGTGGATGAAGTAAAGCATCTAACTGCTTTGGATTTATCATACAAAGAGCAGTTTCTTCATCAATAAGGCCCTCATCAATTAAATCACAAGCAATCTTTAAAGCAGCCTTCGCTGTTCTCTTACCATTTCTTGTCTGGAGCATATAGAGTTTTTTATCTTCAATAGTAAACTCCATATCCTGCATATCTTTATAGTGATTTTCAAGTTTATTACAAATCTCTACAAATTCATCATATACTTCTGGCATAACTTCCTTGAGCTGGTCAATCTTTCTTGGAGTTCTTACACCAGCAACAACATCTTCGCCCTGTGCATTCATAAGGAATTCGCCAAAAAGCTTATTTTCGCCAGTAGCTGGATTACGAGTAAATGCAACACCTGTACCTGAAGTTTCGCCCATATTACCAAATACCATTGACTGGATATTTACAGCAGTACCCCATGAGCCAGGAATATCATTCATCTTTCTGTAATATACAGCTCTTTCATTATTCCATGAACGGAAAACCGCCTCAACAGCACCAATTAACTGTTCTTTAGGGTCAGTTGGGAAATCTTTTCCTATTTCTGATTTATATTCTGCCTTAAACTGTTCTGCAAGTCTTTTAAGGTCGTCAGCTGTAAGTTCTGTATCTAACTTAACGCCCTTTTCAGCTTTAAGTTCGTCAATTAACTTTTCAAAATACTTTTTACCTACGCCCATTACTACATCTGAATACATCTGTATAAATCTTCTGTATGAATCGTAAGCAAATCTTGGATTACCAGTCTTTTTAGCTATTGTTTCTACAACAACATCATTTAAGCCAAGATTTAAAATAGTATCCATCATACCAGGCATAGAGGCTCTTGAACCAGAACGAACAGAAACTAAAAGTGGATTTTCAATATCTCCAAATTTCTTTCCTGTAACTTCTTCAAGTTTACCTATATATTCCATAATCTGTTGCTGAATTTCATCGTTTATAGTTTCATTATCTTCATAATACTGAGTACAAGCCTCAGTAGTAATTGTAAAGCCCTGAGGAACTGGCATACCAAGCAAAGTCATTTCTGCAAGGTTAGCACCTTTACCACCGAGTAATTCTCTCATATGGTCATTACCCTCTGAAAATAAATATACAAACTTTTTACCCATTTTAACCGCCTCCTATATTAATTGTGCAAATTGCCAATTAAATTCAGTTATCTTACAACTATTATACCATATTTTACTAATTTTGCAATACTATTTTTGTAAACAATTACAAGACTCAAATAAAAAAATTTGAAAAAAGGTGCATTGACACAATATCAATGCACCTTATCTTAAAAAGTATAATTAAAATTCAATCTTCTTGAGAATGTAATCCTTTAATTCAGAAATC
This sequence comes from Eubacterium sp. CAG:274, assembly GCA_000432155.1. Classification (GTDB taxonomy): domain Bacteria; phylum Bacillota; class Clostridia; order Lachnospirales; family CAG-274; genus CAG-274. Next base: position 47,794 of record FR888507.1, read on the forward strand.
TTAATTCTTTCCTGTTCCATAGTATCTCTATCACGAACAGTTACGCAACCATCTTCCTTAGAATCAAAGTCATATGTAATACAATATGGAGTACCAATTTCATCCTGACGACGGTATCTCTTACCAATACCCTGTGCATCATCAAAATCACAGTTGAAATACTTGCTAAGTTCTGCAAATACTTCGCCTGCTTCTTCAGAAAGCTTCTTAGAAAGAGGTAATACAGCAGCCTTGAAAGGAGCAAGTGCTGGGTGGAAATGTAATACAGTTCTTACATCGCCTTCGCCAATTTCTTCTTCATCATAAGCTTCACAAAGGAAAGCAAGTGTAACTCTATCTGCACCTAAAGATGGTTCAATACAGTATGGAACATACTTTTCATTTGTAGTTGGGTCAAAGTAATCCATAGCTTCGCCAGAGTGTTCAGCATGAGCTTTAAGGTCGAAGTCAGTTCTTGATGCAACACCCCAAAGTTCGCCCTTACCAAATGGGAACATATATTCAATATCTGTTGTAGCATTTGAATAGTGAGCAAGTTCAGCCTGTTCATGGTCACGAAGAACAATGTTCTTTTCGTCTACATTAAGGCTTAAAAGCCAATTTCTACAGTATTCTTTCCAGTAGTTAAACCATTCAATTTCAGTACCAGGCTTACAGAAGAATTCAAGTTCCATCTGTTCAAATTCTCTAGTTCTGAAAGTAAAGTTACCAGGTGTAATTTCATTTCTAAATGACTTACCAACCTGAGCAATACCGAAAGGAACTTTCTTTCTTGTTGTTCTCTGAACATTTTTAAAGTTTACAAAAATACCCTGAGCAGTTTCTGGACGAAGATAAACAACATTCTTGCTATCTTCTGTAACACCAGCATGAGTCTTAAACATAAGGTTGAACTGTCTAATGCCAGTAAAGTTATGAGCACCACAGCTAGGGCAAGGAATATTGTGTTCATCAATATAAGCTTGCATTTCAGTTTCTGTCATACCGTCAGCTGAACCTTCAATACCATTATCTTTCATAAAATCATCAATGATATTATCAGCTCTAAATCTTTCGTGACATTCCTTACAGTCCATAAGAGGGTCACTAAAGCCACCAACATGGCCACTAGCTACCCATACTTCTGGGTTCATAAGAATTGCACAGTCAACGCCTACATTGTAAGGGCTTTCCTGAACAAACTTCTTCCACCAAGCTTTTTTTACATTATTTTTAAGCTCAACACCTAAAGGACCGTAATCCCATGTATTTGCTAAACCGCCGTAAATTTCAGAGCCAGCATAAACAAAACCTCTGTTTTTAGCAAGTGCAACAACTTTTTCCATTGACTTTTCCATTGTAATCCTCCTAAATGACAATTTATATATCTTTATCAGGCATAACCATCATACAAACAATATAAAAAACTATACCTAAGAATACACCACTTATTAAACTGATAAGAGCAAAAGCTACTCTTACAACAGTTTTATCAATATTAAAATATTCTGCGATACCCGCACAAACACCACCTACAACAGCTTCACTTCTGATTTTATATAATCTTTTCATAATATTACCTCCTAATCAGCAGATATGTTGTATTTCAGACCAAGATATTTTTCCTTGGCAAAGCTAAAATTATTCTTCCAGTTTTTATCACAAACAATAATGTGGTCCAAAACTTTTATACCTAATGGTTCAAGACTTCTAATAATAGCAGTAGTGGCAACATAATCAGCATTAGACATTTCTCTATTGCCTGATGGATGATTATGACCTATTATAACAAATTTAGCTTTATTTATCAATGCTTTTTCGATCACTTTATCAATATACACTTTTGTTCCGTCTGTTGTGCCATCACTTATGTAAATATAATTTATTAATCGCTTATTAATATCTAAACACAAAAGCACAAAACTTTCAAAAGGTCTAGCTGACAATAATGTAGTCAAATATGCTGACGCCCTTGCAAAAGTATCCATTTGTTCTTTTTTAGAATAAAAGCTGTTTTCATAACGCCTTGCAATATGTGGCAACATAGATATTAAAACAGCAGCACCCTCTGTCAAATTACCTCTAGCCATTAAGTCATCAGCGCCTGCTGCCAATAAGTTATGAAAAGAGCCATATGTATCTAACAACTTATGTGCCATTTCATTAGTATCTTTCATAGGATATGCGTAAAACAAAAGCAATTCAACAATTTGGTATTCTTCAAAACTCTCTAAAGAATTTTCCTTTAAAAATCTTTGTCTTACTCTATGCCTGTGACCACTATGTATATTTTTCTTTTTAGGTTTCTTTTCTTTCTCATCCATTTACGGACCTCTAATTAATATTTAATGGTGCTTGATATTTTTCAAAATCGCCAGAATATATTATTCTCAATAATTTATCTAAACGATAAAGTGCTTTTGTAATCAATTCTGTTGGTAAAATATGTTCCTCTAAAGCACGACCTATTTCGTCAACATCTACAACCTCTACTCTACCATCATTACGAATTATAACATCTGCTAATAAATCATTAAAAGTATATGTATCTCCGTCTTTTTCAGTTTCAATTATATCACAATACCAATAAACAATATTGTTATTGTCATCAAGAAATTTACTTACCTTAAATCCTTCTTTTATATAATAACAAGACATTCCATGAGTAAAATCATGGCGTTTTGTCAACACTTCCCATTTTGTTACTATGGCATCATCGGAAACAGATACAACCTTATCATCTTTCAATAAAATCTTTTCATCAGGTATAAATCTTCTACGATATAAAACTAATTCTGCCATACATGCCCTCCTTTGCTTTATATTATGTGTCCCGTTTACAAAATGCAAACGGGATTCATAACACATTATTTATTCTTCTTCATTTTCTTTTTCTACATATTCTTTAGTGAAATTACATTCTGGATTGTTACAAGCAACTCTCTTAGTCTTTGTACCCTTTACCACAAGTACATCGCCACATTCCGGACAAATTTCCCCAGTTGGCTTATACCAAGAAATCATACTACATTCCGGATTATGTTCACAACCAAAATACTTTCTGCCCTTTTTAGTTTTCTTTATTAAAACTTTGCCACCACAAATTGGACAGTTTACGCCAGCTTCTTCAAAAAGAGGTTTTGTATTTCTACATTCTGGGAAACCAGGACAAGCAAGGAACTTGCCGTACTTGCCATATTTCACAACCATATTTCTGCCACATTCTTCGCAAATAACATCTGTAACCTCATCTTGAATTTCTACATTTTCAACCTTTGCCTCTGCCTCTGCTAAAAGTTCAGCAAGTAAAGGATAGAAATCTCTTAACACTTGCTTCCATTCCATTTTACCGTCAGCAACCATATCAAGAGTATTTTCCATATCAGCCGTAAATTCAGCATTGATAATTGGTTCAAAGTTCTTTGTAAGTATTTCGTTTACAATTTCGCCTAATTCTGTTGAATATAAAAGTTTCTTTTCCTTTGTAACATAATTTCTGGCAAGAATTGTTGCAATAGTTGGTGCAAGAGTTGATGGTCTACCTACCTTTATATCATCAAGAGTTTTAATAAGTAATGCCTCTGAATATCTTGCAGGTGGCTGTGTGAAATGCTGATTGCCCTCAATAGTAACTGGCACTACAGTATCATTTTCCTGTATTTCAGGCATAGCCTTTTCATCGTCTAATTCTTCATTCTTTTTATATACAGCTAAATAACCGTCAAACATAAGTGTTGAACCAGTTGCTCTAAATATATAATCATTTGCATCAATGTCTGCACTTACTGTTGCATACTTTGCTGGCATCATCTGACTAGCCATAAATCTTTCCCAAATAAGTTTATAGAGCTTATACTGGTCACGACTAAGGCTTTCCTTTATAGAATCAGGGTATCTCTGTGCTACTGTAGGTCTAATAGCCTCGTGAGCATCTTGTGCTGAACTATCTGTCTTATACTGCTTCTTTTCTCTAAGATATTCTTCGCCATAGCGTTTTGAAACTACATCTTTAGCCTGTTCATAAGCCTCATCAGATATTCTTACAGAGTCAGTTCTGATATAAGATACCAAACCTACTGTACCCTCACCCTCAATATCAACACCTTCATAAAGTTGCTGGGCAATTCTCATTGTCTTTTGAGGAGCAAAACCTAAAAGCTTTGATGCCTCTTGCTGCATTGTACTTGTAGTAAACGGAGCTGGGGCATTTTTAGCTCTAACACTTTTCTTTACCTTTTCTACAGTAAAGTCAGCATTTTCAACAGCTTTAAGGATTTTATCTGTTTCTTCCTTTGTATTTAATTCAATTTTGCCATTCTTATCTCCATAGAACTTGGCAGGGAACTTTTTACCCTTTGTAGTTTTAAATGTAGAATCAATAGACCAATATTCCTGTGGAACAAAGTTTTCTATTTCTTCTTCTCTTTCACAAATAAGTTTAAGTGCAACAGACTGTACTCTACCGGCACTAAGACCTTTCTTTACTTTTTTCCAAAGAAGTGGACTGATTTTATAACCTACTATTCTATCTAATTCTCGTCTAGCCTGCTGTGCATTAACTAAGTCCATATCAATTTCTCTTGCTTCTTTTATAGACTTTTTAACTACATCTTTTGTAATTTCGTTAAATGTAACTCTAGCTGTCTTTTCTGGGTCAAGTTTTAAGGCATATAATAAATGCCAACTAATTGCCTCTCCCTCTCGGTCAGGGTCAGTTGCCAAATAAACCTTATCGGCTTTTTTAACTTCTTTACGAAGTTGTGCCAATATTTCCCCTTTTCCTCGTATAGTAATGTATTTAGGTTCAAAATCATTTTCTATATCAATACCAAGCTCACTTTTGGGCAAATCCCTAACATGACCTTTGGTAGCAATTACTTTATAATTAGAGCCTAAAAAGCCATGTATATTCTTTGATTTTTCTGGTGACTCCACTATAACCAGATATTTTTTCGCACTCATTATACATCCTCCTACAGAACTTTTACATATTTCTGCCCTGACATTTTCTGTATCAGTCCTTGAACTTCTAACATAGTTAATGCACAAGACGCGTCCTGTATATTCAAATTAATCTTCTCTATTATTTCATCAATCGTAATTGGTTCATAATCCATACAATCATAAACCAATTTTTCATTTGGTGCAAGACCATTTATTATTTTTCCTGAATTTTTAATATTTTCTTTTGTATTTTTAATAGGTATTGTTATGTTCAATTCCTCTAAAATATCCTCTGTTTTTGTAACAGCAGTTGCTCCAAGTCTTATTAAATTGTTAGTACCTCTACTAAGTCGACTTGTTATATTTCCCGGCAAAGCCATAACTGTTCTACCCTGTTCCAATGCGTGGTTTGCTGTTATCATTGTGCCACTTTTTTCATCAGCCTCAATAACAACAGTAACATCGCACATACCACTTATAATTCTGTTTCTTATTGGAAAGTTTGCTGGAAAAGCCTTTGTTCCTAAAGGAAATTCACTTATCAAACAGCCTTTTTCCATAACTTTATCTGCTAAATTGGTATTACAAACAGGATAAATAGTGTCAATACCAGTACCTAAAACAGCAAAGGTAATACCTCCACCTTTTAAGCAACTGCTATGAGCTACGGCATCTGTACCCATCGCAAGACCACTTACAACGCATATGCCATTTTGTGCTAATTCTCTTGAAAATTTCTCACAACACATAGCACCATAGTCAGTAATTCGCCTTGAGCCTACAATAGCTACACTTACCCTATCTTCTGGAACTATCTTTCCTCTTACATATATACCTAAAGGGGCATCTGGAATATACTTTAATTTTTCAGGATATTCTTCATCATCTTCTGTATAAAATTTAGCATTAATATTGTTTAATTTTTCCAGTTCTTCATCGACAGAGTATTTATATCTACTAGCTACTATTTTTTCTATTGTAGTTTTATTTAAAATTTCAGAGTATTTTAAATCTTTACTATCTGCCAACCATAATTCTTGCCCACTACCAAAATAATCAAGCAATTTTCTTCTTGTAGACAATTTTATATTATTAAGTGAAGACAACCACATTATGTATTTATTATCACAATTCATACAAATCACTCCTAATGTAGAGTAACTCTATCCAGATTTCTAAGTTGCAAAGCCTCAGCTATATGCCTTACCTCTATATTTTCGCTACTATCTAAATCTGCAATAGTCCTAGCTATTTTTAACAATTTATGGTATGCTCTTGCACTGAAATTAAGTCTGTCAAAAGCTGTTTTCATCATTTGTTTTTCACTTTCGCCCAAAGCACAATATTTTTCAATCAAAGGGGCTGAAAGTTGCGAATTAAAGAAAATATTGTCATTCTTATATCTTTCTAACTGTATTTTTTGAGCTTTTATAACTCTCTCTTTTATTTCTGATGAACTTGTGCCAGCCTCTTTACTTTCCAAATCCGAATACTCTACAGCTGAAGCCTCAATTTGAATATCAATTCTATCCAACAATGGTCCACTTATCTTTCCCATATATCTTTTAATTTGGCTAGGAGAACAGGTACATTTATCAGAATATCCATGATAGCCACAAGGGCAAGGATTCATTGACGCCACAAGCATAAGGTTAGCTGGATATGTCATTGTACCATTAACTCTGGAAATAGTAACCTTACAATCCTCCAAAGGCTGTCTTAATTCTTCTAAAACATTTCTTCTGAATTCTGGTAATTCATCTAAAAACAGAACACCATTATGAGAAAGACTTACTTCTCCAGGCTTCGGTATTCTACCTCCACCTACCATAGCTGAGCCAGAAATAGTATGGTGTGGTGCTCTAAAAGGTCGTTTTGTAAAAAGTGCATCTCTATTTCTCAAAAGTCCCGCTACAGAATATATTTTTGTAATTTCTAAACTTTCTTCCATAGATAAATCCGGCAATATAGTTGGAAGTCTTTTTGCCATCATTGTCTTTCCAGAACCAGGAGGTCCTATCATAAGTACATTGTGCATACCAGCAGCAGCAATCTCCAAAGCTCTTTTTACATTTTCCTGCCCTTTTACATCAGCAAAATCATTTGTTTCCTGTTCTTTATTATTAAAAAATGCCTCTATGTCAACAATTCTAGGTTCAATTTTTATTTTACCATTAAAGAAATCTACAAGCTGTGATACAGAACTAACTGGATATACAGAAATATCGTTTACCAAAGCAGCCTCATCGGCATTTTCACAAGGAACAAAGCATCTTTTAAAACCATTGTCCCTTGCAGAAAGTACCATAGGCAAAACTCCGTCAACAGCCTTTACTCTACCATCAAGAGATAATTCTCCTATAAAAATACTATCACTAATATCCTTACATTTTATAATACCTATGGTACTTAATATACCTAAAGCTATAGGTAAATCATAGGCTGGACCTTCTTTTCTTGTATTTGCCGGTGCAAGATTTACTGTAATTTTCTTTACAGGGAAAGTATAGCCTGAATTTTTAATTGCTGTCCTTACTCTCTCTTTAGACTCTTTTACAGCACTATCTGGAAGTCCAACAGTTTCAAAACTAGGTAAACCTTGACTTGTATCTACCTCAACTTCAACTGTGTAACCATTTACCCCCATAAGTCCAGACGAATAAATTTTAGCTACCAATACTATCCCCTCACTTTTGTTTATAAAATAACATTATCTTAAATGTTATCACTATATCCTTTCATTTGCAACATTAATTTTCTTCTTGTGCAAATTCAAAGTCAATCACTCTATCAATCAGGCTTGCTCTCACAAGCGTAACCTTTACCTTATCGCCAATAGTATATGTCTTATGAGTATGCTCTCCCATATATGACATACTATCTTCATCATAGATATAGTAATCATCATACAAATCATCAGTTGATACCATACCCTCAACAGTATTTTCAAGTTCTACATATATTCCCCAAGAAGTAACACCTGAAATAATACCGTCAAATGTTTCTCCAATTTTATCCTGCATATATTCAACAATTTTATATTTATCTGTTTCTCTTTCAGCATCTTCTGCTTTTCTTTCATTTATAGAACATTGAAGTGCTACTTGTGCAAGGGTTCTATTATATTTGCTTATTCTTTTATCTGTCAATTCTCCTGTTAAATACTGACTTATAATTCTGTGAATTTGTAAATCCGGGTATCTTCTAATAGGAGAAGTAAAGTGGCAGTAATATGTGGCTGCCAAGCCAAAGTGCTTGCCATTTTCAGCAGTATATCGAGCTTGTTTGAAACTGCGTAATGTCATTCTATGAATAAGCAATTCCTCTGGTTTTCCCTTAGCCTGTTCCAACATTTTTTGGAAAGACTTTGGATGTGTCGCATTACCTTTTAATATATATCCCATTTTACCGATAAAGTTTTCAAGCTGTTCTACCTTTTCTTCATCAGGTACTTCGTGAGTTCTGTACACAAAAGGTAATTCAAGCCAGAAAAATCTTTCGGCTATTGTTTCATTAGCTGCAAGCATAAATTCTTCAATAATACTTGTGGCTACATTTCTTTCTCTTTTTACAATGTCAATAGGCTTACCATTTTCATCAAGTATAATCTTTGCTTCGTCAAATTCAAACTCAATAGCTCCTCGCTTTATTCTCTTTTCTAAAAGAATATTTCTAAGTTTTTCCATATTTTTAAACATGGGCATTAAATCTTCATATTCTTTTAAATACTCAGAATTTTCATTTGTAAGTAAATCATATACTACATTGTATGACATTCTTCTGTTTACATTTATAACAGCCTTTTTAATATCAGAATTTATGACTGTACCTTTTTTATCTATTTCCATAATACAGCATAAAGTAAATCTATCTTCTCCGGCATTAAGAGAACAAATACCGTTTGACAATTTATGAGGTAACATAGGTATAACTCTGTCTACTAAATATACACTTGTACCTCTTTTATAAGCCTCTTTATCCAAAGGAGAATTTTCTGTTACATAATGAGAAACATCTGCAATATATACGCCTAATTTATAGTTACCATTTTCAAGAACTTCTACAGAAACAGCGTCATCAAGGTCTTTTGCATCTTCCCCATCAATAGTAACCATTGTCACATCTCTTAAATCTTCACGCTTTTTAGCTTCTTCTTGGTCAATAACACTTGGAATACTTTCTGTCTGTTTCATTACATCTTCAGGAAAATCAGTAGGAAGATTAAATTGTCTTATTATTGAAAGAATATCAACGCCTGGGTCATCAATATGTCCTAGTATTTCAATAATTTTACCCTCTGGATTTTTTCTCTTTTGTCCTGCTGGCTTAGTAATTTTCACTACTACTTTATGACCTGTAACTGCTCCCATACTATCTCCAGAAGAAATGAAAATATCGTCTGCTATTTTCTTGTCATCAGGAATAACAAAGCCATAACCCTTTACGCTTTGGTAAGTACCGACTATACCGTCCATACCTCTTTTGATTATTTTTACGACTTCGCCCTCTTGTCTTTTTCCTCTGGAACTTGGATTAAGCTTAACCATTACGGTATCTTTGTGCATGGCATTATTCATAGCATTAGCCGGAATAAAAATGTCTTCCTCAAGACCATCAACCTTTACAAAGCCAAAGCCTCGGCTATTTCCTGTAAGCTGTCCTACATACAACTTTAGTTCTTCAGGTTTCATAATTTTACCTTTTTTAGACTTTATTATTTTACCCTCTTTTTCTAAATCTTCTATAATATTAGAAAAAATCTCTCTGTCTTCATGAGGTACCTGCATTATTACCTCAATATCTTTCAATCCCATAGGGAAATAATCTTTACTATTTATAAATTCCAAAACTTTTTCTTTTTTTTCTTCATATAAAATATTGTTTTCGTCCATACAAAACCCTCCTCTATGTAGTTTATGTATTTAATCTGCCTTAAAGCTAGTATAAATATTCCAATAATATATAATTTTACATATTCTTTGATTTAAGTTTATCACACTATAATTAAAACCACAAGTAACAAATTAACTTTGAGATTTACAAATGTATAAAAAAAAGAGAGGAATTATCCTCTCTTTCGCAATAGAAATTATTTAACGAAGTTAGAAACTAAAACTAATACAAAGTATACAACAACTGCAATCTTTGTAAGAAATTCAAGTTTACCTTCAATAGAATTTTTCTTGTTCTGACCCCAATAAGTATTTGAGCTTACCATACCGCCCATACCATTTGTAAAGCCAGCTGCATCCTTTTTCTGTGCAAGAATTAAAGCAACAAGAAGAACTGAAACAATAATTACTAAAGCTGTGATAACAATAAAAGCAATGCTCATAATCGCACCTCCTAAAATATCGAAACAAGTATATCACAAAAGCATATAAAATACAAGCATTATTTACAAAAATCAGTTATTTTTAACTTCAAACTTATAACCAACACCCCAAACAGTCTTTATACTCCAACTGTCTTCATACTGCATTTTTTCTCTTAATCTCTTAATATGTACATCTACTGTTCTTGTATCGCCTACAAATTCATAACCCCATATCTTATCAAGTAATTCCTCTCTCTTGAACACCTGATTGGGATATTTTGCTAAGAATGAAAGAAGTTCAAATTCCTTTGGGGGCAATTCAAGTTCCTTACCGTGGTAAATTACTGTGTAAGTAGTCTGATTAATTACAAGATTAGGTAATATTACTTTCTTTGAAACATTACTATGTCTTGTTTCGCTTCTTCTAAGAACTGATTTTACTCTGGCGATTAATTCTTTTGAGTCAAAAGGCTTAACAATATAGTCATCAGCACCTAATTCAAGTCCTAAAACCTTATCAAATGTTTCGCCTTTGGCAGAAATCATAATAATAGGAGTTTGTCCCATTTGTCTAATTTCTCTACAAACCTGATAGCCGTCAGTATCTGGCATCATAATATCTAAAAGAACTATATCTGGGTCGTGTTCCTTAAAGGATTCTATGGCTTCTCTGCCCGTATGTGCCTCAAGGGTTTCATATCCTTCTTTTTCCATATACAAAGCTATAAGCTCTGAAATATGTGCATCATCATCAGCAATTAAAACCTTATATCTATTTTCCATAAACCTTTCCTCCTATTGTATATTGTTACTTTAATTCCACAACAGTAACACCTGATTCACCTTCGCCATATTGACCTAATCTAAATGACTTTACATGGGCATTTGTCTTTAAGAATGTGTGAACAGCTTTTCTCAATGCCCCTGTACCTTTACCATGAATAATAGTTACTGGTGAAACACCTGCTAAATACGCATCATCAAGATATTTATCTACTAAATCAATAGCCTCATCTGCTAAACAGCCTCTTAAATCTATCTCAGCTGAAACATTACTAGCTTTTTTCCTCTTTATGCTAGATGCAAATCTCTTTGGAGTTGCCATAATTACTGAATCACTTTGGTCAAGAGATAAATCTTTTATATTTACTGTAACCTTCATAATACCAGTTTTTACTGTTACATTTCCATTTTTGTCTGGCAAAGTAGCTACTACACCACTTTGGTTAAGGGAATGAACTTTAACCTTATCGCCAATGACAAGTTTTTCTGGAACATTGTAATTTTTCTTTTCATTTTTGCTAAGTTTACTCTCAACTTTAGACATTTTATCTTTAAGAGATTGTCTTTTTTCTTCAATAGCTTTCGTATTACCTATTCTTTGAAGTTTACGAATTTCCTTTAAGACCTTATCCGCCTCATCCTTGGCATCGCTTATTAATATTCTGGCTTCTTCATTTGCCTTACGGATTATCTTTTCTCTCTGTGAATTAAGTTTTTCTCTTTGTTTCTGAGCCTCTACTCTAAGTCTTTCAGCCTCTTTTCTATATTCCTCAGCCTTTTCTTTTTCTATTTCAAGAGACTTTCTGTTAATTTCAAGGTCAGTAATAACATCTTCAAACTTAACATCTTCGTGACTTAAAACTTCCTTAGCGTCTTCAATAAGGAATTCTGGAAGTCCTAATCTTTGGCTTATAGCAAAAGCATTACTCTTACCAGGTACACCAATAAGCAATCTGTATGTTGGTCTAAGAGTCTGAACATCAAATTCACAAGAAGCATTTTCTACACCCTCTGTAGATAAAGCAAAAAGCTTTAATTCACTGTAGTGAGTTGTTACAAGAGTTCTGACGCCTATTTTATGCAAATACTGTATTATAGAAATAGCAAGAGCTGCACCCTCTGTTGGGTCAGTACCTGCACCTAATTCATCTAATAATACTAGAGAATTGTTTGTTATCTTATCAAGTATTTTAACTATATTTGTCATATGTGATGAAAATGTACTAAGACTTTGCTCAATACTCTGTTCATCGCCAATATCAGCAAACACTTCATCAAAAACAGTAAGCTGTGAGTTATCAAAGGCTGATATATGAAGCCCTGACTGTCCCATCAATGTAAAAAGACCAACGGTTTTAAGTGTGACAGTTTTACCACCTGTATTAGGACCAGTTATAAGCAATGTATTAAAATCCTTACCAATATAAATATTAGTTGGAACTACTGTTTCTGGATTTAACAATGGGTGTCTTGCCTTTTTAATATTAATATAGCCTTTTGTATTAAATATAGGTTCTGTAGCCTTCATAGAAATTGATAATTCGCCTTTTGCAAAAACAAAATCTAAATCGGCTAATATTTCCTGATTTGAAAGAAGTAAATCGTCATATTCTGCAACCTTAGAAGAAAGAAGTGCTAAAATTCTTTCTATTTCAACTTTTTCGTTACTTAACAATTCTGCTATTCTGTTGTTAAGGTTAACAACGCTCATTGGTTCAATAAACACAGTTGCACCTGTTGCTGACTGGTCATGAATCATACCCGAAAAAGCATTTTTATATTCCTGTTTAACCGGTACACAATATCTGTCATTTCTTATTGTGATTACAGGGTCCTGCAACATATTTCTATAGCTTGCTGAATGAATGATTGAATTAAGTTGCTCTTTTATTCTATCATTAGAAATTTTAATATTTCTTCTGATTTCTCTAAGAGTTGAACTTGCATCATCTGATACTTCAGTTGGAGAAATTATACATCTTTCAATATCTCTTTCCAAATCATTAGCCAATTCTATAGCATTAAATCTAGGCTCTAAAATAGGGAAAGAATCATTTTTACCTTCTGCCTGTCCATAGTTTTTAGCTCTTTTAGCAACTCTAAGAAAGTCTGCAATATGAAGAAGTTCCACAATATTAAGAGAACCGCCTACATTTACTCTCTTTATATATGTGCTAATATCTCTAAGTCCACCCATACCAAGAGAACCTTTTTTCAAAATCATAGTAACAGCTTCTGAAGTTTCTCCTTGATGCAGCTTAATTTCATCAATATCTGTATAAGGAGTCAACTGTCCAGCAATCTTTTTTCCTAATTCAGAACCTGCATAATTTTGCAGTTTATCTATTATTTTATTAAATTCAAGTGTTTTAAACGATTTTACTTCCATAACTTGCCTCCATAGTATATGAACATTATAACATATTTTCCGACTTTTATGCAACTACAAAAACATTGAAAAAAGCTATATTTAAAGCAATAAAAAAGCCACAGATTAATTATAATGTTAATATAACTAACCTGTGACCTCATTATTTAAAAAACAATTAAAAATCTGCAATATTTATTTTCAAATTTTAATCTACAGCACAACTAAAACAAACAAATAACAACCGAAGCCCCTATTCGTTTTTAAGAAAAACAATACTGCATTTTTCTAATAAACAGATAAAAATTTGCACTTCCATTATTGCATTGTACAGACTTCCCACAGAAATTTAGTACACCATTGCATAGAATGATGCAAAAACAACTGTCAAAAGACCTGCAACAGCAATAGATAAACTACTCATTGCACCTTCAATTTCGCCCATTTCCAAAGCTTTTGCAGTACCGATTGCATGGGCAGCTGTACCAAGAGCCAAACCTCTTGATATAGGCTCAGTAATTCTAAAGAGCTTGCACACACCCTCGCCAATTACATTACCCAAAACACCAGTAACGATGATTACAGCTACTGTAATTGTTTGTATACCACCAAGTTCTTCTGATACACCCATACCTATAGCAGTCGTAATTGACTTTGGCAAAAGTGTAACGAAGTCCTCGTGAGAAAGACTAAACAATACAGACATTGCAAGCACGCTAGACATACTGGCAAAAACGCCGGAAATAATACCGCATATTACTGCAAGTAAATTTTTTCTCAACAAAGATAACTGCTGATAAAGGGGAATTGCCAAGGCAATAGTCGCCGGAGTCAGCAAATAATTTAAAATTTCTGCTTGTTTTTTATAAGAAGGGTAATCCAACTTAAAAAGCAATACAACCCCAACTACAAAAATAATTGAAATCATTAACGGATTTAACACCGCTAATTTGAATTTCTTCTTTAGCTGAACACCTATAACATATCCAACCAGACTTATAGCTACACCAAAATATACTGAATTATTACAAAAGTCCGTCATTATTTATTAGCCCCCTTTTTCTTACTTGTCCTAATAAGAATCTGAGATACCCAACCTGTAGCAACCATAACGACAACCGTACTTACTACTGTAATTACGGCTATTGGCACTAAGCTAGATTTTAGCTGGTCCCAAACAACAATAATACCTACTGCTGTGGGAATAAACATTGGCGGCATAATGTCAATTAGAAAATTGGCAGCAACCTTAACCTGCTTTAGCTTTACAATGCCGGTGCAAAGACAAAAAAGCATAATTACCAAGCCGTAAATACTAGCTGGTACAGGGAAAGGTAAGACCTGCTTGCATAGTTCACCAAGAAACGTAATGATTACTATAACAGCAAACTGATTAAGTAATCGCATAGTATAGACCCTCTTTCATCTTAAAAATATTCGAAGGCTATTATACTACAATTTTCATAATTTGTATATTATATTTTACATAAAAATACAAATTCAACTAATAAATCGTAATTCAGGCAAAACCTCAAAAAAACTGTAAAATTATTCTTATTTAAGTAAAAATGACTTATTTTACTTAAATTTTATACATTTTATATATGTATTTTAACAATTTCAAAATTTAATCTATCTCAAAATTATACATATAATCACAATAAATTGCACAACATTTTATAACTTTTTGAGTTTGCTTAATTTTGCCATGAGTTTCTTCTTGCCATACTGTGGCATATCAAAATCAACAGTAACTTCGTAATCAGCTCCTGCTGCACAAATATCAATAACTTGTCCAATACCAAATTTAAAATGTCTTACCTTATCTCCAACCTCAAAATCTGGGTTATAATCCTGTGGTACAGGCATTTTATAATTATTTACTGGTCTTTTTCTAAAATTAGGTCTAATAATCTGAGGCTGTGGAGTTTCTTCTATATTTCCCTTAGCCTTGTTTTTTATTTCAACACCCTGAAAAGCATTTTCATAATCTGCTGTTGGTATTTCCTTTAAAAATCTTGATGTAAGATTTGAAACATGTTTACCATTGTGCATTCTTGACTTAGCAGTTGTAAGGTATAACTGTTTCTTCGCTCTTGTAATGCCTACATAGCAAAGGCGTCTTTCTTCTTCCATAGCATTCATATTTGCTGATTGTGTAGACATATAGCTAGGGAATATACCTTCTTCAAAGCCAATAATAAATACAGTGTCAAACTCAAGACCCTTTGCACTATGTAATGTCATAAGTACAGTAGTATCCTGGTCTTCTGTAAAGGCATCTACATCTGCCACAAGTGCTACATCTTCAAGGAAAGCACTAACACTAGCATCATCTGGATTTTGGTCTTCAAACTGAGCAGCCTTATTTAAAAGTTCGTGAATATTTTCTATTCTACCATTTGCCTGCTCTGTGCGTTCTATTCTTAATTCTTCAATATACAATGTTACAGCCAAAATTTTATCCAAAATTTCTGATGCAGACATAGTTTCAGCACAATTTCTTAAATCCTCAATAAGTCTTACAAAGTCAGAAATAGACTTTTTAGCCTTTGGACTTAATGTATCAATATTTTCTACATTACTTAAAGCCTCGTAGAAGCTCATATTCTTATCTATAGCATATTGACTCACTCTGCCAATACTTGTATCTCCGATACCTCTTTTAGGTACATTTATGATTCTTCTGATAGGCAAATCATCATTTGGATTGTTAATTGCCTTTAAATATCCAAGAATATCTCTTATTTCTTTTCTGTCATAAAACCTTGTACCACCAAAAAGTCTATATGGAATACCCTGTCGTATTAAAATTTCTTCCATAATTCTTGAAAGAGAATTATTTCTATATAATATAGCGAAATCCTGATACTTTTTGCCCTTTTCTACGCCCTTTTTAATCTGCTCACAAACATATTCAGCTTCCTTAAAATCATTATAGCATTGGCAATAAATAATTTTATCTCCGCCATCAACATCTGTCCAAAGTTTTTTATCTTTTCTGGTATAGTTATGCTTTATAACTTCATTAGCAGCATCAAGAATTACATTAGTAGACCTGTAATTTTGTTCAAGTTTAATAACGCTTGTATTCTTAAAATCATTTTCAAAATTAAGAATATTCTTTATATCAGCACCTCTCCAACCATAAATACTCTGGTCATCATCGCCAACAACACAAAGATTATGATGTTTAGCTGACAATAATTTTATCAACTGATACTGTGACGCATTTGTATCCTGATATTCGTCTACCATTATATACTTAAAACGGTCTTGATATTTTTCAAGAATTTCTGGACATTTTCTAAAAAGTTCAACTGTCATAAAAATAAGGTCATCAAAATCAAGAGCATTATTTTCTCTTAACTTATTCTGATATTCTGTGTATATTCTAGCATATGTCTTCTTAAAAAAGTCACCGTTTATAGCATTATCAGCATATTCCTCTGCTGAAATAAGATTATCCTTGCTATTACCTATTTCACTTAAAATATTTCTAGGAGGAAATCTCTTATCATCAATATTCAATTCTTTTAAAACAAGTTTTATAAGTCTTTCGCTATCATCAGAATCGTAGATTGAAAATCTATTACTATATCCTATTTTGTCAATTTCACGCCTTAAAAGTTTAACGCAAGTAGAATGGAATGTACTTACCCATACTTCATCGCCTTTTTCAGTAATGGCAGCAACTCTTTCTTTCATTTCTCTTGCAGCCTTATTTGTAAATGTAATTGCCAAAATATTAAAAGGTCGTACTCCCTTTTCAATTAAATAAGCTATTCTGTGCGTAAGAACTCTAGTCTTACCGCTACCAGCACCAGCCAACAACAAAAGAGGTCCTTCTGTAGTAAGGACCGCTTTTTTCTGCATAGGATTAAGCCTTTCAATCAGTTGTTCAATCGTTTCCATTATTGTTATTCTCCATTCGTTTCAAAATAAGATTATATCCACCGTCTCCATAATTAAGACATCTGTTAACACGACTAATAGTCGCTGTAGATGCACCGGTCTTTTCTCCTATTTCGCTGTATGTTATATTCTCTTTTAACATTTTTGCAACAGCAAAACGCTGGGCAATAGACTTTAGTTCGTGAATTGTGCAAAGGTCATCAAAAAATTTATAACATTCTTCTATGTTATCAAGATTTAATATACCTGTCATCAAATCCTGTACTTCTTTGCTATTTCTCAATTCGGCTATCAAACAAATCACCTCATGGGTCAATATTTTACCTATGTATTTTAACACTTTATTTCATTAAAGTAAACTATTTTTGACAAAAAAACAGTGTAGAAGCAACTTTCCTCCACACTGTTACATCACTTTGTTTATATCATAAAAAAGCTATTTTCGGAGCCTTCGCCATTAAATACATAATAGCACTTCTTTTCTTCAGGCTTTAAATAAAGCTGAACTGTATGTAAATCCTTAACCTTATTGCCTTCTGCCTTCCAAATTTCCTTAGCAGTATCCATTAAAGATTTTGTATCTACAGTATCTCCTCTAAATTGTACGAATACATCACTCTTCATAAGTAAATTCCCCTTTCTCTAAACAAATACCTTAAAAATCCTTTTGTAATATAATACTATTAATTTGCTGTTTTGTCAATACCAACAGAAATACACTCTATTTTAGACACAGATACTTCAAAGGCTGTTTTTTCTATGTAATTATTTTCATCTATTTTCTTATGGTATATTCTTGACTGCATTCTGCCATACACACTTATGTTATCGCCAACAGAAAGTGTTCCTGCAAATCTAGCATTTCTGCCCCAACAAATAACAGGAATATAGTCAGACTTATTATAAGCTCTATTTACTGCCAACAAAACATCAGCTATTTCTCTGCCAAAAGGTGTCTTTCTATAAACAGGTTCTTTACAAATAAAGCCTGTAAGTTTAATCTCATTTGGATTGCCACAAAAACCATCTTCCCTTGCTACAATATCCTTTACAAAAACTGTAAGCATTAAATGAGTTTTACCATCTACATAATTATTATATGACCTAAGTTGCCCCTGTACTTCCACTATTGAGCCTACAGATATATTTTCAGTAATAATAAGTCTTTCAGAAATTGTTACTGGCAATATATCTTCAGTATCGCTCAAACGCTTACATTCTAACTTAAAGCAATAAAAACTCTCTCCATACACTTGATGACTATATTCAAAATCTGAAATAATCTTTCCTGTCAAATGTATAATGTTGTTGTTTTCTAAATTGTTTTCCATAAAAAAGCTCCCCTCGTTGTTTTAATATAGTCCATATTTATTTTTATTCAACTACTATTGCTTTTAGAATAGAATTTATAAAATAATTTGTGAATTTAATTTTAACGAATATATAACCAGCTCTGAAATTTCGATGTTATAATTCATTTCCAACGCTTTTTTATAAAACTTCAACTGAACTTCGTATCTTTCTACAAGTTCTTCCATACTCTCAACATTATCAGTTTTATAATCCACAAGAACATAGTCATCGCCGTCTTTAAAATAAAGGTCAATGATACCGTTTATTAAAATTCTATCTTCTACTTTTTTATAATTACTGCCCCAAAATTTTTCTGGTAAAATTCCATTTAACTGTGCAACCTCATTAGGTGTCATATACATTATAAATGTACTTTCTTTATGTATATTTTCAGCCGGCAACTTCTTAATTCTCTGTCCTAAAGGAGAATTGAGAAAAGCTACTATCTTTTTCAAATCAACAGCCTCTACTTCTTCAACAGACAGAAATCCTTTTTTGACAAAGGAGTCTACAGCATTTTTAACTTCATCTTCTGTACTAACACTTAAAAAATCCAATTTTTCCAATATAGCGTGGTATACTGAACCCAGTTGGGCTGCTGATATTTTATCTGCATTTTCCTTTAGGAATTTTGGCATAGGATAAACTGCATTTTGTTCCTTAAAAGAACTTGCTATTTTTTCAGCGTCGCCATTTTCCACTATTTCGGCTGTATGTCTTCTCTTTATTTCTGTAATAGACATATTTGTAGGAATTTGTGATGCAAATTCATTTGGATAAACCCAATCCAACTTTTTTGCAATATTAAGGTATTCATCATTTTCATTAATATTTTCAGGTAATACAATATTGCTAATACTATTTTCTTCAAGCTTTGAAACTTCTTCGTCTTTTATTAAATAATCTCGCATATTAGGGACATAAACATTTTCAATATCAATATAATCCTCTTTGCACCCCATTACAGTATATGAAAGCCATTTCATTATATTATTCTGTGCTTGCATTAAAGTAGGAATAAATTTTCCATTTTTATTTTGATATATTTTTTTATCCTCAGCTGTATCTAAAACTCTATCTCTACAGCCAATTAAAACAAGTTTTTCCCTAGCTCTGGTACAAGCAACATAGAATAAACGCATTACCTCTGATAATTCCAAATGCCTTTTTCTCAATTTGCCTATATAATTTGGTATTGTTCCATAGGATTGCATTTCAAAACTATCTCTATAATTAATAGCAAGTAAATTTTTATCTACAAAAGCTCTTTCGCTTTTATCCATAGTATTTTCAGTTATAGAATCCCTGCCTAAACTTGCAACAAAAACAACAGGATATTCCAGTCCCTTACTATTATGTATAGTTGAAATTTTCACACTATTATCGTTTGAAGCACTTGTTAAATCCTGAGCATTTAAAGAAGCGTTTTCTGCAAAAGCCAAAAATCCATTTATACCAAAACAATTTTTAGCATCATATTCTAATGCTAATTCTTTAAACAAAGTTAAATTTACTTTTCTATTTTTTCCATCAGAAAGGAATGACACATAATTGTACAAATTGGTTTCTAAATATATTTCTGAAATCA
Organism: Eubacterium sp. CAG:274; assembly: GCA_000432155.1. Lineage (GTDB taxonomy): Bacteria > Bacillota > Clostridia > Lachnospirales > CAG-274 > CAG-274. Next base: position 68,041 of record FR888507.1, read on the forward strand.
AGTCATACATACTTGTTTCTAATGCCATATTTCTAAACTTATTTATATCGTCTATAACCTGTTGAGCCTTTTGCTGTAATTTTTTATTTTCAGTATCATTTTCGCAATATTTCAATAAGGCTACATAAATATTTGAACTATAGTCTGCTTTCTTTATTTCAACCAATTCGTCAGCTGAAAAATTATAAACTGTTGAATATAATAAACTGACAAGAGGTATATCTTGCATAGGGTTATCCAAAACCCTCAAATAGTTAAGTATTAAATTAACTTCAAAGGTATCAACTAACGCATTTTCTAATTTAAGTGAAACTGGTATACCAGCTTTCATCAAATATTCTTTCATAGTGTTACCTATTCCTGAAACATCTGATAATTTTAATGTTCTCATCAGAATACATATATCCCCATATTCCAATTTTCTTGTCTTGTTAGGCTCATTCTTTATGCTTATATCCATAGTGCCTACAAGCTCTTTTATTCTATGAGCTATTTCACTAGCCTCATAGTAAGTAGCATCAGCATCTTCTGGTGTTCCCTCATAGTATTCACTACAAGGGCACTCCATTTCACCAATTTCACTAATATATTTGACAATTTTTGTATTTTTTCTCGGTCTATAAATAGATACAATTTCTGTATTGTATATCTTATCATCTACATTTGGGAATTTTGCCCCTGTTATAAGCTTAGTATCTTCTCCATAGTCTACTTCGCCAAGAGTTTCTGACATAATCCCATTAAATATATAATTGCTTGCTTCTAAAACTTGCTTTCTTGAACGATAATTTTCTGAAAGCAAAATTTTATAGCCCTCTTTACCATCTTCTATTTTGCCCTTATACAACTCATATTTTTTGTACTTTTCATTAAATATTTCTGGATTTGCTTCTCTAAATCTGTAAATAGCCTGTTTTATATCCCCCACCATAAACAGATTATGTCCATTTGATATAGCTCTCAAAATATCATCTTGCAAAAAGCTTATATCCTGATATTCGTCAACAATAATTTCCGCAAACTCTTCAGAATATCTTTCTGCAACAGCAGTTCTATTACCATTTTCATCAACTAATATATCGTGACAAAATCTAGCAATGTCATTAAATGTATATTTTTGCTGTTCAAATTTTTTCCTCGTTAAAATTTTGCTATACTCCCTTACACAATCAATAAGCGTTTCAATCAAAGGAGCTTGTTTTTTAAGTATTTCAAAATCATTATAGGATATGGATTCATACTTAGAAACAAAGGCATCCAAAACATTTTCCTTAAAAATCCTAGCATACCCTTTTATTTCATTTGCAATTTCTACTGCCTCTAACTCTAAGTTGCTAGGTTCTTTTTTTCTTAAAGAAACCTTACTAAAGTATCCACTTTCAAAAGTATTTTTTAAATCAAATTTGCTAAAACCTTTTGCACTTTCAGAATTAAAACTTTCATTTAATTTAGCAACAAAATCATTTATAGCATCAACAACATATATTCCAGCCTTTGTACCAGAATTAAGTTTTGTCTGACTATCTAAATAAACCAATTGTTCCTTTAAATCTCCAACACTTATATCAAATTCTTTCTTGGCATCATTAATATCATTTACATTTTCCGCAAACAAGTCCTTATATGCCTTAGCAAAATCTGATGTATAATAATCGTCTTCATTTTCTATACTTTCTATTTGACGATACATTTCCATCATTTTTTCAAACCATTTTTCTCTGTTGGAAAAGTTCTCTATTTTATCAAGAACTGACAATATAACCGTTTTAATATTTTCATCAGTATAATTTTGACACAAATTATCACACAATGCCATAAAGTTTGGATTTTTTTCCTGATATTTTAACTCCATAAATTCATCCATAGCTTCTGACTGCATCTGGTCATTTTCCCAACTATCGCAAATTTTAAAATTAGGGTCTAAAGAAAGAGTTTCATCCTCTGTTTCAAAAATCATTTTCTGAAAATTCTGTTTTACAACAGTTGAACAATATGAATCTATAGTTGTAATATTCGCTCTATTTAAAAGAGAAACCTGTTTTCTCAAATGTTTCTCCCATTTTTCAAGTTCATTTATTTTATGTAAATTTTCTTTTTTACATTTTTCTTTTCTTATTTTTTTAATTTCATCATTAATAGCTTTTCTTATACGCTCCTTCATTTCAGCAGTTGCTGAAACAGTAAATGTAGCAACAAAAAGCCTATCTATATCAACCGGATTTTTCTCATCTGTCAAAAGAGAGATAACTCTCTTTGTCAGCACATAGGTCTTTCCAGACCCAGCACCTGCACTGACAAGAGTGTTCACTCCCCTAATATAAACAGCCTCACGCTGTTTATCATTTAAGCCATCGTCTTTTTTATTTATTTCTTCATTTAAAGCCTGTGTTTTTAATTCCTCATTTTTATCCATAATTTTTTTACAAATCTTCACTAAACTGATTCATATAAAGGGAATAATAAAAACCTTTCTTTTCAAGCAGTTCAGTATGATTACCCCTTTCGATTATTTCTCCGTCTTTTAATACAGCAATTAAGTCTGCATTTCTTATTGTTGAAAGTCTATGAGCAATTACAAATGAAGTTCTACCCTCCATAAGATTTAACATAGCTCTCTGAATTTTTACTTCTGTTCTTGTATCTACATTACTTGTTGCCTCATCAAGAACTAGGATTTTAGGGTCAGCAAGTATTGTTCTTGCAATAGCTATCATCTGTTTTTGACCCTGACTAAGTGTATCTGTATCTTCTGAAAGCTCTGTATCATATCCATTATTCAATCTTCTTATAAATTCATGAGCCTGTGCCAATTTAGCAGCCTCTATAACTTCTTCGTCTGTTGCATCAAGTCTGCCATATCTTATATTTTCCATTATTGTACCAGTAAATAAATAACTATCCTGTAATACAATACCTAAGGTTTCTCTTAAACTATTTCTTTTAATTTTTCTAATATCTGTACCATCAATTTTTATTGACCCACTCTGAATATCATAAAATCTAGTAAGAAGATTTATTATAGTTGTTTTACCTGCACCAGTTGGTCCAACCAAAGCAATAGTCTGACCTGATTTTGCATATAGATTTATGTTTTTAAGAATTGGGTGACCTTCTTCATAAGAAAAACAAACATCATCAAAATCTACTCTACCATTAATATCCTTTAATTCAATAGCATCTTCATCGTCTGCCGGTTCTGGTAACTGTTCCATAACAGTAAATACTCTTTCGGCACCAGCTACAGCTGAAAGAAGTGTGTTGTACTGAGTAGCAATTTCATTAAAAGGTCTACCAAACTGTCTTGAATAAATCAAGAAACTTGTTATAACACCAGGAGTAATACCAACTAAAGCACCAACGACTACTATAAGAGCGTAGGAACAACTATTTATAAAAGTTGAACAAGGTCCCATAAAACCGGAAAATATTTGGGCATTAGTACCTACTTTTTTAAGCTCCTGATTGAGAACTTCCATTTTCTCAAGTTCATATTTTTCCTTTACAAAAGTTTTTACAACCTTTTGTCCTGATATAACTTCCTCTATATTACCATTTAAAGCACCTAATGCTACCTGCTGTTTTACAAAATATACTCGTGAGCGTTTTGTAATAAACTTAGTCATTAAAAATAAGAATGGTATTGTTGCAACTGTTACTACTGTTAAAATTGGGTTAAGGACAAGCATAAATATAAATATACCAATAATAGTCATTAAAGACTGAACAGCCTGAACTAAACTAACATTAAGTGAGTTGGCTATTGCATCAACATCATTTGTAACTCTACTCATTATATCACCTTTTGAATTGGTATCAAAGTATTTTAAAGGTAAAGTCTGTAATTTATTAAATAAATCTTTTCTTATTTCAAAAACTGTATTTTGTGCAAGATTTACACAAAGTTGTGTTTGTAACCAAGTAAAGAGAGCTGACAAAAGATACAATACCACAAGTCCTGCTATTACTTTTGCTAAAGCACCAAATTTTCCCGGCAAAACATAATTATCTATAGCCGTACCTACAGCTCTTGTAGATATTAATGTTGTTAATGTTGTAAACAAAACTAAGAAAAATACAATTATCAATTTCACTTTATGAACTGATATATATTTCCATAATTTTTTCAATGTAGCCATTGTATTTTTAGGCTTTTGAGGTGCTGCGTGTCTATTTCCTCTACCTCCACCTATTGGCATTGTTGACTTTTTATTATCTGCCATTTAATTCATCCTCCTCTCTTATTTGAGATTCATATATTTCACGATACTCCTTAGAATTTGCCATTAAATAATCGTGAGTACCCTCTCCTATTATTTTACCGCCATGAATTAATATGATTTTATCACTATTCATTACAGAGGTAATTTTCTGAGCAATAATAATCTTTGTTACATCTTTATATTTATTCTTTAAAACACTTTGTATTTTAGCTTCTGTACCTGTATCCAAGGCACTTGTACTATCATCAAAAATAAGTATTTTAGATTTTTTCAAAAGTGTTCTGGCTATAGATATTCTCTGTTTCTGACCACCGGAAACATTAACACCCATTTGACCTAATTCTGTATCAAAACCATTGTCTGTATTAATAATAAAGTCATAGGCCTGTGCATCTTTAGCACATTCAATAATTTCTTCGTCTGAGGCATTACTATCGCCCCATTTTATGTTATTTTTAATAGTACCTGAAAAAAGTATTGTTTTCTGCAATACAGTACCAATAGAACTTCTTAAATAGTCAAGGCTTATATTTTTAACATTCTGTCCATCAATAAATATATCGCCCTCTGTTGTATCATATAATCTAGGTATAAGATTAACAAGTGTAGACTTACCTGCACCAGTTTCCCCTAGTATACCAACGGTTTCCCCAGAATTAATTGTCAAATTAATATTTTCAAGAACAGGGTCTCCTGTACTTTCAGGGTATCTAAAAGACACATTTTTAAATTCAATTTTGCCCTTGTCTATTCCTGAAGTAATAGCATTTTCTGGTTCTGTAATATCTATTTCAGTTGCAAAAATTTCGCCTATTCTTTCAGCAGAAGCTCCACCTCTTGAAATCATTACAAATACCATACTTACCATCATTAATGACATTAAAATCTGTGTAAGATAAGTAATATATGCCATTAAATCGCCTGTAGGCATAATATTCTCAAATACCATATGACCACCACGCCACAAAATAATAACTGTCACAACATTCATTATAATTATTAAAACAGGAAAAATTAATGTAACAATTCTAAAGGCAGATATTGTTGTATCTCTTAATTCTGTATTTCGTACATCAAATTTTTCTCTTTCCTTTTTCTCTCTTACAAAGGACTTAATAACTCTAACACCTGCAAGATTTTCTCTCATAACTGTGTTTACATTATCTATTTTTTGCTGAACTATATTAAATAATGGTCCAACTTTTCTTATAATAAGAAAAACAGATGTAAATAATACAACAATAGCTACAACTAATATAAGTGACAATCTGGCGTTTATTGTAATAGCCATAATTAAACCACCAATAAATGTAGCTGGTGCTCTAACCAACATTCTTAAACTCATCATTACTATCTGTTGCACCTGTGTAATGTCATTTGTAAGTCTAGTAATAAGGGAAGATGTTTTAAACTTATCAAGATTTACAAAAGAAAAATTTTGTATTCTATCAAGCATATCTTTTCTTATATCTGTACCAAAACCCATAGATGCCTTCGATGAGCAAATTGTACAGCCTGCACCACCTATAATACCGAAGAAAGCTATAACAATCATAAGTATTCCTCGTGAAATTATATAACCAAAATCGTGATTTGCTACACCAATATCTACGATGTAACTCATTATTTTAGGCATAAGCAATTCACTACCTACCTCTACAATCATTAAAAGAGGTGCTAAAATAACATAAAGCCAATAAGGCTTCAAGTATTTCAAAAGTTTTCTCATTGTTTATTCCCTCCTAAATTTAGAAATCTAACTATATTATTATAAAATCATAAATCTCAAAGTCAAGTAGGCATCCCTTAAAAATATATTAAATATATTAAAATTATTGAAAAAATATATATTTCTGTTATAATAAATTTTATAAAGATTTTTAAAGGAGAGTGTATATAAAATGAAAAGAATGAATCCAAAAACTAAAAGAATTGTTGCTGGCGTAGTTGCTATGTTTTTAATTGTTGCTATGGTATTAAGTTCATTATCCATTATATTTATACACTAAGGAGTTTTTATGAAAAACAAAATAAATAATATTGTTCCGATATTAATTGAAAAATTTAAAATTTTCATTAAATATACTAAAAAATACAGTATAAAATTAAAAGATAAAGTTATTGAATTTTTAAACAGCGATTATATTGCTGATAAAGATACATTCAAAATTAAACCTCTCCACATTATAGCAGTGGCTGTTCTTATTGTTGCCTCAATAGGTACTGGAATATACTCTAAAGATGCTATTGTCGCTGCCAAAACTGATGCAGTAAAAGAAGCCCTTGATACTGATTTGATTTACTCGGGAGCTTTCTTAAATAACTATCCTATTGGTGGTTTAACGGTAGAACAGGCTCTTGACAGAGGAGAGAATGATTATTCTAAATTAGAACTTCAAAATGTAATTTATTTATCAAGTAATCATACAAGTTACAGCAAAAGATTTACATATTACGATTTAGGTGCAAGATTAGATATTAAATCTGCTATAAACGAAGCCTATAGCTATGCCAGAACAGGTAAAGTTGCCGACAGAGTAGAAGAATATACCACTTTACTTAATAAACGCAAATATATAAACCCTTCATATATTGTTGATAGAAATACTGTTAAAGCTTGTATTGAAAAACTTGAACCAGAAATCAATAATGACTTAGATTTTTATAATGAAAAATTAGATGTAGAAAAAACAACTGACACCGTTGTTTCTGTTATGGAAAAAAGAATGTCAGAAGCATCAGTAGTAATATCAACAATACAAAAATAACAAAAGATTAACGCAGGGTGAAATATAATGAAAGCAGAACATATACCAACAAAAAAGCATAGAATAAGACGCAAAGCAAATAAGAAAAGATTAATTAATATTGCTATTGTTTGTATTGTTGGATTTGGTGCTATTCATTTTTCTTGGCGACCGGTATTAAGTCAATACTACCAAATGAAGATTAATCGCCCTGTTAAGCAAACTGAACCTAAAATCAAAAATGGTGTACTTGTAGATGGTATGGATTTAAGTGGTATGACATATGAAAAAGCACTTAACACCATTAAATCTAAAATTAAAACAGATTACGAAGGTGTTGTTTTTACCATTGAAAGTTCAGACGGTAAGCATAAATATGAATATACCCTTGATGATTTTGATATTAAATTCAATATTGATGATACAGTAAAACAGGCTGTCAACTTTGCCCAAACATCATCTGACAATTGGTGGCGTGAATTTAAGACTCTTGAAAGTGGTACTGTAAATATGCCAGTTATGACATATAGCCCAGACAAGGTTAATGCTGCCATAAATAAAATAAAGAGTGACATTATTGTTGAGGCGAAAGATGCTACAGAAAAAAGAGTAAGTGGCAGTTTCCAAGTAAGCCAATCACAAACTGGCTACAATTTTGACTATGAAAAGGTTTTAAATGAGCTTACACAAAGTATAAAGAACAATGATTTTAACAAAACAATTAAGTTTGATATAACTGAAACTAAGCCAAAATACGAGTCTAGTATATTTACTGGTGCTGACAAGCTTATTGGCAATTATTCAAGTCAATATAAAGGTAATGATGAAAACAGAGTTCAAAATCTTAGAAATGCTTGTAGTAAAATAAATGGCGTTATATTATATCCTGGCGAAGAATTTTCTACTAATGCCCACTTTAACCCTTGTACAGAAGAAAACGGCTGGGCTTTGGCCGGCACTATTGTTAAGGGTAAAATAGAAGATAGTGTTGGTGGCGGTATGTGTCAGGTTTCTAGTGCATTGTATGATGCTGTTCTATATGCAGAACTTGAAGTCACAGAAAGACATAATCATTCTATGAAAGTCGGTTATTCTCCTTATGCTTTTGATGCTACATTAGCCGGAGATTATAAAGATTTTAAATTTAAAAACAATACCAATAAGGCTGTTTACATAGAATCCTACTTGACTTCATCAAATGTTGTTGTAAACCTATACGGCGAGGAAATTCATCCCGCTGGAAGAACCATAGAACTTGAAAACAAGCTTATTGAAGAAACTGACCCTGATGAACCTGTAGAAAAGAAAGACCCTACTCTTTTAGAGGGAGAAACTGAAGTTGTAACTCCTTTAAAGGGTTATAAATACGAGCTTTATAAAAAGGTGTATGAAAACGGTGTATTGAAAGAAACCGTAAAAATTAACACCAGTACATATTCTCCAAGACAACAAGTCACTTACATAGGCACTAAAAAAGCTGAAACTACTACAGAGTCAACAGAAACTACTACAAAAAGTTAAATAATATTATTACTGGTATGGTTGATAGCCATACCAGTTTTTTATATATAAATTCAATGACTTAATATGTTAAATCACAAGTTAACAGGGTTAATTTATTCTGAATAAATAGATTTTTGACAAATAGCCAACATACAAAAAGACGGATAAGTCAATAACTTATCCGTCTTTTCTCTATTTTACATATCCGTATTTTCTTACATAATCAATAATAGTGGCAACAGCATTGTCAATGCCAACCTTACCTGTATTAATTACTAAATCATAATTATTCATATCTTTCCAAAGATTGCCTGTATAGAATTTATAATAAGATGCTCGTTTTTTGTCCGTCTTATTAATAATATCTTCTGGCTTTTTGCCTTCAGGAACTGTATACAATGAACGAAATCTTTCTACTCTGAAGTCCATATCGGCTCTCAAGAAAATTTTAATAAGGTTAGGTTCTTCTCTCAAAACATAGTCTGCACAACGACCAATTACAACGCAATTTTTTTCCTTTGCTGTATCTCTTATAATTTCAGCCTGTAAGCCAAAGAGTTTATCATTATCAGGCATTGCACCTGCAGCATTTGCTCCATATGTACCAAGAACTAATGAATAAAGTAAGCTGTTTGTAGCTACTTCATCAACCTTTTCAAAAACAGATTCATCGTAACCAGACTTTTTTGCTGCCTCTGTAATAAGCTGTTTATCTAAGAAAGTATATCCTAGTTCATCAGAAACCTTTTTACCAATTTCTTTACCACCACTACAGTATTCTCTGCAAATTGAAATAATTGTATTATTCATAAAAATCCCCTCCTAAACCATCTATAGCCCTATTCTACTATATCTATACCAATTTGTCTATAAATTAATTGTCAAACTTGAGTATAAATACAGGTGGATTTTTCTCCTTTTGAAGCATAATTGATATGGCTTCCTCAAGACTTGAAGCTTCGAAAAACTCAAGCTTATTCTGAGAATTAACATGACCTATAAGTCTTTTTCCTGTTGCCTTTGGTTCAATATAAACAAAGTTCCCAGCACCACATTCATATGCACCCTGTTTCATATCTCCGTCTTTTATCATACCTAATGATACTAAAGAACTAACATAGTCATCAAAACCGGTAACTATAGTACCATAGTCCTTAATATTATAAATAGGTAAAAGACCAAGTTCCATATCTGGGTATCTTTCATTCATATACTGCTTTGCATTAGCAACTGTAGCTAAATCATTAGCAATTATACCCCATTTTCCATTGTCATTTAAAAAGGCAAATTCCTTAATATCTGTAGGGTCATCAAGACTACCAATAACAAGTACCGCATACTTATTGTCACAAGCAATATGCTTAACATCAATATTGCCACTAATTCCTGATGCCTTTATAATAGCATTATATTCATCTTCGCCCTTTTTAGGATTTTTTATTTCGCCATGTTCAAAAGAATACATTCCTACTAACTGCTGATACTGCTGTGCTGTAAGCATTTTGGGCTCTACACCTACACCAGCTAAAAAGTAACCATTTTTAGTATTTAATGCTGTAAAAACAGATAAATCCTTTTCTCCGCCTTCTGCACCTATAACAGAATTGTAATCAGATGGTCTGATTAATAATACATCTGTATTCTTTGTAATATCATCGTCAGCTTTTGCATATCCATCAGCAATAATATCAGACAAAGAAACTGTATTCTCCTTTGAAAGGCTATATAAAAATCCAAACTGACTTAAAAATCCGTCTGATACTGCCTTGTCATCATAATATTTCTGAGCACCCTCTGCTACAGTAATCATTGAATTAATCTGTTCATCACTAGGTTCAAAATCAGAAAGACCAATTTTGTAATCTACTGTACCGTCTTTGTTAGCAGAAGCATTACCAACTTGTGCCTGTGTTGTAACTTCTGTCTGTTCAGTAGTAGTAGCATTAGAACCATTATGGATAAAATACATACCAGCTCCTGTTGCTACACCAACGGCAATAACAAAAGCACTTGCAGCAGCCATTTTTTTATCAATCATTTTTATATTCACTTTCCTTGTCTTTTATTTCTTCATAAACTCTCTTGAGTTCATTTGAATGAATATCCAAAATTTCAGCAACCCTTTCTTCTACAACTGATAAATTATCATCATAATCAATTACAATTTCCCATACTGGATTGTAATCATTATCAATTTCATCAATTTCTATAACATTGTCGCCATAAGAATCATAGTTATAATTATCAAAAATTGCACCATATTCCCAATCTTCTACATCTCTATCTGTTGATATTCTAAGATGTAATTTTTTCCCATCATCTTCTTTTAATACAAATAAGTTAACAATATATTCATCATTTTTATTTATATTAAGACTTCCTAATTCCTTTTCAAGAAATCCAGTTTCTTTATTTTTAAGCATTATAACAAATACAGTTTCTTGCTCCATATATATCTACCTCTTATTCTGCCTCGCTCCAACTATGTCTATGTAAATGTCCCTCCATTTGACAGCCCTTAAAAGAGTTCTGTCTTAAAGCCTCATAGAGAACAATAGCCACAGAATTGGATAAATTCAAACTTCTATATTGTTCAAGCATAGGAATACGAATACTATTATCCTTATAATGAAGGAGTATTTCCTCTGGTATTCCAGAGCCTTCGCTACCGAACATAATAAAATCGTCATCCTTAAATTTAATATCTGAATATGTATTCAGAGCCTTAGTTGTTGCCATATAAATATTGGCATTAGGATTTTTATTAAGGAAATCTTGGAAATTTGTGTAATAATGTACATCTAAATCTTTCCAATAGTCCATACCAGCTCTTTTAAGAGATTTGTCATCAATCTTAAAACCTAAAGGCTCAATTAAGTGTAACGAAGTACCTGTTGCAACACAAGTTCTACCAATATTACCTGTATTTTGAGGTATTTCTGGTTCGTGTAAAATTATGTTCATTTTAAAATTCATTTCCTTTACATATATATTAATACAATTATATATTACCACAAATATTCGTTTTTTACAACAAATAAAAATCATATATTTTTCAAATTACTATTGACAGAATAGAAAATTTATATTAGGATAAATAATAATTATTATTTATCATTTATTATAAAGGAGGTGTCCTATGAATACTTTAGCCGCAAATTTAAAGCAAAATCATTTAAAAGTAACTCCACAAAGATTAGCTATCTATTCATATTTGATTAATACTACTGCTCATCCTAGTGTAGAAACTATTTACAACGACTTAAAGGAAGAACACCCTTCTTTAAGCCTTGCTACTGTATACAAAACTGTAGCTTCTTTAAGAGATGCTCATCTTGTAACAGAGTTTAATGTTGGGGAAGATAGTCACAGATATGATGCAAATACAAGTTTTCATCCTCATTTGATTTGTACAAGATGTCATTGTGTAGTTGATTATCTCAATCCTACAGCTTTAGAAAGCTCTGCTCTTAGCAATTTAAGAAATCAAATAGCAGAAAAGAAAGGTTTCCACGCTGAAGCTCAAGAATTTGACATTTACGGTATATGCCCTGATTGTCAGTCAAAAGAAAACTAAAAAAACAAGGTCCTCGGACCTTGTTTTTTTGTTTAGAATAAGACTATCTGCTGTTTGAATTTGAATTAGATGAGTTAGAATTTGAGTTATTAGTGCAATTAGAATTTGAACGACTATTTGACTTTGACTTGTTGTTGCTCTGTTCATCAAAGTTCATATCTTCTGCAAATTCTACTCTACTATTCTTGTTAGTTCTGGACTTGCTGTTGTTGTTGTTTTCATAATTGTTGTTCATAACAATAATCCTCCTTTAATTATGTGAAGGAAAACCCTTCAAGAGATATTATTGTCCAATCATAAAAATATATACAATATTTTTTAATCTTCTAAAATATTTTCAACACTTTCAAGTGTCATTCTACCAAGTTTAGCTGCTCTAAATTCATCAATAAGAATATCTGCTGCTCTCTTTAAGTCAAGTTCATTACCTTTTAACTTAAATCCTCTGTTTACAGCAATCTGGTTTAATACTTCTTCTGATTTTGTATTTTCGTCATATGTTACCTTATATCTTTCAGCTAAAGCATTAGGATATAATTTTCTTAAATAATCAATTAATTTGCAAGCAAGAGTTTCTGAGTCAAGAATATCGTCATTAATAGCTCCTGTAAAAGCTAATCTTTCGCCTACTCTTTGGTCTTCAAACTTAGGCCATAAAATACCTGGTGTATCCAAAAGTTCAAAATCTCGTTTTACTCTTACCCATTGTTTACCTCTTGTAACACCAGCTTTATCGCCAGTTTTAGCAAGAGCTTTACCTACAAATTTGTTAATTAAAGTTGATTTACCTACATTAGGAATACCAACAATCATTGCTCTGGTTGGAGTAAAAAGTCTGCCACGAAGTCTTAATCTTTCAAGCTTTTCAGCCATAAGTTCCTTTGAAACTTCTGTAATATCCTTAATACCCTTTCCTGTAATAGAGTTTACTTCAATTACTTTAAAGCCCTTATCTTCAAAGTATGCTCTCCACTCTTTTGTTTTCTTTTCGTCAGCTAAATCCACCTTATTTAAAATAACAATTCTCTTTTTATTTCTTGCTAAATTATCAATTTCTGGATTTTTACTGCTAAATGGAAGTCTAGCATCAAGCAATTCAATTACAATATCTACTAAAGATATGTTTTCTTCCATCATTCTTCTTGTTTTAGTCATATGACCAGGATACCATTGTATGTTCATAACATTTCGCCTCCTTTTATAAATTTTGCACTTTATTATAATAATAACTAGAAATAAATTTTATTCTAGTTTTATAGACTAAAAAGAAAAAGCCCTCGGTCAACGCCGAGGGTCAAAAAATTACTTACTTCTTCTGTGGATATCTTCCTTAACCTTAGCTGCCTTACCGATTCTACCTCTGAGGTAGTTAAGCTTAGCACGTCTAACGATACCATATCTAACAACTTCGATACGGTCAATTCTTGGAGAATGTACTGGCCAAGTTCTTTCTACACCTACACCATAAGAAACTCTTCTTACTGTGAAAGTTTCCTTAGCGCCGCCACCCTGTCTTTTAAGTACAACACCTTCAAACATCTGAAGTCTTTCTCTTGTACCTTCAACAACCTTAGCGTAAACCTTTACTGTGTCACCTACATTAAATTCAGTAACTTCTGGCTTGAGCTGTTCGTTTTCGATTTCTCTAATAATTGAATAATTCATAAGGCTTTGCCTCCCTTTCATCATAAATGTTCATAAATACCCTTTGGATTAATGGCTTCCTGCCACAAGTACCAGCGGAACATTCGTACTCACAAGTCGATATTATAACATAATACTTTTTAAAATGCAAGCATTATTTTATTTTTTTAATCTTTCGATAAGAGAACTGAAATAATCCGGTAATTCCGAATTAAATTCCATATATTCTCCTGTTCTCGGATGAATAAATCCTAAAACCTTTGCATGAAGAACCTGTCCATTTAAGTTAAAAGGACATTTTTTAGGTCCATAGACTGGGTCACCTAAAAGAGGATGACCTATATACGACATATGCACTCTAATTTGATGAGTTCTTCCTGTTTCAAGTTGCAATTCAACCCAAGTATATTTACCCAATTTTTCAATTACTTTGTAATGGGTAACAGCATTTCTACCGCCCTGCATAACAACAGCCATTTTCTTTCTGTCGTTTTTAGAACGGTCAATATTTCTGTCTACAGTACCACTTTCTTCACTAAAACTATTGTAAACAATAGCATTATACACTCTTTTCATAGAGTGTTCAGCAAGCTGTTCTGAAAGACCTTTATGTGCCAAATCTGATTTTGCTATAACTAAAACACCTGATGTATCCTTATCAATTCTGTGAACAATACCTGGGCGAAGTACACCATTTATACCAGATAAATTATCCCCACAATGGAACATTAAAGCATTAACCAAAGTTCCTGTGTAATGCCCTGGAGCTGGATGCACAACCATATTTTGAGATTTATTTATAACAATTAAATCATCATCTTCATACATTATATCAAGAGGAATATCCTCTGGCACAATGTCAATATTTTCCGGAGGAGGAAGTTCAGCCTCTACTATATCGCCTAGATGAAGTTTATAGTTTTTGCTTATTTTTTCTCCATTTACTGTTATATTTCCCTTTTCGATATTTTTCTGTAAAGCTGAACGAGATACATCTTCCATTTCTTCATTCAGAAAAACATCTACTCTCTTATTAACATCATCTGTTTCAATAGTAAATATTTCCATACTATTTTCCCTCTTTTGTAAAACATAAGGAAACAACCAATAAAACAGCACCTATTACAACACAAATATCTGCGAAATTAAATACAGGGAAACTGTAGCCAAAAAAGTTAAATGACAACATATCCACTACATAACCTCTGAAAAGTCTGTCAATGCAGTTTCCTATTGCTCCACCAGCTACCAATACAAGTGCTAATGATGCAATTTTACTTTCATTTTTATTATATATTTTAGAATAATAAATGCCACCAGCTACAACAACAATAACTGTAAGGGCAACGAAGAACCATCGTCCACCCATCATTGTTCCAAAGGCTGCACCCCTATTTTCTACATAAGTTAATGAAAAGAAATTTTTTATAATTTCTACAGAATTAATAGGCATAAGCATTGAAACAGTCATATATTTTGTTATCTGGTCAACTATTATAATAGCTAGAATAATTAAAATCGGCAATAAAAACATTTATTACACCTACTTTGCTATGTATTCTATAGCCTTTTTTATATTTGCCACATCATTAGACGAATCAATAAAAGCCTCGCCTATTTTCTTTAATGCAACTATTTTTATTTTGCCACTTGAAGTCTTTTTATCATAGAACATCTGATTATAAACTTCATCAACATTGTTATCGCATCTAGTAGGAAGTTCAAAAAATTCAAGTAACTTTTCGATATCTTCAATATCTTCCTTAGTTGTATTGCCACATTCCATAGAGTAATAAAGAGCAGCAACCATACCAATAGCAACACATTCGCCATGAAGTAATTTGAAATTGTTAAGTGTTTCAACTGAATGACCAAAAGTATGACCAAAATTAAGAATAGCTCTCAAACCTAATTCCTTTTCGTCTTTACTTACAACATATGCCTTTGCTTCACAACACTTATAAATAACTTCAATAAGGGCATTGTTATCTAATGACTTTATACTTTCCTTATTTTCAATACAATATTCAAGGAAATCATTATCAATAATATAACCATACTTTATAGCTTCAGCAATACCTGCTGCAACTTCTCTATAAGGTAAAGTTTTAAGTGTTTCACTATTTATAAAAACAAAATCTGGCTGATAAAAAGCACCAATCATATTTTTATTACCGTTAAAATCAACACCTGTTTTACCACCTACACTACTATCAACCTGTGCAAGTAAAGTTGTAGGTACTTGAACAAAGCTAATGCCTCTCATATATGTAGATGCAGCAAAGCCAGCCATATCACCAACAACGCCACCACCTAAAGCAACAACAACAGATTTTCTATCCAATTTTTCTTCAACAAAGAAATTATAGAAATCGCTAATTGTTCCTAAATGTTTGCTATTTTCTCCTGCCTCAAAAACATAATGACAAACATCATATTTTTCTGAAAGCATAGACTCTATTGTTTCAAGATAATACTTTTCTACATTAGTATCTGTAATAATACAAAGCTTACTTGGCTTTAAACCGGATTTTTCAAAAGCTGAAACAAGTTCATCATAGCTATGGTCAATATAAATTGGATAATCTTTTAAAGCAGTTTTTACTTCTAAAACTTTCATATTAAACCTCTTATTCCTGTTCCTCGTTTAAACCTAATTCTTCTTCATACTGTTCAAGCATTTTCAATTCTGTTTCAAGGAGCATTTTTAATTTTCCTTTAACTGATTCGTACTCAGCTCTAACTCTGATAATTTCATTCTTTAACTGGTAAAGTTGTTTATGAGCATCCTGCATAATATCAACAGCCTGCTGTTCAGCAGTCTTAACAATCTGACTTGCCTCAACCTCAGCATTGTGCTTTGTTTCCTCAACTGTTTTTTCAGCTCTTACAATAGAATTTCTAATTGTATCCTCTAAATCCTTGTAATATTTAAGTGCCTCTTCTGTTGTAGTAACCTTATCCTGAAGTTTAGCATTTTCTTTGAAAAGTCTTTCAAATTCAACAATAACCTTATCAAGAAAAGTATCTACTTCATCACAAGAGTAACCTAAAGCCACCTTTTTAAAATCAGCTGTTTCAATATCAACAGGTGTCATCATAATTCAACTTCCTCCTAAATCTATTTATAGATTTCTATATCTATAAGAAATCTATCTTTTTTCGTTTTTCCAAGAGTTTCTATTACTTTAACTCGCCCAAAACCACGAAGTGTAATCATATCCCCGTCTTTTATGTTTTCAGACACAGATGTAATCTGTTTCCAATTTACAAAAGCCTTTTCGCCCTTTATTAAATCGGAAACCTTACCTCTTGAAATATTTAACGCCCCACTTAATACAGCATCTATGCGTAGTGAAGCAACTGTTATTTTCTTTGCATTTACTTCTGAAGGTGCAGACTCAAAATGGTCTATAATCTTTGCGTTAACCTTTGTATGAGAAACCCTTTCTAAGTTAGATACAATATAATCAGCAATATCTTCATCCACCATTATAACGGCTTTTTCATTCTGAATATATATATCGCCAACTTTATCTCTAGTTATACCTAATCCTAAAACCGAACCTAAAAATTCTCTATGAGTAAGAGTTTTACTATATTTTCCATTATATGTTACTTCAACATAAGAAATAGGAAACGATGTATAATCTCCTTCATCATAATAAGGGAAAAAGCCTACTTTCAATCTTTCAGCATCTTCATACCCACCATAGAGAACTGTGTTAAATTCACACCCTCTACAGATTTCTCCTAATTTATGAGCCTTATATGGGTCCATAAAATCTGAAAACTGAGGAACATTAATCTTAGCACACAAATCTCCCTTATCTAAAGCCTTAGCAAAAATTTTTCTTTCATCTTCGTCAGAAATACTCTTTAGTAAATCTTTTTTACTTGCCATTAGAAAAATACCCCATATATAACGCTTGTAAGGATTCTATACACAAACATTATTACTAATAAAGCTAATACTGGAGAAAAATCTACCATCATACCTCTACCAAGAGGAGATTTATAAATCAATTTTCTAATAGGTCCCATTATGGGTTCAGTAATTGCAACTAAAATTCTTACAAAAATATTATTCTGACCTATTGGCAACCAAGAAAGTATACATCTTGCAAGAATTGCGTATTCCAAAAGAGTATAAAAATAATAAAGTGCTTTTATTAATACAAAACCAATATTCGCATTAACCATATAAAACCTCACTATCTCCACATAGAAGAATTAGGCAATTTGATACCACTTGCTTCTAATTCGCGTCTAAACTGTCCTGAAATATTAACATCATAAGGTGCTACAATGAAAATTCTACTTGAAACAGGTTGCATAGTACCATTTAAGGCGTAACAAGCACCTGAGAAGAAGTCTGTAATTCTCTGTGCATTATCCTTTTCAACACCTTCAAGGTTAAGTATAACAACCTTAGACTTTAACTGAAGACTATCCTGACCAGCTTCTTCAAGTGTCTTTGGTGTAACAATAACAACCTGCATATTAACGCTTGTGTTAATGCTTAAAACCTTGTTAGATGCACCTCTACCCATATCCATTGACGAACCATAGTTTCTTGATGATGAGTAAGAAGACCTATAAGAAGACTGTGGTTCAGCATTTTTCTTAGAAGCAGATGAACTTGAGCCAAAGCCCATTTTCTGAGTAAATCCACCAAAGCTTGAGCCGAATGACCTTACATTACTGCCGTTACTTACTTCCTGTTCATTTTCATATTCTTCGCCATAATTGTCATTATATTCTTCTTCGTATTCTTCTTCAGGTTCTCCTAAAATAAAATTCTTAACCTTATCAAATAATTCAATCATCTATATATGTCCTCCTAAATATATTAAACCGCGTAATTTCTAGCACCGAAAAGTCCTGTGCCTATTCTGACAATATTGGCACCTTCCTGAATAGCTATCTCATAATCGTTAGTCATACCCATTGACAGATATTCCATATCTACATTATCATAGTTTTTATCCTTAATGTCAATAAATAATTTGTACATTTCCTTAAAATATTTCCTGTTTTCTTCAGGATTTTCGACAAAAGGAGCAACTGTCATTAAGCCTTTAACCCTGATATTTTTAAATTTAGATGCTTCTAAAACTAATTCCTCAGCTTTTTCTGGTGGAACGCCATGCTTAGCTTCTTCTCCAGCAATATTTATTTCCACAAGTACATCCATTGTAATTCCCTTAGCCTCAGCCCTCTTCTGAATTTCTTCACAAAGCTTTACACTATCAAGAGAATGTATAAGGCAAACTTTATCAATAATGTATTTAACCTTATTTGTCTGTAAATGGCCAATCTGATGCCATCTTACATTTTCTATTTCATCATATTTCCAGTTAATTTCCTGTGGCTTATTTTCGCCTAAATCTACAAGACCAAGATTAACAGCCTCTTTTATTCTAGGAACATCAACTGTTTTTGAAACGGCAAGAAGAAGTACATCTTCTCTTTTTCTGCCACTTATTTCAGCAGCTTTAGTAATTTTTTCTTCAATTTCTTTTAAATTGTCAGCTATACTCATTATCATTACCTCTATTCAAATACTTTTTCTTCTTTAGTTACATTTTCAGTATCTGTCATAATTCTATCGTATATGTTAATATTAGGATTTTTGCCAATATCTAAAATTGTATGTGTTGAATTAGAAACAGAGTCATCTAAACTTACAATTTTAAATTCTGCAATACCTGAATTTACTACATATATACCATTGGAATTGACTACATTTTCTATTTTATATTTGTTAGAAGAATTTGGCTTTTGTATTTCATCACCAACATTTAAAATACCAAGCTGTACCGGAACATAAGAAACCTTTTTTTCCTTATCTACACTTGAAACAACAACTTGTATTTCCTTTGTATTTGAGCCAGAAACCTTATTTACAGTATTATTTTCTGTAATATAATCACTAGGTATCTGTAAAAGTGTTTCATCTACAATAGAACTGTTAGGAACTTTATATCCCTTCTTTGATTTTTGAGTTTCAAAGCTAATACTTCTGTCCCCAACAAATTCAAGCATATTTTTTGTAATACTTAATATTACATATTTTTCTTTTCCATCTTTAACAGTTGATAATGTGTTAATTGTGGCTGGTAATGTATATGAAACACCATTATCGTCTTTTGCATATATATTAACTACATTACCAGTTTTCCAATCTTTAGTATAGTCTTCGCTAATGTAAGCAGCAATATACCAAGTATTGGACTTAATAATTTTAAAGACCGGACTATTAGCTTTTACAGAAGTCTTAAAACCACTATCACTACTTGTTGTAGCAAGAGTATTTTTCTTTGTAAGTGACTTCATTGTTTCTAATGTATACTTATCTTCATCGCCTATAACATCATAAGAAACGATACCACTTTCATTTGTAGAAACCTTACTAATACTTTGATTAAGTTTTTCTTCCTGTGCTTTTCTTTTTGTAACAAGGTCTGTTAAAGCTCCTTGATTTTCACTAAGAAGAAGCTGATTTCTTTCTGAAAGTTCTTTTTCTATATTTGTTTTTAATTCATATACATCTTCAAGATTTAAAGTTGCAAAATTAATAGCACTATCATCAACTATTTTCTTAATTTGCTGATTATCCTTATTAATATCGTCAGAATAAATTGAAATATCATCTCTCTTATCCTGAACATCCATAATATCATTATCTATTTTTTCAAGGTCACTTTCCATAGATGCTACTGCAGCTTGGTCTTTTATACTACAAACCTCTGTATTTGGCTTTACCTTTTCACCATCAGCCACATCATAAGAAATAACACCATCTACTGTGGTATTGTATACCTTTTCATCTCTTACAATAACACCCTGTATAACATTTGGAGAATCAATAGTTCCATACTGTACTGTATCATAATTTACCTTTCCCTTTGTTACTCTTGAAACAGAATAACCTATAACTTGTACAAGCACTAAGGCAAATATAAATATGTATATCGGTATAGCCTTACTATTTCGGCTACTCAAATTGATTATAGGTATATAATTTCTAGTTCTCTTTGGTTTAGGGGTAGCTTTCTTATGCTGTTTAGTTCTAGTGTTCTTAGTGTTTTTAGAATAATTACGCTCTTGATTATCAAATACATTTCTATTGTTATTTGTATATCCATAACCATTTTGATTTCTAGTGTTATTTGTACGACTAGAATTACTAAAACGGCCAGAACCATATGTACCTCTTGAGCTGTTCATTCCAGCACCAGTAGAAAAAACATTTTCAGAAACCCTATATTTTCCTACATTAGAATATCTATTTCCTGTTCCATATTGAGAGTTACTATTTCTCCCATATGTATTTCCATAATTTCTATTATTACTATTATTTCTGTTATTATTTACAGTAGTATTGTTTTTCTTAGTGTTCCTTGTCTTTTTATTATTTTTTTTACTGCCGAACACAATACTACCTCCTCATATTTTTTATTTTAATTCATATACTTTCACAAAAAAGGTTTTGAGATTTATGAAAGCAAGAAAATTTACATACCATTACATTATAACAATTTTTGCAATATATTTCAATGTTTTAATCATAATCTTTCCGAAAGAAATCATTAAATCTGCAAAAAATGGACTATTATTGTGGTACAACTTTGCTTTGCCCTCACTTTTGCCCTTTATAATAGGCACAAACATACTTAAATCGACAAATTTTCCCATTTATCTAAGCAAAAAATTAAGTCCCATTTTCAACAAAATTTTTAAAATAAGTGGGAATGGTGCTTTTCCCATTGTCTGTGGAATGTTATCTGGATACCCTTTAGGGGCTAAATTAACCTGTGACCTATATAATGAAAATAAAATCAGCAAATCAGAAGCACAAAGAATACTTTGCTTTAGCAACAACTCTGGTCCTATTTTCATTATTGGAACTATTGGCACGCAAATGCTAAACAATTCCGCCCTTGGCTATAAACTGTTGGCTGTACACATACTTTCTGCCATTACTCTTGGTATGCTATTAGGCATAGTATCAAAAAAAGATAATAGCAAATGTCTGTATCAAAAAAGCTCAATAAAGCCTATTGGAGAATTATTAAACTCATCTATATCCAACGGTATAGAAACCATTGTTGCTATAGGTGGATATATTGTTTTCTTTTCCATATTGTATACTTTACTTTCAAAAACTCAAGTAATAACACTATTGTCAAAACCACTATGTAGTATAGGTATGGACCAATACACAGCTAAAGGAATAATAAGTGGTTTACTGGAAATAACAAACGGCTGTAGTATTATTTCCAAAAGCAATTCAAACATTTTGCCTTTCATATCTATGATAATTGCATGGGGTGGTTTTTCTATACACGCCCAATCAATAAGCTTTATTGCAAAAACAGACTTATCAGCAAAAAAATACATATTAGCTAAATTTGCTCACAGTATTATATCTGCTATTTATACATATCTCTTTATATAAACTAAGGCTGTCTTATAAGTTCCATTCATAAGACAGCCTTTTTATAATTATGAATATTACTGTTCCTGATATACATCCTCATAATAAGTATTAAGAGTCTGGCGTTCTTCGTAAATTGCATCAATTTCCTGATTTAAGTAACCTTTAAGGCTTTCTGAATTGTCAGTAATGCTCTTAATAAGGTTTTCAATCTTAGTTTCAGTATTTGAAAGCATTTTATCTGCATAATCAAGAGAACCAACCTTGAGCTGAGTTGCTCTATCACTAGCTTCTTTAATAATAGAATTAGCCTTATTCTGAGCATCTTCAATAAGAGCTTCGGCTTCAGCCTTTGCCTGTTTATAAATCTGTTCTTCGCTAATCATCTGAGCAGCCTTTTCATTAGCTTCCATAATGATGGCCTGACCATTGGAATTAGCCTTATCAATAATAGAATGAGCCTGACCAACTATTCTTTGAGCCTGCTTTACTTCTCTTGGAAGATTAAGACGCATACCTTCAATAATTTCATTAAGTTCATTTCTTGAAACAGCAGCCTTATCATTTGAAAAAGGTGCATTTTTAGCTCCATCTACAGTATCTTCAAGTCTATCAATAAGTCTATAAAATGTATTGTCCTCAGCAAACTGATTTTCCATTTCCAAATTATCCATAATTATTTTTCCTCCTAATTCAATTCCTTTAATTCCAGTTTTTTACGCAATTGTTCGTTAATGATTTCAGGCACCATATTGGCAATATCGCCACCAAAGGAAGCAATTTCCTTAACCTGACTTGAGCTGAAAAACAAATATTGTGTATCAGCCGAAATAAAAAGTGTTTCTAAATCACTATCCAAGGCTCTATTAGTCAATGCCATCTGAAATTCATAAGAAAAATCAGTCACACCTCTAAGGCCTCTTATAACAATATTAGAATTATTTGCTCTGGCAAAATCTACTAAAAGACCAGAAAAAGCCTTTATTTCTACATTAGCAAAATCTTTTGTTATTTCTTTAAGTTGTGCTACCCTTTCTTCTACTGTAAAAAGTGGCACTTTTGACTTATTATCCAAAACACCGACAATAAGCTTATCGCACAATCTTGATGCACGATTTATTATATCCAAATGTCCATTAGTAGTCGGGTCAAAACTACCAGGATAAACCGCAACTTTCATTATTATCCTCCATACTCATCGGCATAAGTTAAAAAAGTCATACGAGTAATTCTGTATTCCTTTACCCTTGTAACTTTTAAGCCTGCTATTTCTGGAATTTCTTCTTCTGTTGACTGTTCAGCTATAATATACCCATCTTTTGAAAGTATATTATTCTTAACTATAGCCTGTAAAGACAATTCTACAAGCCCTTTGTCATAAGGTGGGTCCATAAAAATAACATCAAAAGTTTTACCTCTTTGTGCCAACTTTGATATAGCTGAAGTAACATCACAAGACATAACCTCTGCCCTGTCTGATACCTTAGCCCCATTGATATTTTGTTTTATAACATCAATGCTTTCCTTATTATTATCTACAAAAACGGCATTCTGCCCACCTCTTGATAGACATTCAATACCCATTGCTCCACTACCACTAAACAAATCAAGAAATCTACAGTCATACATATCAGCCGCAATAATATTAAAGAGCGACTCTTTTATTCTGTCTAATGTAGGTCTTGTGTTCATTCCTTCGGGAGCTTTCAGTTTCAAACCTCTGGCCGAACCTGAAATTACTCTCATATAATACCATCACCTTTACAACAGTTCTAAACATCATTATACAAAAAAAAATTAATTAAGTAAATACCCTAAATTCATTTATAGGCAAATTTTTTTATTTTCTTCAGAATATAGTTCTTCTATTCGCTTTTTAAGCAATAAATTTTCTTTTTTTTCCAAATTTTCATCACTTTTATACAAATCAATAGCAACTGACTGAACATCTTTTAATATATTTATGTCCTTATACAGGTTTGCAATTTTCATTTCTGGAAGACCATGTTGTCTTGTTCCAAAGAAGTCCCCCGGTCCTCTAAGGTGTAAATCTTTTTCAGAAATAACAAAGCCGTCATTAGACTTACACATTATAGACATTCTCTCTTTTGCTACCTTTGTTTTGCTGTCTGTAACTAAGACGCAATAACTCTTTTCTCCACCTCTACCTACTCTACCTCTTAACTGATGTAGTGCAGACAAGCCAAATCTTTCAGCATTTTCAATAATCATAAGAGTAGCATTAGGTACATTTACACCTACTTCAATTACTGTAGTAGACACTAACACATCAATTTCTCCACTAGAAAATCTATCCATAATATCCTGTTTTTCATTGTTTTTCAATTTACCATGCATACACTCCACTCTTAAATCTGGAAGTCTATCATTTTTAAGTTCTTCTGTAAATTTCAAAACACTTCTTAAATCCAGTTTTTCATTTTCTTCAATCATAGGACAAATAATGTAACATTGTCTACCCTTTGCAACTTCCTTTTCTATAAAAGCATAAAGTCTGTTATCATAAGTATGATTTACAGCAAAGGTATCAACTTTTTGTCTTCCTGGTGGAAGTTCGTTTATAGTAGATATATCCAAATCTCCATAAAGTATAAGAGCCAAAGTTCTTGGTATAGGTGTAGCTGTCATAACCAAAACATGAGGTTCTTCTCCCTTTTGAGCTAACATCTCTCTTTGTCTTACACCAAATCTATGTTGTTCATCTGTAATAACCAATCCTAAATTATTGTAAACAACTTTTTCCTGTATAAGGGCGTGTGTGCCTATAATCATTTGTGCAGTACCATTTTCTATATTTTTATAGGCTATATTCTTTTCTTTTTTCTTTATTCCACTTGTAAGTAATTGGCAACTTATACCTAAAGGTTCAAACACAGCCTTAAAACTTTCATAGTGTTGGTTTGCAAGTACATCTGTTGGTGCCATCATAACAGCCTGATAACCATTATTTATGATAAGATACGCTGCTATCATTGCTACAGCTGTTTTACCACATCCTACATCTCCTTGCACTAATCTATTCATAACATAACCACTAGAAAAATCGTTAAATATTTCGCCCAAAACCTTTTTCTGTGCATTTGTTAAATCAAATTTAAGTTGATTTCTTATTCCACTTACATCATAGTTTCCTATTTTTACAGTACTTGTCTTTTCTCCCACATCGCCTTTAAGCTGTAACAGCCTCATTTGCAAAAGTAAAAGTTCTTCTGCCACAAGTCTGTATCTGGCTTTAAAAAAGGCATCATCATTTTGAGGAAAATGAATATTCTTTATAGCATAAAGTCTTGAACATAGCCCCATACTTTTAATAATGCTTTTAGGCAAAAATTCATCTATCTTATCTTTTACCTCAATCAAGGCATCTCTGATAACAGTTCTTATTACTTTTTGACTTAATCTAGCTGGTAATGTATATACTGGAACAATTCTTCCATTATTTAAACTATTAGGATTAAAAATCTCGAACTCTGGACTTTCTACTTGTATTCTGTTATATTTTTCTGTAACTTTGCCGGAAAACACATATTCTTTTCCCAATACAAGTGAATTTTTAATATAAGGTTGATTAAACCACACCCCATCTATACTTCCTGTGGCATCACTTAATCTAGCCCTTACAATAACCATACCCTTTACTCTGTGTGCCTCGGGATTAAATGAAACCTTTGCTTTAAATGTATTAACTTCGCCTTTTACTACATCAGATATGTTTACAAAAAGACTTTTATCCTCGTAATCTCTAGGAAAATATTCTATAAGGTCATTTACTGTTTCAACACCCATTTTATTAAGTTGTTTGCATCTAGTTTCTCCAATATTTTTCACTACTGATATTGGCTCATTTAATTCCATTTTCTACACCCATTCTAAAATCGTATATCATATCACATAATATAATAAAAAAAGTCACAGCTTTCACTATGACTTAATTTTAACATATTTTTCATTCTATATCAATAAAGTAAATATTACGCAATTCTTATAAAAATCATATAACACACAGTCCCAACAAATACACTTAAAAGAGTGTTTTTAAATATTAAGTGTGTAATAACTGTTGTTGCTACCCCGCCAAATAATGTCAAATTAGATATAAAATCCGAATTGACAGCACCTTTCAAACAATAAACAACTAAAATAGCCATAATAGCAGAGGTAGATTTTTCTCCTAAATATGATATTATTTCCGGTGGCTTCTTGTTATCTCTAAATATCAAAAATGGTATGGCTCTTATACCAAAAGTGCAAAGACCACTGCATAGAATTATGGCTACATTTTTTAAGCTAGACATTATCTTCAAACCTCTTATTACTAAATTTTCTTTCCACAACCAATAAAAGCATGGTAAATAGCATAGCTGGGAATATAAAACTCTTTGCTCCAAAAACAAAAAGTGAAATTGTACCAAATACTAAACCTGTTATTACAAATTTACGGTCTTTCTTCACTTTCCATTTATCAATCAAAATAGTGACAAACAAGGCTGTCATACAAAAATCTATTCCTGTAAAATCAAATTTTAGAAAACCACCTAATAACCCACCAATAATAGTTCCTGTCAACCAATAAACTCTTGCCATTATAGCCACATATAGCATATACAAGGATTCATTTATACCCTTTGGTAAATTCATACTACAGTAGAGAGCATAGGTTTCATCTGTTAAACTAAATATCATATAAGGATAAAACTTACCTGTTTTTCTAAACTTCTCAATATATGAAATACCATAAAACAACATTCTGCTATTCATAAAAACAGCTGTTAATATTATGGTAAAAAAAGGTGTCCCTGTCTTTAAATAATCTACAAGAACATATTGAAAAGCTCCTGTATAGATAGTTTTACTTACTAGCCAAGACCATACAAAGTTATAGCCTGCATTGTACATCATAATGCCAAAAGCTATACTTAAAAACTCATAACTAAAGAAAATAGGTAATGAACTTATAAAAGCAAACAATAAAGTTTTCTTATCTATTTTCATCAAACTGCTTCCCTGATTTTGCTATAAAACTGATTATAAATAGCCTCTGCAAGCTTTCTATGACCAAATTCATTAAGATGTTCTCTGTCGGCAGAACTAGGTCTGGCATATTCTGAAGCAGCTACAAAATCAGCATCATATTTTTCTGCAATTTTTCTATAAACTTCAGGAAGTTGTTTTGACACTTCAACTGAATTTTCATTAAATTCAGTATCAAAACCCTCCTCCCATACTCCCTCGCCTAGTTCTATAGGTGAAACAAGTATAATATTTATATCAAGGTCACTATCTTTAATTTGCTTTATTAATAATTCAATACCACTTCCGATTTTTTCAGCAGTAGCACCATAGGCAGTTTTGCAATCATTTGTGCCAAGCATAAGTACAACTGTATCAATAGGCTTGTGAGTTTCCAATATAATAGGAAGTAAGTCTGCTCCCTTTCTTCCCTTTCTAGTAGCATCTTCAAAAATAGTTGTTCTTCCACACAAACCCTCTTCTACAACTCTATATCCGTTCTTCTCTATCTTTTTACTTAAAACACCAGTCCATCTTGTGTTCCAATCATATCTGTCTTTTGTTGCTGGAATTAATCCATATGTATTTGAATCTCCAAAGCATAATATCTGTTTCATACTAATCACCCATTTCCTATATGTTTTATATGATTTATGTATTATATTTTATTTATTACCCCTACTTTTGTCAAGTATAACACTATTGAATTTTTTATAAAATTTTTCATATATGTTGACTTTCAAATAATAATTGATTATGATATTCTTACTAAGCAAGTAGGATATTGGAGAGGTAAAACTAATGATTGATGAATTTGTTAAAAACTGTAATCTAAGTGACATACAGTTAAAAACATTATTGGAGTCCAATGAATTTGATAACCAGTTGAGAGAAAATGCGGATATTCTCAGAAAACAACATTATGGTACTGATGTATATATAAGAGGACTAATAGAATTTACTAATTTTTGTAAAAACAACTGCTATTATTGTGGTATAAGAAAAGATAATAAAAACGCCCATAGATACAGACTTTCAAAAGAAGATATAATGGAATGTTGCAAAGACGGTTACGGCTTAGGTTTCCGTACTTTTGTTTTACAAGGTGGAGAAGACCCATATTTTACAGATGAAAAGATTTGTGATATTGTCTGTTCAATAAAAGAAAAATATCCCGATTGTGCTGTAACACTTTCTATAGGGGAAAAATCAAAGGAAAGCTACAAGAAATATTTTGATGCTGGTGCTGACCGTTACTTATTAAGACACGAAACAGCTGATGAAACCCACTACAACAAACTTCATCCCGATAGTATGAGTTTAAAAAACAGAAAACAATGCTTATTTGATTTAAAGGAAATAGGCTATCAAGTTGGTTCTGGATTTATGGTTGGTTCTCCTTTTCAAACTACAGAAAATTTAATATCCGATTTAAGATTTTTACAGGAGCTTGAGCCTGATATGATTGGCATAGGACCATATTTAACTCACACCGAAACTCCTTTCCATATTTATGGCAACGGAAGTTTTGAATTAACTTTGAAACTTATTTCTATTTTGAGAATTATGTTTCCATATGCTCTTATTCCTGCAACTACAGCATTAGGAACAATAAATCCTTTAGGTCGTGAAATGGGATTAAAGGCTGGAGCAAATGTTGTAATGCCTAATCTCTCCCCTGTTAGTGTAAGAAAATTTTATGAATTATACGAAAATAAAATTTGTACTGGCGATGAGTCTGCTCAATGTAGAAATTGTCTTGAAAAGAGAGTATCCAATGCTGGCTACAATATTGTAACAGACATAGGAAATGTAAAAAGATAAATTTATATATTTGACAATGCAATATTTATATGATAACATTTTATAAAGTAGGTTAGCATTGTCTAACTATGTAAGGAGGAATATTATGTTAAATACAGGTATAAAAGGTTCTGCATCTGAAATTGTAACAAATGAAAAAACTGCTGTTGCTGTAGGTAGTGGTGGTTTATCAGTTTATGCTACACCAGCTATGATTTCATTAATGGAAAAATCAGCTTATGAAAGCGTTCAATCTCTTTTAGAAGAAGGTAGTGGCACAGTAGGCACACTTATGAACATTCAGCATATATCTGCTACTCCAGTAGGTATGAAAGTTACAGCCGAAAGCGAGCTTATTGCTATTGACGGTAGAAAATTGACTTTTAAAGTAACAGCCTTTGATGAAGTTGGTAAAATTGGCGAAGGTACTCACGAAAGATTTATTATAAACAACGAGAAATTCCAAGCTAAAACAAATTCTAAGAAATAAAATTAATGGCATAGGTTGTATTCGCCTATGCCATTCTTTTACTATTTTTGTTTTTTATATTCCATAATGCCATTTTTCAATCTTGAAAGCCCGTCCATAAGAATTTCCTTTGGGCAAGCAATGTTCATTCTCATAAAATTAATACCATTCCCCTTATAATTTACACCCTTTGAAATATATAATCCTGTTTTTTCTCTTATAAAATTGCAAAGCTCTGAAGAATTTTTAGTTATATTACTACAATCAAGCCACATTAAATAAGTCGCTTCAGATTTTAAAACCTTTAAATCTGGTATTTCCTTTTCAATAAAATCATATACTATTTTCTTATTTTCATATAAATAAATTCTTAATTCATCTAACCACTTTTCGCCCTTTGTATATGCTGTAATAGTAGCTTCTATAGCAAAAGAATTTACCCCAGTATACCTATCAATATTCAATCCCCTAACGATATTGTTTTTCAATTTTTCATTAGGAATTATAACTGTAGCTGAATGTAAGCCTGCAATATTAAATGTCTTTGCAGTAGATACACAGGTTACACTTACATTTTTGCATATATTAGATACGCTTGCAAAAGGAATATAATCGCAATCAGGGTCTGTTAAATCACAATGAATTTCATCAGAAAGTACAACAACATCGTACTTGTTGCAAAGCTCCCCTATTTTTGAAAGCTCCTCTTTTGTCCAAATTCTTCCTGATGGATTTTGAGGATTGCATAATACCATCATTGTTGTAAGCGGATTTGATAGCTTTTTCTCTAAATCTTCAAAATCAATGTAATATGTTTTGCCATCATATGTTAATTCATTTTCAACAATATTTCTACCCTGATTTTTAATGCAACTAAAGAAAGCATTATATACAGGAGTCTGTACCAAAACATTATCCCCTAAGTTTGTTACCCTTTTTATTACACAATTAACTGCTGAAACAACACCTGAACAAAATTGCAACCACTCTTTTTCCATTTTAAAGTTATGTCTGTTGTTCCACCAATATACTACAGCATCATACCATTGTTCAGATACAATCGAATAGCCGAATACACCTCTGTCTACGCACTTTTTTAATTCTTCCTTAATTTCTGGAGCTGTTTCAAAATCCATATCAGCTACCCACATTGGAAGTTCATTTTCGCCTACTTCCCATTTTAAGGAATTTGTATTTCTTCTATCTATAATTTTATCGAAATCGTACACTATCTCACACCACCATTAAATAAGTTTTATATTTACAATCATAATTATAAAACTTAAAACAATATAAACCAATATTAATTTTTTCTCTAATTTAGAAAGTTTTTCATTACTTTCCAAATCATTTGGTATTGCAAACATATCATACCATTCTTTTCGCAATTTAAAGGTCATTATTATACCAGGGATTATACTAAGTACAGCTATAACATATCTATTTACATTAGTACATTGACCTTTTATTATAAGCATCAAAAAATAATATACAACCGTATAAATTGCAAAGCAAAGACAAGAGCTTAAACCAATTCCAAAAATGCCACAAAATATTTTCAATAAATTTACTATATCAAATATTTTTTTCTTATAGAAAACATATTTTGAAACATTTTCAATATTATTTACTGGTAAATCCAAATTTTCTGTATTTTTTATGTATTCCAAAACTTTCATTTCATAATTAGATAGATTATTCTTGTTTTTCAAATAAAGTTCTTCTGCCTTATGAAATTTACCCTCAATAAAATATTTATACTCTTTTTTAAAATATCTTTCATTATCTATATTGTAATAATCATCAAAAAGTATCTCTTTGTATTCGTCTACTATATTTTTATTATTAAAAATATTCCCATTGTAATATTTATCAAAATCTCTAGCAAATACATCCTCTATCTCTTTTATTTCTTCTGAATAGGATAATTCCAGTATTCTTTCATAATATTTATCCGTAACAGAAAAAATATAGTTTATACATATTTCCAAATCTTTTTCGTTTTCAATATACTCAAATGACAAGCAATAGAATTTATCATCAATATAGTTTAATACATCATAAGGGTTATACTCTATCGGAGGATTTTGCTGTAATATAAACCTACAAAACAACTTTCCATAGTTTATTTTATATTCCAAAACAAGTATGAAACCCGAACCATAAAACACTTTACCCTTTATAATATCTATCTCGTCTATGTATCCATCAAAATTAAATCTACAATAAAGATTATTGTTATAGGCATAGTCCGTTATTAATTTTTGAAATTTTTTAATCACAAAGTACACCTCACAAAATCAATCTTTACATTAAATTCTTCTTTTCAATTATTATACCAAAAAAATTATTTTCTTCAACCTCTTATATATAAAAAGCTGATTTCCTTTTATAGAAACCAGCTTTTAAAACATTATTTTAACTTAGACAATATTTCTTTTTTATATTCCAAAAATTCTTCTGTAAGGTTATAATCTTTCCGTTGCTTTTTATCTTTTTTAACATTTATAGTTGAAACTATACTTCCGGGGCTACCACTCATTACATAAATTCTATCAGACAGCATTATTGCTTCATCTATATCGTGAGTAATAACAATTGATGACAAATTAATGCTATTGACAATATTCAAGTACCATTTATGTAGCTCTCCTTTTGTTATAGCATCTAAAGCACTAAAAGGCTCGTCTAATAAATTAATTTCATTTGAAAATAAATAAGTTCTCAAAAACGCAGCCCTTTGACGCATACCGCCAGAAAGTTGAGATGGATATTTATTCTGTGTTCCGTCTAAACCAAATTTAGGAAACAATTGACTTACTTTTTCTCTAGCAACTTTCTTTTTTTCTCCTCTTATTACAAGGGGAAGTGCTACATTATCCAAAACAGTTTTATATTGCACAAGTAAATCTTTCTGCAACATATAGCCAACTTCTCCTGAAATGCCAGTAATATTTTTACCATTTAGTTCTACAGTTCCATTATCCGGCTTAACCAATCCTGATATTACTTGAAATAATGTAGTTTTTCCAACACCGCTTACACCAAGTAATGAAACTATCTCGCCTTTATTTAATTCAAGATTTATATTGTCTATTATTTTTCTACCATCATAACTTTTTGAAACATTTGAAACTTTAAGTAAAGCCATATTTTCTCCTTACTTTAATAAATCATCTGTAAAGCCTGTATTTTCTGAAATTTTATAATTAATAGCCTTTGTATCGTAAAGCCAATTATAAAAACCATTCCATCTCTTAGGGTCTATATAGCCCCAACTTTCGCTATCTGCTGTATACTTATCTGCAAGCCATTCTTGACTTCTTTCAACTATATCTTTATCCAATTCAGGAGCATTTTCACAAAGAATATCTGCTGCCTCTTTTGGATTTTCCTCTGCAAATTCGTAGCCTTTTTTTGCAGCCTGAACAAAAGCCTTAGCCTGTTCTGGATTATTTTTAATATAGTCGTTATTAGCAATAATTACAGGGCTATAGAAGTCAAGATTTTCATCCTGTTCAGCAAAATTAATAAAGTTAGTATCAAGTCCTGCCTGTTCTAAAGCAATACCGTCCCAAGCATAATAAACCCATACTGTATCAACCTGATTAGTAGTCAATGCTGTTTTTACATCTTGAATAGTAGATGGAATCATATTAAGTTTGCTATAATCTCCACCATCTTTAGTCATAATATGCTTTATGATGCTCTTTTCAATATCCATATCCCATGTAGCGTATGTCTTTCCCTCAAGTTTTTTAGGTGAGTCAATACCTTTTTCTTTTAATGAAATAAGTCCAGAAGTATTATGCTGTATTATAGTTGCAACTGCTGAAACATTCATTTCTTCTCCTGGCTTAAATGCTGGTGCAAGGTATTCCTGAAAATCAATACCAAACTGTGCTTTGCCTGAAGAAACCATAAGTGTTGCACCGTCTTCTGGTGGCTGTTGAATTTCTACATCAAGTCCGGCATCTTCAAAATAACCTTTTTCTTTGGCCACAAAAAGGCCTGTATGATTAGTATTAGGTGTCCAGTCTAAAACAACTGTTACCTTTTCTAAATTTTTATTTTCTGATGTAGTAGTCTGACCACAACCTGTAAAACTTAAAGCTGTTACTACAGCTACAAAAACTGATATAAATTTTTTCATATATTTTTCTCCATTTTATTTTCTGATAATTCCCAAGGCATACAAATTTTCTTTAAAATGTCTACAATTCTCATCAATATAAGACTTATAACAGATATTAAAATTATTACTGCAAACATTTTATCAAATGAGTAAGATTTTTTTACTCTTACCATATAAACCCCCAGACCATTATATCCCCCCAACCACTCTGAAATAACTGCACCAACTACTGAATAAGCAGCAGATATTCTAAGTCCTGAAAAGAATTCTCCTCTTGACGCTGGGAATTTAATATGTCTGTATATTTGCAATTTACTTGCCCCCATAGACTTCATAAGCTGTATTTCGTCTTTATCTACAGAATGAAGTCCTGTATATGTTCCTACCGCTATTGGAAAAAATGTTGTTATTGTTATAAGCACAATTTTAGGTGTCAATTCATAACCAAACCATAACACTAAAAGAGGCGCAATAGCTATTGTTGGTATTGTTTGTGACACTATTATTATTGGATACAATATCTTATTTAATACTTTACACATATCCATAAGAACAGCTGTAATCAAGCCCAAAATTATACCACAAACCAATCCCCAAAATGCTTCTGTCAATGTTGTGCCAGTATGTCCCAAAAGTAATGCTGAATCTGTCTTTAAGGCAGAAATTACTTTCATTGGAGATGGTAACATATATTCAGGTATTATTCCTGAAACAGAAACACCCTGCCATATTAATAAAAAGACAATAGATGTCCATAGAGATGTACTATTCTTGATGATGTTTTGTAATTTTCTTTTCAATAGTCAATACATCTCCTTCTGGCTTATAAACAACCTTAACATAGGCAGAAACAGACTTAGCTCCTGCATTAACAGCAACTTTCTGACATTCCTTAACTATATCCATAAGTTGGTCATAATCGCCCTCAATAGTTGTTTCAAAAGGTCCTACAGAACAATTAAGCCCTGTACTCTTAATATAAGCTATAACCTCGTCTACAATTCTTATTAATTCATCTTCATCTCTTGTATCTGGTAAAACCTGAATTGCTATACTTGCGTTCATTTATTCTTCCTCCTAATCATAATTTAAAGCAAAAAAATAAACCCCCAAAAAAATCGGAATTTATAAAACACTTAATATAATATATCTCCCTATACCGGCATTATCCGAAAGGTATAAGGGTCAGTTTAAAACTTTCTCAGATGCTAAAGGCAACTCCCCTGATACATTATTATTTTAACATTATTTCAAAATTTGTTAATTACTATTTTATTGTATAAACAAAGGCACTTGATAATATAAATCAAATGCCTTTGCTAAGTAATTGCGTTTGGGAATTTTTTGTTCTGTCTTTTAGCTTTTGAAATTATTTTTCGATTAACTCGTTTGGTAACTTTGGTTCGTGAGCATATCCTGGAAGACATCTACCAATAGCAACAGAACCAACAACTAAAGCAAATGTACAAACCTGTAAAACAGTTCTGTTTGTAACAATTGACTTAATTTTCATCATTAAATTCTTCATAATTGTTGTACCTCCTCCTGAAAATTTTATACGATATGGGCAAGATACTTATAACGACATAGGTTTCCATAAGCATTAATATATTTACAAACCACATTGGCTTTGCAAATATAGCTAAAAGACAGTAGATTATGCTTACAATTACAGCTCGAGTTTTTAGCTGTTTTCTAACCTCTTTTTTTACCAAAGGATGATTTTCTGTATCTGCTGGTGCATATTTAAAAATAAGAAAAACATATGTAATCATTAATATGCAACGGGGTATTGTTCCAACATAGATGTCTTTTATTAGTATAGGGCTCATAACATCTAAAAATACAGAAAGCAGTAAACACATTAATCCTGATTGACAATGTAAGCCAAAGGTAAAAAATCTTAAAATTGCAAATGATAAAATAGCTACCAAAGTGTACTTTAATCCACCTAAGGCAAATGCCAAACCGATAATAATAACTGTCTTTATTAAATTTTCTAAAAGTATCTCCATTCCATAGGCTATTTTTACTTTTTCAATATGGCTGTAGTTATCATCTACCACCTTACTTGAAATAAAATCATCTACAAATTTTATTTTTATCACATCCTTTCTTGCCCTAAAAAAAGTATATTTGAAAACTTAATTAAAGTCAATTTTGCTAAAAATGTGATAATCGCACTAAAATAATGGTTATTAAAATATTTTTCAGTTTTATACTTCAATTCATCATCACATTTTTATAAAAACCACATTTAGCTTGTTTAATTTACACAAAAACTTAAACTTTCATTTGTTAATCAATAAATAAAGACAAAAAACCATATAAAAGTACAATAAATTACACTTTACTACATTTTTCGACATTTTATGATATTGTAATGCGAATTATAAACTCATTATTATCCAAAGTAACTGAATAAATGGCATTATCATAGTTATGTATTATATTTAAAAAGTTATACAAACCTATTCCACTACCACTTTCTTTAGTTGTGTAACCCTTTTCAAAAAGTTTTGATGTATCTTCTATATTCCCAATATAATTATTTCTAATTTCTATTCTGAATATATCTTTTTGTTTTATAGTGCAAGTTACTTTGCCATTTCCTATAGCCTCTGCTGCCTGTATAGCATTGTCAAACAATATACCTACAATTCTTATTAAATCTATAGTATCCATATTTATTTCATTTACAACACCTAAAACTCGTATAGTACAGTCTACATTTTTATTTTTGGCTTCTATTTGCTTCATAGCCAACAAGGCTTTAAGCTCTTTAAGTTCCACATATTGCAAACTAGCTATACTAAATTCATTATTATTTATTATTAAATCTGTAGGTAAAACAGTTTTCTTAAAATATTCCTCAAGTCCATCTATATCTTTTTCCGAAATATACAACGACATACTTGTAAGTATATTTTTATAATCGTGTTTAAATGTTCTAAGGCTATTATAAAGTTCCTCTATTTCCTTTGTATAGAGATTTAATTGTTTGTTCTTTTCTCTTTCTAATTTTATATCATATTCAGAAACTACATTTTTGATAAACATTATCATAAACATAGCAAGAAAAAGTGTATAGAGGCATAACAAAAGCCCCAGACTTTGTATAAATTCATTATTAAATCCTAGCTTTTTACAAACATTACCACTCGAAAAAATTATTATAAAATTAATTAAAAGAATTACGATTAAAAGTTTGCTATTTATTTCTTTAAAGTCCAGCATCTTCATTTTCATCTTTTTATTTACTACCCAACTAACAAAAGCTGACAATAAAGATAAAATTAGTATGGCAATAAAAGCATAAATAATCATATTATAATCATTTTTATAAAGTAAAGTATTAATATCCTTTTTTGTAATTAATATTGCCAGATTAGACTCTATAACATCTGCTATCATTATTATAATCTGTACAAACAATGCTATAA
Source organism: Eubacterium sp. CAG:274 (assembly GCA_000432155.1). Classification (GTDB taxonomy): domain Bacteria; phylum Bacillota; class Clostridia; order Lachnospirales; family CAG-274; genus CAG-274. Next base: position 105,056 of record FR888507.1, read on the forward strand.
CCAAACTATAATCAAAGGACTTGATTTTATCATAGAGAAGATAAACAGTACCTATAATCCCAGTATATACTATAATTCTAGGAACTTTATTAATAAGTAAGCAGGACAATAAAACTTGTACTACAATATAGACAATCATTTTCAAGGTATCATATTTTTCTCTTGCCAATATCATTCCACTTATATAATTTGCAATACAGGTTATAGCAATCAAAGCACCTATTGAACCCATATGTTTACATCATTCCTTTCATTAGTCTGTTCGAATATGAGAAAACTGTATTATTTTTCATATAAATTAATTTGTTCTTTTTATCAATATAATCTATATAGTTCTTATTTACAATATAATTTCTTTTACATCTACAAAAATCTTCGTTTAAATTGTTTATTATATCTGATATAGAGCCATAAAACTCCATTTTTGAATTTTTAGTGGTCATAATAACTCTGTTAGAATCTGATACTTTTTCAAAGCTAATAATTTTTTCAAAATCTTCTGTTATATTACTTCTTCCTATTTTCAGCGAAAACTTATTATAACCCTTACCATCTTTATTGCAACGCATATCTATAGTAATAAGACAGTTTTCAATCTTCTTTTTAATATTCTCCTCATTTATTTCCTTTACAATGTAATCTAATGGCTCAATATGATAGCTAAAAACATTGTACACAAATTCATAATGAGAGGTTATAAAAATTATAAAGGCATTGGGCTGTCTATTTCTTACTTCAATAGCAGTTTTAAATCCACTATTTTCACTTTCTATACATACATCTAAAAAATAGATATTAGTTTCTTTAGACTCCATAGTATCAAAAATCAATTCATCACTAGAAGTATAACATTTTTCTATTTTCATATTATACTCCTGTTTCAGAATTTCCTCTTGAATTATATTTTTAATTTTAATCAACTGTATTTTATTATCATCACAAATATATATTTTCTGCATAGTTTTTCTCCATATATCATATGTACTGTTTACACTATATTAATTATACTTTAGGAAAAAAACATATTCAATTAACATATATTGTCATAATTCGATATATTATGTCATAATTCGACAAAAAAAGAGTGCCAACACAAGTCAGCACTCTTTCCATATTTATTAACTTACTATTTTCTCATATCTCTGTTAATGTCAAAGATAGCTAATTCATCCTGATTAATCTTCTTTTCCATTACATCGACCATAGCCTTAAATGTATCAAGAGCAGTAATAAGTGTTAAATCACTTTCAATAGCTGTTCTTCTAATCTTAAAGCCGTCACTCTTAACATCATTTGCCTTCTTTGGAATATCGACAATAAGGTCAATAACACCACTTCTGATAGTGTCAATAATGTTAGGAACACCTTCGCTAATCTTCTTAACAACCTTGCAGTCAATACCATTTTCCTGTAAAACTTTAGCAGTGCCCTTTGTAGCAATAAAGTTGCAACCTAAATCTGCACATCTCTTAGCAATAGGTACGAAAGTTTCGTGGTCTTGACTTCTAACAGTTGCAAGAATTGTGCTACCAGCCTTAGGAACAGTCATACCTGACGCAATAAAGCCCTTATAGAGAGCATTTTCAAGGTTATAACCTACACCTAAAACTTCACCTGTAGAACGCATTTCAGGTCCAAGACTTACTTCAACCTGTGGAAGTTTTTCTGTAGAGAATACAGGAACCTTAACAGCTACTACATCTGGAGTAGGTGCAATACCTGTGCTGTATCCCATATCTGCAAGCTTAGAACCAAGCATTACATTTGTAGCAATATCAATAACAGGAACACCTGTTACCTTTGTAATGTAAGGTACAGTTCTTGAAGAACGAGGGTTTACTTCGATAATATTAAGTTCGCCTCTAAATTCAATAAACTGAATATTAATCATACCAATAATCTTGAGGGCATTAGAAATTCTCTTAGTTTCATCAAGAATCTGAGCCTGAATATCTTCGCTAATATGCTGAGGTGGATAAATAGAAATACTATCACCAGAGTGAACACCAGCTCTTTCCAAATGTTCCATAATACCTGGAATATATACATCTGTACCATCGCAAATAGCATCAACTTCGATTTCTCTACCACCAAGGTATCTATCAATAAGAACAGGATTCTTCTTATCCTTTTCGAAGGCTTCTACAAGGTACTTAGTAAGCTGTTCTTCGTTATGAGTAATTTCCATACCCTGACCACCAAGAACATAACTAGGACGAACAAGAACTGGGAATGTAAGTTCATTAGCAACAGCAATACCTTCTTCAAGAGTCCATACGCCCTTACCCTTTGGTCTTCTAATATCGAGAGATTCAAGGATTTCGTCAAACTTTTCTCTATCTTCAGCAGCATCAATCTGTTCTGGAAGTGTACCAAGGATTGGAATGTGCATTTCATCAAAGAAGTTAGCAAGCTTAATAGCTGTCTGACCACCGAACTGAAGAATAACGCCGTCTGGCTTTTCAGTTTCAACTACATTTAATACATCTTCTTCTGTAAGTGGTTCGAAGTAAAGCTTATCAGCTGTATCGAAGTCTGTACTTACAGTTTCTGGGTTGTTATTTACGATTATTGTTTCAATACCAGCCTTCTTGAGTGCCTTGATACAATGAACTGAACAGTAGTCAAATTCGATACCCTGACCAATTCTAATAGGACCAGAACCAATAACCATAACTTTCTTCTTATCACTAACTCTAACTTCTGTTTCTGTATCATAGCTAGAATAGTAATATGGAGTAACAGCCTCAAATTCGCCTGCACATGTATCAACCATCTTGAATACAGGCATAATGTTCCATTTCTTTCTTAAAGCATAAATCTCTGGTGGCTTGCAACCTACAAAGTTACTAATTGCCTTATCAGAGAAACCTTTTTCTTTATAGTAAGAAAGAGATTCTTCTGTAAATTCATCAACCTTAATGTTTTTAAGTTCTTCTTCCATCTTAACAATCTTGTTAATCTTGTCTACGAAGAATAAGTCCATACCAGTAATCTGGCAAACCTTTTCTTCCTTATAGCCTCGTCTTAACATTTCTGCAAGGTCAAATAATCTTTCATCATCTGGAACAACAACGCGTCTTTTAAGTTCTTCAAGAGTTCTAGCCTTAGAAGACTTTCTTTCAAGACCGTACTGACCAATTTCAAGAGAACGAATACCCTTTAAAAGAGCAGCTTCGAAACTCTTACCAATACTCATAATTTCACCAGTTGCCATCATCTTAGTACCAAGTGTTCTCTTAGCACCAAAGAACTTATCAAATGGCCAACGAGGGAACTTTAATACAACATAGTCAAGAGTTGGTTCGAAACAAGCAAAAGTCTTACCTGTTACTGCATTCTTGATTTCATCAAGGTTATAACCTAATGCAATCTTAGCTGCAACTTTAGCAATAGGATAACCAGTTGCCTTAGATGCAAGAGCAGATGAACGAGAAACTCTAGGGTTAATTTCGATTACAGCATAGTTGTAGCTGTTAGGGTCAAGTGCAAACTGTACATTACAACCACCCTTGATTTCAATAGAGTTAATAATGTTAATAGCTGCACTTCTAAGCATCTGATATTCTTTATCAGAAAGTGTCTGAGCTGGAGCAACAACGATACTATCGCCTGTATGAACACCAACAGGGTCAACATTTTCCATACTACAAACTGTAATACAGTTACCTGCACCATCTCTCATTACTTCGAATTCGATTTCTTTCCAACCAGCAATACTCTTTTCAATAAGTACCTGACCTACACG
>FR888507.1:108830-138899 GCA_000432155.1 Eubacterium sp. CAG:274
CTACACGACTGAGGTGAAGACCCTGAGTACAAATTTCTCTTAATTCTGGTTCATCAGCAGCAATACCACCACCTGTACCACCTAATGTATACGCAGGACGTACAATAACTGGGTAACCAATCTTTTCAGCAAATTCTACAGCTGATTCAACATCTGTTACAATATCACTTTCAACGATAGGCTGGTTAGTTCTTTCCATTAACTGCTTAAAGCTATCTCTGTCTTCGCCTTCCTTAATAGAAGCAATAGAAGTACCAATAACTCTAACATTATACTTGTCGAGAATACCTGCATCATAAAGTTCACAGCTCAAGTTAAGACCTGTCTGACCACCCATACCAGCGATGATACTATCAGGGCGTTCCTTAGCAATAACTTTTTCTACAAAATCAATAGTAAGAGGTTCAATGTAAGTGTAATGAGCCATACCAATATCTGTCATAATAGTGGCAGGGTTAGAGTTTACAAGAACAACCTCAATACCTTCTTCTTTTAATGACTGGCAAGCCTGTGTGCCAGAATAGTCAAATTCAGCAGCCTGTCCGATTACGATAGGACCTGAACCAATTACAAGTACCTTTTTAATTGAATTATCCTTAGCCACGAGTCTTAACCTCCTCTACTGTCTTAATAAATCTATCAAATAAAAACTCTGTATCAAGTGGTCCTGGGCTTGCTTCTGGGTGGAACTGTACTGAATAAATTGGCTTAGTCTTATGTCTAATACCTTCAATACTACCATCATTTACATTTACAAAAGTAGGCTCAACATCATCTGATAAGTCACATACAACGAAGTTGTGGTTCTGGCTTGTGATATATACTCTGCCAGTCTTTACATCCTTTACAGGGTGATTTCCACCGTGGTGACCAAACTTTAATCTCTTAGTGTTACAGCCAAGTGCAAGACTTATAAGCTGATGACCAAGACAAATACCAAGTACAGGAATACCTGATTCAATAAGTTTCTTAACTGTTTCTACAACTTCTGGAATATCCTGTGGGTCGCCAGGGCCATTACCTAAGAAAATAGCATCTGGATTTACAGAAAGGATTTCATCAGCAGATGTGAATGCAGGGAATACACTAAGCTTGCAACCTCTCTTTGATAAATCTCTTAAAATATTCTGCTTAATACCACAGTCAAGTACAGCAAAATGTGTACCTATACCATTAATTGTGTAAGGTTCATCAATAGTAACTTCCTTTACAGCGTAAGCATTTGTGTAAGTATCAAACTTCTGCTTAATCTGGCTAGGAGTTAAATCATCAACTCTTGTAGTAATGATACCCTTCATAGTACCATTTTCTCTTAATACTCTAGTTAATGCTCTTGTATCAATACCTTCGATACCCATAATCTTGTTCTGCTGAAGGAAATCATCAAGATTCATTTCGCATCTCCAGTTGTTAGGTACATCACATTTTTCTCTAACTACGAAACCTTTTAAGAAAGGCTTTCTGCTTTCCATATCTTCAAGGTTGATACCGTAATTACCAATGAGCGGATAAGTCATTGTTACAATCTGTCCGGCAAAAGAAGGGTCAGTAAGAGTTTCCTGATAACCAGTCATACCAGTTGTGAAAACTACTTCGCCAACGGTTTCTTTAATATAACCGAATGCGTTGCCGTAGAACTTAATACCGTTTTCAAGTATGAGTTCAGCCTTTATGGTCTTTTCCATAATTATATACATCTCCTTAAATCATTTTTCATATCTATACAAGCCTGTCTAGCAGCCTTTGCAAATTCTGTTTCATCAGTAAAGCAACCCTTATACTGTTCTTTAGTATGAGCAGCAATAATACCTCTTGATGAGTTTACGATTGCACCAATACCATCTTTAAAGCATACAGCAAGGTCTTCTGCCTTACCACCCTGTGCACCATAACCTGGAACAAGGAAGAAAGTATGAGGCATAGCTTCTCTAAGAACCTTTGCCTGGTCTGGATGAGTTGCACCAACAACTGCACCAATTGAGCTATAACCATATTTACCTCTCAAGTCTTCGCCCCACTTTTCAATGAGTTCGCCAACTTTTTCATAAATAGGCTTGCCGTCTACCATAAGGTCCTGTATTTCGCCACTATTTGGATTAGAAGTCTTTGCAAGAATGAAAAGACCCTTTTCAAAATCCTTACAATCCTGAATATATGGTGTAATAGAGTCTGAGCCAAGATATGGATTAAGTGTAATCATATCCTGAGCAAAACTTGGATATTCATTTGGTCCAATCTTTACTCTACCGATATGACCATCAGCATAAGCCTCTGCAGTTGAAGCAATATCACTTCTCTTAATATCGCCAATTACAATAAGACCCTTTGCCTTAGCATATTCACAAGTCTTTGCATAAGCCTTCATACCCTCAATGCCGTATCTTTCGTACATTGCAATCTGTGGCTTAACAGCTGGTACAATATCACAAATTTCATCAATGATACACTTGTTAAACTTATACATTGACTTTGCAACAGCCTTTGGAGTATATCCATATTTTTTGTAATACTTTTCTGTAATAAAATCAGGAATAAAGTTAAGTCTTGGGTCAAGACCAACTACTGTAGGATTTTCTAATTCCTTAATTCTATCAATAAGTCTATCTATAATCATTATTTTGCCTCCTCTACTAAATTTCCGTCTTCAACAACTACATTGCCTCCAACGATTGTATAAAGAACCTTTCCTTTGACTTTTCTGCCACCGAAAGGTGTATTCTTTCCTTTGCTTACCATTTTAGATACATCTATTGTATATTCTTCATCAGCCTTTGCAATAGTAATATCTGCACAAGTACCTGGAGTAAGCTGACCCTTCTTGATACCAAGTATCTTTGCTGGGTTTGCACTCATTTTTTCAACAAGCTGTGATGGAGTAAGATAACCCTGCTCTACAAGTTCAGTTACAGCAAGAGGGAAAGCTGTTTCAAGACCAATAATACCATTTGCTGCCTTTGCAAATTCGCAGTTCTTATCATCAATGTGATGTGGAGCATGGTCTGTAGCTATAACAGAAATAACATCATCTCTTAAAGCCTCTTTAATAGCCTTTAAGTCCTCTCTACTTCTAAGAGGAGGATTCATTTTGAAATTACTGTCATATGCTTGCACATCTTCATCACATAATGTAAAGTGATGAGGAGTTGCCTCTGCTGTTACATCAATACCTCTAGCCTGTGACTCTCTAATTAAGTCAACACTACCCTTTGTAGAAATATGACATAAATGAAGTTTAGCACCTGTAGCACCAGCTAAAATCATATCTCTTGAAACGATAACTTCTTCAGAGTCATTACTGATACCCTTTAAGCCAAGTAATGCAGCTGCATCGCCAGCATTCATTGAGCCTGTTCCGGCAAGCTTTGCATCTTCACAATGGTCAAATACAGGAAGATTAAACATCTTTGAGTATTTAAGAGCTGTCTTCATAAGAGATGCGTTTTCTACAGAACGACCGTCTTCTGAAATTGCACAAGCACCAGCCTGAGCCATTCTACCAATGTCAGCAAGTTCTTCGCCCTTCTGACCCTTAGTAATAGCACCTATAGGCAACACATTAATTACGCCCTCTTTTTCAGCCTTATACTTAATGTAAGTTACCATAATTTCGTTATCAGTAACTGGTGTAGTATTAGGCATAGCGCAAACTGATGTAAAACCACCCATAGCACCTGCTCTAGTACCTGTTGCAATAGTTTCCTTCTTTTCCTGACCAGGTTCTCTTAAATGAACATGAAGGTCAATAAAACCAGGCATTACCCAGCAACCCTCTGCATCTATAACCTTGTCTGCATCTGCTGAAAGTTTATCACTTACTTCTGCAATAACGCCATCAACAACAAGAACATTTGCAACACTATCAATATTATTCACAGGGTCAATTACTCGACCATTTTTAATAAATAAGCTACTCAATGTATGTCCCCCTATCTGCTATTAGCCTCTGTTAAGAGCTTTAAAACCGCCATTCTTACAGCAACACCATTCTTAACCTGTACAGTAATAACAGAGTTCTTACCGTCAATTACTTCTGTACTAAGTTCAACACCTCTGTTTACAGGACCTGGGTGCATTACAAGAACATCATCTTTAGCATACTTCAAAATTTCTGAATTTACGCCAAATAAGCTTGAATATTCTCTTAAACTTGGGAATGGCATATTCTTCTGACGCTCAAACTGTATTCTTAATCCCATTACAACATCTGCATCTTTAATTGCCTTTGGAATATCTGTTTCAACTTCAACACCTAAAGACTTCATAGAATTGCTTACTAATGTTGATGGACCTGCAAGTGTAACTTTAGCACCTAATTTTGTAAGACCAAAAGCATTACTTCTTGCAACTCTTGAATGAGAAATATCTCCAAGAATTACAACCTTTAAGCCCTCAAAACTACCTTTCTTTTCCATAATAGTGAAAAGGTCAAGAAGTGCCTGTGTAGGGTGTTCGTTTGAACCATCGCCTGCATTTACAACACTAGCTTTTACATTTTTAGCCAAAAGATGAGCTGCACCAGTCATCTGATGTCTTATTATCATTATATTTATGCCCATTTGGTCAAGAGTTACACCTGTATCCACAAGACTTTCACCCTTTGAAACACTACTTGTTGCAACACCTAGGTCTTTTACAATAGCTCCCTGGTAATCGCCCGCAAGCATAAATGACATTTTAGTTCTTGTACTATTTTCATAGAAAAGAGTAACTATACTACTTTTGCTAAGACTATCATCTCTTAAAGATGGATTATCTATTTTTGCTTTCATTTCCTTTGCTGTATTGAGAATAGTCATAATTTCATCAGCACTTAAATCTCTCAAGCCTAGGAGGTCCTTCCTGTTATACAAAGCTATCACTCCTTTTATATTAAATTTAGACAATAAAAAAGACAATAAAAAGAATTTCTAAAAACACTCTTTCCACTGTCTTTGCAAACCACAAAAAAAGCAAATAAAAGGGGATAAAAATATTTTGAATACTGCTATAGCTGTCAAAGTATTTTTACACATAGTACATCCTCCTTTTCTTGCTGAAATATATCTAATGAATAATACCATTTTTATAGTATTTTGTCAACAGAAAATTCAAATTATTTTTTAATAATTTTACAAAATTCTACAATGTATTCTTCATCGACTTTTTTCATCTTAATTTATATTTATTCTATCAAAAAAGCCATTAAAAGTAAATAGGTTATTTTAATATTATTCCAAGTTTTATGAATATTTATTTTCACATATAAAATTAATTTCTTACTTTTTAAATATTGCCCAAAAAAACAGTAAAATTATTGGTAATTTATATTATTACAAAAATTCCCACCTTATGATATAATACTTTTGTACGATTGTTTATTATTTTGAGAGGAGGATTATCGGTGTTTAATGTAGGCGACAGGGTTGTTTACCCTATGTATGGTGCAGGTGTTATTGAAGGTATTGAAACTAGAGAAGTTGACGGTCAAGAACTTTCCTACTATGTTCTTCATATTCCAATAGGTGACCTTAAAATTCTGATTTCTAAAAACAAAGCCGATATTCTCGGTCTTAGAGCTTTAAATTCAGCTGAAAAAGTAATAGATATTGTAAATAATGCTGAACCTATTGATATGTCAAACAACTGGAATTTAAGATATAAAGAAAATATGGCAAAGTTAAAAACTGGCGATTTATTTAAAATCACACAAGTTTTTAAAACCCTATTCCTTAGAGAAAGAGTTAAAAGTCTTTCCAGTATAGAGAAGAAACTTCTCGGCACAGCTAAGCAGATTATTTTAAGTGAAATTATACTTTCACAAGATACAGATAAATCTCACGCTGAGGAATTACTTATGCATGGAATTGCAATACCTATTAAATAATACTTTACTTAATAAGAAATTTGTAGTATAATGTTGTTTACGCTTGTTATTTAGTATACTTATTCTAGGATGAAATGATACTTCGTTTCATCCTGTTTTTATGAATGGGAGTAATATTTATGCGAAAAATACTTTTAGTTATAGATATGCAGAACGATTTTATTGATGGAGCTTTAGGCACTAAAGAGGCCGTAGATATTGTTCCAAAAGTCGTTGATGAAATAAAAAAATATAACAGCTCAGATATTTTCTTAACTGCTGATACGCATTTTGAAAATTACTTAGAAACTCAAGAAGGTAAAAATCTTCCCGTACCTCATTGTATAAAAAACACTAAAGGTTGGGAAATAAATTCTGATGTTTTAAGTGTAGCAGGTAGTTGTGGTATTTTTGAAAAAAATGGTTTTGGTTGTCCAAAACTTGCTGAAGAATTATGTAAAATAAAAGAACCATTCCAAATTGAAATAATAGGCTTATGTACAGATATATGTGTTATATCAAATGCTTTTTTAATTAAATCACTTTTACCAGAAGTTAAAATTTCTGTAAAGGCAAATTGCTGTGCAGGCGTTACTCCAGATAGTCATAAAAATGCCCTTTCAGCTATGTCAGTTTGTCAAATAGAAATCATTGGAGAATAAATTTATGATTAACCCTAAACATCCTTTTTATTCTGCCAATGACTATTACAGAGAAAAATTTGGTTCAAAAATTATAAAAATTGCTATTGATGGTGGTTTTACTTGCCCAAATCGTGACGGAAAACTTTCCACAAAGGGTTGTATATTCTGTAGTGCTAAAGGTTCTGGAGATTTTGCCGGTAGCAGAGTGCTTTCTGTTACAGAACAGTTTGAACAGATGAAAGAAAAAATGGCTAAAAAATGGGGATATGGAAAATACCTTATTTATTTTCAAGCCTTTACAAACACTTACGGAAGTATTGATAAATTGCGTCAACTCTATTTTGAAGCTGCCAATTTACCAGATGTAGTTGGTATTTCTATTGCCACAAGACCTGATTGTCTTAGTTCAGAAGTTATTTCATTATTAAACGAATTACAGAAAGTAACATATGTTACTGTAGAATTAGGTTTACAGACTTCCAATGAAAATACTGTTAAACTAATTAACAGATGTTACGAAAACAACATATATAAAAATGCTGTAGAAAATTTAAAATCATTAGGTATTGATACTATTACACATATAATAATTGGTTTACCTAATGAAACTTTTGAAGATTATCAAAACACTTTGCAATTTGCTATTGATTGTGGTACTGACGGCATTAAACTTCAGTTGCTTCACATTATTAAAAATACTGAATTGTACAATTTATATTGCAAACAACCTTTTAAAATTTTATCACTAGAAGAATATGTAGATATTGTAATAAAACTAATTGAAATAACTCCTCAAAACATTGTAATACATAGAATTACTGGCGACGGACCAAAAGAAGATTTGTTTGAACCTCGCTGGAGTCTTGACAAACGAAAGGTTTTAAACTCCATATCTAGGGGTTTTATTACTAGATGTTCTTGTCAAGGTAAAATGTAACCAAAATTTATGTAATTATTTCTATATTTATGGAATAAAAAGAGGATTTACAATATTAAAAAAATGATTTATAATATAATATAGTTTTTTATAGGAGTTGGTATTGATGACAAAAACTGCTATAATGGCAGAAAACAAGCTTATCCTACTCTACTTAATTTACCAGTTAGATATGCCTATTTCATGGGCAGACCTTTTGGATTTTGCAGTCCCTAATTATATGGATTATATGGACTTTCAAATATATTTACAGGAAATGGTTGAAAACGGTATTGTCGAAAAATTAAACGAAGACAATAGCTATTTTTATTCTATTACTGAAGATGGTACTCAATGTATACGCTATTTTAGTAAGCGTATTCCTGAATCAAAATTAGGTAGTATATTGGCTTATGTGCGTAAGAACAAAAGTAGAATTAAAAAAGAATATTCTGTTTACGCAAATTATTTTTACTATGCAGAAAATGAATACATTGTAAAATGTGGTATTATAGAAGACGATGCCCCATTAATTGAACTTAACCTTACAGTTGCTTCAAAAGACCAAGCTAAGCTAATACGAAAGAACTGGAAATCTAATGTTTCAAATATTTATAATACAATTTTACAAAGTCTTATAACAAATGACTCCCCTGCTTCAAATGATGATGAATACGAGGATATACAAGAAAAGATAGAAAATTGTATGCAAAACAATGATATTCTTGAAGAAGATACCAACTTAATTCCTATGGTCGCAAAAAAGAAATAGAATGGTGTTAAAATTATTTTTCACCATTCTATTTTTGTTTTTAAACAACAAAAACCACTTCATTAACTTTTTAACAGTTAATGAAGTGGCAAATATTACAATTTATATTTCAGCACATCAAGATTATTAATATATTCCAATGCTGTATTTTTATCATCTTTCAACTGAGCTACTAACTCATCCATATTTTTGAATTTTCTTTCGTTTCTCAATCTCTTGTAAAAACAAACAGTAATTTCTTTATCATAAATATTCTCATTAAAATCAAATATATTTGTTTCAATTCGTCTGTTATTTTTACCGAAAGTAGGATTTGTCCCTACATTTGAAAATCCATAATATGTCTTTCCCTCATAAATGACAGATGTAAGATAAACTCCATCTGGAGGCAAAAGTTTCTTTTCAGGTGGTTCAAGATTCGCTGTAGGAAAATTCATCAATCTTCCCCTCTGGTCACCATGAACAACTTTACCTATTACAAAATATGGCTTATTAAGTAACTTCGCTACAGTTTCCATATCCCCATAATTTATAAGACCCCTAATTCTTGTACTAGAAACTCTGACACCATTGGTTTTTACAGAACTAATGCCTATAACATTTATTCCTCTTTCTTCTCCTAATTTTTTCAAAGTTTCCAAATTGCCTACTCTATCTCTACCAAAGCAATAATTTTCCCCAACTACAAGAACTTTGCAATTTGTTTTTTCAACAAGCAAATCCATAAATGCCTCTGGTGCAAGTTGTGCAAACTCTCTATTGAAAGGATAAAGCACAAGGTCATTTACACCCATTTTTTCAATTATAAATTTCTTTTCATCTAAAGACAGCATAGTAAGAAATTCGCCTTTTTTGCCAAAAAACTCTACGGGATGAGGATAAAATGAAAAAATAACACTTTCTAAATTTTCTCTTTTAGAATATTCTTTGACAGTTTTAATTAACTCCTGATGTCCCAAATGAACACCGTCAAAGTTACCTAATGATACAGCCGAAGCTCTCTCTATTTGAAAATCATCAGTTTCATAAACCTTCATTTTTATCACCTTATTTTAACATAGTTTTAGGTTTAATAAATTCCTCTTCTACTGTATAAATTCCGACAATATTGTTGTCCCAATCTTTGAGAACAACTTGTCCTCCTTTATCCATTTCTTTGGTACTTAAAAATTTCTTAGATATTGGATTTCCGTTTACAACGAACTTTTCTGCCTCTTTTGTAACAGTAATAGTATTAAAATCCTTTAAAATAACATCCATAGGAATAAGAACATCATTTATATTGCCATCTCCCACTAATTTTTTAAAGTCATCAATCTTTATACTGTTTTCAAGATAAAAGTTACCACTTCGGCTACGAATAAGGCTGGACATACAACCTCCGCAACCAAGTTTTTCGCCTATATCTTTACAAAGAGTTCTGATATATGTACCTTTTGAACAAAGGACTTTGAAGGCAAATTTATTATTTCCTAAACTCTTAATATCTGAAATATCAAATATATGTATAAGTCTGGTTTTTCTTTCTACTTCTTTGCCCTCTCTCGCCAATTCATACAATTTTCTTCCGTTTACTTTTATGGCTGAGTACATAGGAGGCTTTTGGTGGTATTCGCCTATAAAATTTACAGCAGCATTTTTAAAATCCTCTTCTGTAACATTTACAGGCTTTTCCTCCAATACATCACCAAAAATATCTTCTGTTGTAGTAGAGATGCCAAGAGTTATTTCAGCAATATATTCTTTAATATCTGCTGCAATATAGTCAGCCAACTTAGTTGCCTTACCTACGCAAACTGGCAGAACCCCTTCTGCCTCTGGGTCGAGAGTTCCAGTATGACCTGTCTTAACTTTGCTAAGGGTATTTCTGACTATATTTACTACATCGTGAGAAGTAAAACCCTTTTCCTTATAAATATTTATAACACCTGAAAAATTATAATTACTTTTCATCTAATTCTCTCTTAACTCTTTCTACTGCTTTTTCCAACACATCTTTTAAATTTCCCTCTACAGAAGCACCGGCAGCCAATACATGGCCACCACCTCCGTACTCTGATGCAATTTTATTTACATCAACAGATTTTGAACGGAAACTTAATTTAACAATACCATTATCTCTCTCACTTGCGAATACACTAACTTGTGAACCTTTAATAGAAAGCATATATCCAACTATACCACCAATTTGGTCAAGTGATGCACCACAATCCTCTAAATCTTTTGCTGTAATATAAGTATATGCAATTCCATCGTTATAATTCATATTAGAAACAGCTCTGGCCTCTATTTTCATTCTCTCTATTGTCTTTTCCTTTAATATCTTCTGATGAATAAAAGGAGTATCAATACCCACACCTACAAGCTCCCCTGCTACCTGGTGAGTTCTTTTTGATGTACAATTATGCATAAAGCAACCTGTATCTGTAAGTATTCCTGTATAGAGAGCAGTTGCAATATTTAAATCAATATCTACAAACTGACTTACAAGCTCGTAAACAACTTCACAAGCTGATGACGCCTGACTATTTACTATATTTTTATCTCCAAAGAGATTATTACTTATGTGATGGTCAATGTCGTAAGTAAGAGTTGCTCTGTCGAAAACTGAACCAGCCTCTCCAAGTCTTTCCTTATCTCCACAGTCAACAGCAAACATAATTTCTGGATTTAGTTCGGAATAATCCCCATTATATAAAAATCTGTTACCATTGAGAATATTAAATTCTTCCCCGAAATGTTCAAGAAGAATAACCGGAGTCTTGCCTAGCTTTTCAAGAGCAAAAGCAAGACCCATAACTGAACCTACAGCATCTCCATCTGGATTAACATGAGCAGAAATATATATTGTCTGTATATTTTTTATATCCTGCTCAATTGTATTCTCATACATACAAATCCCCTACTTATCGTTAATTTCTCTAATAATCTTATCAATCTTAAAGCTATATTCCAACGAATCATCAAGTATAAACTTAATTTCAGGAGTAACTCTAAGATTAATTCTCTTAGCAATAAGACTTCTAACAAAACCAGAAGCTCTATTGAGAACCTGCATTACTTCTTCTTTCTTTTCATCATCGCCTAAAATACTAACAAAAATCTTGCAATATTTTAAGTCGTTTGTTGTATCAACTTTTAAAACGCTTGTAATAACACCTACTCTAGGGTCTTTTAACTCGCCTCTTAAAATAGTTGATACTTCTTTCTTGATTTCGTCATTAATACGAATCATTCTTGTATTTGTTTTCATTATCGCTTAACTTCCTCCATAACGAAAGCTTCAACTATGTCGCCTTCCTTAACATCGTTAAACTTATTAAATGTAAGACCACATTCGAAGCTTGTGTTAACTTCCTTAACATCGTCTTTGAAACGCTTTAAGCCGGCAAGTTCGCCTTCGTAAATTACGATACCATCTCTGATAATTCTAACCTGAGCATTTCTGTTCATCTTACCATCAGTAACATAGCCACCACCGATTGTACCAATACCAGATGCCTTAAATGTACTTCTGATTTCAGCATGACCGATAATCTTTTCTTCGTATACTGGGTCAAGAAGGCCCTTCATAGCTGCTGTAATATCTTCAATAGCATTGTAAATTACTCTATAAAGTCTTACATCAACTTTCTGTTCTTCAGCAACATTCTTAGCAGATGGTTCTGGACGAACATTGAAACCGATTACAATAGCATTAGATGCACTTGCAAGCATTACATCTGATTCTGTAATAGCACCTACGCCACCATGGATTGTTCTAACCTTAACTTCATCGTTAGAAAGCTTTTCAAGACTCTGGCGAACAGCTTCAACAGAACCCTGTACATCAGCCTTAATTACAATGTTAAGTTCCTTAATATTACCACTCTGAATCTGGCTAAATAAGTCATCAAGGCTAACCTTTTGAGGTGTTTCCTTGAGCATATCTACTCTATCCTTAGCTACAACAGATTCGGCAACCTGTCTTGCCTTTCTTTCGTTTTCAGCAACATAGAACATATCGCCAGCCATAGGAACTTCATTAAGACCAAGAATTTCTACAGGCATAGATGGACCAGCCTTTTTAACTTTCTGACCTCTATCATTCATCATGGCTCTGATTCTACCATAGCAAGTACCGGCAACAATAGGGTCACCAACATGAAGTGTACCACTCTGTACAAGTACAGTAGCAACAGCACCTCTACCCTTATCAAGCTGAGCTTCAATAATATTACCTCTAGCTCTCTTGTTAGGATTTGCCTTTAATTCCTTCATTTCAGCAACAAGAATAATCATTTCAAGGAGGTTATCAATACCTTCCTTAGTCTGAGCTGAAACTGGAACACAAATTGTTTCGCCACCCCAATCTTCAGCAACAAGACCGTATTCAACTAATTCCTGCTTAACTCTATCTGGGTTTGCACCTGGCTTATCAATCTTATTAATAGCAACAATAATTTCTACACCAGCAGCCTTTGCATGGTTAATGGCTTCAATAGTCTGAGGCATAACACCATCATCAGCAGCAACTACTAATATAGCAATATCTGTAACCTGAGCACCTCTCATTCTCATAGCTGTGAAAGCTTCGTGACCTGGTGTGTCAAGGAATGTAATAGGCTTTTTATCAATAGAAACTGTGTAAGCACCAATATGCTGAGTAATACCACCGGCTTCTCTTGCTGTAACATGAGAATGACGAATAGCATCAAGAAGTGAAGTTTTACCATGGTCAACATGACCCATTACTACTACTACTGGTGGTCTTTCAACTAAACTCTTTTCATCGTCTTCTTCTTCCTTAAAGGCTTCTTCGAAAATATCAATTTCCTTTGCGTGTTCAACAATAATGTTGAATTCTTCCATACAAAGTTCTTCTACTGTATCAAAATCAATTTCCTGATTGATATTTGCCATAATACCCTTTTTCATAAGAGCCATAACAATAGCAGATGGAGCTTTCTTAATCTTTTCAGCTAAATCCTTAATGCTAATGCTTTCTGGAATAGCAATTTCAAAAATTTCCTGTACTTCTGGCTGTTTTTGAGCAACAGGTGCCTGTTTCTGACCACCCTTGTTCTTCTTATTCTTCTTGCCATTAAAGTTATTATTGTTATTATTGAAGTTGTTATTCTTCTTAAAATTGTTGTTATTGTTGTTGTTTCTGTTGTTGTTATTATTTTTATTAAAATTGCCGTTATTTCTGTTATTATTGTTGTTATTGTTGTTATTGTTTCTGTTATTATTGTTATTCTGACCGGCGTTTTTATTTCCGTTGTTTTTATTATTATTGTTGTTATTATTGTTATTTCTGTTGTTATTGTTATTATTATTGTTTACAACAGGCTTTTCTTCATTTTTAACTTCTGGCTTTTTATCAGCTTTAGCTTCAGATTTATTGTAAAGTGCTTTTACCTTTTCAACTGATTCCTCATCTAATGAGCTAACAGCCTTTTTATCCTTAATACCAATACTATCAAGTTTCTCTATAAGTTCTTTCGTACTTACTTCTAACGTCTTTGCTAATTCATGAACTCTCAATTTAGACAATAGAACACACCTCCATTTAGACTAGGGGCAACCCCTCACTACAACTTACTGTTCAAGCATAGAATGAATTTTGTTTGCAAAATTTTCATCAATTATGGCAAAGGTACTACGATTATCTTTACCAATAATACTGCTCAATATATCTTTAGTGCTTGTTATTAAAATCGGCACATCATAATGTTTACATTTATTTGTAAATTTCTTTTTTGTATTGTCAGAAGCATCTTCTGGAATAATAACCAACTTAGCTTCTTTTTTCTGAATTGCTTTCTCTACTGTATCTTCACCTGTTTTCATTTTGCCAGCTCTCTGACAAAGTGACAATAGAGAAAGTATCTGTCTATTCATTTATATTCTCCAACTGCATTTTTAACTCTTCATAAACGCTCTGGGGAACAGAGGTTTTGAATGACCTATCAAGTCCCTTAGATTTACACGCCTTGTTAAGACATTCTGCATTTGGGCATACATATGCACCTCTGCCCGGCTTTTTACCTGTAGGGTCAAGAGAAATTTCGCCAGCATCATTTCTGACAACACGAATAAGTTCTTTCTTATTTTTCATTTCCTGACAACCTATACATTTTCTCAAAGGAATCTTTTTAGTAGCCATTTTTACACCTCCCCAAATTATTCTTCAGTTGTTTCTTCTTCGATTGTTTCTTCAACTTCACTATTATTGCCAATTTTGTCAAAATCTATAAAGTCTGTAGAACGAGCCTGAGATTCACTCTTAATATCAATCTTCCAACCAGTAAGTCTTGCAGCAAGTCTTACGTTCTGACCTTCCTTACCGATAGCAAGTGAAAGCTGATTATCTGGTACAACAACCTTCGCAGACTTTTCGTCTTCATTTTCATCAATTTCAACAGCAACAACATTAGCTGGTCTTAAAGCAGCAGCAATAAATTCTGCTGGGTCTTCACTCCAAGGAATGATGTCAATCTTTTCGCCCTTGAGTTCGTTAACAATTACATCAACTCTTGAACCGTTCTGACCTACACAAGCACCTACTGCATCAACATTTTCGCTGTTTGAGTAAACTGCCATTTTAGTTCTTGAACCAGCTTCTCTTGAAATACCCTTAATTTCAACTGTACCGTCAAAAATTTCTGGACATTCAAGTTCAAAAAGTCTTTTTACAAGTTCATAGTGTGTTCTTGAAACAGTAACCTGTGGTCCTTTTGTTGCAAGTGAAACTTTAAGGATATAAACCTTTAATCTATCGTTAAACTTGTAAGTTTCTCCTGGAAGCTGTTCTGTCATAGGAAGAATAGCATCAGTCTTGCCAAGATTTACAATAATGTTGCCCTTGCCGTCTGTTCTCTGAACAATAGCTGTTTCAACTTCCTTTTCCTTTGCAGAAAATTCGTTGTACATTTTTTCTCTTTCAGCTTCTCTGAACTTCTGAACAACAACCTGCTTTGCTGTCTGAGCAGAAATTCTACCAAAATTCTTAGGAGTAATTTCAAAATCAACAAAATCACCTAATTCATACATAGGATTGATTTCCTGTGCATCTTCAAGAGAAACCTCTAAGAAAGCATCGTATACATCTTCAACAACTTCCTTCTGAGCGAAAACCTTGATTTCGCCAGTTTCTCTGTTCATATCAACCTTGATATTCTGAGAAGTACCATAGTTCTTCTTGCAAGCTGTAACAAGAGATGTTTCAATAGCTTCAAAAATTGTTTCCTTTGGTATACCTTTTTCTTTTTCAATTATTTCCAAAGAGTCTAAAAGTTCTTTGCAATCCATTTAAAATATCCTCCTTAAATTATAATATAACTGCTAATCTTGTAGTAGCAATGTCCTTACGGTTAAATGCTAATGTACGGTTATCTTCAGTTATGATAGTAACATTGTCATTTTCATCAAGGCCCTGTAAAGTACCTTGGAATTCCTTTACACCATCTACAGCCTTGAAAAGCTTTACATCAACAATTCTGCCCTTATACTTAACATATTCGTGGTCACGCTTTAATACTCTATCAAGTCCCGGAGAACTTACTTCAAGTATATAAGCCTGTTCAGTCATATCATCGTCAAGCTGAGCATCAAGCTCTCGGCTAACATCTACACATTCATCAATGCCGACGCCACCTTCTTTGTCAATATATAATCTCAAGTACCAAGAAGCACCTTCCTTTACATATTCAACATCAACAAATTCAAGACCCTTTTTCTCAAGAATAGGTACAGCTAATTTTTCAACAAGTTTAACTATTTCCTTTGCTTGCATTTAACCATCCTTTCAATGTAACTTTTTATTTTACATACAAAACGAGAGTGGGCGTAACCCACTCTCACACAAGACATCATTCAACTGGAGTAATTATAACATAATATACCATACAATGCAAGTAAAATTTATTTTCTTCCTATACCACATGGTAGAAACCCATCTTTACACAACATCTTTTTTTTAATTTATATAACATCTTGCTAGCAAGTAAAGTATAAAAAACACCTTTTTTCATAATATAATACTGTAAATCACATTGGAGGTCTTATAAGTATGAAGAAACGCAGTCAGAAAACCTGTTCCAATTTTAAACCAATTTCATATTTACCTAATGATTTATCTACTGTAAGACAAAGCTGTTGTTATTGTGAATACTTTAATGATAAAAATTGTAGAAAAAGAATTTATGATGAATTGGAAGATGATGAATGAAAAAAGGGGCGAAAAAACTCGCCCCATAAACCACTATTTTGCCATTCTATAGATATTTGCTACATCTTCTGCATATAATTTTTTAACTTTACCAGCAAAGCCACCACAAGCTACAATACATTTTTCAGCCATTTCTTGCATCTGTTCTTCTGTAACATCAATTCCCAATTCCTTTATTGATGTTGGCATATTTATACTATGATAAAATGCTTCCATAGCTTCAATACCCTTTAAAGCTGTTGCGTCATCATTTTCCTGTGGTTCAACGCCCATTACATTAACAGCAAATTTTGCAAATCTGTCTACTCTTTCCTTATAAACATATCTTGCCCAACTTGCCCATATTGCTGCAAGTCCTGCACCATGAGCACAATCAAACATACCACCTAATTCGTGTTCCATTTTATGAGTTGCCCAGTCTCCACCGTCAGTACCACAACCAGTAATACCGTTATGAGAAAGACTGCTTGCCCACATTACTTCTGCTCTTGACTCGTAATTATCAGGCTCTGTCATTAATATTACTGCGTGCTTTTTAACAGTTTTCATAAGACCCTCTGCTATACTATCAGTAATATCCATATTTTCACTTTGGTTAAAATATCTTTCCATTGTATGCATCATAATGTCAGCACAGCCACTAGAAGTCTGATAAGGAGGTAATGTCATTGTCAATTCTGGATTAAGAATTGCAAATTTGGCTCTACATACATCGCTATTGCAACCTCTCTTTATAAGACCTTCTTCCTTTGTAATTACAGATGAATTACTCATTTCACTTCCGGCTGCTGCAATAGTAAGCACACAACCTATAGGCATACAAGACTGAGGTGTTCTCTTTCTGTCATAGAAATCCCATACATCTCCACCGTTTGCTACACCATATCCAATAGCCTTTGATGAGTCAATTACTGAACCACCACCAACAGCAAGTATAAAGTCTACGCCCTCTTTTTTGCAAAGCTCTATACCCTCATAAACTAAACTTAATCTAGGATTAGGTACTACTCCACCAAGAGATACATAATCCACACCCTCTTTTTCAAGGCTATCTGTTATCCTATCAAGAAGTCCTGAACGCTTAGCACTTCCTCCACCATAATGAATAAGAACTTTCTTACAATTCTGTTTTTTTACAAGTTTTCCAACCTGTGCCTCTGCACCTTTTCCAAAAACAACTTTTGTAGGTGCATAATAAGTAAAATCATTTGCCATTATTAAGACCCTCTTTCATAATTTATAAGTTAAATATAGCACATCAATTTCTATATTTCAAATAATAATTATACAGCTATAAAACTACAGTACAAAGCTACCATTATAGGCATTGTAATAATACTTGCAACAGTGGTCATTATATTTATAGCACCTGCATATTGTTCATTGTTTCCATACACCTGTGCCATTTGCGTAATTGATGATGCTGTTGGTGTTATAGTTGCAATAAATGTTACCAACAAAATCATAGCACCATTATCCATTACATTTGTTACACCTGTAAAATATATAATCAAAAACACAATAAAAGGGAAAAGTATCATTCTGAAAAATAAAACCAAGTATATTCTTCCGTTCACAAATACCTTTTTAAGCTCTGCTCCTGCCATTATCATACCGGTAATAATCATACTAATTGGGGCAACAGTTCCACCTACAGATTTCAAAGTTCCTTGTAATACACTAGGAATATGAATTTTTGTAATAAACAATAAAATTCCAATAAATATAGCTATAAGATTTATGTTAGTATAAATCTTTTTTAATTCAAAGCCCTTTTCGTTACTTAGCATACTCTTACAATGAGTCCACAACAAAACCAACTGCACAGATACAAAAGCACTAGAATACAGCACCCATTCATCGCCTAAGACTGACATTACAACTGGTATTACCATATTAGCAGCATTTGAATACATAACAGATGCTTTTTCTACTGGATTAAAATTTAAAACCTTTCCCAATATTTTAATAAAAATCCAAGCAACAAAATGTATCACTATTGCTACTCCAACAGCCAAACCTAAACCTTTTAATTTTTCTGGTGTAAAATCAATTAAAAATGAATTTATAATTACACAAGGCATTATTAAGTAAAGACAGACCATTGATAAAACCTTACTGTCTTCAGATTTTACAATTTTCAATTTTACTAATGTATACCCCATTATTATCATTATAAAAAACTGGGCAATCTGCTTAAACAGTAAAAAACTTATTTCCATTATTTTCTCACCTACTTTCATTATTCTATTGTAAGTATACCACAACAAAAAAACCTTTCAAGCATATTTTCGTACACTTGAAAGGTTATATTTGTAAATTATTTTCCCCAAACTTCTTCTGCTATTTCTTTTACGAGAGCAAGCTTAGCCCATTGTTCTTCTTCTGTAAGTTTATTACCTATTTCGCAAGATGCAAAACCACATTGAGGACTAAGGTAAAGTCTATTAAGAGGAATATATTTTTCAGCTTCGTGAATACGGTTAATTATTGTCTGCTTATCTTCAAGTTCTGGAGTTTTAGAAGTAATTAAGCCAAGTACAACTTTCTTATCTCCTGTAACAGCCTTTAAAGGTTCAAAACCACCTGAGCGTTCATCATCAAATTCAAGATAATAAGCATTTACATTTTCTCTGCCAAATAATGGTTCAGCTACTGGGTCATATGCACCACTACTGAAATATGCTGAATGGTAGTTACCTCTACAAACATGAGTATTAATTACTAAATCTTCTGGCTTTCCTTCAATAGCGAGGTTGTTTACCTTTAAGAGTTTTTCTGTAATAGACTTTAAGTCTGCACCCTTGCCATAACGCTCCACACTACCTTCTGCTACAAGTACGCCCCAAGTACAATCATCAAACTGAATATTTCTACAGCCGGCATTGTATAAATCATTTATAACCTGATGATAGCCTTTTGCAATATCCTCAATTAATTCTTCATCTGTTGGATAAAACTTTCTTGTTGTTTCGATGTTTGTAGGAATAACCATCTGCTGGAAGAACTGTGCTGGAGCTGGAATAGTCTGCTTTGCTACAGTATTTTCATCTTCAAGATTTTTAACAAACTTGAAATGCTCAACAAATGGGTGGTTTTCACCAGAGATTTTACCTGTAAGCCAAGTATCATCAATCAATGCTGCCTCACTACTAAAAGCTACACCCTTTTCAGTTTTCTTGTGAGCTACACCCTTAAATCCCCACATAAAATCTAAATGCCAAGTTGCTCTACGAAATTCGCCGTCAGTAATAACATGGTATCCTGCCTTTTTCTGCTTTTCTACAAGGTCAATAATAGCCTTGTCCTCAACTGCCTTTAATTCATCAGCAGTAATTTTGCCATTTTCAAAATCTGTTCTAGCCTGCTTTAATGCTGTAGGTCTTAAAAAGCTACCTACATAATCGTATCTAAATGGTGTGTTTAACTTTGTCATTTTTTATTTTCCTCCTAAAATTGTTTGTTGTTTCCATTTATAAATGTTTTATAAGCTTATTTGCATATATTATAACCATAGCAAACCAAATCTGTAAAATACATAAAAAAGTAGGTTTGATATAGTTTTAAACTATACCAAACCTACTTAACCAAAATCTATTTATCATTTTCTTTTTCTCTTTTGTTTAATTCATTCATATAACCCGCCGTAATAATACCAGTTGGTAATGCAACTATAGCTATACCCATAAAAGAGGAAATCATACTTATAACTTTGCCCATTTGACTTATTGGATAAATATCTCCATATCCTACAGTAGTCAATGTTACAACAGACAAATATATTGCATCAAAAAACGAATTAAAACTCTCTGGCTCTACTTGGAACATAATTAATGCAACCAGAAAAATATATCCTCCAGCTAATACACATACCGTAATCAAAGCTTGTCGTTCTCTTTGTACAACTGAAAGTATCATATTAAAACTTTTAGAATATCTTAGTAATCTTAAAGCCTTAAAAGCCTTGTTTAACCTTAACAGCCTAAACAATTTAAAACTTGAATTTAGTAAAACAAGCGAAGGCAGTATAGATAGTAAATCAACTATACCATAAAATGTAAAAGGATATTCTATAAACGCCATTTTCCTCTTTTCACTATGCCTGAAATCTGCTGTTATCCAACGCAAAATATAATCTATAATAAAAAGCCAAACTGTAACTTTTTCTATCCATATGAAAACAACACTATTCCCCTTGAAACATAATGGAATTACACTTCCTAAAATGCAAAAAATCATTACCCTGTCATATAACACACTTAATATATCTTCATTTCCGTCTACATCTATTATATTGTATATCTTTTCTCTCATATTTTTCACCCTTTTGCCCAATATCAAAACCATCTACTTTAATATTACTCTAAATATTCTTTAAAATCAAATTTTTTACAAAGAAAAAGCAAGACTAAAAACAGCCTTGCCCTGATACATTATTTATTCCAACTTTTCACATAAAATATATAAACTCTTATTAACACTTCCAATAATACTGTAGCATAAATTATCAAATAAAAAACCACTCTTGACAATTCACTAAAACCAAGTATTAAAAACATTAAATTAATAATAAACATTATAATTAAATTTACATAATTTATGCCACGACATATTTCTTTGTTTTTTTCATTATCTGATTTTTCTATTTTATATGTAGCATAATTCATAGGCAAACTGTAAATAAGTAAAATAAAGGCAATAACAGAAACTAATTCTACGGTTTTATATATTTCAAAGCCATTGTAAACAAAATTTTCAAGTATGAAACTTGCAATAAGAATTATCAAATCTATAGCCAAACCAATTTTAATTAGTAATTTCATTTTCACCCCTCCTACTTTCCAACAATTCAAAAGCAGTAAAACAATTTATAATCATTAAGTATGCAAAGCCAATTATTAAACTAAATATGCTTTTGCCATTTAATACATTTTCAGCTATTAAAAATATCAAATATAACTGATTTATTATAGTAATAAAATACCAAATCAATGCTATTTTAGCATTTCCTTTAACTTTAAAAATCTTGTAATAAAATACTTGAAATATAAAAGCAACTAAGATTATACATATTTGCCTGTATGAAAATTCAAAATCATCGACACCAAATAAATATAAAATTGAACTAAAAAACACTAGCATTAACAATGCAAAATTTAAACAATACTTAATTAAATATTTTACAATTTTCATAAATTCCTCCTAAATATAAATTTTCTATAACAATGTTAATCAAAATCAGTCGGTTTCGGTGGTTTATACTATTCAACTATAAATGGCTCTGCTACTTTTCTTCCATCATCATAAGCAAGCTCATCTATTACATATGGGCATAAGTACCACCTATCTTCCTTTGATAACTTGCTCAATTCTTTAACTAACTCCTCATCGTCTAGCTTTCTAAATTTCTCAAGAATTTTATCTAACATTTCTATACAAATAGGAGAATTTCCATCGAGTGTAGGGTCAACATTGGAAAACCAATTTTTTTTCAAAATATCCAATTCTCTTTCTATCATAAAATCACCCCTTTATGTACTCTTCCTGCTCTTTAATAGGATAAAATGTGTCTCCTTTTTCATTTTTTCTGTAAACAACTGCTACATTATCGCAATTATAAATTTAGCCTAAAAGTTTGCCATCATCATTTACTTTATCCATAATGAATTCAGATTTACCGTTTTTAACCTTATACATCTCAGTTACAATTTTATCGTCGTCCCAACTGTCAGGAAACCAAGTGTGTCCGCCATTTCTTTTTGTTTTTGTAGCAGATGTTGGAACACTCCCCCATTTAACACCGTTGGAATATTCTCCCTCATTATATTTTTCAATTTTATATTCTACAACTACTGCAATGATAGTATTTACATAATAAACAGTTAGATGTATCAAGTCAAGATTTTCTAGCCAGTCTCAATTGCATATTCCTCTAACAAATCTACTGTTTGTATTCTTTCTATATTAATTCAACTAAAATTTATCTATAACAGCTACCCTAAATAAAGATTTCCTACTGCTCATTACTACATACATTTTATTAATTAATTTCTATTGCCATATTTATAATAAACACCACTACCTATATCAATTTTGAGTTCCCTTACCCTAACCAAAAATCAAATATAGATAGTGATGTCTAATAAAAGTTATCATAATCCCCTTGCTCTATTCCACTTATCCAAATTTGATAGTATAAATATTATACACAAAAACACATTACAAACTACAATTATAATATGATGAGTATAAATTTATTACTCACATTCATAACGGACATTTCCATACCAATTAAATTTAGAGTAATCATCATTAGCAAATTCAGGTGGAAAAACATCATATTTCTTTTCCGTACCATAAATATAAATCTTTTTATTATATTCTTTTTCAAAAACTGGAACCCCTATTATAAGACGCTCATCATAGTCCACTCCCTTTTCTGATTTCTTATCATAGTATATCATTTTTAATTTTCTCCCAAATGAGATTATAAAATCACCTTTTCTATCCGTACAATTCAATATTTCATTTGAAAAATTCGCACCATAAAGGTCATTTATCAGCTTGATAGTATCCTCATCTTCTTCTTCAAAATACTCCCACCAGGTAAACTCACAATCGTCTGTTAAATGATACTCATCAGCATAGAAATCCAATGTAGTATAATCTGACTCACCTATATAACTGAACTTTAAATATTTTCTACTATTTATACTACAAAAACAAACTACAATAGCCAACAAACCAGCAAGTAATACACCAATAAATACTTTTTTCATCTTTACCATCCTTCCAAATGTACATTATAGCTGCTTAATAATTGTAAAGTATCTTGTCATCTTCCTTATATCTTACATCGCCATCAATATTAAATTTTTGCATTTCATCTGTCCAGTACTCATTCTCCATAAATGGTAAATTTGATTTTTTATCTGTTTTATAGAGAAACATTGTATTTTTGCAATAGTCCTTTTTGAATACAGGTATAGCTAAATAATAATAATCCCAAATTTTATAATCATCATAGTATAATTTATCTAGCTTTCTGCCAAAAGATATGTAAAAATCACTATTTTCAAAATCCTTATCACTTAAATTTATAGACTCAGAAAAGCTTGTACCATATTTTTCATCTAAAATTTTAAGACTATTTTCGGATTCCCAACATTCGCGAAACCAAGTAAACTCACAATCTTTATCAAAATTATAAGTTGTGGTATACTCATCTGTCGTATATTTCGACTTTTCTAAATACTCTAATTTAATATATGTTCTATTATTTTTAGAGTTTTTATTTAAATCAGAAGTTGTACTTTCAGATGAAGCATTTTCATCAGCTCTTTTGGCACTGAAAGTAATATTATAAATTACAACAGATAACGAAAATACTCTAATTAACACTATAAATAATAGCTTTTTCTTCATTCTTCCACCCCCAAAAAACTATAAAATTAATCAGATAATTTCTTCTAGTATTGCATTTATATTATTATGATTTGTAGATGTTATAATGAGTTTCGAATAATCCGAATTCCACTTATATAATTTAAACATCCCTTCCTTTAAATATATCTTTGACGAATTTTTCCTATGAATAACTTCAATACTAGAAGCTATAACACAATCTATTTCCTGTTTACTTCTCGACACACCCATAGCAATATTTTCCTCGCCTCTTCTGTCATAATTTAAATTATCTAATTCAGATTTTCCTGCTTTACATGAAGTAAAAATAAAATAATCCATTTTTTTAATTTCTATGTCATCTGCCCTAAATACAGATGTTGTAATAATATCTGTTGATTGATTTTCTCTTGGGTTGGAAACTGTTCTAAATTTGTTCGTATTTCCATGTGCCACAATTATAA
This sequence comes from Eubacterium sp. CAG:274, assembly GCA_000432155.1. Lineage (GTDB taxonomy): Bacteria > Bacillota > Clostridia > Lachnospirales > CAG-274 > CAG-274. The sequence goes on from FR888507.1 coordinate 133,085, forward strand.
CACCATCTATTTTGCCTTCATTTTCGTGTGTTCCATCCTATTCCATCTGACTTTAAAATCCTCTTCTGTAGACATCTCTACTCTCCATACATTCTTTTCCGGATCTTGCTCCTGTATTTTTTCTGACAATGCTATTGCTTGTGCCTCACCATTTTCCATAAAATTTGGATCATAAAAAATATACCAGTCTAAACCACTTGTATCCCAAGCATTAACCGGATTACCAGCACAGTATCCATACCAATTATTTCCGTCTTTTATAGGGTCTTCTGTTATAAATGAACCTGTACTTGGGTCATAATATCTATTTCTTAGGTATACAAATCCTGATTCACTATCTGTATATTCTCCACAATAGCCAAATGGAGCATCTCCTATGCCTATATCTTCTGTTTTATTTCCATAGGCATCATAAACTGTTGTAGATGAATTATCTTTTCCATTTACAAGATTACCGTGACCGTCATAGCTATATGAATTCTCGTTACTATCAGATAATACTTGACCATTTGTACCAATTCTATAGTTTATTTTCATATTTAATTCACTATCAAATTCAGATACAACCCTATCATTATCCCACAGCTGATATGTTTTGCTATCAGATAATACTTGACCAAATTCATTTTTGTTGCAAAATATTTATAATTTCCTCCACATTTTGCTTTATTTTTCGCCCACATCAAATTTTCAGGATTTCCAAATTATTGTATATACTATAAAATATAATAAATATTAACCCTACACTCCCCTTAAACAACTCTCCTTATTTTTTATTTTTCTTTAAATCAATTTCCAATAAATCATATTCTAGTTCACCCCAACTAAATAATCTCCACTCTGGGAAAAATACCACATCACAAAAGGCAACAAGTAATATTAATAATTCAATGTCGTACTTCCACTCCATCGACTTAATTTTGTAGATATTCTTTCTCCCAAATCTCAACCTACTCTTAATTATACTAAATAAAATTATATCTTTATTTGTAACATTTATTATATGTTCTTTATTTTCTACAACATTAAATTTTAAGATTTCATCATTTATTTTAATACTAATTCCATTATTCTTATCATTTAATGTTTCTCCTATTTTTTTATCTTTTTCATACAAAATATATTTAGGAGCATCTGTTGGTGTATATATTAAATATAAGAAATTTAGCAAAAATTTTTTCAAAACATTTTCTTGTTTTAAAACATAATTCTTATCTGTACATATTTTTCTTAAAGTTAAACCAAAAGTATAATTAGCTTTTGCTACAAAACTCGAAAAATCTGCTTCATACAAATACCCCTTTTTAGTTATTTTTCTTTCTACCAAGCCATTAAAAATCAATTATTAATCAACTCCTATCTCTACCCCTTCGCCGATAACGGCAATAGATTTCACTAGAATTTTTTTATTTTTTAAATCTATTTTTGTTGCAACTCCTACTCCTCCTACATATCCAGTTCCCTTTAAAACTAATTTATGTTCAGTAAGTGGTATAGGAACTTCAACTTTACCACCCATAGAATATAATGATGCTGAAACATCAGCTCCAACATATTCTTTTGTAGCTCCAACATCAGCATTTATATTCCCTATATTTATACTAAATTCCATATTGTGAACTTTATTTTTTATTTCAGCCAATCCTGCACTACCTGAAATAATATTTAACCCATTTTTTATATTCATTCCAGTGAAACTTGCAAATAACCCATCACTTTCGCTGTTACCGTTAATTACTGAATTACTTACCTCGTATTTATTATCTATTTTCAAACCCATATGTTCCCAAGTAGTCTTACCTACCTTTCCATAACACTCACCTGTATTAGTCAATTTATTTTTATCCTTATATAAATTAACTGCTTTTACAGTATATTCATCATATATACCATATGTATATCTTGCATCAAGTAATTTTTGCTTACTTAGTACTTGTTGCACCTTGATAACATCTCTCATACTATTATTTTTTTGTTCAGATAATATAGTATTTTCCCCAAACAAACCACTCGGGTCCCAGCCATTTACCGGATTACCAGCACAATATCCATACCAGTTATTACCATCTTTTATAGGGTCTTCTGTTATAAACGAACCTGTACTTGGGTCATAATATCTATTCCTGAGGTATACAAATCCTGATTCACTATCTGTGTATTCTCCGCAATAGCCAAATGGAGCATCTCCTATACCAAAATCTTCTGTTTTATTTCCATAGGCATCATAAACTGTTGTAGATGAATTATCTTTTCCATTTACAAGATTACCGTGACCGTCATAGCTATATGAATTCTCGTTACTATCAGATAATACTTGACCATTTGTACCAATTCTATAGTTTATTTTCATATTTAATTCACTATCAAATTCAGATACAACCCTATCATTATCCCACAGCTGATATGTTTTTGTGCCATCTACAGTTTTTGAAATTATTGATATGTTTTTGTGCCGTCTACAGTTTTTGAAATTCTGTAATGGTTCGCCATATACTCATAGGTTGCAGATTCCTCTTTTTTACCTCTATAAGTTTTTAGCTCATTAAGTCCATCATAGGTATATATTTCTTTTCCATAGTCATAATACTTATAAGCACTATCTGTTAAATTAAGTTTAAACTTAGTATTATCAACATTTTGCTTATATTTTATTCTGTTTAATCTGTTACCGTTTTTATCATAGCCATATGTTGTTATATTTTGCCATTTAGTACTTACATCATTTATAACCTGGCTTTCCTTTGTCAAACGGTTATTTTTATCATAACTATATGTTGTTATATATGCTGGACTATCCTCGTCTCCATAATTCTTTTTAGAAAGATTACCAAATTCATCATATATATAGTCTATTGTAAATAGTGTACCAGCATCTTCGCCATAAACCTCCTTAACAACCCTATTTGCACTGTCATATGTATAATCCATTGTTGCATTATAATGATTTACATAATGAGCTATATTTCCGTCTGGATAATATGAATATCTATAGCTTGTTTTAACATTCTTGTTATTGGTGTTTGTTACTCCAGTAATAAGATTAGCTTTGTTATATTCATATTTTCTGGTCATATTGTTATCTTTTATTTCTGTAATATTGCTATATACATTTTATTAATTAGTTTCTATTGCCATATTTACAATAAACACCACTATCTATATCAATTTTGAGTTCCCTTACCCTAGCCCAAAATCAAATATAGATAGTGATGTCTAATAAAAATTATTTTAATGCCTCTTGCTCTGTCTCAAATGATTAGTAGACTACAAATTTCCATGTATCTTATCATATAATCTATGTGACACTGGATAATTCTTTTTATCCCAATTTCTACTACAATAAAAATACCAATTATCGTCACCAATTTTTTTAGTATGTGCAGTTGTCATATATGTCATAGAAGAATTTCTAAACAAAATATCATAAATAGAAAATTTACAGCTCCAACTATCTTCATTTATTCCTGATATATAAGCTAAACCATTAAATGTATCATTTTCAGCACTAGAATTTGCAAAAACAAATCTATATACCCAATTATTCTTTTCATCATTTAAGCATAAAACATATATTTTATTTATACTATAAAGTTTTGAAGCTTCTTTTATGTAATGTTCTGTCTTACTATCAATATTACATTTCTCTTTTTTATTCCAATAAACTTGAATTTCACCATCTTCTGGAATATTTATTAAATTACAATCATGTATAAAACTTTGTTCTTTTAAATTTGTAGCAAACCCATTCCAAAAATCTTTATCACTTAAGTACAAATTTTCTATTTGTTTTTTATTCGAATATAAATATCTATTTTCAATATTATGAATATGTAAAACACTTAAAAGAATAAATATTAAAACACCTATGAACATAATAGTACACATAAATAAATTTTTTATATTTACATATTTATTCATACCTTTCCTCCTTTTTTCTACAAAACTTTTAAATAACTTCTTTAAAATCCATGCACCTAATTAAACTAGCATTTATACAAGTTATTGTTTATGTCACAAAAATTATAAGACGGTAGGTGTGGAATCAATACCAATATTGTATATAGTAATACCATTTATCTCGGATTTTTTCCGTACGGATTCTATGACCTCCATGCCTTTGTTGAACACCATTTTCATCTTGCCCTTCAAACACGCCGGGACTTATTTCGACTAACTTAAGATTGTTAAATTCAAATGCATAAGGCTTATCATCGCGTGAAAAATAAAATCCTGTATAAGTTCCTGTGTCTAAAAAGCCGGAACCTCCGCAATAAAATTGCAAAATGTTTTCATTGTAAGCATAAACGCTTGTAACTATGGTGTTTTCCCCAAGATGTCTTTTAAGGATTTCTTCTTCCTTTTGTTTTCTTATTTCAGGTTTGTCATTTGAAGATTTGATTTTCTCAATTTCACTATATGAGAAGTTTTCGAGCATCTCATAATTGTCGCTTACATATGAAACAATTTTATTGTATGTTATATTATCATTGTTGATACGGTGGCTTACAAAGAAAACGCTTAGGATGATAATAGCAACTACTACAACACCTAAAATTCTGATTAACACTATTTTATCCAACTTCACTTCAAATCCCCCTTACCGATTGTTATACCAATTTATGCCTATTCTTACATTAGCTTTATCATCTGCCGAATCAGCACTACGGAAAACCCCGCCTATTCCATTAAATAAACCTGTAAGTGATAAATTGCCACCAGCCGCCGCAAAATCGCCTCCCTTAAGTAGTATTCCTTCTGAAAAACCTGCTGCCGTTCCCAAATATCCATAAGTTATATTGCCAACTGCTTCAGGAGTAGTAAGAGTTCCAAAAAGCACTATTGAGGCACTTATACTTCCAGGATATGTGCCAGCCCCTATAAGAGCATTCCACTTATCTTTCAATTTAATATCCCATGTAGCACCAGTCTTAACCATATCATAAAACCACATGAAATCCCCAGAATGCGCCTGAAAATCACCAACAGCATTATTTAAGGCATTGTTGATGGGCACACGAAAATCTTTATATTGCTTACGGCCTCCAGCACCGATGTTCTTTACCATAACAATCTCAACGCCAGCCGCAATATCCTCTTTTGTCCTATATATTAGCCCCAAACTTGTCCATGTTTGTAAGCCAACTACTCCGGCATCTTTTCCTGTATTACCAAGCCCCATGTTATTTTTATATCTGTTTACAGCGTCTTGAGTCTTGGAACCAAAATATCCCCAACCACCACCAGACATATCAAGATAACCAAGCCAAGCCAATTCATTCTGTAAAACTTCAACATCTTCATTGTATGTTTGACTATATGAAAGTCTTGTATTATAGTCGAATAACCCAAATGGGTCAATTCGATTGATGGGATTATTGGAGCAATAAATGTACCAATTCAATCCATTTTTTACGGGGTCTTCACTTATAAAGCGACCTATGGACGGGTCATAGTACCGATTTCTTAAATAAATTAAGCCACTGCTCAAATCTGTATACTCTCCACAATAGCCAAAAGGAGCATCTTCTATACCAAAATCTTCTATTCTGTTTCCGTACGCATCATAAACACAAGTTGAATAGCTACTTTTTGCATTTACAAGATTTCCATGTCCGTCATAGCTATATGAATTCTCGTTACTATCTGATAATATTTGACCATTTACACCTATTCTGTAGTTTATTTTCAGATTTAATTCACTATCAAGTTCAGATACAACTCTATCATTATCCCACAACTGATATGTTTTTGTGCCATCTACAGTTTTTGAGATTCTGTAATGGTTTGGCATATATTCATAGGTTGCATTTTGCTC
>FR888508.1:0-13745 GCA_000432155.1 Eubacterium sp. CAG:274
AGCCACACTTCGTGTGTCCGATTTATCTTTCCGATTCATAGGTCAGAACAAATTAACTTTGTTAATTTGTGGCTTGTGAACAAACCATCGGATTTATCTTTCCGATTCATAGGTACAAAATATATAAAAAGGCTCTGTCAGAAATGGCAGAGTCTTTTTTGTTCGGTATTAAAAATTATTTTAAAATATTATAGCCAATGTGTTGACCAAATTTAAAAGTAGCTATTGTGGATACTGCTATAAACATAAAAAGACCATAGCCGAAAAGGAAACCGGTTACAAATCTTTTAAAATTATTGCTTTCATAAGAAGTAAACATTTGTATTCCACCGTCTAAAATCAATGGCAACACAAGTATTACTATAGCCAGCATTGATATTCTAAAAAAGATACAGGAGAATATAGAGAAAATTATTCCCAACAATTCTCCTGTACATCTTGCACATATAGGAAACTTTTTACCTTTATAATGAAATGACCTATCATCTCTACAATGGCAACCGAAAAATATAGGCAACCATTTGTATAAAAAGTTTTTCATCTTATTAGAAACCACCATACATTGCTGTACCTACGCCTAAGCATACCATAAGCAAGTAATATATAACGCATAAAACTACACCAACAATAGCACCAACGCCGGCAGCCTTTGCTGTTTTAGGCTTGTTATCTTTCCAAACTAGGAACAACACAAGACCCACAATAGGAATACAGCAACCTAACAGTCCCCAACCGAAACCTCCATTGTCAACTGCCTGTGGTTGGCTTGTGTACTGTGGCTGTGGTGTAGCATTAACACCATTCTGTGGCTGGCTCGCAACATTAACATTATTCTGTGGCTGGCTCGCAACATTAACATTATCCTGTTTTGTACCACAATTAGGACAGAATGCAGTTCCCTCATTAATTTCTACTCCACAATTTTTACAAAATGCCATATAAACCCCTCCTTCTATATGAAAAATATACAATTTTAAACATTTATTTTCCTTTTTATAGTATAATATTACCATATAAGCTACAAAAAGTCAATAAAAAAATTATTTATACTAAAAACGCAGAAAAGAACAACCTACAGCACCAAAAGCACCATAAGTCATTTATTTCTGCGTTCTTGCTATATGAAAAAACGAGCAAATAATTGTAATAAGTGTATATAAATATGCGTTCTGTAATTAATCTATATACGGGCCACTTGGATTGTGTATTAAATTACCTGCTCATTTCTTCCTGAGGTCCATTACTCTTATGGGATTTAATTACGCTGTTAATTTCTTCTAAACTAGAAGCAGGCATATCACCATAAGTAGTATTCTTTACTGCACTCATAGCATTACCATACTCGACTGCAGTCTGTGGGTCGTTTGTAGTCAAGAAGCCATATAAAGCACCTGCTACATAAGCGTCGCCACTTCCAATTCTATCTACTACCTCGATATTTTCATAAGGAGGTTCTTCATAAAATTTACCATTATAGTAAATCTTAGAGCCAAAGTTATGTCTTGTTGGGCTTACAACTTCTCGTCTAGTTGTGGCAACAACCTTACAACCAAACTCGTCACAATAGCCCTTCATAATTTCTTCAAGAGTACCTGTTCTTTGCATCATTTTTCTTGAAGTTTCTTCTGAAACAAATAATATATCAACATAAGGAAGTACAGAGTAAATAGTTTCTCTTGCTTCTTCTTCTGTCCAAAGCTTAGCTCTGTAGTTACAGTCGAAAGAAACAGAAGCACCCTGCTCCTTAAATCTCTTAATAAGTTCAACAACTGTTGTTCTCAAATTCTTGCTAATTGCCATAGAAATACCACTAACATGGAAATGTCTAGTATTCTTATAAATAGATGGGTCAATTTCGCTTAAAGAAATAGAACACATTGATGAATTAGCTCTGTCATAAACAACAGAAGACTTTCTAGGATAAGCACCACTTTCATAGTAGTAAATACCCAATCTCTGTTCTGGACTGTAATCGTAAACAACATAATCGTCACTTACATTACCATATCTAATCTTATACTTAACAAATCTACCAATCTTGTTGTCAGGAAGTTTTGTAATGATAGCAGTTCTTGCACCTAAGAAAGCAGCACCAGATGCCACATTAAGTTCTGAACCACCGGCATTCTTTTCGAAAACCTGACCCTGAGAAATCTTCTCTTTGTCTGGAGGAGAAAGTCTTAACATAACTTCTCCAAAGCTGATAATATCAAATTTTTTCTTAGTATCGCTAATAATACTCATATTATCCTCCTTTTACTTTGTAAAGCCAATTTTCTTTTTAACCTTTCGCAAAGTTTTGTTGGCAAAGTATGACGCCTTTTCAGCACCCTCTGCCATAGCCTTGTCAATATAAGCCTTGTCAGAAGAAAGCTCCTTGAACTTCTCCTGTAAAGGCTGAACTTCAGCTACTACAGCGTCAGCAACAGTCTTTTTAAACTCTCCATATCCACAACCTGTAAAGTCTGCAACAGCATCGTCTACAGATTTGCCTGTTACCGCACTATATATATTCAACAAGTTACTTATGCCAGGCTTTTCCTCTGGAGAATAAGCAACTACATTGTCGGAATCAGTAACCGCCCTTTTAATTTTGTTGGCAATTACATTCAAGTCATCAAGCAAGAAAATAGCATTATTTTCATTGTCGCTTTCAGATTTGCTCATTTTCTTTTCAGGGTTCTGAAGCCCCATTATTCTAGCTCCAACCTTAGGTATATAACCCTCTGGAATAGTAAACACATCGCCATAAATATTGTTAAATCTTTCAGCAATATCTCTGGTAATTTCCAAATGCTGTCTTTGGTCAGCACCTACAGGTACAAGGTCAGACTGATAAAGAAGAATATCGGCTGCCATAAGTACAGGATAAGTGAAAAGACCAGCATTAATATTATCTGCGTGTTTAGCTGATTTATCCTTAAACTGTGTCATACGGCTTAATTCGCCAGTATATGTATAGCAATTTAAAATCCAAGACAATTCTGCGTGAGCTGGAACATCAGACTGAACATACACAATATTTTTTTCAGGGTCAAGACCCAAAGCAAGAAAGAGAGTAAATAAATCTCTAATTCTTCTTCTAAATTCAGTAGGATTTTGTCTAACAGTAATAGCGTGCATATTAGCAACACCAAAAATACAGTTATAATCCTCCTGTAAATTCTTCCAATTCTTCAACGCACCTAAGTAATTGCCTAAAGATGGCACACCTGACGGTTGCATCGCACTATATAAAATCTTCTTATCTTTTTCCATTTTGTCCTCTTATCCTATAAAGCTGGCTACCATAACAGCCTTAATAGTGTGCATTCTATTTTCTGCCTCATCAAATACAACAGACTTAGCACTTTCGAAAACTTCTTCTGTAACTTCCTTACCCTTAATAGCTGGAAGACAGTGCATAAATAAAGTATTGTCCTTGCCAGTCATAGCCATAACATCGCTGTTAATCTGGTATGGAGAAAGGAGAGCAATTCTTTCCTTAGCCTTATCTTCTTCGCCCATAGAGCACCAAACATCAGTATAGAGTACATCTGCATTTTTAACAGCTGTAGCAACATCATCAGTAATAGTAATAGAAGCACCAGACTGTTCTGCATTTTTCTTACATTCTTCAACAAGGCTTTCTTCTGGGAAAAGTTCCTTTGGAGAACAGATAACAAAATCAAGACCCATTTTAGAAGAACCAATCATAAGGGCGTTTGCCATATTGTTTCTGCCATCGCCCATATATACAAGCTTAACACCTTTTAACTTACCTAAATGTTCCTGAATTGTAAGGAAATCAGCTAAAATCTGAGTTGGGTGGTCCTCATCAGTAAGACCATTCCATACAGGAACACCACTATATTTAGCTAAATCTTCAACAACTTTCTGTGAAAATCCTCTAAATTCGATACCATCAAACATTCTACCAAGAACTCTGGCAGTATCTTCAACAGATTCCTTACCAAGCTGTATATCGCCTTTACCAAGGTATTCAGGAAAAGCACCCATATCATTACAAGCAACTACAAAAGAACATCTAGTTCTAGTTGAAGGCTTTTCAAAAATCAAAGCAATATTCTTGCCTTCCATATATTTTTTCATTGTACCATTTTTCTTATCAGCTTTTAACTGAGCTGCAAGTTCAAGGTAATGGCTAATTTCCTCAGCTGTAAAATCTCTTAATGTTAAGAAGTTTCTACCCTTTAAATCTACTGCCATAACTAATCCTCCTAAATACCGTAAAATACAGCATATGTATATATTATTCAACAAAAATTCAATCGTTTGAACACATTATACACCTTTTTTTTAAAAATGTATATAGTTTTTTAAAAATTTACAAAAAACTTACCAAATATTAACTCTTTCTTCTGGTTTTACATACATACCATTGTACTCATTTATGCCATAGGTATCGTAAAACTTTTGGAAATTAGATAAAGTGCGTTTCACTCTTACAGAGCCGTAGGAATGTTGGTCCATAACGGATAATAGTGATAAATACTGCCTTGTAGAGGTGTTAAAAAACAATTTTCCATAGGCTGTAAAGAACTTGTCATAGTCCACATTACCCAATTTTGCAACAGTATCTAAGGCACAAGCCATAGCACCAATGTCAGCAATATTTTCATTTAATGTAAGCTGACCGGATGTTTCTATTCCTGTAGCTGACTCATAGCCGTCATAAAATTTCTCTACTTTTTTGCATTGTTCCTTAAAGTTAGAATAGTCTACAGCACTCCACCAGTCTGTCAGATTGCCGTCTTTGTCGTACATCGCCCCCTGTGTATCAAAGGCGTGTACCATTTCGTGAGCAATAACTGTACCTATTGTGGCATAGTTGCTCTCTGGACTGTCTGAACTAAGGGCATAGCAAATGCCGGCGGGAATAATCATTCTGTTTTTCTCAGCAACATAGTAGGCATTTACATCGTAAGGCTGAACTTCCCACATATCTTTCACATCATAGTTTTTGCTGAAATCAATAGCACCTTTTACAATAGCCCTGTTTATTTCAAGCATATTGCTGTAGTATGTTCCCCCCTCCTCAGGAGATTTTATGTCTGCATAGTCCAAATAGCATCTCCAATTATCGGGATAGCCCACCTGTAAATCCATATTATCCAGCTTTTCAATAGCCTTAATCTTTGTTGTGCCAGAAAGCCAACGGTTGTTTTTAAGCCTTTCTCTGAAAGTATCTCTCAAATTTTCTGCTATTTTAATAACCTGTTCTTTTTTTGACTTGTCAAAATATTTCTGACAGAAAATCTGACTAATGTATATACTCATTTGGTTAGATATAAATGTTCTAGGAGCCATATTTTGGTCTAAAACACTTTGGTCTGTGCCGTAAATATCCATAAGGAAATTGTCGTACAAGTCATAGAAATCCTGTGATAAATACATACCACCAATGCTAATCATATAGGCTTTTTGAAGGCTTGCAAGCTCCTGTGAATGTTCTCCATTGAAAAGTTCAGACAGCTTGTTTACCCTGTTCATATCCCATATAATAAGAGGTAAATTCTCGTCATAGCCAAAGGCTTTTACTATTGCTTTTAAGTCCAAAGTTTTGAATTTGCTATCAATAACATCTAGGTCATAGCTCTTGTACAGCTTTTCCATTATGTTAGAACTGTCATCAAAGCCGTCAGCCTCAACAGTTTCCATAAATTCGGAATCCCCGTTTGCAATAATATCAGAAGAAAGAAGTTTTTCAACATTCAAAACATTTTCGGCATCTTCCAAAGCCTTTTTGTTGCTTTCTCCTGCAAGTTCAAACATATCAGTAATGTATTTTTTGTATCTTTCCAGCTCATCAGGATTTTGACTAACACTAATGTACATAAGAGGCACATAGCAATCAAAATACAAGCCATATTTGCCCTCGTCATTAGGCTGTGGAGCAAGGGAGAAATTCACAAAAGCCGGCATACTTGTCTTTTTAGTATAATCCTCAACAAAGGCATTTAACTGACTATCGTCTTTTACCTGTGATAATTGGTCTAAAAATGGTTTAATAGGCTCAACACCCTGTTCATTTCTGGTTTTAAAATCCTGTATAGTAAGGTAGAGGTTCTGTATTGCTGACTCCTTAGAGCCTTTTTCCCAACTTCCGTCAATACATTCATTTACAATGTCGTTGAACATTTCCACATTATGTTTTTGAGCCTCATCAATGGTATTTACATTTCCTGTGTCCTCAAGTTTGTCAGAATTGTCCTCCAATAACTCATTATGGTTTACATAAGAATAAAAATCGTCTTTGTTGTTAGTGCCATAAAGCCTGTAAACTCTCTGTAAAATGGTGTCAAATTCCTTTTCGGTAACATTTTGTAATGGATAAAAAGCACCACTTCCATCATTGTCTACAAGCCCACAAGAAATCATTTTGCCAATTTCATTTCCTGCCCACATAGGCATATCGTAGTAAGTAACCTTGCTAGGAGCATTTGCAAGACAATCCCCTTGAAGCTGAGGAAAATTGTCAAAAGCCCTACTTATTAAATAGTAGCATTGAGCCTTTGTAACATCTTCATCAAGAACAAAAGATGAACTGCTAAGGAGCTTTTCCTTTGTGTACTGTGGGTTGTAACTCCCTGCCACTTTGTCAAGCCTGTTCACTACATCTCTAACAGTTATGTAATTGTCGCCACCATATACAATAGTGACGCTTGTGCATATAAGCACTAAAATCAAAATAATTGAAAAAAGTTTTTTCACATCTACCCTCATACTAGAACCTGTACTGGCTTTCTAATCACCATACTGTTTGGCTCTATTTCACAATCATAGGCAAGTATGTTTACACCACTTGCTTTCGCCTGTTTTAATTCCTCTGCAAAAGCCTTATGATTTTCAGCATTTGGCTCAAAATATTTCACATCACTCATTTGTACAATAAACAGTACATATGTTTCATACCCCATACTGTGTGCAATTTGCAATTCCTTTAAATGCTTTACAGCCCTTTCACTAGGTGCATCAGGGAAACTGACAATGTTGTCATTCTCCAATGTAACCCCTTTCACTTCCATAAAGCATTTTTTACCCCCTCGCTCAAAATACATATCAAAGCGTGAGTTTTGGAATGTCTTTTCTCTCTTTAAATTTACAATATCCGAAAACAAGCCACCACTTTTCAGCCACTCCTCAACAGCCTTGTTAGGTGCTTGAGAGTCCATATTAATAAGCCTGCCACCTTTGTTGACGGCAATAAGAGAAAACTTTGTCTTTCTCTTTGGGTCATTGTTGGTCTGAACATAAATTTCAGCATTGGGAATAAGAAGCTCTCTGCACCTGCCAGTGTTCTTGACATGGCATACTTCCTCTTTGCCATTTACTAAAATATGGGCAATAAACCTGTTCTCTCGTGTTAATAATTTGGCTTTTACTATGTTGTCATATATCATTTTACTACCTTATATTATTATTTCGCTTACAAGTAAGAGATTTAAGGCTTTGCCTTAAAAAACCACGATTTTTAGCAAACCGGAAAGAAGTCCGGTGGCTTATTTATAAGCCATATTTTGCAAAGCAAAATATTTTGACCAATGAATCGGAAAGATAAATCCGATGGCTTGACTTGTCAAGCCACATTTTGCAAAGCAAAATGTTCTGACCAGAAAAAATCGAGTAAAACTTTTCTATTTTTGCGACATAAACATAAAAAGAAAGAATAGCATTTTAATTACTTTCTTATTTGTCCATTTCCATAAATTATATACTTAGTAGTGGTAATAGCTTTAAGACCCATAGGACCTCTAGCGTGCAACTTCTGTGTACTAATACCGATTTCAGCACCAAAGCCGAACTCATTGCCGTCAGTAAATCTAGTAGAGGCATTTACATACACCGCTGCTGAGTCTACTTCGTTTAAAAATCTCTGGGCATTTGTATAGTTTTCTGTAACAATAGATTCTGAATGACCTGTAGAGTATTTTGCAATATGGTCAATGGCATCATCAAGGCTATCTACTACCTTTACAGCAAGGATATAGTCCAAATATTCAGTTGCCCAATCTTCCTCTGTAGCTGGCACAACATCAGGCACAATTTCTGCCACTCTTTCATCGCCTCTGATTTCAACACCCTTTTCTCTTAATGCTGAAATAGCCTTTGGCAAATACTCTTTTGCTATATTTTTATGTACTAAAAGAGTTTCGGCTGCATTGCACACACCAACTCTCTGTGCCTTAGCATTTACAATAATGTTTACGCCGTCATCAATCTTGCCACTTTCGTCCATATAGATATGGCAGTTGCCAACACCTGTTTCAATTACCGGAACAGTAGCATTTTTAACAACAGACTGTATAAGACCCTTGCCACCTCTAGGAATAAGCAAGTCAATATAATCGTTTAATGTCATCATTTCAGTAGAAGAAGCTCTAGTAGTGTCCTCTACAAGCTGAACAAAATCAGGGTTATAGCCTAAGCCCTCAATAGCCTTTCTGAAAACAGAAACAGTAGCAATATTAGAGTGAATAGCATCGCTACCACCTCTAAGAATAACAGCACTACCAGCCTTTAAGCAAAGACCAAAGGCATCACTTGTAACATTAGGTCTAGCCTCATAGATAATACCAATAACGCCCATTGGCACACGCTTTTGACCAACTGTAAGACCGTTTGGCAAAGTTCTCATATCAAGGACTTCTCCAATAGGGTCAGGGAGTTTTTCAATAAGCTCTAAGCCCTCAGCCATAGCATTTACTCTGTCTACATTGAGCATTAATCTATCCTGTAAACCCTGTGGCATATTGTTATTTTTGGCATTTTCCATATCTTTGGCATTTTCGCCAACGATAAATTCTGCATTATCTCTTAAAGCCTTAGCACAAACAGCTAAAATATTGTTCTTCTCGTCAGTACCAAGTTTTGCAAGCTGTCTTTTTGCAACTACTGCAAGCTGACCGTTTTCATTAACAGTTTTCATTTCACTATCCCCCTATTTGTCACAATTATATCTAAAGGCACATCGTTTTCCTCTGTAGGCACATTTTCTACTATTTGAAAGTCGTAGGCCACACCAACAGAGCATAAATACTTATTTTCGCTCAAATATTTGTCATAAAAACCACCGCCGTAGCCCATTCTGTTTTTGTTGTTATCCAAAACCAAGGCAGGCACAATTATAAATGTACTTTCATCTGAGTTCACAATATCTTCTTCATTAAATACAGGCTCAAGTATGCCGTACTTGTTTTCCACAAGATTGTCTAATCCCTCTATTTTGAGAAAAACCATTTCGTGGGGCTTTCCTGTCATATAGGGTACGGCGACCTCTTTGCCATTTTTTAAAGCATCTTTTATTATGTTTTTAGTCACTACTTCCTTGCCATAGTTTATGAAAGTAAACAATGCCTTACAATCATTGTATTGTAGCAAAGAAAAAATATTATACTGTATTTCAGCCGACATTTCCTCAACCTGAGAAAGGGTCAAAGCACTTCTTTTTTCCTTATATAATTTCCTTATTTCAGACTTCGTCAAAGAAAGCACCTCCAAAACACATTATTCAGTCTAATTTTATCACAATAAGCCAACAAATACAACAATCTATTGCAAATAAATACAACAACCTCTTGACTAAAGACGAAAAAAACCTTACAATAAATTATGAAGATATTATTAAAATTTTATGGAGGAAGATTTAAGAAAATGAAACCAAAACTATTTTCAATTATGAAAAACTCGCCAGAGGAATTGAAAGGAAAAAACCTTGTTAAGGACATAGTTGCCGGACTTATTGTCGCAGTTGTTGCCCTTCCTCTTTCTATCGCTCTTGCCATTTCATCTGGAGTATCTCCGGAAGTCGGCTTGATTACTGCTATTATTGCAGGTTTTATTATCTCTTTTTGGGGTGGTAGCCGAGTTCAGATTGGTGGCCCTACAGCAGCCTTTGTTGTTATTATCTGTGGTATCATAGACCAGTACGGTATTGAGGGTCTTATTGTTGCCACAATTATGGCAGGTATATTCCTTATTATAATGGGTGTGTTTAAACTTGGTGATATTATCAAGTTCATACCTTTCCCTATTACAGTAGGTTTTACAACAGGTATTGCCGTAACACTTTTTACAACACAGTTAAATGACTTTTTCGGTCTTAATATTCAGGGACTTAGTTCAGAGTGTTTACCAAAATGGTGGGCATATATTACAAATATCTCTAAAATCAATTGGACAGCTACAGCCATTGGCGTAGGTTCAATTATCGTTATTGTTCTTTGGGGCAAAGTAAGCAAGAGAATACCTGGCTCACTTGTTGCCTTAATACTTTCTACAGTTGTACTCTATTTGCTCCAAAAAAATGGTATGGCAACAGAAGTACAGACTATTGGTTCAAAATTTAGCGACCTCAAGGGTGCTATTCCAATGCCTCATATTCCAAACTTTACAAAGGTAAATATTGGTGCTTTAGTTCAGCCGGCGGTTACTATTGCCATTTTGGCTGGTATTGAGTCACTTCTTTCTGCCGTAGTTGCTGACGGTATGACAGGGGATAAGCACGATTCTAATCAGGAACTTATTGCACAGGGTATTGCAAATATTGCATCAGCACTTTTCGGTGGACTTCCTGCTACAGGTGCTATTGCCAGAACAGCTACTAATATTAAAAACGGTGGTAGAACACCAGTTGCCGGTATGGTTCACGCAATCGTTCTTTTCGTAATTATGATTGTGGCTATGCCTCTTGCAAAACTTATACCAATGGCTACACTTTCAGCAATTCTTATTGTAGTAAGTTTCAATATGTGCCAGTTTAAGGAATTTGTGGAAATTGGTCATACTACAAAAACAGACCTTTCTGTTTTAGCTCTTACATTCCTTTTAACAGTTGTATTTGACCTTGTTGTTGCCATTGAAGTAGGTATGGTACTTGCTATGTTTATGTTTATGAAGAAAATGGCAGAAACATTTGACATCAATACTCTTTCAAAGGAAACAGAAAACGATACATATAAATATCTTAATGACGATATTATGGTGTATGAATTAGCCGGTCCTATGTTCTTTGGTGCATCTACTACATTTATGGATACAATGAAGTCTATGAATGTTAAAAGCGATATTCTTATTCTTAGAATGAGAAATGTACCAATGATTGACGCAACTTCTCTTGATAGTCTTCATCATGTTATTGACTATGCACAGAGAAACCATATTGTTGTATTATATTGTGAACTTAATGAGAATACATATAATACATTAAAGCACTTTGGTTGCGAAGAAAGAATGGGTAAGCACAAGTTCTTTGATACTATGGACGAAGCCTATGCTTACGCAGAAAAAATGGTTGAAACTAAAAAAGAAGTTCGCAAGAAGTTAAAAGAGAAGTAAAAAAATCAATAAAGAGAAGTAAATATAAAAAAAGAGGTGTCAATGCACACCTCTTTTTTGTTTGCTCAGTATAATAATCATTTATTTTATTATTAAAGTATCAATTACTGATTCAATAAACATCTGTTGTAAATTTTGCCTATTTATATCTTGCAATATGTTTTTTATCCCTATGTATAAAATAAAAAATATAAATATTGTAATAATTACTCCATTTATAGAAATATTAAGATTTTTATTAGAAATCTTTCCCAAAAACAAATTTATAAAATTGTTAAATAAAGTTCCAACAAGCACAGCAGTACCAATTATTTTAATTATCCCAGCCTCAAATTTTTTATTTTCTCGTATAATTTTCAACATATAGATAAACTCACTATCATTTTCTCTATACTTATCCCTTATATATTTTCTCCAACTTTTTATACTATCCACTTCATTTAATGGTTCATATTTATTATCCAGATACTTAAATCCCTCACCTGCACCTGTAACATAAATCCAATGTTGAAATTCTTCTTCAAAATCAAACCCATAATTAATTTTACATTTTTTCTTTATTCCAATCTGTTTTTTCCTAACATAATTATCTCCTTTAATCACATAAAAAGGCATAGTTAATGAAGCATATTTGACTTCTTTAACTACACCAATTTCATTACAACCTATGCTAATGTCCAGTATGGGTCAATCCAAGCGTTTTTATCAGCTGACCATAACCTTTTGTACTTTTTTCCATTTATTATTTTATATTTATAATATACATTGCCACTACGAGGATTTATAGTCTGCACCTCGCTAACTTGTTTTATTCCATCTTCTGCTAGAATATTAAAACTACAAAAATTTACCATTAAAGTGACTGTTCCCATTAGCACAAACATTTTTCTTTATTTTTTTCATATTAAATTACTCCTTTACTATTACTCCTTTTATATTTTCCTTTAACTTTCCTCTTACCGTAATTAATTTTTCTCCATCAGGACTATAAATAGTATAGCTCCTATTTCCGTTTTTTATTATGTATGAACCTTCAACTATAACGGGTGCATCCTCATTGTAATCTTCAAAAGTTGGTTCTCCTGCTGGATGAGGTATACGATAATAAGAAAAAATATATACAACTAAAAATACTGTCATAATTACAATATCTTTAATTCTATTTTTGTTTATATAAGCATTATCTAATATAAGTTTAAATCTCTCTGTCATAACTCTTTCATTATTCTCTTCATCAAGTCCCAAAGAAAAATCCAAAGTGTTATTTCTACCTCCATAGTTTTCAATTACATTAACAATGCCTAATAAATATTCCTCTTTTTCTTTATTATTCAAGAGAATATTAAGTTTACGGTCTGTATAAAATTCCAGTATATTAAATACTTCTTTTCTGAAGAAATAAAACACTGGATTCCACCACATTACGACACATATAATTTCAACTAATAGTTTTATAAAAATTTGCTTGTATTTATAATGTATAAGCTCGTGAGATAAAACAGTAATAAGTTGCATCTCACTTAATTCAACTACAGGTAGTAGAATTACTGGCTTAAAATATCCCACTATAATAGGACTTCTTATATTTTTATTCACTATAATACCTATATTTTTTTGTACTCCTACTTTTTGTTTTGCAATTTTCAAAGAATTTAAGATTTCAGTATTATCTGTATAATTCATTAAATTAACAATCCTATACAGTTGTCGACATCTTAAACTTTTCTTTATCAAAAGTACAATTGTCGTAACTAGGTAAATTACTTCCATTAATCTACCTAAAGTAAAATAGTAATATATTTTTCCTATATCATCTTCATAGCAATAAGTGTAAAAATTATACCTCAAAATATCTCTTATTTTTTCCAAAATAGTATAAGACCTTAAATTGTTTGTAAAGAAAGGTATTTCAAAATTTAAAAAGAATCTCAAAAGACACAATACTACCAAAGCCCACAATACATTAAAGCAATATTTTCTCTTAAAATTTAAATTTCTACTTAATATTATTATTGTTATAGCAAAAATTGTAACCCAAAAAGCAGTATTTATTGATGTATATGCTGTACAGAATTCATAAACATATCTTGCAGCCCCCTGCTCTTCCATTCTATTCCCCCTTGTACTGGTCAATCAAATCCCTAAGTTTTTGTGCCAGCTCCTTATTTTCTTCCTTAGTATCCACTAAAGCTGATAAAAGAAAAGGTGCGTAATCATCCTTATCATAAAACCTATTAAATTGTTCCATAGCATACTCATCTGATGATACAGTTGGTCTAAACAATCGGCCATATGTTTTTCCTATTTTTGTAATTTCAGCAATTTCTATAGCATTTTTCGATTCTAATTTTCTTATAATATTTTGTATAGATTTTTTAGCCCAATCACTTTCAATTTCATTAGCAATT
>FR888508.1:13770-24676 GCA_000432155.1 Eubacterium sp. CAG:274
TTTCATTAGCAATTTCAGTTGCTGACATCGGCATGTCATTTTTCCATAAAACTTTCATCACCTGTTCTTCCTTTTCATTAAGGTTAAAAGGCGATTTTTCCTTTTTTAATTTAAACATATCTTCACCCTTTCTTCGGTTATTATACATTATTTTATTTAAAAATTCAATAAATATAAAAATAATTTTAAATTTAATTTCATTTTTTTATTTTAAAATCTATATTGACAAATTTGTTAATAATCGCTATAATTTTATCGTATTTTAAATTTAAAATCTTTTTTTATTTAAAATACGATATTAGATATATGGAAAACATTAATTAATGAAAGGATTGTGAATTATGAAACATTTAAAAAAAATTTTTTCAATTATCTTAATATCTGTTATGGCATTAAGCACAATTAATGTAGCTTTTGCAAGCGATTTAAGCTACAATTCTTATATTGATACTTCAAAGTATTCTCTTGATGACAGCATATATGATATTCCTAAAAGTAATGTTGAAGATATTGTAAGCAAAATTAATGCAGAATATGGAGATGTTGGTTTATCTGTAAATACTTCTGAAAAAACTACTGAAGTAACAGTTGGAGAATTTATTTCAAATTTAAAAGCTATTGCCAAAGAAGGACAGGAAAATAAAGAGTCTGTTAAAAAAGAATACGAAGAAGTTACAGGTTGTAGCTACGATGACATTGAATGGGAACCTTATAATTCCAATGATAATTCAGCAAAAGCATCAACTGCTCAAACTTATGATAAAACTAAAAAGTAGAATATGTAACTTTTATACTTCAAGATGTTATTTTAAAAACAACCGGTCAAAGTAATAGATTTAAAAGCGTAACAAAAATTACCGTTCCAAATGCTATTAACTCAACATTAACTCAAACATTCACTTGTAAAAGTACATCATATAAAATGATAGATTCTTACAGAACTTGCTCCATTACAGCAAAAGGAAATATACTCTATTCTAATAATGGATATACAGTAAATAGAGACGGCTCTTTCCAAGCAGAATTTTATGCATAACATTTAAAATATAATTTCCATATATCTATTGAGGTGTGAAAAATAAGATTCCTTTCACACCTCATTTTTGAAGTATTACAAACTAAAGGAGGCTCTTATGAAAAAATATTATATACAATTTTTATTAGTCAGTTGTATGTTATTTTCCGGTTGTAATAAAAATAGCACAGCAACTGAAACTGAAACAATACATTCTACTTCTTCTGAAAAATTAAATGAGAATGTGAACAAAAACTGTACTTATATTGCTTACAGAGATAAGGTTATTGTTTTGGATAATAAAAACAATATAGCAAAACTTACAAATCTTAATGATGTTGAATCTTCTGATAAAGTAATTAACTACAGTTATGAAGATATGTGTAATCTTATTGACCAACTTACTGTTAAAAAAATACATATTAGTGGACCTAATAATATTTTATATGGTATTTCATATGCCCACGATTCAACAGATAAAGACAGTCAAAAAAATGAAAACACAGAAGATAAGGATTTTGACCTAAGCAATGCTGATATTTCTTTAGACGAATTAAAGATAATTATTGAAGGAAACAAAAAAGAAACGAACGAAAATTATGATAAAGTTCTTGAAGATTGTTTAACTGCTATTGTGAACACCATAAATTCTCAAGGTGTAAATACTATTTCTGTTACTTCTAATACTCAAAATACAGAAACTACTAAATAAACCATTATTAAAACAAAAAAAATGCAAGGTTTTTAGCCTTGCACTTTCACTTTATATTTTAAAGACTTTCTATTAACTCTGCAAAATCTTCCTCACTTAAAATAGGAATATTCAACTCTTTAGCCTTTTTATTTTTGCTTGAATTTGATGTTACATCATTATTTATAAGATAATTTGTTTTAGCTGAAACGCTACCTGTTACCTTGCCACCCATACTTTCTATAAAGTTTTGGAGTTCTTTTCTATTTTTATAGTTGTGTACATCGCCAGTTATAACAAAGGTTTTGCCCTCCAGCTTATTACTGCCTGTGCTTTCCTCTGCCACAAAAGTAATATACTCAAGTGCCTTATTAATAAGCTCAATATTGTGGCTATGGTTGAAATACTTCACAATACTTACGGCAATAACTTCCCCTATGCCGTCTATTTCACAAAGACTGTCAGCACTTGCGTTCATTATTTTTTCAAGGTCATTGTTATACTTTTTGCACAATAATTTTGCATTACTTAAACCTACATTATTGATACCCAAAGCATATATAAAGTTAAACAAATTCACATTTTTAGACTTTTCAATGGCTGAAATAAGGTTATTGTAACTCTTTTCTCCAAAGCCTTCCATTTCAACTATGCTATCTCTGTACTTTTCAAGACAGTAAATGTCTGCATAGTTATCCAAAAAGCCTTTATCAATGAATTTTTCAATAGTAGCTTCTGAAAAGCCCTCAATATTCATAGCATCTCTGCTTACATAATGCTCTATTGCCATTACTCGCTGTGCCTTACAGTTTGGATTGACACATTTCAACGCCTTACCATCTCTAAGGCTTACTATTTCTGTTTCCTCTCCACAAACTGGGCAATTTTTAGGAATTTCTGCATTATTGCTCTTTGTCAAATTTTCTGCCACCTGTGGAATAATCATATTCGCTTTATAAACTGTAATTCTATCTCCAATGCCCAACTGCAAATGTTCCACAATACTTACATTGTGGAGTGATGCTCTGTTTACTGTTGTACCCTCAAGCTCTACTGGCTCAAAAACGGCTATTGGATTTATAAGTCCTGTTCTGGAAGTGTTCCAATCTATGTCAATAAGAGTGGTTTCTGCCTGCTCGTCTGCCCATTTGAAAGCAATGGAATCTCTAGGGAATTTTGCTGTTTCCCCTAAAGTACGAGAGTATGCAATATCGTCATAAGTAAGCACCAAACCGTCTGTGGCAAAAGGATTGTTTGGTATATTTTCTTCAAACTCACTTACTGCCTGTGCTATGTTTTCAGAATTTACAAACTTTCTCTTTACCACTGTAAAACCTAGCTTTTCCAAATATTCAAAGCCCTGTGACTTCTTTTCAAAATCCATTCCCTCTGCACTTACAAGCTGGAATGCCACAAAACAGACATTTCTCTTGGCACAAATTTCTGAATTAAGCTGACGCACCGTACCACTACACAAATTTCTTGGGTTCTTGTACTTTTCTTCCGGCGACATTTCTTCATTTATATTGTCGAAATCCTCAAAGGAAATAACAGCCTCTCCTCTAAGTACAAGCTGACCCTTTTGGCTTATTTTAAGGGGAATGTTCTTAAAAACCCTAGCATTGTGGGTAATATCTTCACCAATTTCTCCGTTTCCTCTTGTAACAGCCTGTGTAAGCTCTCCGTCATTGTATGTCAAAACTACTGTAAGACCGTCCATTTTGTAGGAAAGTACACCTATATTGTTGCCCAAAAATTCAGCAAGACGGGATACTTCCTTTGTCTTGTCAAGGGATAACATTCGCTGTGGGTGTCTTATTTTTGTAAGAGAGCCTAAAACCTCATAGCCTACATTCTGTGTAGGAGAATTTGAAAGCACAATACCTGTTTCACTTTCCAATGCCACAAGCTCGTCATAAAGTGCATCATATTCTCTGTCAGTCATTATTTCCCTATTTTGCTGATAATAGGCAAGTGACGCCTTATTAAGAATTTCTATTAATTGTTTCATTCTATCCATTATATTTTTCCTCTTTTTAACACATTTTATACTGGGTCAAGTCCCATTTCTTCATAATATCTGTCGGCAATATATTCGGCTGATTCTGCCCACAAACCGTTTTCAGTCTGCTGAAGTGTTTTGTAGGTTTCGGAGGTGTAAAACTTCATAGCTGCATCAGGAAAACTGATATTCATTCTCCTTTGTAATACATTTAGAACGCATTTAATCTGTATAACCATATTCATAGTTATATCTTTGCCATTAAAGAAGTATATCCCCTTTGCCATAGTGTTCCCTCCTTTTTATTAAAAATTACCCCCATACTTCAACTATGGGGGCAAATCAGAAATTTATTCTATTTTATTTATTCATTATCTTATAGATAACTGTGGCAGCCTGTACTCTTGTAGTAGTAGCCTTTGGAGCAATCTTATTGCCGTCCATACCATTTACATAGCCGTCTTTAACCATAGCAGAAAGGCTTTCAAGGGCATAAGCTGAAATATCTTCATAGTCGCTAAAGCCTTTGAGGTTGTCAGTATTTTCTACTGTAATATCCTTACCAAGCTTATATACAAGAGCCTTTTTAGCTAAAATCATCATATCCTGTCTTGTAATATTACTAGCTGGAGAGAATGTGCCGTCGCCATTACCATTGGCAATACCTAAATCCTTTGCAAGGCCTACAGCATTGTAGTAATAAGCACCATTTTCTACATCGCTAAAGTTAGACTGTGGAGCTTTTGTTACATCAACACCGATACCCTTGAGGAGCATAATGATAAAATCGGCTCTCTTTACTTCGTTATTTGGTAAGAAAGTACCGTCGCTATAGCCATTTACAACCTTGTTAGAGGCAAGTTCATTGACATACTTAGCACCCCAGTAATCAGCAGGTACATCAGAGAATGTAACAGCCTGTACTGTAGTTGTTTCTGAAGTACTTTCTACTGAAGCAGTAGTAGTTTCTGTAGTGGCATCAGTAGTTACTTCTGTAGTTGTTGTAGTAACTCTTGAAGTTGAGCCACCGCCACCACCGCCTCCGCCGTTGGAAGTGTTAGCTTTTACAGTAGTAGTTTCAGTAGTTGCTTCTGTTGTAGTTGTGCTTTCGTCGCCATTGTCAGTACTGCCACCGTTTACTAAAACAGTTGAGTGAGCAGACTGGATATTGAGGCTAGTCTGTGTGCCTCTTGTAAGGTTAGCACCTGTAAATTTATCAAAACTTATGTCAGTTGAACCAGCACCTACAGCCTTAAACTTAATTCTGATTACAGTACCAGTTGAAGTATAGTTCTGCAAGAAACCGTCTACTGATGAAGAATTATAACCAGCAAACTTTAAAATACCTAACTTGCCGGCATTAGTCTTGTTATCAGCCTTGCCGTTGTAGTTATAGTCCTGTGCCTTTGGTACAAAATCCACTCTGTTAGAAACTACATTACTAGGGAAAAGTGGGATATTGTTGTACTCAATAATATCACTAGGCATTTCTGTGTAATCAATGTCAACAGCCTCTAAAACAGCAGGGTCAAAATAAACAAAGCCTGTTAAACTGTTGAAACCCATTGGGTTGTCAGTTACCTTGTAATCGGCAAAAAGTGTATCGCCTACGCTAATTGTTTCCGCTGAAAGCTGGCAATCTGTTGAAACTGTATTGTCTGCACCATATGATAATACAGGAACAACAACCATTGACAAACTTAAAAGCAAAGATAAAATTTTCTTCTTCATTGGTTCTCCTCCTTTTGGGTTAAGCTGTTTAGCCTAACTTTTTATAGATTTATAATACCACTTTTTATAGGGTTTTGCAATAAGATAGGTTCTTTCTTTTTCTATCGTAAAAAGAAATGAACCAAAGAAAAATACTCTTGCAATTATTAGTTTCGCTTACAAGTAAGCGATTTAAGGCTTTGCCTTAAAAATCACGATTTTTAGCAAACCGGAAAGAAGTCCGGTGGCTTATACATAAGCCATATTTTGCAAAGCAAAATATTTTTGACCAGAAAAAAATGGAGTAAAACTTTACAATTTTTTGACCAGTAAAAAATCGAGTAAAACTTTGCAATTTATTTTTAACCAACGCAATAATTTATTCAAGTGTAACCGGATTTTTAGCCTCACGCCTAAACATATCAAAAGCCTCAACTGGTTTATCAACCTTAACCTTTAAAATCTGCTGTGGGTGAGGAGCTTCTGTTACACTTTCGCCCTTATCGTCATACATTTCCTCCACTGTCATAGTGAAATCTTCGCCGTTATGACGCATTACCTCTATCTTTTCGCCTATAACAAACTTGTTTCTCTGTTCCACTGTTGCATAGCCTGTTTCCTTATCATAGTCAAGAACCATACCAATGAAGTCATAAGTTCTGATATATGAGCTAGTAGTGTAAACCTGGTCTTCTTCATTTGGTTTACCATAGTAGAAACCAGTTGTATAACCTCTGTAGCTTGCCTTAGAAACTTCCTGCATATAGTAGTCCTTTTTACTTTCGTACAACGCAGGGTCTTTTAAGTAATCGTCAATAGCTTCTCTATAAGCCTTAATAACTGTACCTACATAGAAACAAGTTTTAATTCTACCCTCTATTTTAAGGCTGAATATACCGGCATCTACAAGTTCCGGAATGTGCTGAATCATATTTAAGTCCTTAGAATTGAAGATATAAGTACCTCTTTCGTCTTCAACTATTGGCATATATTCATTTGGTCTAGTCTTTTCTGTAACATAATACTGCCATCTACAAGGGTGTGAACAAGCACCTTTGTTGGCATCTCTACCGCTTAAATAGTTACTTAAAAGGCATCTGCCACTGTAGCTGATACACATTGCACCATGAACGAAAGCCTCAATTTCAGTATCTCCAATCTTATCGTGGAGTTCCTTAATTTCCTTGAGGGAAAGTTCTCTTGCCATAACAATTCTAGTTGCTCCAAGGTTTTTCCAGAAAAGAGCAGACATATAATTAGTATTATTTGCTTGTGTACTAATATGAATAGGCATATTAGGAACAGTTTTTCTAGCAAGAGCAAATACACCAGGGTCGGCTACAAGAATAGCATCTACTTTTAATTCTTCAAGCTCCTTAAAATAGTCTGCCATTTCCTCAAAATCTTCATTGTGAGCAAAGATATTGCAAGTAACATAAACCTTTACATCGTGGGCGTGAGCAAACTCTACACCCTCTTTCATCTGGTCATAGTCAAAGTTTTTAGCCTTTGCTCTAAGTCCAAAATTAGTACCACCAAGATATACTGCGTCTGCACCATAGAGTACAGCAATTTTAAGTTTTTCCAAATCTCCAGCTGGAGCAAGTAATTCTATTTTTTTCATTTTATCAATCCTCTATTTTCTGAATAAATGCTACACCATCGCCAATAGTCAATATGCTTGATTTTAACTTTGGATTATTTGTTATTTCATTTAAAAATTCGTTCATTCTCTTATGAATAGTTCTCTGACGCTTTGGAACTTCTTCATAAGCCTGAGCAACTCTACCCTCCTGCAAAATATCGTCAGCAATAATCACTCCACCCTTTTTCAAAAGTCGAAGTACATCGGGAAGAATTTGTATATACTGACCCTTTGCTGCGTCCATAAAAATGAAGTCATACTGTTCGTCTAATGTAGGCAAAATATCGTTGGCGTTACCCTCTAATATTGTAACCTTGTCCTCTACACCAAGGCGTTTGAAATTTTCCTTTGCCTGCTTTATCATAACATCAAATCTGTCAATAGTAGTCA
The DNA here is from genome assembly GCA_000432155.1 of Eubacterium sp. CAG:274. GTDB lineage: Bacteria > Bacillota > Clostridia > Lachnospirales > CAG-274 > CAG-274. The sequence continues at coordinate 21,224 of FR888508.1, forward strand.
AATGGCCACCCTCTTGAAGAAAGCCTGTCATATAACTGGCTGAAAATCCTACTGCCATACCGATTTCAAGTATCTTTTTAGGCTTAATAATACTTAAAACCACGCCTAAAAACTGAACTACATCTTTTGGTATAATAGGCACTTCTTTTTCATAGGAAGTCTTTTGCAACTGACCTAATTCGCCCTCACAAAAAGGCTGTAAATTTTCTAAATATTCGTGAATATAGTTTTCTACTAAACTCATAACTTATTCCTTTCAATTTTGACTTTTGTAACTTGCCTCTGCCTGCTGATGTTCTTCATAAGTAGCAGAGAAGTGGTGCTGACCTGTTGTTGTATTTTCTACTACATAGTAGAGATAATTTGTGCTATCCGGATTAACAGCAGCCTTGAGAGAGTCCTCACTTGGGCTATTTATTGGACCAACTGGCAATCCGTCAACAACATAGGTATTGTGCTTATCGTTGTTTTTCAAATCAGAATACAACACTCTTGTAGCTCTCTTACCCATAGAATAAATAACAGAGTCATCAAGCTGTAACTTCATATTTTTAGCAAGTCTATTGTAGATTACAGAAGATACCAATGTTCTTTCAGGAGCATATTTTACCTCACCCTCAATAAGTGAAGCAATAATAACAGCATCATCAAGGGTATGGTTTAATTTCTTAGCCTGTGCCTCAATGTCGTTGTCCTTTACAACCTGGTCAAACTTAGCAAGCATCATATTTACAATATCTGTTGCACTCATATTTTCTTCAATAGAGTATGTAGCTGGGAACAAGTAACCCTCTAAAAGGTTATCTCTTTCCGGAATTTTTGCCACGAAGTCATAGTCATAATCTCTTGAATTTGCAGCAGTTAAAAATTCCTTAGCTGTACAAACGCCCTGACTTTCCAAATCTGACGCTATTTCACTAAGCCACTCGCCCTCTCTTACAGTAAGTTTTTTAGCATTTATACTTGATGCACCTGTGTTAAGAGCCTTTATAATATCATCAAATGACATATGGTTTGTAAAAGTATAGTAACCTGACTTAAACTCTGGACCATAGCCCATTTTTTTGCAAAGATATTTAAAGTGGAATGCACTATCAATTACACCATTGTCCTCCAAAGCCTTAATTATGTCCGTAACTGAAGAACCTGACTCAATATTTACTGAAATAGTTTCTTCCGGCTTGTTTTTGGCAGAAGAATTGACCTCTGTGCTGTTCATTTTCTTAAAGAAAAGGCTGACAGCCACTACTAAAACAATTAAAACAACAAGCATAATTTTAGCTACAGTAGCAAAATTACTCTTTTTTCTCTTTACTTTGCCACTATTTTTAGGCTTATTAGGAGTTTTGTTTGTTGTTTTTCTATCTGTAGGCTTTTTTTCAAACACATTTCTTGTGGCTGTACTTCTAGTTCTATCTGTTTTACCACCTGTTGTAGTTCTAGCTCTATCCGCTGTACCACCTATTGTAGTTCTAGTTCTATCCGCTGTACCACCTGTTGTACTTCTAGTTCTATCTGTTGTAGTTCTTGTAGTAGTTTTTCTAGGTACTCTATTATTCAAATCGTTCCTTGAAAAGCTACCTTTGTTTAAATTATTGTCATTTGTCATAATTTACCTCCATTAAGGTTAAACCATTTGGAACTAATGTTTTTCCTGCTTTTGTTCTATCTCTTGATTCTATAATATCCTTTATTTCTTCCGGCTTTATTTTGCCACTACCTACTGCCACCAATGTACCGGCAATAATTCTGACCATATTGTAGAGGAAGCCACTTCCTGTAACAGATATTGTTACAATGTCTTTTTCTCTACGAACATTTAATTTATAAATTGTACGGACAGTAGTTTTTGTCTGTGAACCACTGGCACAAAAGGCATTAAAATCGTGTTCGCCAATGAAGTACTGGCAAGCCTCATTCATTTTGTCTATATCCAGTTTATAGTGAACAAAATCCGTATAATTATAGAGCAAAGGATTTCTAAAAGCACAATTTTGTATTTTATACTCGTATGTTTTGTCTATGACGCTATACTGTGGGTGGAAGTCCTCTCCAACTTTCCTTGCCCCGTTTACCACTATATCGTTGGGCAAAAATGAATTTATAGCATAGGGCATTTTTTCTACAGGAATAGTTGTTTCCGTTTCAAAAACCACGCCCTGACACATTGCATGAACACCTGTATCAGTACGGCTTGCACCTCTTACAGCAACTGGCTTTTTCATCAATGCTGAAATAGCCTCCTCCACTTTTTGCTGTACAGTTATAAAATCGTTTTGTCTTTGCCAACCATAGTAATTACTGCCGTCATAGGCAACACTTAACAACACTTTCATATTACACACCCCAAATTATTCTAATCAAAAGCACTACTACTACTAAAGCAACAAGTATTGCCATTGTTACATAATCTTTTTTTGTATATACAAGAGGGTGCATCTTAGTTCTGTTTACATCGCCCCTGTAACATCTTGCCTCCATAGCCATGGCCAACTCGTCAGCTCGTCTGAAAGATGATATAAAAAGTGGCACTAATAGTGGTATCATAGCCTTAGCCTTGTGCATTAAATTGCCGTTGTCAAAGTCTGCACCTCTGGCTGTCTGTGCCATTTTAATTTTGTTTAACTCCTCTACAAGAGTAGGAATAAATCTAAGGGCAATAGTCATCATCATAGCTATTTCGTGAGCTGGCAAACCTACTTTTTTAAAAGGTTTCAAAAGCCTTTCTATACCCTCTGTCAACTTTATTGGAGAAGTTGTGAGAGTAAGTAAAGACGAACCAACTACAAGGAGAATAAGTCTGACACAAAGGCGAATTGCTGTATACAGACCTCCTGAATATATCTTCAAAAACCCAAGACTAAAAACCAAATTTCCAGTTCTGATAAAAAGCATATTTAAAACAACTGTGAAAATAATAATTATTATTATACTTTTTAAACCTCTTAAAAGCATTTTAAAAGGCACATTGGATTTAAAAATGGCATAGCCCAAAAAGAGGGTACAAATGCCATAGCCTACAATACCTTTTGCAACAAAAATTGCTACAATATACAGTATTGTTGCCAATATTTTTGTTCTGGAGTCCAAGTCGTGTATAATGGATTTAGTTGGGTAATACTGACCTATTGTCAAATTCATTTTTTCACTTCCTTAATGCCTGATTTAAAATATCGGCTGCTTTCTTTACATTATAAATATTAGTAGGCACTTTCAAACCTCTGCCCTTTAATCTGTACATCAACAATGAAATCTGAGGAGCATTTAAGCCTATTGCCAAAAGTTTTTCTACCTGTGAAAATACATTTTCTACAGTATCAAACATTTCTACATTACCCTTGTTCATAACAAGTATTCTGTCGGCAATATCCGCAATTTCCTCCATAGAGTGGGACACAAGTATAATTGTAATACCTAATTTTTGGTGCATCTGTGTTATATTAGAAAGTATTT
>FR888508.1:24721-33986 GCA_000432155.1 Eubacterium sp. CAG:274
CCCTTGGGGTCAAGCCCTGCCATAGGCTCGTCTAATATAAGTATTTCTGGGTTCATAGCTACTACACCGGCAATAGCCACTCGCCTTTTCTGACCACCGGACAAATCGAAAGGAGATTTTTTATAACAGCTTTCATCTAAGCCTACAAGCTCAATAGCCTGTTTAACTCTCTTTTCAACTTCTTCTTTATCCAAGCCCATATTTCTAGGACCAAAGGCAACTTCATCAAATATTGTACTTTCAAAAATCTGATGCTCCGGATACTGGAAAACAAGACCTATTTTTTCTCTGATATGCTTTAAATCCTGCTTGTTTTCAAAAATATCCTTGCCCTTGAAATAAATATTGCCCTCCTCAGCCTTTATAAGACCGTTAAGATGTTCAATAAGTGTAGACTTGCCACTACCTGTGTGACCAATAAGACCTACAAACTCCCCTTTGCCAATGGCTATATTCACATTTTTGAGGGCGGTTCTTTCAAAGGCTGTACCTTTGCCATAGGTGTGGGTAAGATTTTTTACTTCCAATATAGTTTCTGACGGTTTCCAGTTGCTTTTCACTTCTTCCATTGAAAAGTCGCTATTATAGCCATTTTTGTCCGCCAAATCTATAAATTCATTTATGGAAAGTATATCCTTTGGGAAATTTCTACCCATTTTATTAAGGTAATACACCAACTCTGTAACCTGTGGAACATCTAGTCCAAGTTCTTTCATTTTCTCAACCTGTGAAAAAATCTCCTTTGGTGTACCCTCCATTTCCTTTTGACCGTCATTCATAACCACTATTCTGTCGGCAAGGGCAGCCTCCTCCATATAGTGGGTAATAAGCACAACTGTAATACCCTGTGCGTGAAGCTCCAAAATAGTGTCCATTACTTCTTTTCTGCCTAAAGGGTCAAGCATAGCTGTTGGCTCATCAAAAATAATACACTTTGGTGTCATAGCCAATATGCCGGCAATAGCCACTCTCTGTTTCTGACCACCGGAAAGATAATTAGGAGCTGAATATCTGAATTCCTCCATACTAACTGCGTGCAATGCCTTGTCAACATTTTCGGCAATAGTTTTAGGGTTCATTCCAAGGTTTTCAGGACCAAAAGCCACATCTTCTTCTACAACTGTAGCTATAATTTGGTTGTCGGGATTTTGGAAAACCATACCTACATTTTGTCGTATGTTCCATATGTTTTCCTGCACTTTGGTGTCATAACCATTTACAATAAGTACACCGTCTTTGGGACTGTATAAACCGTTTATTAACTTTGCAAATGTGGACTTGCCAGAGCCATTGTGACCTAAAACAGCCACAAATTTCCCACTATCAATGGTAATATCCAAGCCTTTTAAAGCCTCTATTGACTCATTTTCGTTGGTTTCTTCATTAAATCGACTGTATTCGTATTTTAATTTTTCACTCTTTATAAATTCCATTCTATTCCTCATATTACATAACATTTCGGACTTTTATTTATTATTATTACACAAAACATTTCATAGTACATTATACCTCAATATACCCTATTATTCAAGTGTTTTAAGTATTTACAAAGATAGATGTCTATAAAAATTTATATTAATTTTATTGGAAAGTTTTACTCCATTTTTTCTGGTCAAAAATATTTTGCTTTGCAAAATATGGCTTATGTATAAGCCACCGGACTTCTTTCCGGTTTGCTAAAAATCGTGATTTTTAAGGCAAAGCCTTAAATCGCTTACTTGTAAGCGAAACTAATGCTTGTAAGAGCATTTTTCTTTGTTTCTTTCTTTTTGCGACAAAAAAAGAAAGAATATACATAAAAAAGCATCGACAAAGCAAAACATTCATCGATGCAAAATTCTAATTATTTTTCAGATTTTCTAGGATTAAGATATACAGACACAGTCAGATTACCATTACTTACTTTTAGCTTTTTTACCGTATGTATAAATACTTTCTATATTTTCATCACCTAATTTACTTTTCAATCTATCTTCAAATCCCATATAAGTACTAAATCCAAGCATATATACAGCCATAGCCATAGTTAAATTATCCTCAGAATTACCGTAAATTTCAGCAACATTTCTAAGTTCTTTTATTACAGTATCATTTGGTACCATATCGTAACTTTCTTCATTCACAACACTATCTATGACACTAGGCAACATCATACACATTTTACAAAAAGCATCATCATCCCCTGTAACAATAGCATAAAACTTATCCATACTTACACGTCTGATTAGCCTATGTTTTTTACTATCTCCATCAATTTTAATTGCCCACTTAATATCCTGAGATTTTTTTGCAATAGCTTCAACTAACAAACAAGCACAATCATCATTTTCTAAAATTTGACTTTGCATTTTTATATAAGTTTTTGCTGAAGATGCAGAATTCATAGTATTATGCTTATTTTTCATTTCAACATAAAGTGTATGAACTACATCTCCATCAGGCAATTTTATTCCCTTATCATTTCTATAAATCACATCCCAACCTGTCTTAGGAACCTCGCACCCATCAAAATAAGAGAAAATATTTTGATGGAAATACCCTATATCATTATTATTTGATTTATCTCTCTGTCTAAAAATTTCATTGTTTACAATTTCTTCCCAGCTAGTACGATAAACCGATTTATCAAACAGTAACTTTATAGGGTCTATTAAGTTGCTATTAAATTTTTTCAAATCATATGACTCCAACTTACTGCCATATTTCATAATGGTTTCTCGTACATGCTTTTTAAAATTTTCTTCTGATATAAAATCTAAATTCCATTCCATCATTCTACACCCCTTAATGATTTATAGATTTCTAATGCTATTTCATATGCCAAATTCACAGGTACAGCATTTCCTACCTGTTTGTACTGTGATTGCACACTTCCACAAAATTTCCAATCATCTGGAAATGTTTGACATCTTGCATTTTCTCTTACCGTGAAAGGTCTTGTCTCTAACGGATGACATCTTTCTGTTTGTTTTTGAGATGGTGATGTCAATACAGTCAAAGATGGTTCATCTAAACTCATACGTCTTAGAATACCTGTTCTGCCACCTTGCATATTCCAACAACTTTTCATATATTCTTTAGCAATTTCTGGGTCTATATCTTTCCAATAGCCTCCAGGTGGTACTAAATCAAATATTTTACGTTTATTTTCTCCATATAGAACACCTGGTCCCTTTGGACAATCTAACAGAATATCTCTCAAGACAGGTTTATATTTATGTTCTTTAGGAAAATTAAATACAACCTTGTCAACTAAATCAGTTCTTATTCCAATTATAATTAATCTCTCTCTTTTCTGAGGTACACCAAAATTCCAAGCATTTAATATTTTTTTCTGAATAGTATACCCAGCTTGTTTAAATATATCAGTTATCGTTTCATATGTTCTCCCTTTATCGTGTGTTAATAATCCTCTAACATTTTCAAACAAAAACATTTTCGGTTGTAGTTTTTGCAAAAAAGTTGCATAATGATAGAATAAAGTTCCTCTTGCATCTTCTAAACCTAAACGTTTTCCGGCATATGAAAAAGCTTGACATGGAGCTCCTCCAGATAATAAATCAAGTTGACCTTTCCCAATATTAAAATAATCTTCTAAATTCAAACATGAAATATTTGCTATATCTTCATTAATAACATTCCAATTAGGTCTATTTTCCTTTAATGAATCAGAAGCATCTTTATCAATTTCTATTAAACCTATGGTATCAAAACCTGCTTTTTCAACACCAAGTGCAAGTCCACCAGCTCCAGCAAATAATTCTATAGTTGTATATATTTTTTCATCCTTTTTGACATTTTCTAATTTAGAGCAAAATGTACCAATCAATTCGTTTGATTCTCCTATCTTGAAACTTGATTCTTTATCCAAATTCATATAACTAATATTTTTATTTACTAATGTTTTTTCCATTTTATCATAATAATTTTCCATGTGACTTCCTCCATCTGAGATTATACACATGATATTCACTCACAAAAATCTCATGATACATTATACCTTATTATCCTCCATTATTCAAGAATTTTAGTATTACATTAACTTACCAAAACGTAAAAATACGCCGACGTATTAGCCGACGTATTATATATAATTTACTTATTTTTCAGATTTTCTAGGATTAAGATACACAGACACAGTCAGATTACCATTTAAGCATCTCAATTCGTCAATCAATTCCTTTGTCTGAGTATTATCCTTCATTGCAATATCGTACAGCAACTCAAAAGTAGAGCCTAAGTCCAAAGTACCAATTCTTTCAAGTTCGCTACTTGTAGTATATTTAGCCAAAGTTTCTTCAAAAACTCCCTCATAGTCAAGAGTTTCAGGAATAAGGACTCTAAGTTTTCTAGTGACAATTTTTCTACTACCGAAGCTAATTTTAGAGAACACCAAAAGAATAAAGCAAAGGAAAAGTGTAAATATAGTTGCATACAAATAGCATTGTACACCACAGGCAAGACCGGCTGCAACTGTCGCAAAAATATAGGCTATATTCTTTGGATTTCCCGGTTCACTTCTAAATCTTACAAGGGCAAAAGCACCACTTACACTAAAGGCTGTAGCAAGGTTTGAGCCTACAAGTAAAATAATTATTGCTGACACAATAGGCACCATTACCAATGTGTAACAAAAAGTGTGGCTATAGGTTTCAGGTTCAGCAGTTCCAATATATGTAATACTAATTATTACACCTAATATAAATGCAACTAGCATTGTTGTAACTGCAACTGTTGTTGAAATTGATGTAGTTTCCACTACTCCCGAATTAGTCAAATTAGAAATTAAATTATTAAGCATACTTTCTTACCTCCACATAGTTTTCTTCTTCATTTTCTGCTATATATTTTTTATACTCTGTACCATATTTTGAAAAACTTGTTTTCTGCAAATCATTTTCTCTCAAAATCTTCACAAACCACAATGGCATTATTTCAATATACTTTACTTCCATAATATAAGTACCGTCATCAATCAGTTTAGAGCCAAAAATACCGTTTTCAAGGCCAACATCTTCTCGCCTAGTAATAATATTTTTGTCAAATGTCAATCTAAAACTGCTATCATTACTTCCGAAAAACGCCTGTCTTTCATAGGATAAGAACACCTTTGGCTGTGCGTCATAGTATTCAAGAGAATGTTTCAATTCCCTTAACACCTGTGGGTTCATATAGCTTTCCAATTTTGGAATTTCCCTTGTTTCAGTAAATTCGTAGGCCTCTTTTAATCTTAATGTAGAGCGTCTTTTATTTACAACACCCTTATATTTTTTCTTGACCTCCAAATAGACTTTTGTGTCCTTATTTGGCACTCCGTAAGAACGAAGTCGAATTTTTTCCTTATAAATAGGTTTCATAAGAGAGGTTCTAATCAAGTTGTTATCCTCTGTGTCGTAATAAATATTGCAAATCTGATAAAATTTTCCGTTGCTACTGTATTCATCTGTTTTCATATTGTCGCCAAAGAAGGCAACAATTTTTCTATACTGGTTTTCGTTTACAATATATTTTTCTTCTACTCTATTAAAAACTTCAATAGCCATAGTAAACACCTCCGTCAAAATAATTCTGTTGTTTGATTACAAGAGCTATTATAAAGGGAGAAGATTAGTGTTTCACTATACAAACGATTAAAATTTAATTAGAGAATAAATAAAAGAAATGCCTGCATTTCTTTTAAAAGGTCTGTGGAAGGGACCAGCCGTGAAAAATATGGCACTAAAAACCAGTACCATATTTTTGTCCCCTCCTCACTCGGGCAAAGCTCGAGTTCCGGAATTAATTTAAGAAAACCAAGGTTTTCTTAACAATGATGAATCGGAAAGATTAATCCGATAGCTTGTTTGCAAGCTACATTTTGCAAAGCAAAATGTTCTGACTTTCCTTTAATAATGAGTAGTACAAAAATTATAAAAACAGTTTACATAATCCACACAACAGAAAAATCCCCCAGCAAGCCTAAGCACAGTCAGTTACGGGGCTTTTGTTGTTATTCGCCTTTATTTGGTATAAAAACATCTTTTTTGCTTTCAGCAAAGAAAGAATCATTTCTCTTTTTTTCCATTTTATAAAATTCCATTTGTGAAGAAATAAGCTCTTTGCCTCTCTTGTCTTTTCTTCTGTATGTACCGTCATTTTGAGCTACTCTTGCCTTAATTGTATCGTTAAGGGTAATATCAAGTATTTTAACAATACGCTTCTTTAAATCTGGATTATCTACAGGGAAAGCAACCTCAACTCGTCTATCAAGGTTTCTAGGCATCCAATCTGCACTAGCAAGATAAATCTTTGGAGAGTCATCATTCTGGAAGTAGTATATTCTACTATGTTCCAAAAATCTACCTACAATACTTATTACATTTATATTATCGCTTATACCGGCAATATTAGGTTTAAGACAGCAAATACCTCTTACAATAAGGTCAATTTTTACGCCAGCCTGAGATGCTCTGTAAAGTGCCTTAATAATATCCTTATCTACAAGGGAATTAACCTTTGCAGTAATTTTAGAAGGCTTACCGGCAAGGGCATTTTCTGTTTCTCTTTCTATTCTCTGTAAAAACATTGAACGCAAGTCTGTAGGAGCGACAGCAATTTTGTTCCAGCTTCTTGCTTTTGAATAGCCTGTCAATACATTGAAAAGTGATGATACATCACTAGCAATACTTTCTCTACAAGTAAACATACCCATATCAGTATATAACTTAGCTGTTTTGTCATTGTAGTTACCAGTTCCTAAATGAACATATCTAACAATGCCCACTTCTTCCTGTCTTACTACAAGACATAGCTTACAATGAGTTTTTAAGCCTACTAAACCGTATATAACATGACAGCCGGCTTTTTCTAACTTCTTTGCCCAGTTGATATTGTTTTCTTCATCAAAACGAGCCTTTAATTCTACTAATACTGTAACCTGTTTGCCATTTTCGGCTGCATCAATAAGAGCCTTTATAATAGGAGAGTTACCAGAAACTCTGTAAAGTGTTTGCTTTATAGCAAGGACCTTAGGGTCAACAGCAGAATTTTTAACAAAGTTTACTACGCAATCAAAGGATTGGTATGGGTGATGAACCAGAACATCTCCCTGTTTGATAACTTCGTACATATCTTTATCTACAAATTCCGGTACAGGAAGTGGAGGCATAGGAGCATCACATAATTCCGGTCTATCTACAATGCCACCTAAGGCAAAAAATACTGTCAAATCAAGTATACCATTAGCTTTGTAAATATATTCTTCGTCAAGGTTAAGCTGATTTTTAAGGAATTTATAGCATTTTTCGTTTATTCCTTTTTCCACTTCAAGTCTTACAGGTTCGCCCCAAATTCTTTGCTTTATAGATTCTTCTATTTCTTCCAATAAATCGTGGCTATCGTCTTCGTCAATATCAAGGTCACTATTTCTAGTTATTCTAAAGCAATAAGCATTTGAAATTGGGAAGTCTACAAAAAGAGTTTTAATGTATTCCTTTACAATATCTTCAAGCATAATAATCTGTGTAGTACCGTCTTCTGATGGCAACTTAACAAGTCTAGGAATAACATTAGGAACTTGAACTAAGGCAAAATTTTTGTTCTTTTCAGTTGTTTCCACTATAATGTTAAGACTTTTATTTGCTAAAAGAGGGAATGGTCTACTTTGGTCAATAGCCATTGGTGTAAGAATAGGAAATACAGTTGTGTCATAGTAATCCTTTACAAAGGTTTTCTGTGCCTTTGAAAGCTCTTTGTATGTTAAAATATTTATTTTTTCGCTGTCTAAGAAAGGTAAAAGACTTCTGTTAAGACAGTTATACTGCTTTTGTGCCATTTCGTGTACTCTGGCACTAATTGCTGAAAGCTGTTGCTTTACACTTAATCCGGCAGGGTCTTTAGAAACTGAACCAGCAATTTTTCTATCTATAAGACCAGAAACTCTAACCATAAAAAATTCGTCTAAGTTAGATGATGTAATGGCGAGAAACTTAAATCTTTCTATAATAGGGTTTGTCTTGTCAAAGGCTTCCTCTAAAACTCTTTCATTAAATTCCAACCAACTTAATTCTCTATTGTTGTAAAGCTCAGGGTTATCTAAATTTATAGTGTTCATTATAATACACCTCTTTTAATTATTGTGGCATTTAAGCCATATACTTCTCGGAACAGTTTTGTTTTTGCAATAAATGCCCATTTCTCAAGATTAATATTTTTAAGGGTTGTTAAGTATATATTTAATTTGCCATTTTTCATATTTACACTTACCTGTTCGAACTTTGGTGAATGGCTGGTATTTATGGCATTTGAAATTTGCAAAATTGCTGCTAACTTTGAAACCATTACTCTGTCTTCTTGACTAAGCTGATTATAAATAGGACTATCCATACTTGGAATATTTCCGTTGTGATAATAGCAAACTGTAGCAATTATCAATCTTTCGTGGTCGTTTATTCCTACAATATCCAAATTTGTTATAGTGTTATAGGAAAGGAGAGCGTGATTTCTTACATTTACATATTTGCCTATATCCTGTAAAATTGCAGAAACTTGTAAAAGTGTTCGTTCTCTTAATTTATAACCATGGAGCTTTTTCATTTTGTCATATATTTCAAGGGCAACAGAAGAAACTCTTGAAATATGACCAGTATCTCTGCCAAATCTTTCGGCTATACTTGTGGCTGACTGTAAAGTAAACTCCTCGTAGGCTTTAACTACAAAACTGGCTTCCTTAGGAAAGAGCATTTCAAACATTACAGCATCACTTAAAAGAACATTTGAAAGCAAAATGCTGTCATTTACTGTGTATTTTAAAAGTCGGTTAAGTACAATAAGTGATGGAAGAAGAACTTCGACTTCTTCTTGAGGAATATCGTATTCCATAGATATAGCCTCTGTACCTTTTTCCTTTGCTTTTTTGTACATTTTAGTAAAGGCTGTTCTTTCCATAATACTAAAGTCTAAACTGTTTGTAGCATTACACATAGACGCAATAGTCTGTATTTCATTACCGGAAACTATAAATTGGCTTAGTTTTTCTGGAATGGCATCAGACAATGTTTCAAAGAAAGGTGTTAAGTATTCTCTTATTACTTGAACATAATCTTTTGGACTATCTAAAGATTCTTCAAAAAGTTCATTTATTCTTAAACCACCTATTTTTAAGCTATATGTATCTACCATTTTGCTGTTTTCCATAACATAAATATTTATGTTACCAGAACCAAGCTGAACAAAAAGAGCGGAATTTCGTTTTTCAGCAGGTAAAACGGACATAATATGTCTGTTT
>FR888508.1:34040-362893 GCA_000432155.1 Eubacterium sp. CAG:274
TTACAGCAGTTTTTTCAGAGTTTTCGTCTAAAACCTCAATATCAATGCCTGTTTTAACCTTAATCTGGTCAAGTATGTAATCTTTGTTTTTTGCCTCACGAATAGCAGTAGTAGCTATGGCTCTGATTTCGGACACACCATATTCACTGGCAGTATTTAAAAATCCTTTTATTATCTGGCATATTTTTTCAATGGTTTCAAAAGATATTTTTCCATTGTGGAAAGATTCCCTACCTAATGTAACAGGATAAGAAAGAGAGTCTACGGTTTTAACTTTCATATCGGACTTTTCGCCGATTTTAAGCCGTAATTCATTTGACGCAAGTTCAATAACAGCAATTTGTTTTTTCATAAGATTTTCACTCCATATCTAATAGATAACAATATTGTCGAATATTTTGGCAATATTGTAAAGTCAGTTTATATATAATTTATGTAAAAAGTGTGTAAAAAAGCACAAACTCCACCCATTGAAGTCTGTGCTTTTTCTTAATCAGCTATATTTTTAAATGCCTCAGTATTTTCTTTATATTTTTGTCTTATAACCCCTATTAATATTGTGTATACTATAAATACAACAGGGAATAGAAGTATATTCATAACCTTAGGAGAAATAGTGACTACTTTCCTTTAATAATGAGTAGTACAAAAATTATAAAAACAGTTTACATAATCCACACAACAGAAAAATCCCCCAGCAAGCCTAAGCCCACCGAGGGATTTTCTAGTTATAAAAACAATTTATATATTCTTATATTACTTGTTCTTTAAGTTGAACCAAGCATTAAGACCAAGATACTGACCTGATTCTTCAAGTTCTTCTTCAATTCTTAATAACTGATTGTACTTAGCAACTCTATCAGTTCTAGCTGGAGCACCAGTCTTAATCTGACCAGCATTTACAGCTACAACGATGTCAGCGATTGTAGTATCTTCAGTTTCACCAGAACGGTGAGAAACTACAGCTGTCATATTATTTCTGTTAGCTAACTGAATAGCATCGAAAGTTTCAGTTAAAGTACCAATCTGGTTAACCTTGATAAGGATAGAGTTAGCAACACCTAAATCAATACCCTTAGCTAATCTCTTAGTGTTAGTAACGAATAAGTCATCACCTACTAACTGAATCTTGTCGCCAAGTCTTTCAGTTAAAAGCTTCCAACCATCCCAGTCTTCTTCAGCAAGACCATCTTCGATAGAAATGATAGGGTACTTTTCGCAAAGAGCTGCATAGTATTCAACCATTTCAGCAGAAGTTCTAACGATTTCCTTATCAGCACCCTTAGCTTCAGTTTCGCCTGGGAAGTGATATAAACCGTCTTCCTTGTATAATTCAGAAGAAGCAGGGTCCATAGCGATTCTAATCTGTTCGCCTGGCTTGTAACCAGCCTTTTCGATAGCTTCAATGATGTTGTCAAGAACTTCATCACTTGTAGCAAGGTCAGGAGCGAAACCACCTTCGTCACCTACACCTGTAGAAAGACCTTTGCCCTTTAATACGCTCTTTAATGCATGATAAATTTCACAGCACCATCTTAATGCTTCCTTGAAAGTAGGAGCACCAACAGGCATAATCATAAATTCCTGTAAGTCAACTGTGTTATCAGCGTGCTTACCACCGTTCATAATGTTCATCATAGGAACTGGTAAAGTCTTAGCATTGAAACCACCAAGATACTGGTAAAGTGGTAAACCTAAAGCTTCAGCTGCTGCTCTAGCAACTGCCATAGAAACACCTAAGATAGCGTTTGCACCAAACTTAGCCTTGTTTGGAGTACCGTCTAAAGCAATCATAGTGTTATCAATAGCAACCTGGTCTAAAGCGTTCATACCAAGGATTTCAGGAGCAATATCATCATTTACATGAGCTACTGCCTGTTCTGTACCCTTACCACAGTATCTGTCGCCACCGTCTCTTAATTCAACAGCTTCGAACTGACCTGTAGAAGCACCAGATGGAACCATTGCTCTACCTAAAAATTCGTTGTTACCGTCGCTAACGATAACTTCTACTTCTACTGTAGGGTTAGCTCTTGAATCAAGAACTTCTCTTGCCTTAACATCAACAATTTCTAAATAACCTTTCATTTGTGTATCTCCTTTCAGAATATATAAATGTAAAAAATATACACTAGCTTAATGATATAACCAAAAAACCACTTTGTCAATCAAAATTTAATTAAATTTATATAAAAACATCTAAAAATACAATAAAATTACATATTTTTCACATTTTTTGTTACATAACACAAAAAATATACAATGGTTTTTCAGTAATAAGTATAACCAAATTATAAATAATTATACTACTTTATTAAAAGAGAATGACCAGTCATTTCCTTTGGCTGTTCTAAATCCATCATATCCAATAATGTAGGTGCAATATCGCAGAGCTTACCGTCTTCCTGAAGACCCTTAGCCTTATGGCAATTTACAAGTACAAAAGGAACTGGATTAGTTGTATGAGCAGTAAATGGCTTGCCAGTAGTATAGTCAATAAGCTGGTCACTATTACCATGGTCAGCACAAATAAACATCTGAGCGTCATTAGCCTTTACAGTTTCATATACCTTGCCTACACATTCGTCTATTGTTTCAATAGCCTTAACAGCAGCAGGAATAACGCCAGTATGGCCTACCATATCTGGGTTAGCATAGTTAATAATAATAAGAGCATACTTCTTAGAATTAATAGCATCAATGAGCTTTTCAGTTACTTCTGGAGCACTCATTTCTGGCTTGAGGTCGTAAGTAGCAACCTTTGGAGAAGGTACAAGAATTCTGTCTTCGCCTTCGTTTGGTTCTTCAATACCACCGTTAAAGAAGAATGTTACATGAGCATACTTTTCAGTTTCTGCAATTCTAGCCTGCTTTAAGCCCTTAGATGCAATATATTCGCCTAAAGTGTTAGTAATCTTTTCCTTAGGGAAAGCTACTTCCTTGTGCTGAATTGTTACATCATAGTCAGTAAAGCAAACAAACTTAACTGGGAAGTAACCCTTAGCTCTGTTGAAGCCCTTGAGTTCTTCATTACAGAAGCAACGAGTCATCTGTCTAGCTCTGTCAGGACGGAAGTTAAAGAAGATTACAGAATCATTTTCCTTAACTGTAGCTGTAGGCTGACCATTTTCAAGAATTACTGTAGGTACAACGAATTCATCGTTTACGCCTTCTGCGTAAGATGCTGTCATACAAGCCTCAGCACTTTCAGCAGTATTGCCTTCGCCTAAAGTAATAGCATTGTAAGCCTTTTCAATTCTATCCCAGTTGTTATCTCTATCCATTGCGTAGTATCTACCAGAAATAGTAGCAACCTTACCTACGCCAATTTCTTTCATCTTATCTTCTACCTGAGCAAGGAAGCCCTTTGCTGAAGTAGGAGGAGTATCTCTACCATCGAGGAATGCGTGAAGATATACATTAGTAAGTCCATTATCCTTTGCAAGTTTAAGAAGTGCAAAAATATGAGCAAGATGAGAATGAACACCACCAGTTGAAAGTAAACCAAATAAATGTAAATCAGAATTATTCTTCTTGCAGTTTTCTACAGCAGAAAGTAAAGCCTTGTTTGTGAAGAAATCGCCATCTTCAATAGCCTTAGTAATCTTAGTTAATTCCTGATATACAATTCTACCAGCACCCATATTAAGGTGACCAACTTCAGAATTACCCATCTGACCGTCTGGAAGACCTACTGCTAAACCACTTGCATAACCCTTTACACAAGGATATTCGCTCATAATTCTATCAAGATTTGGCTTATTAGCAAGTTTAACAGCATTACCTTCTGTTTTTTCGTTAACACCGTAACCATCAAGTATCATCAAAATAGTTGTTTTATCCATTACATTTTCTCCTTATAAGGCAGGTTTTGCCTTTACAATATTTTCAAAATCCATTTTAAGACTAGCACCACCAACCAATGCACCGTCTATATTAGGCATTTCAAACAATGCAGCAGCGTTATTACCTGTAACACTACCACCATATAAAATACGCATTTTAGCTGCCACAGGCTCGTCAAAAATTTCTGAAAGAACACAGCGTATTCCGGCACAAACTCTCTCTGCCTGATTAGCTGATGCGTGCTTACCTGTACCAATAGCCCAAATAGGCTCGTAGGCAATAAGAACCTTTGCTGCCTGTCTGTCAGTAAGTCCCAATAATGCTCTCTTTACCTGCATTCTTATTTTTTCCATTGTAACTCCGGCCTCTCTCTGTACAAGAGTTTCGCCACAGCATACAATAGGCGTAAGACCACATTCAAGAGCCTTATGTACTTTCTTATTTACAGTCTGGTCAGTTTCGTTAAAGTACTGTCTACGCTCAGAATGACCGAGAATAACATATTCCACGCCCATTTCCTTTAACATAGTACCTGAAATTTCTCCTGTGTAAGCACCACAGTTTTCAAAGTGCATATTCTGTGCACCAAGTTTAATACTTGTACCCTTTATTGCATTACCTACACCGGCTAAGCTAACAAATGGCACACAAAGAACTACATCAACATCGTCAGTATCTATCTTGTCCTTTAATTGTTCTACAAGAGCAACAGCATCACTTGGTGTTTTATTCATTTTCCAGTTTCCTGTAACAATTTTTTTCCTCATAATAAACGCACCCCTCTATAAAATTGTATTATACTTTATATAGTATTTAATATCATTACTTCATTATACCATATACACCACAAAAATCAAATACTATTTTAGCAATTCTTTCCGTAGCAATTATAATAATAAAATAATGTTTCAAATCCATCAGGATTTTACTTTTTTTGCAATCTAAAGGCTGCGAAAAATAAATCGCAGCCTAGAGGGATAACATCAATAATTATTATTTATCCTGAACAGCTTCAACACCAGGAAGTGCCTTGCCTTCAAGGAATTCAAGAGATGCACCACCACCAGTAGAAATATGGCTCATCTTGTCGCCGTAACCCATCTGGTTAACAGCTGCTGCTGAGTCACCACCACCGATAATAGTTGTAGCATCAATGTTAGCAAGTGCTTCTGCAACTGCCTTTGTACCTTCTGCATAGTCAGGGATTTCGAATACACCCATAGGTCCATTCCAAACTACTGTCTTAGCATCTTTTAAAGCTTCTGCATAGAGAGCTCTAGTCTTTTCGCCAATATCGAAACCTTCTTCGTCATCGCTGATGAAAGGCTTGCTTGGGTCATCAAGAGGTCTTTCTACAGTATGGTGAGGCTTGCCAGCACCAAAATCCTTAGCTACTACTGTATCAATAGGAAGGAGGAACTTAACACCCTTTTCTTCAGCTTTCTTAATCATTTCAAGAGCGTATTCCATCTTATCTTCTTCAAGTAAGCTCTTACCGATGTTGTAGCCTAAAGCCTTGAAGAAAGTATAAGCCATACCACCACCGATAATAAGTGTGTCAACCTTTTCAAGAAGATTGTTGATAACATTAATCTTATCACTAACCTTTGCACCACCTAAGATAGCAACGAAAGGTCTAACAGGGTTGTTTACTGCATTACCAAGGTAATCAATTTCTTTCTGCATAAGGTAACCAACAGCTGATTCCTTAACAAAGCTAGCAACACCAACAGTTGAGCAGTGTGCTCTGTGAGATGTACCGAAAGCATCGTTTACATATACATCATTGTCGCAGAGAGAAGCAAGTTCCTTGCTGAATTCTTCTACATTCTTAGTTTCTTCCTTACGGAAACGAGTGTTCTGAAGAAGAACAACATCGCCGTCTTTCATTTCAGCAACAGCCTTCTTTGCGTTTTCGCCAACAACATTGTCATCAGCAGCAAATACAACTTCCTTGCCTAACTTTTCAGATAATCTTACAGCAACTGGAGCTAAAGAAAATTCTGCACTTGGTTCCTTTGGCTTGCCTAAGTGAGAGCAAAGAATAACCTTTGCACCTTCCTTGATAAGCTTTTCGATTGTAGGTAAAGCTGCTACAATTCTGTTTTCGTCAGTAATAACACCGTCCTGTAAAGGTACATTAAAGTCACATCTAACTAAAACCTTTCTACCCTTTACATTCAAATCGTCAACACTTTTCTTGTTTAACATTCAAAAATCCTCCTTCTATAACGCTATAGTAGCCTTATAATTATATAGAACGCCATTGTTTGTCTATGTCACTTATCATAAGCAATAAACGACAAAAACCAAACATTGACAGTATTATAACATAATTATTATATTTTTGCCCTATACTAATTTAACAATATTTTCGCATTTTTAGACTTCCAATTTATGCAAAAAGTCCTGATATGCTATTTTTTTGAAACTTTTACATTATATTTATTTATGTTTTCATTTCAGTAATAGGCATATTTACTATAATTTCAGCCAATTTTGAAAACTCAAAAAAGTCAATTTACAGTATTTTACATTTAATTTACATTTGTTTATGCAAAAATTTTATAAAAAAGGCTATAGCAATCCCTTTATTAGACTGCCATAGCCTCAAAAATCATTAATAAAAATATCAAAAATTAATTTTTAGTAGTGTTTGCTCCGATTACACCCTGAGCAACATTTAATGCGTGGTCTGATACTCTCTCTAAATTAGTTAAAGCATCAAGGAAAATTACACCCACTCTAGGGTTACATTCTCCAGATGTAAGTCTTTGCATATGTTCGCCTCTGATTTGCTTTTCAAGGTTATCAACTCTTTCTTCTTCCTTGATTACCTTTTCAGCAAAGTCAATGTCGTTGTCAGACAAGGCAATAATACAATTTCTTACACTCTTTAATGATTCTTCCGCCATCTTCTTGAGGTCATCAATACCCTTTTTAGAAAGCTCTAAATCATCGGCAATCATCTGCTGTGTCATTTCAATAATATTTTCAGCGTGGTCGCCTATTCTTTCCATATCGTTTACAATGTGGAACATACCTGTAGCATTGGTATTTTCCTGCTTTGTAAGGTTAGAATTACAAAGTTTAACAAGATAAGCTGTTATAGCCTTTGTAAGATTATCAATATTCTTTTCTCTTTCAAGAATTTTTTCAACTCTTGAGCCATCTCTGTTTTCGAGAGATTCGCAAGCAGCTGTAAGGTTTTTAAGTGACATATTACCAAGTCTTACAATTTCCTTAGTACAGTTGCTCATAGCAATACTAGGAGTAGAAAGAATTCTGTCATCAAGATGTACTGGTACTGTTTCGTCATCTCCGGTATTCTTAGATGTAACAGTAGCAAGTTTTTCTGCCATCTTTACAAAAAGACCAGAGAATGGGAACATAATTACTGTATTTGCAATATTAAATCCTGTATGAATTAAACTGATTTCTACCATACCAATCTTTTGGAAGCCAAAATCGTGGTAGAAAGTAAAGAATATAGCAGCAAGAATACTGAAGAAAACACTACCTATTACATTAAAAAGCAAATGGATATATGCTGCACCCTTCGCATTCTTAGATGTACCAACACTAGAAAGAAGTGCTGTAACACAAGTACCAATGTTCTGACCCATAATAATGTAAACTGCTGAATTCCAGCTTACAAGGCCTGTTAAAGAAAGTGACTGCAATATACCAACTGATGCTGATGAACTTTGGATAACAGCTGTAACAACTGCACCAACCAAAACACCAAGTAAAGGATTTCTACCAAATTGAGTAAATGCTTCTTTGAAAGCTGGAAGATGCTGTAAAGGTTCAACACCTTTTGACATCATTTCGATACCGATGAAAAGCATACCGAAACCAACAAGGATTTCGCCAATCTGGTTTACTGTCTGTTTCTTAGAGAATATAGCAAGAGCTGCACCAATAAATACAGCAATAGGTGCTAAGTTTTCTGGACTAAATACACCTGCCCATTGAACAGAAGATACCAACCAACCTGTGACAGTAGTACCTATGTTTGCACCCATAATGATACCGACTGTCTGTTGCAAATTCATAAGTCCCGCATTTACAAAACCTACAACCATAACTGTGGTTGCTGAAGAACTCTGAATAATAGCAGTAACACCAATACCTAAAAGCACGCCTAAAAACTTGTTTTTGGTCAATACTTCAAGGATTTTCTTCAAAGAATTTCCGGCAGCTTTCTGAAGACCTGACGCCATAACTTGCATACCATAGATGAAAAGTCCCAGACCTCCGGCAAACCCTAAGATAATCGTTGCGTAATCTAAATTCATAATAACCATTTGCCTCCAAGGTTTATTTATAATACAAAGGCATTTTAACAAAATTCTACATTTTATTCAAGTGTCATTTTGCACATATTTTACCAAAATTTAACCTAAAAAATATTGAACAGCGAAAAAATGTAATTTTTAATTGAAAAATGTCGCCTCAGTTGTTATACTTATATGATAAAACAGTTTATTTTAATGGAGATGATTGTATATGTTTAAAGCAGATTACCATGTTCATACAGCTTTTTCATGTGATAGTGAAGTCCCTATGGAAGAAATGATTAAAACTGGCATAAACAAAGGACTTACTGAAATAGCTTTTACTGACCATGTTGACTTTGACCCTCGTTACCCTTTTACCGATTATAACAAGTACATTCCTTTTATAAAGGAACTTCAAGAAAAGTATAATGACAAAATTAACATTGTTTTTGGTGTGGAAGTTGGTCTTGAAAACAGATGGGCTGACAAAATCAATCCTTTCATTGCTGAATTTCCTTTTGATTTTGTAATAGGTTCTTCTCACGCCGTTGAAACCCTTGATGTATACTTTGACCAAAAGAAGTATTTTGAGGGCAGAACAAAGGAACAGGCTTATACTATATATTTTGAGGAAATGCTTAAAAATATACAGACTTGTGAGGGTTTCTGTGTTTATGGACACCTTGATTTCATAACAAGATACGGTATGTACGAGGATAACAGCCTTAAATATGCTGACTATAGCGACCTAATTGATGCTGTATTAAAATCCTTAATAGAAAGAGGCAGAGGTATTGAAATTAACACTTCCGGCTTTAAGTATGGTATATCAAATACTTATCCATCTCTTGACATTGTTAAAAGATATAAGGAATTAGGCGGTGAAATTATTACTGTAGGTAGTGACGCACACTATACAGAATATTTGGCAGACCACATTGACTTTGCCTATGACCTCCTTAAAAAAGCTGGTTTTGACTATGTTTGTACTTTCAGAGAAAAGAAACCTATTTTCAATAAATTGCCATAAAATACGAAAGACTGCCCACTTAGGACAGTCTTTTTTGTTTATTCAAAGGTTATAAAAATGTTTTTCAATTTATCAAAGTTAAACCAACTGCAAGAAAATCAATCACTTCTTACAATACTTACTCAAATGTTGGAGTTGCATAGTATTCCAAATCTCTTGTCACTCTGTATCTTGTGTCAGTTTCTCTTTTTACAATACTTACTACATTGTCATAGGCATCAACTAAATCGTTGTAAATCTTTTTTGCCTCCTCTACAGTTTTACATTCAGACAAATAACTTACCTTGTCTAAAAGACTGTGTTTGAAAAGCAACTGATTTTGTTTTGCATTGTCAGTTTTGGCATACTTGCTGTACAAATCACATTGTTGCAAATAAGATTCAACTTTATCTACGAATTTCAAATCCTGCTCTATTAATGCTAAAGCTGTTTTATCTGTTGTTTCAGCCTTTAATTCATTTATTTTTTCAACCATTTCGTCTGTGGCTTTTTTGTATGTGCCAACCTTAAATTCATCTAAATCGTCTTTGCCTACTGTGTATGTATTAAGGGCATTTGTTATAATATCACAAACTTTTTTCTGTGTCTGTGTCACTTCTGTATTTTCAACATATTCAGTTGTTGTTTCAGTAGTTTCCTCTGTAGTGGCATTTACTTCATTAATATATACAGTTTTTTCATCACTATTCCACTCTACTTTTAAACCAAAAGCCTGTGCCACATACCTAGCTGGCACAAGTATTCTGTTTTTCACAACAACAGCCTTTGAATCCATAGACACCACTTTGCCATTTACAGTATAAAAATCCTCGTCTAATGCCATTGAAAACTTTATATTGCCCTTTTGTGCTGTAACTGTTCTTTGCTCCTCATTCCAATTAACACTTGCACCTATTTCCTCTAAAATTGCTCTAACAGGAACCATAGTTCTTTCATTAATAAGTCTAGGTGCAACCTCTGAAGTAATGTCTTTACCATTTATATTAAGATTAACTCCCTCATAGGCAAAAGCATTAGTACAAAATACAGCAGATAATATAAGGCTTACAAATATATTTTTAAATTTCATACTAATCAACATCCTTTCATATCTATATTAATTAGATTTATAAGTAAATTATAATACAAAAAAATATTTAAGTCTACATTTTCCGGCTTAAAAAAATATTAAATATTGTTGTGCAAACTGATTTTAAATGTTATACTGTCTTTTAGAAACTTATGGAGGTGGACTATATGCAGATTACATATATTAATCATAGTGGTTTCCTTTTGGAAACAGAAAAAAGCTATATTTTGTTTGATTATTACAAAAATGAAATTCCAACAATGGATAATAATAAAAGTATATACATTTTTTCCAGTCATTCTCACGATGACCACTTTAATCCAAAAGTTCTTGAATTGTCTGACAAATATTCAGACATAACCTATATTTTTTCAAAGGATATACAGAAAAAGAATAAGTCTGAAAAGCCTGTTACATATGTAAAAGCTAATGAGAATTATTCTATAGGCGATTTGGAAATTACTACACTTAAATCTACTGACTTAGGCGTTGCCTTTGTTGTAAAAACTGAGGGTATGACTATTTACCACGCCGGAGATTTAAACGATTGGGTATGGTCCGGTGAAACTAAGGCCTACAACAACAATATGACAGCAAATTTTCAAAGAGAAATAGACAAAATAAAGGGCATTGACATAGACTACGCCTTTGTTCCCCTTGACCCACGACAGGAGGATGACTATTTCAGAGGTGCTAAGTATCTTTTGGAAAACACTAATGTAAAAACTATGTTCCCTATGCACTTTTGGGGAGATTTTTCCGTTATTGAAAAATTTAAAAGAGAATATTCTTTTGAAAACACAAAAATAATGGAAATAGAAAAAGATTTGCAACAATGGAATTTTTAGGAGGAAAAAAATATGAACTTTAAAATGGTACATCAGAATTTCAATGTATTTGACTTAGACAAGTCTATTGAATTTTACAACAAGGCTCTTGGCTTAAAAGAGGACAGAAGAATAAATGCCCCAGACGGTTCTTTCATCATTGTATACTTGAAGAACGAAACAACTGACTTTGAATTAGAGCTTACTTGGTTAAGAGATATGGACAGACCATACAACTTAGGGGATTGCGAATTCCACTTGGCTTTCAGAACTGACAACTTTGAAGAAGCTCACAAACTCCACAGCGAAATGGGTTGCATTTGCTTTGAAAACAAGGAAATGGGCATTTACTTCATTTCTGACCCAGACGGCTACTGGTTAGAGGTTTTACCAGAAAAATAAAAGGACTTGATACTTATGAACTACAAGCTTGTAGACAACAGAATTGAATTTACAGACGAAAAACTTACAGAAAACTCTACAAATATGATTTCTGTTATAAGCACATATAAATTCACTAAATATATGGAGCAAATGCCAGACGGTATAAGCATTTTACGCTCCAACGAAACCCGATATACTAAACTTGATGTTAAAAACAAGTATTTACAGGGTGTTATTTATATGCCTAGCAAAAAGGATATTTTCAATCACACTCGCTTTGGCTATTTAATATTTAACAGAAATATATTGTTTATAGATAGTTCAGATACTGTAATAAATATTATAGAACAGCTCAGACATTCTTCAATAGATATGCCTACAATATGGAAGTTTTACTATCATTTTTTGAATATGCTTATTGATAGGGATTTACTATATTTGCAGGATATTGAAAATTCACTTTCTACATTTGAAAACAACTTGCTAGACGGTGGAATTGATGAATACAACCAAAGAGATATTATATATATAAGAAAAAAGTTATTTAACCAGTATCGTTTTTATACCCAACTTTTTGAAATAGAGCATAAGTTAAACGAGGTAGACCACATAACATTGACACCAAACGAGGATAAACTATTTGACCTGTTTTCAAACAGAGTCAGTGTTTTAAGAAGTGAGGCACAGATTTTGCGTGATTATTCTATGCAGATACAGGATTTGTACGAATCCCAAATTAGTGTGCATCAAAATGACATTATGAAAATCCTCACTATTGTTACAACATTGGTACTTCCCCTTTCCCTTATTGCCGGTTGGTACGGTATGAACTTTAAATATATGCCTGAGCTTACTTGGAAATATGGCTATCAAGCCTGTATCGGTCTAAGTATTTTGGTCATTGTGGTTTCACTTTATCTGTTTAAGAAAAATAAATTTCTGTAAAAAATTGCCCCTACTTTTCAGTAGGGGTTTGTTGCTATAAAATCTTCTGTCCGTTTATTCTAAGTCTAAATCTTATGCCTAAAAATTCTGCCGCTTTCTTACACATTATCATTCTACCCATAAATATTTCAAAATAGTCCATTACGGAGCAAAACTCTGTATCAATAGTCAAACTAAGAACTATATCCTTGTTTTCATTTTCAAATTTTAAATCAGACTCTTTTACAGAAAAGTTTACTCTATCGTGAATATCAAATGTGGCAAAATCTCTGTTTCTAACTCTTGTGTATCTAACATCAGACTTATCCCCCAATATTAATGCTGCTGCAATAGCACTTACGGGAGCACCTGTACCCTCATCGTGATTACCTATGGCAGCAATAATATCGGCAATATCCTCTGGGTCAACGCCTAATCTGTCTAATATTCTAAAGGACATTACTGCTCCACTTTGAGCGTGGTCAACTCTATTTACAATGTTGCCAATATCGTGCATATATCCGGCAATTTTGGCAAGCTCCCTTTCCCTTGGAGAATAGTCCAACTCTCTTAAAATATAATCGGCTGTTTCTGCTACTCTTGTAACATGGGAAAAGCTGTGTTCAGTAAATCCCAATGATTTTAAATACTGGTCAGCCTTTACTATATAAGTATTTATATCTTTGTTTCCTCTTACTTCCTCATATGTCATCATACAAAAAAACTTCCTTTCACACAAAAATAGTGATAATCTCAGACTACCACTATTTCAGACATTTTACAACACTATTATTGTAATATTAAATTAAATTTTTAGTAAATTTCTTTTACTATCGCAATTTTAACCTGCCATAGTCAATTAAGTTAGGGTGTAACACCTACTTAGGTGTTACATGTTACATTAGATGTTACGCCAAAATGCCGATAAATACTACACTTTCAAGAGATTGTAACATGTAACACAAAATATTATATATAACCAATCTACTTTTTTATATCATTATCAAATATGATGTGTAATTAAAAAGTTATGTGTATGTAAAAAAATTACATGTTACATGTCACATACCCCTCAATCCTGCTTAATTACTGGATTTTTACCGTAACATGTGATTTTACAAAAAGATGTTACACTACAAAAGGGAGCTCCACATCAGGAACTCCCTCTATAAGACAATCTATTACTTCGTAAAATGTTAAAAAACGTTAAAAATTCTCTTTTACAAATTTTTCTATTCTGTTTCCACCCTCTACAACATCTCTCATAGCTGTTGCAAAAGAAATTCTTATGTAATTTTCAACACCAAAGGCATCAGACGGTACAACTGTTACCTGATAATAGTCAAGCAACACCTTTGCCACATCATAGCTATTATTAAGCATACAACCCTTTACCTCTGTACCTAACAATTTTGAAATATCTATCAAAATGTAAAAAGCACCTTTAGGTAAAAGTGAGCTTAAAAGAGGAATATCTGAAATCTTCTGTGCAATATAATCTCTTCTATGCTGAAATTCCTTTAGCATCTGTTCCGGAGCATTATCTTCTTCAGTCAATGCAGCCAAAGCAGCAATCTGAGCAATAGAGTTTACATTTGATGTAGTATTAGACTGAATATTGGCAATAGCCTTTGCCACTTCCAAATTACTTGCTGTATAGCCTACTCTCCAACCTGTCATAGAATAGCTTTTTGAAAGACCGTCAATAACAATAGTTCTCTTATAAATTTCAGGATTAATAGATGCAATACTTGTATGACTAAGTTTTCTACTATAAATAAGTTTCTTATATATTTCATCAGAAATAACAAACAAATCGTGCTTAACAGCAAAATCAGCTATTTCCTCTAATTCTTCTCTGGAATAAACCATACCAGTTGGATTATTTGGGCTATTAATAATAATAGCCTTTGTCTTGTCAGTTACTGCTTCTTCAAGCTGTTCAACAGTAACCTTGAAAGAATTTTGCTTTGTAGTATTTACAACAACAGGCACGCCATAGCACAACTCTATTATATCAATGTAACTATTCCAATATGGAGCTGGCACAATAACCTCGTCCCCTGGGTTCAAAATAGCCATAAAGGCATTAGTAATTGCGTGCTTACTACCATTACTTATTACAATCTGTTCTGGAGTATAATCCAAGTCGCAATTTTTCTTTAAATCATCAGCTACAGCCTGTCTAAGTTCAACTATTCCCTCATAAGGAGTATATTTAGTAAAATTATCATTAATAGCCTCTATTGCAGCCTCTTTAATATAATCAGGTGTATTAAAATCTGGTTCACCGGCACTAAAATTAACAATGTCAATTCCCTCATCAATCATTCTATTAGCATTTGAAGATATACTAAGTGTTGATGATGGTCTAGCTTTTTTTGCATTATTTGATATATCCATAAAAACACTCCCTTTCATTCTTAACACTAATATTCTACACTATTTTCCAATTTTTTTCAAGGAATTAAATATTATTTTTGCAAAATTAAGTAAAAAAGGCAAAAAAAATGTATCCTCATTAAAAAGAGAATACTAAAATAAAATCAACAATGGAATTTTTTTCTCATTAAAGCGAACATATACTACATCGCTGGCAAGGCGATGCAGTACAATCACTTATAAAATGTTTCCACATGGAAACCCCTTGCCCGACAGCATAAATGCTATCATTTTTAGGTATTTACAATACCATACCTTACCTTCTGATAGCCATTATACCACAATAAAAAATGACATTAAATAGAGTGTCCCTATTATCAAACATACTGTCCTCAAAAAAATATTATAAATTGCCATCATATTTTTCAAAAGTGCCTGAGAAAATCTGTTCTTCTATAATTTTAGCAGCGTCAGCAATACAGCCAGGGCAACTACGAAGAACCTTTCCACCTCTTATACCCTTTAATTCAGCACAGATGTAAGAACCGTTCTTTTCCTTAAACTTCTGAGCCATTTCTCTACTTAATGTATAGGTATCTTTCTTAGTCTTTGGTGCTGATAAATTACCGTCGCTGTTTTTAAGTCCGGCAATAAAAGTCATACCACTTACAGCACCACAAACCTCTGTCATACCCATACCAAAGCCAAAGCCCTCGCTCATTTTGAAAGCTGTTTCCTCATCTATACCTAATAAATCACAGTATGTACAGACAACAGCTTGAGCACAGTTGTATCCTTTATCGTGTCTTGCAATAGTTTCTTCTACTCTACTTTTCATAATCTTCCTCCTATGTCATACAATATATATTAATACTACCACAAAAATAGATAATGTAAACACTTTTATTTTACATCAGGCTGTCGATTTTATCGACAGCCTTGCAAGAAATGCTTGCATTTCTTGCAGTTAGTCTAAGGTAGGGACCAGCCGTGAAAAATATGGCACTAAAAACCAGTACCATATTTTTGTCCCTGTCTAGGTTGCATAGGCGAGCAATAAATTACAAAGTAATTTATGACCAGCCTTACGGTCGGGCAAAGCTCTGGTCAGAACTTTCAACTTCGTTGAAAGCCACACTTCGTGTGACCGATTTATCTTTCGGTTCACACCTGTGGAATTAGTTTAAGAAAACCAAGGTTTTCTTAACAATAATGAATCGGAAAGATTAATCCGATAGCTTGTTTACAAGCTACATTTTGCAAAGCAAAATGTTCTGACTTCCCTTTGATAATCTGAAAAAATATGCAAATACATTTGTCAAAAATTGCAAATTATTTTCTAAAATTAATTTTTTGACACTATAATGTAAACACTTTTATTTTACATATTCTCCTCAAAAAACTTCTGCATATTTTTATAGAATATTTTATCGGCAATTTCTTCTCCAAATTCTCTTGAAACAATGTCATAGAACTTAGGCAATTTGCTTATATCTTCTAGGTCTTTTGGAGATTTAGAAATACCGTCAAAATCTGTACCCATACCAAGCACATTTTCTCCTGTTTTATTAAGTATGAAGTCTATATGACGAAGTAAATCCTCACTTGTGACGCTTTCACTATCTCTTACAAAAGGAGGATAAATATTTAAACCTATTGCGCCATTCATTTCTGCAATAGCCTTTAACTGGTCGTCTTTTAAATTTCTAGGGTGGTTGCAAATTGTAAAACTATTGGAATGAGTTGCTATAATAGGCTTATTAGTTGTCTTTACAACATCCCAAAAGCCTTTTTCATTTATATGAGATACATCAATAAACATATTCATATTGTTCATTTCTTTTACAACAGATTTACCAAAATCTGTCAATCCGTCAGTAATACCGGACAATGCTCCGCAACCAATTTCATTTTTATGGTTCCAAGTCAATGTCATAAGGCGAACACCTTTTTCGTAAAATTCATAGAGTTTATCTATACTGCCCTCTATAGCCTCGCCACCCTCTATGGAAACAATGGCTTTTACCTTATTCTCCTCGTTAAGTAAATCCTCTTTTGTCTTTACCTGTGAAAAATAATTTCCATATTTTTCAATTTGGGATTTAAAAAAATCTATAGCCCTATTTGTGTTTTTGTAAGCCTCTGTAAGATATTTATCATCAAGCCAAATAGCAAAAATCTCTGTAGCACTTTCAAATTCACTTAATCTAGCTATATCTATCTGCATATTGTTTTCAATTAAATTTTGTTCGCACTCCATAACTTTTGTAAGAGTGTCACAATGACAATCAAATAATCTTTTCATACAAATCTCCTGAATATTATTTTTATAATAAGGCACAATAATTATCGGAGGTGATTTTATGACAACAAACAAATCTATCAAATGTAGAGTTGACAGTTGCAAGTACAATGACAAAGACGAATATTGCACTCTTGAAGACATTGTAGTTGGTAAGAATTGTGCCTGTGCAAAGGATTGCTGTGAAACAGAATGTCTTTCCTTTGAATACGAGTAAAGTCACTAACGCAAAAATGCCCTATAAAATTGGGGCATTTTCGCTTTACATATTTTATAACTTCATTGTAAGAGAAATTCTTCCCTTTTTAGCATCTACACTTAAAACTTTTACATCTACTATATCGCCAACAGAAACAGCCTCAAGTGGGTGCTTTATAAATCTATCGCAAATCTGTGAAATATGAACAAGTCCGTCCTGATGAACACCAATATCCACGAAAGCACCAAAGTCAATAACATTTCTTACTGTGCCTTTAAGAACCATACCCTCTTTTAAATCCTCTATACTGAGAACATCACTCTTTAAAATAGGCTTTGGCATTTCATCTCTTGGGTCTCTGCCCGGCTTTTCAAGTTCCTTAATAATATCCTGTAAAGTAGGTACACCAACGCCTAATTCCTCAGCTGTTGCTGTAATATTTTTAATCTTCTTTGAAATACCCTTTACTCCACCATTTTTTACATCATCGGCTGTATATCCGTACTTTTCAAGCAATTTAACAGCTACATCGTAACTTTCAGGGTGAACACCTGTGTTATCAAGAACCTGCTTTCCGTCTGTAATACGGAGGAAACCTGCACATTGTTCAAAGGCCTTTGGTCCTAACTTAGAAACCTTTAAAAGCTGTTTTCTGTTATCAAACTTGCCATTTTCTTCTCTATAGGCAAGTATATTTTTTGCAACTGTGCCACTAATGCCGGAAACATAGGAAAGAAGTGCCGGAGAGGCTGTATTTAAGTCTACACCTACACTATTTACGCAATCTTCAACTACGCCACCTAATGCCTCGCCTAACTTTTTCTGATTCATATCGTGCTGATACTGACCTACACCAATAGCCTTTGGTTCTATTTTTACAAGCTCGGCAAGAGGGTCTTGCAATCTTCTAGCAAGTGAAATTGCACTTCTTATAGAAACATCTAAATCCGGAAATTCCTCTGTTGCAAGTTTAGATGCAGAATATACTGACGCACCAGCCTCATTTACCATAATATATTGCAAATTAAGATTAAGCTCTTTCATAAGCTCAACAGCAAAAAGCTCTGTTTCTCTTGATGCAGTACCATTACCAATGGCAATAATATTTACACCATTTTTCTTAATCATATCAGACAATATTTTCTTAGCCTGTGCCACTTTATTTACTGGTGGAACCGGATAAACTACTGCGTGGTCAAGAACCTTGCCTGTACCGTCAACTACTGCTACCTTGCAACCATTTCTGAAACCTGGGTCAAGGGCAAGTACAACCATATCCTTAATAGGTGGCTGAAGTAAAAGCTGTTTAAGGTTTGCACCAAATACTTTTATTGCACCTTCTTCTGCCTTTTCTGTTAAATCATTTCTTATTTCTCTTTCAATAGCCGGTGCAATAAGTCGCTTGTAACTATCGGCAATAGTTTCCTTTAAAATTTCATCTGTAAATTTATTACCTACAATAATTTTACTTTCCAATTTCTTTAAAATATCCTCAACTGGAGCTTCTAATTTTACAGAAAGAACTTTTTCCTTTTCTCCTCTGTTAATAGCAAGTATTCTATGTCCCGGAATTTTAGAAACTGGCTCACTATAGTCATAATACATTTCAAAAACTGACTCTGTTTCACTATCGCCCTTTGTAACTATTGTACCCTTGTCAAAAGTCATTTTTCTGATGAAAGCTCTGTATTCAGCCTCATCAGATATACTTTCAGCAATAATATCCATAGCACCAGCAATAGCCTCATCAGCATCTTCAACGCCCTTTTCAGCATTTACATAGTTTACCGCCTCGTCAACAACCGGCTTATTAACCTGTTGCATACGAATAAGTGTAGCTAAAGGTTCAAGACCCTTTTCAACGGCTATAGTAGCTCGTGTTCTTCTCTTTGGTCTGAAAGGTCTGTAAATATCATCAATTTCTGTAACTGTTTTAGCATTATCCAATGCCTTTGCTATTTCGTCAGTCATTTTTTCCTGTTCTATAATAGAATTTTTAACTGACTCTCTTTTTTCTTCTAAATTTCTAAGATAGACAAGTCTTTCATAAAGATTTCTAAGTGTTTCATCATCAAGTGAACCTGTCATTTCCTTTCTGTATCTTGCAATAAAAGGAATAGTATTTCCTTCATCTATTAATGAAACAGTATTTTCTACCTGAAAAGGCTTTAACTTAAATTCCTGTTCCAATGTCTTTAAAATGTCCATTTTCTACCTCTTTAATCTTCTTTATATTCTACTAACGATGGCGTAATGACACCATTTTCAATTTTTATAATACCGTAACTAGGTTTACTTCCACCTCTGGGCTGTGTAAGACTTCCCGGATTCATAGCATATACATTGTGAATTTTCTCCAAATGTGGAATGTGTGTGTGACCAAACAAGGCAACATCAGCACCCAGTTCCATAGCCTTGTAAACAAGTTTAGTAGTATCATAGTATACACTAAAAAGATGTCCATGTGTGATAAATATTTTTTTGCCCTCAAAATCCAATATGTTCATTGGTGGAACATTAGTGCCATAGTCACAGTTGCCACAGATATTGTACACTGGAATTTGACTGTACAACTTTCTTAACTTGTCAGCATCTTCCACTATATCGCCTAAATGTATAATACCGTCAATTAAATCTTTTATTTCATTTACAACTTTACACACTTTTGATATATCGCCATGTGTGTCACTTATAACTAGCAATCTCATAAATTCATATCCTTTAGTTTATTAGCCATTTTAACAAGTGCTTTACCTCTGTGACTGATTTTGTTCTTTTCTTCCATAGAAAGCTGTGCTGTAGTCTTTTTTAACTCTGGCACATAAAATATAGGGTCATAGCCAAAGCCGTTATCTCCGGCACTTTCATAGCCTATTATACCCTCAATAGTATCTCTTACAACAACTGTTTCTCTGTCTGGAAAAGCTACTGCTATAGAGCATACAAAGCGAGCTGTTCTCTTTTCTTCTGGAACACCTTCAAGCATTTCCAATATTTTAGCATTTTTAATATCGTATGATGTATCGTGACCTAAAAATCTGGCAGAAAGTACACCAGGTTTCTTGTCTAAGTAGTCTATTTCCAAACCTGAATCATCAGCCATAACAGGTTTGCCACATATTTTACATATTGCCTCTGCCTTAATAGCTGCATTTTCTTCAAATGTAGTTCCATTTTCTTCTACATCAACATCAATGCCTATATCTTCCATAGAAAGGACTTCGTAATCCTTGCCCAGTACAGCCTTAACCTCTACAAGTTTATTTTTATTTTTCGTTGCCAAAATAATCTGTTTCATATTTTTCTCTCCTATTATATTCATTTAAAACCATTGACTAAAATTATATCACAAAAAGTGGAATTTTAAAACCAAAAACAATATGAACATAGTATTACCATTCATTAAAATATTTTTTTCAAAAGCCTTACACTTTTTTCGTTATACTTTACAAAAAATCCAATCCAAAACCGTCTTTGTTATTACTATTGTACAAACCAACTTTAATGTAAATGTTCTAAAAATTAAAATGCTACATAAATATTACAATTTTATTTTTTTATTCCATAGACTATTGACAATCAAAGGAAATTTGTGTAAAATCTATTGTAACAATTATGTAATATTTATTAATTATTTATACAACAGGGGAGAGATATATGGGATATTTAAAGAGCATATCTAAATTCCTTGTAGCAGGTGCATTGTTCTCGTCTTTATTTGTGACAAGTGCTTTTGCTTCAAATTTAGGAAAAGTTACAGGCGATGTTGTGAACTTGCGTTCTTACAACTCTACTGCTGGTCAGTTAGTTTCTGTAGCTAAGAAAAATGATGTATTAACTATCGTTGCTAATGCTAATAACGGTTGGTTTGAAGTAACTACAGCTGACAAGAAAAAGGCCTTTATTTCTGCTGATTATGTTCAGGTTGTTCAGACAGATGCTACTTGTATTGCTGATGATGTAAATGTTCGTGTTAGTCCAACTACAGCGTCAGAATCTCTTGGCAAGGCTAAGAAAATGCAGGTTCTTGTAACAACTGGTGTTACTGGCGACTGGTGTCAGGTAAAATTCAACGACAAGACAGGCTATATACATAAGCAGTTTATGCAAGGTAGTCTTTTAAAATATTTACAGCAGGTAACTGTTTCAGAATCAGCTCCTAAGGTTGATACTTCTAACTCAGGTACTGTTACTGAAAATGCTGGACAAGTTGTTGCTGCTAGTGTGGCTGTTTCAGACCAGAATGCTGGTGCTTATGCTACAGTTAATGCTAAATCTCTTAATATGAGAGAATCTGCTGGTATGGACGGTAGAATTATTAAATCTTTACCAGAGGGTTACAACCTTAGCATTATTTCAACAACTAAGGATTGGGTTGAAGTTTCTGATGATAATGGCACTAAGGGTTTTGTGTCAGCTCAGTATATCGACTTTAAGAACGGTACTAAGCCAGCTAACAAAACTGAAAATGCTACTTCAGCTATAAAGAATACTGCTTCAACTTCTTCATCATCTAAGTTATCTAACAAGAGAACTTACAATGGTAAGACTATTGATGTAAATGAACTTATTGAGTATTCAAAGCAGTTCATTGGTACACCTTATGTATACGGTGGTACAGACCTTGAAAACGGTGTTGACTGTTCAGGTTTTGTAATGTCAGTATATAAGAACTTTGGTGTTCAGTTAAACAGAGTTTCAAGAGATATGTATTTACAGGGTACAGCAGTTCAGAGAGCTGACCTTGAACCAGGCGATTTATTATTCTTTAATACTGGTGGTAATTCAATTATTTCGCATGTTGGTATGTACATTGGTAATGATGAATATATTCACTCTACTAATGGTGCTGGTGACGGTGTTACAATCTCAAGTATGAACGATGGTTATGTAAAGAGAACATATGTTGGTGCTAGAAGAATTTTAAATTAGTACATAATTTTATAGAAGAAGATGTGATTTGCTCACATCTTTTTTTATTGTGAATTTGGACTCTTTATAGTATGGTTTTGAACTAAAACAGCTTTTTGCCAAATAGTATGGTGTTAAACTATGTTAAACTAAAACATAAATTTTGGGGAATTTATGAGCATTATACATTCCCATATTTTTTGTCGGTGTAGTCATTTCGACCACATTAAAAATTACAGAACCTGAATTTAGAATACCAATCCAATGATTTTCCAAGTCATAATTTCAACTTTTCACAGTATTTCTGCCCTATTTTTTATAATTATTTCAAAATTATTAAGCAAATTTAATACTTTAGAAAAATATATTACACAAAAAACGCCCTATTTATATAGCATTTTTTAACTATATTTCATAAATATCATTATTTTTCAGCAAAAAACTCCTATTTTTTAGAAATATGTTGCACAATTTAGCCTTTAATTGTTACAAACTTATTTTAAATGTCTTATAAAAAACTTAATTATATAGGCAAAAGACTTGACAAATACTGGAAAATGTCTTAGAATATATTCGTAACATTTATGTAACATATTTCGATTAGGAGTAAATTTTATGAAACATTTTAAATTTATAAATAAGTTAATTGTATTAACTGTTATCACTTCGTCTATATTTACTACTATTGCTAAGGCAGACGAAGTATCAAACAACGACAATGCAACATTTTTAAATGCTGTATATGAAAAGGGAGAATATGCACAGAACACAGACGATACATTATATGCCTCTGTTAATGCTAGTGACTTCCTTGTATTGCGTACAGATTCAAATGCTAAGGCAGAAGAAATAACAAGATTACCTTATGGCTACAACTTAACTGTATTAGGTGCTAAAAACGGCTGGGTACAGGTAAAAAATGATGATGATATGATAGGATATGTAAACGGAAAGTATTTAGACTTCCATTTTGGAACAAAGCCAGAAAACAAGGTAGAAACTGTTACTGCTAATTCAAAGGCACAGTCTATTGTAGACTATGCACAGAAATACATAGGCACTCCTTACTTATGGGGTGGCACAAACTTAAATGTAGGTGTTGACTGTTCTGGTCTTGTTTACAGTTCTTACAAAGCCTACGGTATCACACTTAATCGTACATCTAGGTCAATGTTTAATCAGGGTGTAGCTGTAAAGAAAAGCGATTTACAGACTGGAGATTTAGTATTCTTCAATACCTCTGGTGCAGGTATTTCCCATGTTGGTATGTATGTTGGAAACAACAACTTTATTGAAGCAGCCGATAGTGGCGTAAAATTAACAAGCCTTTCTAGTCCCTATGCCACAAGAACATATGTTGGAGCAAAAAGAATAATATTAGACTAATATAAAAAAAGATTGAAGCATAATTGTTTCAATCTTTTTTGTTATACCACAATATTCTTAACATACTCTACTAAAGCATAAACAAACTCACTATTCTTAGGGCGTTTAGTATAAACCTCCTTTGAAAATCCAAGTTTTTCAAAACCAGAATTAAATTTCTCCTTTTTCCAAGCTACTTCAATAGCGTGTCTTATTGCCCGTTCAGCCTTTTCTGTTGATGTATCAAAACTTTTAGCCAACAAGGGATAGAGATTTTTAGTAATTCCGTCTATGACGCTGAAATCAAAAAAGCCCTCTTTGGCTGCAAACTTTAAATACCTGAATCCTTTTACATTAGGAAGTATTCCACAGTCTGTAAGAGCTTTAGATGCCTCTTTCTCTACCATAGACCTTTTAACAAAAACCTGTGAATCACATTGTTTGTCCAGTTTAAATTCGCCCTTCATTAAAGATTGTATAGTTGCAAACAATTCCTTTAAAATGTAAGGCTTTAAGGCAACATAATCTCCACCAGCCTCAATGGCTTTATTAATAAGTATTTCAGACTCTACTCCAGCAAGAACTACAATTTTTATTTCACAACCAATGCCCCTTATTCCACTTAATACTTCTTCAACATTGTCGAAGTCAAGTATCATATCTATTATAAGTAAATCATCTTTATTGGCATTACTACATTCTTCAATAAGGCTCTCCCCAGAGGTAAAATCCGTTATATTAACTCCGTCAAAAACATCTTTTGCATACTCCAGTATGATTTTGCTTTCCGACGGATTTTTCAAATATGTAAATAATTTCATTCTACAGCCTCCGCCAACAATACTAATAGTATTGTTACACTTTTCAATATAGTTAAATTATACCATAAATTCGACATTTTTCAAGACCATTTGACATATTTTGTCATATTTTGTCTATAATACTAAAAGTATTATTTCCTAACCCTTGCGTAATTAATCAAGATTTGTCGACTTTTTTCGATTTATGTCATATATTTTCAAATTAATGGAGGTAAATCACCCTTTTTTACCGCTTTTAAGGAAAATTAAATCTTATAGTATTCATTTTTGTTGTTTTTTTACACAAAAAACGCCTATGCAAAACCGCACAGGCGTTTCAATAATTTTATTTTATTCAAGTTCTGCGTCTAAAACGACATCAGTATGTCTACCAAATTCTTCATTATACTTAGCCTTTGAATAGAAGAAGAAGAACACACCAAGTAAGCACCATGTACCTACTACAATCCATTCCTGCCATACTAAAGCTGCACCAAAGCTAACTGGCACA
The DNA here is from genome assembly GCA_000432155.1 of Eubacterium sp. CAG:274. Lineage (GTDB taxonomy): Bacteria > Bacillota > Clostridia > Lachnospirales > CAG-274 > CAG-274. The sequence continues at coordinate 58,874 of FR888508.1, forward strand.
ATGTAAAGCAATGTAAGGAAACCAGAGAAGATAATTGCAAGTACACCTACAACCTTACCACACTTAACCTTATAAGGGCGTTTCATTTCTGGTTCTTTATATCTTAAAATAAGGAATGAAATTGAAACCATAAGATATGCAAAGCAACAACCAAATGATGCTGCATCTACTAACCATAATAACACACCCTTGCCAAAGAAAGGAGCAATAAAACAGCAGAAGCCTACAAGTAAAATAGCAGCTGTTGGTGTCTTTTTCTTACCAAGTTCGCCGAAAATCTTAGGGAGCATACGAGATTCGCCCATAGAGTACATTGCTCTACTACCACCCATTAAGAATGAGTTCCAAGAAGTAATGATACCACAGAAACCACCAATAATAAGTACATTAGCCATAGCTGGAGAATGGAATGCAATTTCCATAGCCTTAGCAGCTACAAGACCATTCTGTGAATTGATTTCATTTAAAATAGTTTCCTTTGGCATAATATAAGAAACAGCAAATACAACCATTAAGTACCAAACTACTGCTAAACCAATAGATAAAAGCATTATACCGCCGATTTTCTTATACTGTACATTAATTTCTTCAGCAGCCTGAGGAATTACATCAAAACCGATAAATAAGAAAGGTGTCATACAAGCAACCTTTAATACACCATTACCTACACTCTGAGCTGCACCTGTTGAATCTGTATGTGACCAAAGCTGACCTGCAACATTTGCAATATCGCCATTTACTACAGATGCACCAATTAATAAAAGACCTGCACAAGCAATAAGTGCTGTCAAAATAGTTTGTAAAATAGCGGCTGTCTTTGCACCGGCAAGGTTAATTGCTGTAATAAGAACTGCCATAACACAGCCTAAAACAACTGTTGAAAGGTAAATATCTCTACCAGCTATTGTATAAAGATAAACCTGATTGAAATGAGGGAATATATATGTAACTACTGTTGGTAATGCAACAGCCTCGAAAGCTGCTGTAGCAACATAACCTAATATAATAGCCCAAGTACATATAAATGACCCTGTAGGTCCCATTGCTCTGTAGCTGAAAACATGCTCGCCACCACATTGAGGCATAGCAGCTGTAAGTTCAGCATATGTAAGACCTACAAATACAACCATAGCACCACCAATAAGAAATGCAATAATTGAGCCAATAAAGCCGGCATTTGCAATCCAGTCCCCTGAATTAATAACCCAGCCCCAGCCAATCATAGCACCAAAGGCAATAACTAATATATCCCACGGGCCCATTACTTTGTTAAATTTAGATTCTGATTTGTTCATATTTTTCCCCTCAACTTTCTAAAACTTTCATCCGAAAGACACTAAAAAAGAGGTTCAAAAAGGCATAACATCACCTTTTAGAACCTCTTTGTTCCTCTTATAATTACTTAAAATAAACTCTTGTAAATTTCTTTAACTGTTTCAGCAGTCAATTCTGTATAATTGTTATTCATAAGTCTTGTCTGCTTTGTCATTACAGTTTCTGTGAAATCTGCTATATCTTCCTGTGTCATACCATATTCATGGAGTGCTTTCTTAGGAATAATATGATTTAAAAGTTTTTCAATTTCTGTATAAACTTCATCTTCGCCACAACCTAAAATTCCAGCTAAATGATTATTTAACTTATTAATAATACCTACTGGCTGAAGTTTCATATATGTTTTATAAACTTCTGTAAATATAGCATAGTTAGCCTCGCCATGAGGTACATGATACTTTGCTCCTAAAGGATAGCTCATTGCGTGAACAGCTGCACAGCCTGCATTGCCAAATGCAATACCTGCATATGTAGAAGCAAGCATAAACTGTCTTAAAATAGGCTTTCTTGCTTCTTCGCCATTTTTAGCAATTTCCTGATAACCCTTTAAAATCATATCCATAGCATTTAATGAAAACATTCTTGTGAAATCATTGCCCTTTGGGGAGGTAAATGATTCAATAGAATGAATAAGTGCATCAATAGAACTTGTTGCAAAATACTTCATTGGAAGTCCTGCAAGCAATTCTGGAATTAAAATAGCCTTGTCTGGATAAAGCTCGTCAACAGCAAGACCAAACTTTGAATTAATAGCTGTTAATTCAAGAATAGAAATATTTGTTACTTCGCTACCTGTACCACAAGTTGTTGGAACAAGAATAAGCTCCTTATCCTTTACAATTTCCAATTCCTTGTTGAACAATTTAACTACTGGTGAAACTGTTTTAAGAGCAAACAACTTAGCAACATCAAGTATAGTACCTCCACCAATAGAGAATACTCTGTTGTATGTTTTACCCTCTAAATCCTTACAGATACCCTCGACCATAAGGTCTGTTGGTTCTCCACTACCATAATTTCTGTAATTTACTACAATAGCCCCACTATTATCTAACTCTGGAAAAAGACGATTTTTTGTACCGTTACTAACAAACACAAGGTCGCCTTTGCCGATACCATAAGTATCAGCAAAGTCCTTGCAAGTTTCAAATTCCTGTATTGTAGGAACAACCTTAAACTGCTTCATAAGCTCACCTCAAATTACATACAAGCCTTAATAGCGTTTTCGTAAATTTCAAGACCTGCATCAAGCTGTGCGTCTGTAATTACAAGTGGAGCAAGGAAACGAATTACATTGCCATAAATACCTGCATTTTCAACTAATAAACCATTCTTTGCACATTCCTGAATGAACTTGCCAACAAATTCTGGGTTTGGTTCTTTTGTCTTCTTATCCTTAACAAATTCTACACCAATCATAGCACCAAGACCTCTGACATCGCCAACAACTTCGTACTTTTCTTTCATTTCATTGAAAGCAGCCATTACTTTCTTACCGATTTCCTGACTACGCTTTACAAGTCCACCCTCGTCCATAAGCTTTAATACTTCAAGACCAGCTGCACAAGCTAAAGCGTTACCACCGTATGTACCACCGATTGTACCACCTGGAACTGCATCCATAACTTCCTTAGAAGCAATAACAGCTGAAAGTGGAACACCACCGGCAATAGACTTAGCAGTTGCAATAATATCTGGTGCACAACCATTTTCTTTCCAATATTCAGATGCGAAAAGCTTACCTGTACGACCGAAGCCTGACTGAACTTCATCAGCAATTAATAAGATACCCTTTTCATCACAAATCTTACGAACAGCCTTTACAAATTCAATAGGAGCTGGGATAAAACCACCTTCGCCCTGTAATGGTTCCATAACGATTGCTGCTACATATTCTGCTGGAGAGCAGTTTTCAAATACATCGTAAACACTCTTTACACATTCGTCCATATATTCCTTATCAGTCATACCTTCTGGCTTTCTGTAAAGGTAAGGGAATTGTGCTCTGTAAACACCATCAGGGAAAGGACCCATACCAACTGCATATGCTTTCTTAGCTGTCATTGTCATTGTAAGAACTGTTCTACCATGGAAAGCACCTGAGAAAACGATGATGTTTGGTCTCTTTGTAGCACCCTTTGCAATCTTAACTGCATTTTCATCAGCTTCTGCACCAGAGTTTGCAAACATTACTTTCTTTTCGTCTTCCTTAATAGGAGCAACTGCTGCAAGCTTTTCAGCAAGTTCAATGTAACCTTCGTGAGTTACAACATTGAACATACCATGGAAATACTTTTCAGCCTGTTTCTTAACAGCTTCAACAAGTGCTGGGTTTGTATGACCTACATTTAAAACACCAACGCCACCAATCCAGTCAAGGAAGTAGTTGCCGTCAACATCTTCAATAATAGCACCCTCTGCCTTTGCCATAACACATGGGTATACGCAACGGATTGCATTAGGAACAATATTCTTTCTTCTTTCAATAATTTCTGCTGCCTTTGGACCAGGTAACTGTGCTGTCTTAATCTTAGGTAATTCGTCTCTTAACATAATATTCATCCTCCAAACTCATAATCATATATCAAAAAAATATTTTATATAACGAAAAAGACGCCCACAGTAATTTTCATTACCATGAACGCCTTTGTTCTTTGCTATGCCCTTATTATAGTCATCATTGTGACACAAGTCAATTGTGTTTTAGCCTAAACTATTGTGCTGTAATTTATGCTTGTAGCACAAATCAAAATATGATATATTATAGTAAAAAGAAAGGGGTGTTTCTATGTCTGTTACTTTAAAAGAACTTTGTCAAAAGGATAATAACAAATATTCTATAAAACTTCATTGTCGCCAAAACCTATTGGATATATCCGTTGCTTGGGTTTATCTACTGGAAGATATTGAAAACAACGACTTTTTACGAGCTAATGAACTGGTAATAACTACCGGTATGCAAATACATAATCAGGAGGATATGCTCCACTTGATTGATATTTTAGCAAAAAGAAAATGTTGCGGACTTATACTAAATACTGGGCGATATGTTCTTGATGCACATATAACTGATGAAGTGTGCGAATATGCCAATAAATTGAACTTTCCTCTCCTGTCAATGCCGTGGAAAGTCCACATTGCAGAAATAATGCAGGATTTTTGTATGATGTTATCTCAACAGGCATTAATAGACAATACCCTTGCATTGTCTTTTGAAAATGCTCTTATATCTCCAGAATATAGTGAAAGTTATATTCCAACTATTACACAGGGTGGATATGATAAGGACGGAAATTACTGTGTTGTAACAATTACATCTAAAAACTCGGCTGAAATGACTAAAAAACATATTTCATCTCTGCTCCCTAAATGTAATATTATAAACCACAACAATTACACTATACTTGTACTGTACAATGAGGAAATTGCTGAGTTTAAAAATATTTTGGAAGAACGAAAAAGGGACTTAACCGACTATGTAGAAAATGTTGGCATAGGTTCTAGTATAAATGACTTAATTGACCTACACAAAAGCTATAGAGAATCCGTATTTGCCCATAAAGTTGCTACTTCTACAAATGTGAAAATACAGTATTTTTCAGACCTAGGACTATTCCGTATTTTCTATGAAACACAGGATAAATCTATATTGGAAAGCATAGCAAAATCAACTTTAAGCTCTATTATTGCCTACGATAGTATTCACAACAGCGAATACTTTGAAACCTTAAAGGTGTATTTAAACCATGGCTCAAGTATACTGGAAACTGCCCTTATTATGAACACTCATAGAAATACTATAAATTACAGAATGAGAAAAATAAGAGAAATTTTATGTAAAGACCTTGATGACCCTCAATATATTTTTAATCTTATGTTAGCCTATAACATAATGGACTATTTGGATATTTCAACCCTTAAAACAAATTAATTTTTGTTATTCAGAACAAATTAACTTTGTTAATTTGTGGCTTGATAAACAAGCCATCGGATTTATCTTTCCGATTCAATATAAAAAAGCCTTTGCATTTTTACTTTGCAAAGGCTTATACATTATTTATTTAATTTTGCTATGCTAGTTGTAGCATTTGTTTTATTATTATTTATTTTGTTACTATTTTGAGCCACATTCTTTGGATAAATATACACCACATACTGCTGGCAATAACCGGCTGAAAGCTGTTGGTAAGTAAAACCATGTGTAGGATTTTTGCCTGAATCGGCTGTATAATACTTATCTCCTACTCTATTTCGAACCATAATATAATGTCTGCCACCAAAATCTACCCAATCACTACCCTTTGAAACAAAAAGTGCAACACCATTTGCATCAAGACAAGCGTCCATAGTTGACTTTTTAGCCTCATTCCATGGTTCCATATAAACAGGGAAACCTGCAAGCTGTGCCAACTTAGCCTGTGACTTAGAATAAATTATTACCTGATACCAAGCACTATTACCTATAAGAAGATTTGCTGCAAGAGCAACTTCCGGAGGAGAAACTGTAACACCAGAAAGTGTTGAAAGTGCCATAGCGAGGGAACAAACACCACAAGAATTGCCTGCCCATACCTTACCTGGAGCAAGACCTGAAACCTCTATTACAGAATTTGCTGTTTGCAATTCTGTAGCTGGTTCTGTTTTACTCTTATTCTTATTTGCTGTCTTTGCCTTTGTTGTCTGTTCTGTAGACTTTTCTACAACCTTAGTAGTTGCTTCCTCTACCTTTACAGCTGAATCGGAAAGCATAATTTCAGGCATAACTTCTATAACTTTTCCGTCTTTGCCAACGCTTTCAGTTACAGCCTCACTAACAGCCTCTATTTTTTCATCTTTCTTTATATTCTTAAAAAGACTATTTGAGCTACTTGTACTACCTCCACCATAAGCACAAGAATATTTATTAGGCCACTTGTGTCCTAACTGGTGCCAATGAACAGTACCATAACCGTTTATTTTAGTGAACTTATCTTCCTCGTACTTAGACTTTTCAAGTTCTGTATTATCCCCAACATAGACCATTAAGTCCTTTATATACTGTTCATTACTAGCCTTTGCCACTTTTTCAAGCTGAGGCCACAAGCCACTAAATGTACCCTTTTTACCATACAATTTACCGTCAGCATTATAATGACAAGCTACAGGACCATTAGAAGTAGTTTCTGTATTTAATTCTGCATATGTTGTAGATGTACTGGAAGAAGATTCTGTCAATATTTCTTCAGCATTTACCATTTCTTCCTCTTTGGTTAAAACGCCATTTTTTAAATTAACAACTCCACTTACTACAATCACAACAACAGCAAATACGCAAACTATAACATAAGATTTTTTCTGTTTGATAAATCTGCCTATGATTTTGATTTTTTCTTTTCCACTAGCTTCTGACCATTTTTCAAAAACATCATTTTCAGATGAACTGCCTTTGAAAAACTTCAGAGGTTTAGTAAAAATTTGTTTTACCTTTTCCGTCATTTTTTTTAATTTCATTATAAGCATCCCAATCTTAAATAATTTCTGACAATTATATATCATAGAACAAAAAAACTTATAAGTCAACAAAAAACGACATTGTTCAAACTTTTTTAATATTACAATAATAGCACAATTTTTTCAAAAAAATATCCCAACTGCATTTGCTACAGTCGGGATATGGTTATTAATTATACAATTCTTGTCATAGGTAAATCGTTGTTTACGCCCTTTGACATTAAAATCTGGTGTAAATCTATTATACCATTGTGGAATGTAGCAGCACAACTAGCTAAATACAAATCCCACATTCTGGCAAATTCTTCGCCCTTAGTTGCCACAATTTCGTCCCAATGTTTAAGGAAATTCTCTCTCCAACAAAGTAATGTCTTTGAATAATGTCTTCTTAAACTTTCAATATCAAGGGTATAGAAATTGTACTCCGGCATTATATCTTCTATTTCTCTCAAGCTAGGTATTACACCACCTGGGAAAATATATTTCTTTATAAATGGGTCGCCCTCATGTTCCTTTAAGGCACTTATATAGTGAAGCAAGAACAAGCCACCCTGCTTTAAAACAGCATTTACATTCTTTAAGAACAAGTCATAATGACCTCTGCCAACATGTTCAAGCATACCTACACTTACAACTCTATCAAACTGTAAGCCAGACTTTTCAAGCTCTCTATAGTCCATTAAATGAACCTCCAACTTGTCCTCCAAATGTTCTTTCTTTATATCTTCTTCAAATTTCTTTTTTTGTTCGCTACTTAAAGTAATACCGTAGCCCTTTACACCGTATTTCTTGGCAGCTTCTTTAAGCAAAAAGCCCCAGCCACAACCTATATCCAAAAGGGTCATACCCTCTTTAAGCTGTAACTTGTCCAAAATATGATGTACTTTATTTACCTGTGCATCGTAAAGAGTATCTGTAGGATTTTTAAAATACCCACAAGAATAGCTCATTGTTTCATCAAGCCAAAGTTTGTAAAAATCATTACCTATATCATAATGTGAACTTACTTCTTCTTTTTGATGTTTCTTTGTCATTGATGTAAAAATAAGATTTTTAAGTTTCTTCTTATCTGTTGTAAACTTCCCCATTTGTCCAAGAAAAGAATCTAAAACTTCAAATAAATCCTTATCTACATCAATATCCTTACGCATATAGGCCTCACCTAAAGCAAGGGATGTACTTGTCACTAATTCTGTTTTACTAATATTGTTGTTGATAAACACTCTGAATTTAGGTTCATCTTTACCGACTTTTGTAACCTCGCCTTTACTTTCAATTTCAAATGATACTGGTATAATATTTGCAAGATAATTTGTTAAAAAAGCATTCATAATCCTTTTTCCTCCTATTTTATGTAATAAAATAAGCAGTCAACTACCTAACGCCTATCATTCAACCATATAGCGAATTTTAATCAAAACACACTATAAATTTACTAATAAGACATTTAATTTAATATAATCATTTACCATAATACAATTAATATTTAGTAGCTTATATTCTGTTTATTTTTGTGAAATCTCCTAATATGTAACCAAAAGTTCCCACATATTTAGAATATAAAAAATACTTTCTCAAAGGCATAGCGTTCTATATTTTTATTTTTGCCTTGTGGTCATTATATTACTATTTTATTTAAAAGTCAACACCATTTTACATAAAAATAATGTATTATTTCTCTTATTTAATATAATATAGCTTTTTTTACAGTATTTTTATACTATGTATTATTGCCAATAATTTTATTTTTATTCCAGTTTTAATCAATTTTCCATTTTATAGTGCTTCCACTTTCATTCTTAGATACAATAAGCTGGTTGCCTATATTTTGCTTTAATTCTGACACATGAGAAATAATTCCTATAAGTTTATCACTGCCTGCCATTTCTATAAGTACATTTACAGCCTGTGCTCTTGACCTATCATCTAATGAACCAAAGCCCTCATCAATAAACATCATATCTAGGTTAATAGAACCTTTTTTACTCTTTATTTGGTCTGCCATACCTAGTGCCAAAGAAAGTGCCGCCATAAACGACTCTCCTCCGGAAAGAGTTTTTATTTCTCTTACCTTACCAGTTACCAAAGAATAAACCATTAAATCAAGTCCCTCATTGGCCCTTTTTCCCGCTTTATTAAGGTCCTTTAATATCAATTGGAACTGACCACCTGTCATATTTTCAAATCGCTTGTTTGCCGAATGAAGAATATTCTGTAAATAGTATCTTTGAACAAAGGTTTCCAAGTCAATTTTGGCTTGTTTACTTGCTGAACCTGATATTAAATCGGCTATAACATTTACCTTGTTATAATCTTTTAAAATTTCTGTCTGATTTTCAACTTTCTCTGTAATACGGTTTAAAATGCCATTATTATTTTTAAGGGAATTAAACATAATATTTTTTTCTTCATCAGATTTTTTCTTGTCTTCCCTTAATTCCTCTACCTTGCTACTTAAAGCATCTATATCTGGTTTTTGCTTATTATTAATATATTTCAAGGCTGATTTTTTCTGAGTTTCAGCTGATTTTAAATCATCTTTGTATTTATTAATTTCAGTTGTTATTTCATTTATTTGGTCTTGACTATATTTTTCTATATATTCATTCCAACTATTATCATTGAAATTCTTTTCTGACAAAATATTGTTGTACTCTGTTTCAGTTTTTGCAATTTCCTCAACAGCATTTGGCAAAGTTTTCTTGTATTCCTCCAAAAGTGTTTCTGCATTTTCCAATTTAATTTTGGTATTTTCTTTTTCATTTTTAGCAACAGTATACTTGTTTTCAAGGTCATTTTTGTTTATTTCTGCTTTATTTATTGCTTTTTCTGCATCTTCTTTTGAACTATAGTCAGAATTATTTGTCATTTCACTTAAAGCAGTTTCTGTTTTTATAAGTTTTTCGTTGTACTCTTTTACTTCTGCGTCATATGTACTTAGTAACTCTGTTTCTTTCTCTATTTTTTCATTTAATTCAGAAATAGTATTTTCAGCCTTTTCTAAAATTTTAATACTTGCCCTATTTTCCGCATATTTTTTATTCAAATCAGCTTTTCTTTCATTTAATACCTCTGTAATTGACTCCTTTGAAGATATATTAAGCAATTTACAAACTTCATCACAAGCCTGACTATAATTATTTTCCAAATTTTTAATATCTTTTATAATATTGTTACACTCCATTGACTTTTCTTGAAGTTTTTTATCAATTAAATCCCTTTTCTTCTTAGCGTTGTTTACTTCTTCTTGTGTAGGTATTTCAATACTTTCGTTACTTACATAAGGCTTAGGGTGAACTGTTGAGCCACAAACTTTACAAGGTTCTCCGTCTTTTAATTCCTTAGCCAATACACCAGCTTGTTCACTTAGAAATCTGTTATTTATGCGTTCGTACTCTCCATTTACAGCATTGTACTGTTCCTGACAATCTGTAAATTCTCTCTGTTTTCTAGTACATTCTTCCTGTAATTCTTTTATCTGACTTTGTACATTTTCTATGTTTTCATTTTTATCTACTATACTTTTGCACTCTTTTATTTCGTTATCCAACTGTGCCTTTTCAACATTGGCATTCTTATAGTTTTCTTTTATTTCATTATTTTCCTTTAATAAATTATTTATACTTTCAATTTCTTTTTCTTCTTTTGTTTTTAAATCAACAGCCTTGATGTACTGCTCTTTAATACTTTCAAGTTCTTTTTCAATTTTTTCTTTTTGCTCAAACATTTTAAGTGCTGAATTTACACTACTGCTTATTTCTGTAAATTCTTTTTTAGCATTTTCGAATAAAGGCTCTGTTTCCTTTAATTTATTTTCTGCATTTTTGAAAGCACTTTGTAATTCCGGCAAAGATTGTTCTTGGGTATTTATTTTGTTTTCCAAATCCTTTTTTGCATTTTCTGCATTAACATAATTATTATAATAAGGCTTTACAACATAGGCATCATTTATTTTATTCAACAAGCTTTCCTTTTCAGCTATTGCCTCTTTTTGTTCCTTGCATTGAGCCAAAATCTTTTCTGCATTTTCATACTCAACAAAAGCTACTAAAATTTGGTTGGCCTCTGTCAAATCTGCACTTGCTTTCTCATAGGCGTCATTGTTTTTTTCATTATTTGCACATATATTGTCATACTGTGCTTTAAGATAGTTGCAATAATCCTTAAACAATGTAATAAACTCATTTATAATGGACATATTGCCATCTTGAAGTATATCTAAATATTCCTTTAATTCAGCATATTTTGCATAATTTTCATTTAAGATTACATTTAATAATTCAGTTTGACATTCTGTCTTTATTGTGCTTATTTGTTTTTCCAACGATTTTTTTCTATTTCCCAAAGCATCAGCTATTTTATCATATATTTCAGTATTAAAAAGCTTTCTGAAAATTTCTTTTTTGTTATTAGAACTTTCTCTAATAACATTCATAAATTCCCCTTGAGCTATCATAGCAACCTGCATAAACTGGTTTTTATTTAAGCCTACAATATCTATAATCTTATCATCTGCACCATTTTTCTTATCCCAACTGTTACCACTATTATTTTCAATTAATGTAACTGTAGGATTTTCCGGCTTTTTAGCAAGAACTTTCTTCTTACTATTTTCTTTATACCTGTAATATTTAGGAGTTCTAATTATAGTGTACTGCTTTGCATTTTCTTCTGACGATTCTGCAAAGGTAAATGTAACACTTGGCTGTTTGGCATTGTATGAAAAGTTACTTTGGTATTCTAATTCATTTTCCTGCCCAGCACCATAGAGGGCATAAACTATAGCATCAAAAATAGTAGATTTGCCAGAACCTGTATCTCCTGTTATAAGAAATAAATTCTGTGTAGGCTTAGTAAAATCTATTAAAGTTTCTTTTCCATAAGAGCCAAAAGCATTAAGTTTTAAAGATATAGGACGCATTATTCTCCCTCCTTTAGCATTACTTCATTTATAACATTTTTTATAAGTTCTTTTTCATCGTCTTTAAGGCTAGGTATAAACTTGCAAATTAATTCATAAGGACTTTTAAGAGTATCTTCTGTTTCTATTTCAAGTTCATTGTCTATTCGCCTTACATTATTTCTTCTGATTTCAAGTAATTTAGGAAAAGCTATTTTTAATCTTTCCTGCATATCTAATGCTTCAATTTCTTCTGTATCTGTCAATACTACGGTCACAAAATCCTCAGAATGTTCTTTTATTAATTCTTCAAATTTTCCCTCTATTATTCTTACATTTCTCATTGGAGTTAAAGGTAAATTTGTAACTTCTACTTCCGCTTCTTTTTCTCCTATATCTACCATTAATATGCCTTTTTTCTGCCCCGCTTCACTTACTGAATATGCCATAGGTGTACCACAATATCGTATGGTTTCACTACCTACTTTCATAGGCTTATGTATATGTCCTAAAGCTGAATAGTCAAACTTTTCAAGCACATCAGCATTTACATAATCTATATTGCCCGCTGTTTTTACTTCGGATTCTGTTCGCTCTATATTTTTGGCATCTTCCCCTGTAGGAATGTAAAATTGATGACTTACAATAATATTTCTTTGGCTTTCGTCTATATCTTCTCTTTCAATAAGTTTGTGAACTGCCTCATTGTACGAAATTTTTTGCTCCATATTGTACCCCAGTACACCTTTAATATCAGCTGTACTTACATAGGGCAATAGATAAAAGTTTACATTGCCAAAACCGTCCTGTAAAGTAACCTTTTTTATATAGTCCTCTTGTGTTCTAGGTGGTATACCTACCATATACAATCCCTGTTTTTCCAATATTTCTCCATAACAGCCTATACGCTGTCTGCTGTCGTGATTACCACTAATCATCATTATAATAATACTACTGTCTGTTTCCCTGATTTTATTAATAAATCTGTCAAACATTTCAATGGCATCTCCTGACGGCATAGCCCTGTCATAAATATCCCCAGCAATAACAATAACATCAGGCTTATATTCCTGCATCTTTTCTATAATTTCGTTAAAAATATATTCCTGTTCTTCCCTCAAGTCGTAATTGTATAGCCTAATACCAATATGTAAATCAGACAAGTGAAATATTCTCATTTTTACCACCTCTTAATATAAATATTGTTTTTAGTATATCATAAAATAATACAAAATAAAACTAATATTACATCATATAAACAATATTTTCACATAAAAAAGCAACCTCAAATGAGATTGCTTTCCAAATATTCGCTAGTTATGTATACCGCCGTACCATTTCCCTTTGTTACAGTTGGTTTATTTGTAGCTACCATAGCTATGGCAACAAGAAATAGCAGTAGATAAATTACAGTTATTACTACTCTGGTTCTTTTCTGAAATGTTTCTGTTGCCCACATAATTGCTATACCTATAGGCCATAAAACTAAAAGAAGTACAACCGATAATATTGGGTGGCCTTTTTTAACAATCTTAATATCCAGTGGCTCTCCACACATCGGGCAAGAAATCATTCCATCTTCAACTGTATATCCACAACTAGGACATCTTTTATTTACTGACATATTTATACGCCCCTTTTTGTTTCATTATATACTGGGTAACAAATATTGTCAATCATATATTGTACTTTTTGTGTATCAACTTCTCTATACCGTCAACACGACTTTATTTTCTCCAATCCTCTTTACGCTTAACTCTATGCCATAGACATTTTTAATAAGTTCCTCGTTTATAACATCATTTGGATTGCCCTCTGCCAAAATTTTACCGTCTTTCATAGCAATAATACAATCACTATAGGCTATTGACTGATTTATGTCGTGAAGAACCATAATAATAGTAATTCCATATTCTGTATTTAATTTTTTTACCAATCTCAATATTTCAATTTGGTATCTTACATCGAGATAAGTTGTGGGTTCGTCTAAAAGTAGAATTTTTGTGTTTTGTGCCAAAGCCATAGCTATCCATACCCTTTGTCGTTGACCACCGGAAAGATTAGAAATCTGCTTTTTGGCAAATTCAGAAACACCTGTTACTTCCATAGCAAAATCTATGTACTTTTCATCATCAGCATAATTTCTTCTGCCTTTATCTATATGTGCTATTCTACCATAACTTACAAGTTTTTCAACTGTAATATCATTAGGTGCTGTATTATACTGATGTACAATGGCAACCTGTCTTGCAAAGTTTTTGAGAGAAATATGTTTTATATCCTCCCCATTTAGCAACACACTACCTTTTTGTGGTTTCAAGTTCTTTGTTATAACATTGAAAAGTGTAGACTTGCCACAGCCATTTGCTCCTATAATAGTAGTTATTTTTCCCTCTTGTACTTTAAACGAAATATCATTTAAAACCTTATAATTGCCATAAGAAAATTCAACATTTTTAATTTCCATATGTTTTATCACTCCTTTTAAGAAGAAAAATAAAGAAAGGTCCTCCAACAACTGACATTATAATTGCCGGAGAAATTTCATAAGGATAGGCAATAAGTCTGCCTACTGTATCAGCAAGGAGCATTACAAAAGCACCTAACAATGCTGAAAATGGCACAAGCAATTTATGCTCACTACCTACAAGCAATCTACCCATATGTGGCACAATAAGACCAACAAAACTTATTGCTCCAGCAACGGCAGTTGTAATTGATGCAAGCAATACAGCCACAATAGATATTACAACCCTAAGCCCATTTACATTTACACCTAAACCTCGTACTGTTTTATCCTCAAGAGCAAGGAGATTACACTTGCCAGAAATCACAAAAGCAAGCACAAGCCCAATCACAACATAAACGCCTAAAAGTTTTACATCATTCCAAGTTTTCATTGAAATATTTGCATTAATAAGTTCTGATGCACTTTGATAATTTTGACTACTCATAGAGCCAAAACCACTAGATAAGCCCGAAAATACCGCATTAATTGCTATACCCACAAGTATAATTCTAAGGGGCGAAAAGCCATTTTTATAGGAAAGGCTATAGACAAGGACACAGGCTACCATACCCCCTAAAAATGAAAATATAGGAGTAAACAAAAACCAAGTCGGGAAAAAGGCTATAATAATCGCACTTACGAAACCTGCACCAGAGGAAATACCTATAATTCCAGGGTCAGCAAGAGGATTTTTCAAAACAGCCTGAAAAAGCACACCACTTACAGCTAAGGCTGCACCTGACAACATTGCTATTAATATTCTAGGAAATCTTAAATCCAAAATAATATTTACATTGTCATTATGTTCAATAAAAATTCCCTTTAAAAGTTCCCCATAGGAAACCTTTACACTACCGGAATTTACAGCCACAACAAAAAGTACAGCCAACAATATTAATATAATTACAAAACTTAATATTTTTTTACACTTCATATCAATCACCATAAAGTATTGGTTCAAGGTCAGCTAATGCCTGTGGATAGTCAAATGTTGCACTCATACCAAAAAGCATATAGTCCATATCATAAACCTTGCCATTTTGAACTGCCCTAAAATGTTTCCAAATATCATTAGTGGAGAACTCTTTGTCAAACATTTCAAGGGCTTCTTTTGGAACACCATGAGCTGTTCTTATAATAATATCAGGGTCACGAGCAAGCATTTCTTCCGGATTTACAGTAAGAAAATCCTTTGTAGCATCGTGGAATATATTTGTACCACCGGCAAGCTCAACAAGTGAACCGGCATAGGAATTTTGTGTTGCTACAAGATAGCTACCAGGAAGACCTGTAAGCACAAGTACCTTTGGACTTTTGCCACTATGCTTATTTTTGTAACTTGAAATAAATTCATTATATTCCTTTACAATAGCATCTGCCTCTGCACTTTTGCCATACTTGTCCCCTACTAATTTAACACTGTCATAAAGACCTTTTACACTTCTTAAATTTAAAAATGTAGAATTAACGCCAATATTTTTATACTTTATTTCTAAATCCCCTTTTAAAGTATCCGGACCTATAACATCAGTTGGATTTAAGCTCTTTATAATTTCCATATCCGGTGACATTGGCGAACCAACTGTCTTTACACCATTGTATCTTGATGCTATGGCTGTAACTGAAGTCTGTGGCACACCTACAAGACCAATACCAAGTCTATCCATAATATCACAAACAGCAGCGGAAGTTGCTACTATTCTAGCACCTGTTGGAGTTGTAGTTTCCTTAGGCTTTGTAGCATTAAGTGTAGCCTTACTTACTGGCTGTTTTTTGCCGGAACTGGCCTCTGCAATTACAGCAGAATTGACTTTACCTGTACTTCCACCTGTAGACTTTGCTGTCGTGTTAGGTGATGAATTTATAGCACTTGTCTTTACAGTAGTTGTTTCTGTTGTAACTACAGTTGTGGTTTGAGTTGTAATCGCTAAAGTTGTAGTTTCCGTGCTTGTTTCTTCTGTTACCTCTGTAACCTGTTCTTCCTCTGAAGTTTTCTTGCCACAACCAGTAAAACAGCCTAACACCAACACAAAACACAATATTAAAGCTATTGCTTTTAACTTCACTATGTATTCTCCTTTCTTACTTTCCGTAATATGTCATAAAGTTATTAATCATAGAGGCAACATCTCCTCTTGTAGCTGGAGAAGTATAATCATAGCCATTTGTATTTTGCTTTGTAATAATGCCTGCCTTACCTGCTTTAATTACATTTTCCTTTGCCCATTCACTTACACCTGTTGTACTAGGAGAAATACTCTTTGTTTCAAGGGAAATATTCTTATATTGTGCATATTTTACAAGTATAATAGCAGCCTGTTCACAAGTTACCGGTGTATCAGGACTAAATGATGTACTGCTTACACCATTTACAATACCGTTTTTATTTGCCCACGCAATATATGGAGCATAATAAACTGAATTATCTACATCAGTAAAAGTAGTAGTACCAGAAATATTTTCGCCACTTAATCTACCTAAAACAGTTACGAACATACCTCTGGTCATTTCCTTATCCGGAGAAAATGTCACATCAGAAGTACCACTAAAAAGGCCTTTGTTTACAACAGCCTTAATTGCATCTGATGCCCAATGATTTGTAATATCAGTAAATTTATCTCCTGCTGTCTGTTTCTTTGTTGTAACCTTTTCTTCCTCTAATTTTCCATCTGAGCTTTCAGCCTTTGAAGTATCACATTTCCAATAGAAACACACATCTCTGCCCATTGGCACTACATACATTTTTGTCTGAACATAGGCATCTGCACTTGGAAGTTCAAACTGAATGTCTGCACTATCTGTTGATGAACTTTCCTCTAAAACATTGTATTTAACTTCATTATACTTGCCCTTTGGACTTTCCTGAGTTGCAATTCTAATATTTGAAAGATTACTGTATAATTTCATACGCATTGTAACAGTAACTTTGCCATTTTTCTGTTCTATTTCAGCATTCTCATCTATTACACTTCTGCACATTCCTTCCCCTAATTCAGAATTTCCTGTACCACCGTCATCAGTTTTGCCTGTGTCTGGATTAACATAAGATGTTACAGTTTTTACTGTATATGTACCGTCTGTTATTGCAAAAGCACTTGACACCATAATACCTACCATTAATATAGTACATAATGCCAACGCTCCTATTTTTCTAAAAATATTTTTCATTATTATTTCCTTTCATTAACTTAAACTTGGGAAGGTCTTTTCAACCTCCCCAAATAACTATTCTGTTTCATCTGTATTTTCTGTTGTTTCATTTTGTGGCATATAAGCATCTAAAAACTTTACAAACATTGTTGCAATTTCTGCTCTTGTAGCTGTTCCCTTAGGGTCAAAGTTGCCATTATCTCTGCCATTTAAAATACCAGCCTTTACAAGTGCATTTACACTTTCAACTGCCCAACTACTTATTTTGCCGGCGTCTTTAAAATTACTACCTGAATAAATATTGCTAAGTTCAATACTTTGGCTTTTTGCAAAATTGTAAAGCATAACAGCCATCTGTTCCCTAGTAATATTGTTTGAAGAACCAAATTTGCTATCACTTAAACCACTTACAACGCCGTTTTCAACTGCCCACATTACATATGGATAGAAGTAATCGTTATTTTTTACATCTGTAAACTTGTTATCTCCTGTCTTGCTTGTACTAACTTCGGCAAGTCTGCCTAAAACAGTAACAAACATAGCTCTTGTTGCTGTTTTGTTAGGAGCAAATTCAGTATCACTTACACCTGTGAAAAGACCCATATTTACAGCTGATAAAATATTGTCATATGCCCAATGATTTTCAATATCATTAAATGCTATTTTATTATTATCAGTATTTGTATTTTCTTCCTTTGTAACTGTGTCAGTTTTTTCTTCTTCCTTGACTTCTCCTGTGCTTTCAGCTACAGCAAATAAGCCAAATTCCTTAACTGTTACTACATAATACTTCTTATCCTGTGAAATAGTGTATTCAAGTTCAGTTTTAGTTGGTTCAGTAGTCTTATCGCCCTTGTTTATTCTATAAATAACAACACTTTTGTCATTATCCTTTATTGGAATATAGACCTTAGCCTGACCATTTGGCTTAACTTCGCTACTACCTACTAAAGCCTTAATATCAAAAAGTCTGAAATCAGTATTTCCTAAAAGGCTTTCAGCTGTTTTATATTCCTCCCCAGAGCTTACAGCATCTGTGCTAAATGTTGTACCGTCATCAAATACAAATTCATCAGCTTCAATTTTAATACCAGTATCTTCATTACTTGTATTTACAGAACTTCCACCACCAGAACTACTTGAGCCATTTGCTGAAGAAGAATCAGGATTTAAAGTAGCACTATCATCTGTTTTGCTCATTGAATCCCAATTAAGTTTTAATCTAGCAGAAAGACTTCCGCCAGCACTAGCCATAACACCGTCCATTGGAGTATATGGAACACTAATTTGAACATTTAAAAATTCTTTTTCCATATAGTTTGTAGTGAAAGAAAATTTAGAAACATAGTCAAATTTATGTTCCTTACCGTCAAATTTTGTATTTGTAGTAAATGGAGCTTTAGATAAAACCTTTATTGTTGCATCACTACTTTGAATACTTTTTAAAGCAGAAGTATAACCACTTACAGCTACTGGATTAGACGCAACTTCTACAGTTGCAATGCCATTATTTACAGTAACTAAAGCCTGTCTGTTATTTTCAAAAGCTGAATTTCCCATTGATTCCTGGTCAATATTTGCATTCCATAAAGCTATAGGCATCCAATACTTGCCGTCTTCAATAGTTTCTGAACTGCCACCACCATTTGTACTCTTTAAATCTGCAATTATATAAATACCCTCTGTACTGATTTCAGCATTAAGAATATTGTCAGCTATTGTAGACTCAACAACTTCATAATTATTGTCATTTGTTACTTTGTAAAGTTTTGTTGAAGCCTTGTCAAAGTTTGTTACATCAGCACTTAAAAGAAGATTTTCAGCATTTTCATTAAGGGCAAAATCAATATTCATAATTTTACTATTTACTGATTTATTAATAATGTCCTTTAATGATTCAACCTTTTCACTATCTTTTTCAAGTTTATCTATTGTAACATCACTAGCTACAGAGCCTTCCACCACCTCTATTTTAGCACCTAATTCTTCATTATTTGCCACAACAACCTTTTTCTGTGGTGCAAATGTAACAGTTGCACTATTTACAGCTGAATTTACCATTCCGTCTTTTATTGCAATAGCCTTTATAATCACATCGCCACCAAAAACAGACGAAGCGTTTACTTCAAATTTTCCATTGTAGAGTTCTGAATTTTCATCAGGCTCACTACCGTCAGTTGTATAATAAATTTTGGCATTTTCAGTTGAAGAAGTAATACTTACACTTACCTTTTCACTATTATTAGCCTGTGTCTTATCTACATTTATAACAGGTGCTGAAACAATGCTTTCTGTATTATCATTTTCTATAACCTTTGCATTATCCCAATCAAAATCAATTCTGGCAGCCTGATTGTAAACACCCATAGCATCTACATCAACTCTAACAAAAATGTGATTTTCCTTTTCGGCATTTCTCTCCAATCTCATTACTCTTGGAAATTCAGATTGTTCAAGATTGCCACTTGTATATTCCATACCGTAGTCCATATATTTTTCAACTACTTTTGCTGGAATTTCATAATTGTTATCTCCCCACCAACTGTAATCCATAGTGTCAGCAGTTGGATAACTCCACATATTTATTAAATGACCATAAAGTCCATTTAAAGTAACAGCCTTAAACTTTAAATCAACAACTGATTTTCCGTCTTTTACTGTCACAATAGCATTTCCGTCTAGGGCACTATGTCCCATAGATTCTAAAGTTGGATTTGCTGTCTGTACCATTTTTACTGGCACACTATAAGAAACTTCCTTGCTTTCATTTTCTATTTTTTCAAAACTGTCAGCATTAACTTTTACTCTTACAATATGTGTCATCTGACCAAACTTACCAGCATTTACTACTACCTGAACATAGGCAATATCATTTACGCCATTAAGAGTAATTTCAACATATTTATTCTCGCCATTGTTTACTACCTCAAGTTCATTACTATTTCCGTCAATTACTTGAGCAAGAGAAACAATAAGGTCAGTTGTGTAAGCAAGTCTTACCTTTAACTTGCCATTTTCAGATACAATATAGGCTTTCTCCTTTTCAAAATAGTTACCAGCCATTGAATCTGCATCTGTTTTTTCATTAAGTATAGAAATTTTGCCTGTATATTCGCCATTTGCTACTGTAACAGCCTCTGTAGTTGTTTCAGTAGATGTTTCAGTTGTTGTCTGAGTTGTAGTTTCAGTAGTTGTTTCTGTTGTACTCTCAGTAGTTGTTTCACTTGAAGTTTCTGTTGTGTCTTCATCGCCAATTACAACTGCATTATCCCAATCAAGGTCAAGTCTGGCTACTTGGTCAAAGCCAGCCATAGCATCAACCTGTATTCTAACATAAATATAATTTTCTTTTTCAGCACTTCTATCTATTTTTACAGACTTTATAAATTCTGACTTTGTTGTATCTCCCTGATTATACTGCAAGCCATAGTCCATATAAGTTTCTGCAACTTCTGCCTCTATTTCATTAGCACTATCGCCCCACCAACTATAGTCCATTTTTTCTGATGCTGGATAGCTCCATAACTTAGTAAGATGACCATATAATCCGGCAAAATTTGTAGCCTTTAAATTTAATTCAACGGTTGATTTTCCATTCATTACTGTTACAACAGCATTTCCATTTAAAGCACCGTTACCCATTGATTCAACGGTTGGATTTGATACCTGTACCATTTTTACTGGCACACTATATTTAACAACCTGTTCTTCTTCAACCTTTGTAACTGTATCAGTTTTAACTACTACTCTTACAATATGTGTCATTTTGCCAAAGCTACCTGCATTTACTACCATTTGCAAGTAACCAACTTCATCAACACTATTTAAAGTAAGCTCAACATATTTCTTGTCGCCCTCTGTCATAACCTCTAGGTCTGTAATGTCATCGCCTATTTTTTGACCAAGGCTATCAATCAAGTCTGTTGTATATTCTATTCTCAACTTAACCTTGCCATTTTCTACTGTTACTGGCACTTGTGTACCGTTAAAGTATCTGCCAGCCATTGATTCTGTGTCAATATTTTCATTGAGGAAAGATATATCAGCTGTATATTTTCCGTCATCTAATGTATTCTCTGAATAAGAAACATAATCTGAAATAATATTATTTTCTGTAAGATTTTCTACAACTTCTTCAAATACGCTTTCTGTTGTATTTTCTGTATTGTCTTCATCAATATTGCTTTCTGTTGTTTCTTCTATGTATCCTTCATCAGTTCCACTTGTAACTTCTTCTGTTGTTTCCTCTGTTGTGGTTTCCTCTGTCTGTTCTTCAGAAACAAATTCTTCCTCAGAAAAATCTGTATTTTCAGATTCCACCTCTGTTACATTTTCAACACCTGTGTCCACATCTGCCAAAGTGTTTAATTGAGCATTTGATACCGCCATTGCACTAGCCAGAAAAACTGAAAGGTATCTCTTGTATTTCATATTTTTATTTCCTCCTAAAAATAGTCAAAAACATACAAAAATATTATAGTTCATTTCTTTAAACATTAAAAGTAAATTATATCCAACTTACCTTTTATGTGCTGTAGACTAAAATAGTCTTTTTAAAATTAAGTTAGTTATTGCCAACTCATTTATAAAAATTAAAGCTTTAAAAGTATTTTTCACTATGATTTGTACAGTTAGCTTTATCTAACCTAAATCAAATTTCCCCATTTACAAATTTAAGGAACAGCTATAATAGCCATTCCTTAATCATTAAAAACAATATAAACTTGTATAGGGGCTTGGCTGCCCACCTTTTTCAAAACACTTAAAGCCATTGTTAGCTTATGCTAACCTTTCGACATTATATTGTCTTTTTCAGCCTTTGTCAACAGTTTTATTGATATTTTTATTTCAATAACTACTCTTCGATTTTCTTTAATAACTTAAAATTAAATGTAATTTCTGCTATTGATTCCGGCATTTTCATTGTTGTAGCTGCTACTTTTATTTTAATTATACCAACTGACGCCTTTTCAAAATCATCTTTTTGGTACAATATTTCTTTCAAAGGAATTATCCAGTTACTTTCTTCTTTTTGCTTAGACAATACCCACGCCATATTTGTATCTAAGTAATAAAGCTCCTGTAACTTGCCCTTTAAAATTTGACTTGTTTTTGATTTATAGTATATCTCTTTAGATTTTAATACTATATACTGACAATCTTTTTCCACAACCAAAATTGCAGGATGATAAAAGCCTTTATCTCCCATAGAACGGCTTTCTCCACTACCTTGCACAACCTGAAAAGGTATTTCATACTTGCCAAATTCTATATTCATTGTCTTTTCGCTTTTACTATTTTTATTTATTTCAAAATTATATTTTCTTTCTCTAAGCTGTGTAAGTTTGTCTATAAATTCTTTGCTAAAACTACCACATATCTTCTTGTATTCATTTTCACAAAGCTCCTTTTCTATACCAAAAAAGCCATTAAATAGTGACATAAATTCAAACTTTTCCCTGTCAGTTTGATTTAAAATTTCCCAAGATTTTTCTGTAAGAATATAATTATTTTCTGACTTGTTTATATAGCCATTTTCCTCTAAATTTTTCAAGGCTATGCTGGCTGTAGACTTTTTTACACCCAAATATTCGCATATATATTTTTGTGTAACCTTGCCACCAGCAAGCTGTTTTATAGCCAGTATATAATTTAACTGTGCCTTACTTAATTCCATATTTTCGCCTCCAAATTATAATACAAAACATCATATTTTAAAATAATTACAATTTTTTCTTTTGTCAATAGTTTTTATTTTCAATAAGCCTTGATAAATTTTCCAATAAAAAAACTGTTGACAAAATCATTTTGAGATTATATAATAATCCAAAATTAATATTTCAAATTAAATTGGTTGCCCGCCTATATGATTTGTTTATTTTGTTACAGAATTTCCAAAATCATTTAGGAGGGCTTTTTTATGCTTAACAAACGCCTTTTGGAACTTATTCCTAAGGTATTTACTTATACGGCACAGGCAGTATTTTTCCAATGGCTGTCCCTACTTTGCAATATTGCATTTACTATTTCAATATGCCGTTTCATTAATTATTGTTTCTACAATAAAACATTTAACTCCCAAATTTTAATTGAAACTTTAGGCGTAACAATAATTTCTATTTTATTGCGAGCCTTGTTTACAAAAATTAATATAAATATAACCTATCGCACATCACAACAAGCAAAAAAAATATTAAGGGAAAAAATATTTGACAAACTTTGTAAAATAGGTATTTCATATAAAAACTATGTTTCAACAGCCGAGGCCGTTCAGGTAAGTGTGGAAGGTATTGACCAGTTAGAAATTTATTTTTCGCAATATGTACCTCAACTTTTTTATTCAATAATTTCCGTAATTACACTTTTTATACTGTTTAGCATTTTTAGTATTAAAGTGGCTATTGTTTTTATTGTTTGTGTTCCAATTATCCCCCTGTCTATTGTGTTAATACAAAAGTTTGCAAAAAAACTTTTGTCAAAATATTGGAATAGTTATACAAATTTAGGCGACACATTTCTTGAAAACATACAAGGGCTTACTACCCTTAAAATATACGGTTGTGATGAGCAAAAACATATTGAGATGAATAGAAACGCTGAACTTTTCAGAAAAGCTACAATGAAAGTTTTAATAATGCAGCTTAATTCTATTTCTGTAATGGACTTGGTTGCCTTTGGTGGTTCAGCTATTGGCATAATTATAGGCATTTTGGAATTTAAAAATGGCAATATAGCACTATTAAATATGCTTATTATTATACTTTTATCAGCCGAATTTTTCATACCCCTTAGGCAACTTGGCTCATTTTTCCATATCGCTATGAATGGAGCTTCTGCTGCTGATAAAATATTAAGAATATTGGATATTGAACATATTGAAAATGAAAATAAAAATATACTCATCGAAAATTACAATATTAATTTCAAGAATGTTTCATTTTCTTATGACGGAAACAGAACAATATTAAATAACATTAATATTGCATTACCAAATAAAGGACTTTTCACCCTTGTTGGTAAAAGTGGCTGTGGCAAATCAACTATAGCATCAATACTTACAGGTAAATTAAAAAACTATAGTGGAAGTATAAAACTGGGCAATATGGTACTTTCTAAAATTTCAGAAAATGCCCTTATGGATATAGTTACATACATACCACACAACGGCTATATTTTTAAAGGAACTATTGAATATAATTTAAAAATGGGCAAAAGTAATGCCACAAAAAATGAAATGTTAAATGTTCTTCAGAAAGTAAATTTACTTGATTTCGTCAACAGTGAAAATGGTTTAAATACAGAAGTAACTGAACAGGGTAACAACCTTTCTGGAGGACAAAGACAACGCCTTGCCATAGCAAGAGCTTTACTTCACAATACACCAATATATATTTTTGACGAGTCCACATCAAACATAGATTTAGAAAGTGAAGAAGACATTATGACTGTAATATATGAACTTGCAAAAGAAAAAACAGTTATTATGATTTCCCATAGACTTGCAAATGCCATTAATTCCAATAATATTTTCGTTATTAATAATGGTACTGTTGTAGAAAATGGCACACACACTAAACTTATAGAACAATCTGGCTATTATGCTGAACTTTTCAATAAACAGCAAAACCTAGAAAATTTTAATAAAGGAGGTGTTAATAATGAATAGACGAAGTGGATACAAAATAATGTCAAAACTTATAACATTGATAAAACCTTTAATTCATTATATAATTTTTGCTGTTGTAATGGGTGTTTTGGGATTTTTATGTGCCATATTTATTCCCGTTTTTGGAGTTATTGGTATTCTAACGGTTTTAGGTATTAATTTTACTTTTTCAATAAAAACAATTTTTACAGTTCTTATATTATTGGCAGTTTTTAGAGGTATTTTAAGATATGGCGAACAGGCTTGCAATCACTATATTGCCTTTAGAATACTTGCTGTAATAAGAGATAAAGTTTTTACAGTTCTTCGCAAACTGTGTCCGGCTAAATTAGAGGGACAAGATAAGGGAAACCTTATTTCACTTATAACAAGTGATGTAGAACTTTTAGAGGTTTTTTATGCCCACACTATTTCCCCTATACTTATAGCATTAATGGTATCTATAATTATGGTATTATTTATTGGTAGTTTTTCTCCTATGTTAGGTATAATTGCAATATTAGCTTACTTTTTTGTAGGCGTAATTATTCCAGTAGTAAACAGTAAAAAGATTAAAAACTCTGGTTTAGCCTATAGAAATAAAGCCGGAGAATTAAACAGCCTTTTTCTTGACAGTTTAAGAGGATTACAGGAGTTATTACAGTTTTCATTTACTGAAGAAAGAAAAAGTGAAATAGCTAAAAAAACTTCTGAAAGTAAGGCGTTACACAAAAAGCTGAAAGCCGGAGAAATTTCATCAAGAAATTTTACAGAGGGGACAGTATTTGTTTTTAATATTATAATGATTATTACAGCATCAATACTGTATTTTAACAATAAGATAAATTTTTCAGAAATGGTAATTTCCATTACAGCTCTTGTAAGCTCCTATGGTCCAGTAATCGCCCTTAGTAATTTATCTAATAACTTAGCACAAACATTGGCTAGTGGCGACAGAGTTATTTCCCTTTTAGAAGAAGAACCTGTGGTAGCTGAAATAGAAAACGGCATTGATAAAAACTTTGATGAAATAGAATGTAAAAACTTGTCTTTTTCATATGATAGTATTAAAATATTGGATAATATTTCAATTAAAATAGAAAAAAATAAAATTACAGGTATTTTAGGCAAAAGTGGTTGTGGCAAATCCACACTTTTAAAGTTAATTATGAGATTTTGGGATAGAGATAGTGGAGAATTATTATTGTCAGACACTCCTATAGAAAATATTAATACACGCTCATTGAGAAAAAATGAAAGCTATTGTACTCAAGAAACATATTTATTTAATGATACCATAGGAAATAACATTGCTATAGGCAAAATTGGTACTACTAAAGACGAAATTATTAAAGCTGCAAAACAGGCATCTATACACCAATTTATTTCTGAACTTCCAAAGGGTTATGACACACCTATTGGAGAGTTAGGCGATAGACTTTCCGGAGGAGAAAAACAGCGAATAAGCATTGCCAGAGCCTTTTTGTCAAACGCTCCAGTTATGCTTTTAGATGAACCCACAAGCAACCTAGACAGCTTAAATGAAGCCATAATATTAAAAGCACTACATAATGCAAAGGACAAAACTATAATTTTAATTTCCCATAGAAAATCTACACTTGCTATTGCCGACCATATTTATTCTATGGAAAGTGGGAGAAACAGTTAATGAATAAAATAGAAAAAGAAAAACAGATTTCAGAACTTATGATTAAGCTATATTGCAATAAAAACCACAATACTAAAAAAACATTATGCCAACAATGTGAAACATTAAAAGACTACACTTTCAAAAGAATAGATTATTGCCCTAATAGACAGACAAAAACTTTTTGCAGTAGTTGTGAAACTCATTGTTATAAAAGGGATATGGCTGAACAAATAAGAAAAGTAATGAGATTTTCCGGTCCTAGAATGTTGCTTTACCATCCGATAACAGCAATAAAACATATTATAGCCACAATAAGGAGTTGATTTTTTGAAATATTTATACATAGCACTTGGATTATTATCAATGGCTGTAGGTGCAGTTGGGGTGGTACTTCCCCTTCTGCCTACAGTACCATTTCTACTTTTAGCCTCTTTCTTTTTCGCAAAAGGCAGCGATAGATTCCATAACTGGTTTAAATCTACAAAACTTTATAAAAACCACCTTGAAAGTTTTGAGAAAAACAGAAGTATGACATTAAAAACAAAACTTTGTATTGTACTTCCAGTTTCATTTATGCTTTGTATGGCATTTTTAATGATGCACAATTCTATTGGCAGGGCAACTATAGTAGTTCTCTTAATTGTAAAATACTATTATTTTATATTTAAAATTAAAACTATATCTCCAGTAAAGATAGAAAAATAGTCAAAAGGCTATGGGATTAATTTTCTCCCATAGCTTTTCTTTTTGCATCTAAATATGCAACAGCTGAAAGTCCAGCTATGTTGCCCTGTCCTGCTGCCTTTATATATTGATATGGTCTGCCTACAATATCTCCACAAGCAAAACAGCCTTTTATATTTGTTTCCATTTGTGAATTAACTACAATATGATTATCCTTTATTTCCAAACCAGACACAAGCTGTGACGGCGGTATGCTGTCACGCAATATAAAAATACCGTCTACTTCATAATTATTTTTTTCAGTCTGTAAAGACTTAACTTTGTTTTCTCCTATTACAGCAGTTGGCTTTTCATCTATTATAGTAACTTTGTCAGATAATTTTGTTTCTTCTTTATACATGGGAATATATAAAACCTTTTCGCATACCTCTGCTAAAAATTCAGCCTCTAATTCCTCTTTTGGACTGTAACCTACTACAGCAACTGTTTTGTTTCTGTACAACGGTGCGTCACAAGTAGCACAATAGCTTACACCTCTGCCTAAAAGCTCATTTTCTCCTTTAAAAACCTTTCCAGTAACTATACCTGTAGCGACTATTACTGTTTCAGCCTCATAAATATCCTGTGAAACCTGTAATCCAAAATAACTTCCCATTGGATATACAGCATTTACTTTTCCATCTGTAATAGTAATATCCATAGAGTTAATGTGGTTTTCAAATGCTTTTGCCAAATCTTTTCCTGAAATAGCTGGTAAGCCTAAATAATTCTGTATTTGGTGTGCTTTTTGTACTTTATCACTAAAATTAGGATTTCCTATTAATAATATTTTCTTATTTCTAATTTTTGCAGTTATTGCAGCTGACAATCCAGCTGGTCCTGTACCTATTATTGCTATGTCATATCTTTCCATAAACATTTCTCCTAAAAACCTTAATTTCTATATTTACATTTTATCAAATACCATTCCTTTGTCAATAACTTTTATTGTTTCCAAAATTATAAAATTTATATTTGCCATTAACTTCATACTATGATATAATCGTTTTACAAAATTGTATATAGGGTGTGCCTGAATTACAGAAGACTGCCGAAATAGACTCATATTACTATGGGTTTATTTCGGTTTTTTTATTTTATGTTGGAGGTTATATGATGAATATAATGATTGATAACTACGACTCGTTTGTCTACAACCTGTCTGCCTATTTTCAAGAATTGGGACAGGATACAAAGGTAATAAGAAATGACAAAGTGACAATTAATGAACTTAAAAATATAGAAGATTTAAGTGGAATAATAATATCTCCCGGTCCGGGTAATCCAAAAGATGGCGGTATTTCAGAGGAAGTTATAAAATATTTTTGCAATAAAGTTCCTATTTTAGGTGTATGCTTAGGTCATCAAATTATTGCCCATTCCTTTGGTGCTAAGGTTTGTTGTGGTTCTACGCCAGTACATGGAAAAGTAACTGAAATAACAAATAACGGTACAGGACTTTTTAATAATCTTCCAAAACACTACAATGTAACAAGATACCATTCCTTGATAGTAGATAAAGCCTCTCTCCCTGATGAATTAAATATTGATGCCATTTCAAGTGACGGTGCAATTATGGCAATTTCCCACTATAAGTACCCGATTTATGGAATACAATTTCATCCAGAGGCTGTTTTAACAGAAAATGGGCACGAAATACTAAATAACTTTATTGCAATATGTCAACAATGGAGGTATAAAAATTGTCTTTAAAATATAAAAAGCTGAAAAAATATTTTCCCGCCGAAATATTATATTCCCACTTTCACAATACAAAGTCCGTTTTTCTGGATTCTTCTTTAAAGAATAAATATGGCAAATACTCTGTAATAGGTTTATATCCCTATTTGGAAGTAAAAGAAAGTAACAATATTTTAAAAATAAATGATAAGGAAACAAAAGGAAATTTATTAGATTTTTTAGACAGCTATATTAAAGAAAATAAACAGGAAAATAATACTGAACTTCCTATTATTAGTGGTGCTATAGGCTATTTAACCTATGACTATGGTAGAAAATTTGAAAGTATATCTTCAAAACATAATAAAGAAGTGAATATACCTGATGCTTTATTTACATTTTATGACCTGTACATAATTGAAGATTTAGAAAAAAGAGAAATTTACATTTCTACTCAAGAAAAATTTAATTCCATAGAAAATTATGAAAACAAAATAGAAAACATATTAAATAAAAATAACATAAGCTCTGATGAAAATACAATTTGCAATATTACTTCTGACTTTAGCAAAAATGAATACTTAAATGCTGTAGAATCTATGAGAAATTTTATTAAAACTGGAGATATTTATATTGCAAATATGACAAGGCAAATTAAAATAGAAAGTAACAGAAAGCCTTATGATATTTTTTGTTATTTAAGAAAACATAATCCCTCTCCTTTCGGTGGTTATTTTAATGACGGCAATTTTCAAATTGTAAGTGCATCTCCAGAAAGATTTTTGGAAGTGCGAAATGGTATAGTAGAAACACGCCCAATAAAAGGCACTAGAAAACGAGGTGCAACCCCTAAAGAAGATATACTATTGAAAAAGGAATTGGAAAATTCCGAAAAAGATAAAAGCGAGTTATTAATGATAGTTGACCTAGAGAGAAACGACTTAAACAGAGTATGTAAGGCAGGAAGTGTAAAGGTAAGTGAATTATTTAATGTTGAAGAATATGCAACTGTCTTTCATCTGGTATCAACTGTTCGTGGAGAATTAAAAGAGGATAAAACTGTTATTGACCTGCTTAAATCTACTTTCCCCGGTGGCTCAATAACTGGTGCACCTAAAATTCGAGCTATGGAAATTATAGACAAGTTAGAGCATAGTCAAAGAGGTTTGTATACAGGCTCTATGGGATATTTAGCACTAAATGGAGATTGTGATTTAAACATTGTAATTCGCACATTGGTTCACAAAAATGGCACTTATAACTTAGGTGTAGGTGGTGGCATTACCTATGAATCAAATCCGGAATTTGAATATGAGGAAACTGAACAAAAAGCAATAGCACTTATAGATGCTATTACAGGAGGAAAAACAGATGAACAATAATTTAAAAATAACAGCAGACGAAGGTTACTGGTTTGGACTGGGAGCATTTGAAACAATTTGGGTCTACAAAAATAAGGCTGTTTTTATTGAGGAACATTTAGACAGATTAAAAAATGCCGTTTTCTACTTAAACATAGTACAAGAACCTATTGACCAATGGATTGATAAGCGAAAAAAAGAAATAGAAAAATATATTTCAGAAAATCCAATGGAAAATGGTGTACTAAAATTAACAGTATCAAAAGAAAATATTACTATTACATCAAGAAAAAACACATATACTACAGAACAGTACGAAAAAGGGTTTGAACTTGAGTATAGCAATATAAGAAGAAACGAAACTTCCCCTTTTACATATATGAAAACATTAAACTATAGCGATTGCATATGGGAAAAACGAAAAGCAAAAGAAAATGGTTTTGACGAGCCTATATTTTTAAATACAAAAGGAGAAATTTGCGAGGGAGCAACAACTAATATATTTTTCGTTTCAAAGGATAAAATTGTAACCCCTCCTGTATCTAGTGGACTTTTAAACGGAATAATGCGACAATACATAATGAAAATAGCAAATGTAGAAGAACGCATTATTAGACCTGAAAATATTAGCGAATTTACAGAAATATTCCTTACCAACTCACTTTTAGGTATTATGCCTGTAAAAAGATTGGGAGAACATACTTTCAATTCAAGAAATATTGCAAACAAACTTATAACAGAATACCACAAAAATTTATAGACAAAAAAAGATTGAATCCCCACTAAGAGGACTCAATCTTTTTTCCGTTTATTCTTCCTTTACTTTAACATTACCTTTTTTAATAATAGCTGTATAAAGGAAAATTCCTAAGAATACTAATGCTACTATTATACCAATAGGATAAGCTATTGCTGTACCAAGATTTAAGCATTCTGGAGCATAAACAAAATATGTTGCTGATACAGCTGACATAAATGTTGCTGGGAATACTGTAATCCAGTAGAACTTTTTATTCTTATACAAGTACATTGATGCTGCCCATAACGCAATCATTGCCAAAGTCTGATTTGACCAGCTGAAATATCTCCAAACAATATTGTAGTTAAGCTGACAAATTATAGCACCAACAAGTAATAACGGCACACAAATAACCAAACGCTTCTTGTAAGATTTCTGATTAATCTTGAACCAGTCTGCAATAACTAATCTTGCTGAACGGAAAGCGGTATCGCCAGATGTAATTGGACAAGCAATAACACCAATCATAGCTAATATGATACCAACGCCACCCATTGTCTTTAAACATACATCATAAACTGTAGCAGCCTGACCAGAGTCAGTTAACAACTGTGTTAAACCTGTCATTAAACCACCAGTTTTTTCATAAACTGCACAACCAGCAGCAGCCCAAACTAAAGCTATAATACCTTCACTAACCATAGCACCATAGAATACTAAATGTGACTGCTTTTCAGACTTACAGCATCTAGCAACCAATGGAGACTGTGTAGCGTGGAAACCAGAAATAGCACCGCAGGCAACTGTAATAAACATAACCGGCCAAACAGGTGTACCAGCTGGGTGTAAGTTAGTTAATGTAATTTCAGGAATTGTATATCCATGAGTAAATATACCTACACCAACACCAATTGCCATAACAATTAAACATATACCAAACAATGGATATATTTTACCGATAATCTTATCAATAGGGATGAAAGTTGCAATAAAGTAATAAACTAAAATTATAATTAACCAAAAGTTTGTGTTTACAAGAAGTCCTGAAGCAACTCCCTGTTTACCAATTAACATCGCAATCAAACTTGCTGGACCGACTGCGAAAACAGCACCAACCATAACAAGAAGAACTACACTAAACACACGCATAATCTGTTTAACCAAACTACCTAAGTACATTCCTGTTAATTCAGAAACTGACGCACCATCATGTCGCATACTTAAAAAGCCAACTGAAAAATCATGTACGCCACCACCTAAAATAGTTCCCAATGTAATCCATAGGAATACGGATGGTCCCCATTGTGCTCCTGACAAAGCACCGTAGATAGGTCCAAGACCAGCTATGTTTAAAAGCTGTATGGTAAATAATTTCCATGTAGGCATTGTAACATAGTCAACACCATCACTTAAACGAACAGCAGGTGTTTCTCTGTCATCAGGTCCATAAACCTTTTCTACAACTTTACCGTAGACAAAATATCCACCAATTAAAATAATAAGACAACTAAAAAAACTAATCATAAGCGTTCCCTCTTTTCCCGTACTAGAAACTTTAACTCTTTAGTTCCCTCATCCCTATTTCATTTGCCTACATTATATAACCATTTTCATTTTTTGTCAATTTTATACAAATATATATTAATCATTTTCCGTTTTTTATTTAAAACCCACTATTAAAGCCACTTTTCAAAAATCTATTCTAAAAAAATATTATATTTTAAAGATTTATTTTTAATTTTTATGTGTATATAGTCAAAAAATTTATTAAATTAAGAAATTTTATCCAAATTATTTAAAAATTTATACGAGTTCTTATTTTTTTGACAAAATATTCGTTTTTTCTTCATTTTTATATTGCCAAAAACACAAAAATTTGTTACCATATTCTTTATAATATTATTTCGTTTACATCAAAAATCCTAAACTGTAAACAACAAACGGAGGAAAGCAAAAATGAATTTTTTAGAAGAGCGTATCGTTAAAGACGGTATTGTGAAAGAGGGAAATGTTTTAAAGGTAGACAGTTTCCTTAATCATCAGATGGATATTCATCTTTTTGAACAAATGGGCGAAGAATTTAAGCGTCGTTTCAAAGATAAGCCTATTAACAAAATTTTGACTATTGAAGCATCAGGTATTGGTATTGCCTGTATTGTTGCAAAATATTTTAATGCCCCTGTTGTATTTGCTAAAAAGACTAAGAGTATTAATATTGAGGGCGAAATGTATATTGCTGAAGTTGAATCATTTACTCACAAGTGTAAAAATCAGGTTATTGTATCTAAAAAATTCCTTTCACCTGATGACCATGTTTTAATTATTGATGACTTCCTTGCAAACGGCTGTGCATTACAGGGCTTAATTTCTATTGTATTAGAGGCTGGTGCATCAGTTGAAGGTATTGGTATTGCTATTGAAAAGGGATTTCAGTCTGGTGGTAGAATTATCAGAAACCTTGGTTACCACTTAGAATCACTTGCTATTGTAGATAGTATGGACGCATCTAGTGGTACTGTTGTATTCCACGAACAATAAAAATTAAATAACATAAAGGAAATTTAAAAATGAATAATTCTTCAACAGATAATATTTATTGTCTTGACGGTAAAATCCCTGTTAAACAGGCTATTCCATTTGGTTTACAGCACATTTTAGCAATGTTTGTTGCAAATATTGCCCCTATATTTATTGTTGCTGGAGCTTGTGGTTTATCTAGTGAACAAAGTGCTATGCTTATTCAAAGTGCTATGCTTATTGCAGGTATTGGTACTTTAATACAGCTTTTTCCTCTTTGGAAAATCGGTTCTGGTCTTCCTATTGTAATGGGTATCAGTTTCACTTTTGTTTCTATTATGTGTTTTGTAGGTCCGACTTACGGTTACAATGCCATTGTAGGTGCGGTATTAGTTGGCGGTTTAATAGAGGGTGTTTTAGGTCTTTTGGCTAAATACTGGCTTAAACTTATTACTCCTATTGTTTCTGCCAGTGTTGTAACAGCTATTGGTTTTTCATTGTTATCTGTAGGTGCAGCATCTTTTGGTGGTGGTAGTGGTAGCGAAAATTTTGGTTCTGTTACTAACTGGATTTTAGGTTCTGTTACTTTGTTATGCTGTATCTTATTTAATATCTTTGCTAAATCATATTGGAAACAGCTTTCTGTTTTGTTTGGTCTTATTGTAGGCTATATTGTTGCTATATTTATGGGTGTAGTTGATTTTTCTGCTTTAAATAGCACATCAATAGTTACATTGCCATCTATTATGCCATTTAAGCCAGAATTTAATATTAATGCCATTATTTCAGTAACATTAATATTCCTTGTATCTGCTACTGAAACTATTGGCGATACATCAGCCCTTGTTGCAACTGGTCTTAATCGTAATGCTACAGTAAAAGAAACTTCCGGCTCTATTGCCTGTGATGGTTTCATTAGTGCCCTTTCATCAGTTTTTGGCTGTCTTCCTATTACATCATTTAGTCAGAATGTAGGTCTTATAGCAATGACTAAGGTTGTCAATAGATATGCTATTGCTGTCGGTGCTATAATTATGATTCTTGCTGGGTTCTGCCCTATTTTCGGTTCTTTACTTGCAACTTTACCTGATGCTGTATTAGGTGGTTGTACTCTTATGATGTTTGGTAATATAGTTATTAGTGGTTTACAGATGATTAGTGGTTGTGGTTATTCTCAAAGAAATATTACAATTGCAGCTCTTTCATTAAGTATTGGTATTGGCTTTACTCAAGTACCAGAAATCTTCAGCATATTCCCACAGATAATTGAAAATGTATTTTCTGAAAACTGTGTTGCTGTTGTTTTCATTGTAGCTATTGTATTAAACCTTATTTTACCTAAAAATATGGAAGCAAAAGTAATTAAAGAAACTGTCGACACAGAAAATAAATAAATACGATGACTTAAAAAGGCCCACTTCCAACCAAAACAGGGAGTGAGCCTTTTTTCATATATGCTTATACTAAAATCCCACTTTCCTAATTAAAGAAAAGTGGGATTTTTTACGAAATATAAATCCGATAGCTTTTATGTCAAGCCACAAATTAAAGTAAGAAGTATTTAAGAATAAATAATACACTTAAAATATACATTAAGATACTAATTTTCTTATTTTCTTTTCTGTTTACAAGATGTAAAACTGTGTAAGAAATTACACCCATTGAAATACCTTCTGAAATACTAGAGAAGAAAGGCATAGCAATCATACAAATGTAAGCAGGAATAGCCTCAAAAGCATCAGCAAAATCAATATTAACAATGTTAGTTACCATATAGAAACCAACAACGATAAGTGCTGGAGCAGTTGCAAATGAAGGAATAGCAAGGAAAATTGGTGAGAAGAATAATGCTAAACCAAATAAGATTGCAGTAGTTAAAGCTGTTAAACCAGTTCTACCACCTTCTGTTACCCCTGATGCACTTTCAATATAAGTAGTTGTTGTTGATGTACCTAAAACAGCACCAAAAGTAGTAGCAATAGCATCTGCAAGTAATGCACCCTTAATCTTTGGAAGTTTACCGTCCTTATCTAAAAGACCAGCCTTAGAAGATACACCAATAAGAGTACCGATTGTATCAAATAAGTCTACAAATAAGAATGCAAATACAACTACGATAAAGTTTACAAGGTTGTCTTTGCCTGAAATAACATCACTAAATCTAATCTTAAATGCTACTTCCTTAATATCGCCTAAAGCAAAGCTAACGATGCCACTAGGAATTAATGAATAGAAACCAGCATCTGGATTAGGAATATATAAGCCAGCAACCTGACAAATAATACCTAAAATCCAAGTAGCAAGAATACCTAAAAGGATATTACCCTTTACATTCTTAGCAACTAAAATACCTGTAATAAGAGTACCGATAATCGCAAGTAATACCGTAATACCTACATCGTGCATACCTACACTACCGGCTGTAAGATTATTGGCTGCTACATAGCCATCAACAGAGAAAAGTGATAATCCATTAGTTACAATATTGGCATTCTTTAAACCAATAATTGCAATGTAAAGACCAATACCAACAGAAACAGCTGTCTTTAATGTTAAAGGAATAGCATTGAAGATTGCAGTTCTAATGTTAGTAACAGATAATAAAATGAAGATAACACCTTCTACGAATACAGCTGAAAGAGCTATTTCCCAGCTGTAACCCATACCAAGAACTACAGTATAGGCAAAGTATGCGTTAAGTCCCATACCTGGTGCTAAGGCAAATGGATAATTGGCAAATAACGCCATAAGTAATGTACCAAAAAAGGCTGAAAGTGCTGTAGCAATAAATACACCATTTGAATTCATACCTGTCGCTGATAAGATGTTAGGGTTTACTGCAAGTATATAAGCCATTGTCATAAAGACTGTAATACCTGCAAGAATTTCCGTCTTAACATCTGTGTTGTGTTCTTTAAGCTTAAAAAGCTTTTCAAACATAGGTCGTTCCTCCCTTAAAAATATTAAATTTTACTTACTAAACAATTAGATTGATTTTTTAGACACAGGTCAAGCATAATTGTTAAATTTCTGCAAATTATATAGCTAATGTGTCAATTTTTGGTAATAATTGTAATACAAAAACTAAATTCTAAACTTTTTCAATTTTTATTAATATGCCCTTTTTTCTGCATTTTACTTTACACAAAAAAAGAAGAACACCTGTTTAAAGATGTTCTCCTTTAGAATATTATTTAGATGCCTTTAAAGCAACCTTTCTGTAAGTATCAAAGTTCATCCACTTGCTAAAGAACTGGCTAGAACCCTCTGAGTCCTTATATTCTTTAAGGAAGTTTTCTACATCTTCCTGTGAATTAACCTTTATTTCAAAACCTCTACCATTTACAACTGGAGTGTTTTCATACTTATACTGAGATACTTCAACAATATCCTTAATCTTCTTATCTCTTATACTAACAGCAACGCCGTCACGAAGTACAATAATATCGAATGTATCAGGATACTTGTAGCTTTCGCCCTCTGTTGGAATTTCATCACCAATAGTGTATGTATTCTTAACTGGCTGATACTTTAATACAGATAAACTTTCTACACTATAATAGAATTCTTCAAAAATATCGCCTCTTGCCTCTAAATCACCATTCTTAAATGATGCTCTATCAGAGAAAGAACCAGCCTTTTCGCTTAAATCTTCAACAACACCACAAGCTGATGTCATATTTGAAACTCTATCAATAAGAATAAGTTCGCCTAATGTCTTATGGTATTCAAACTTGTCTGCAACAATAGGTTCAGCAAGCTGAATTTCGCAAAGTGCAATACCATTCTTAGTTAATGATTCAGCCTTAATATGTTCCCCTGTGTTTACATCAACAGCATAGTTAATCTTTTCAACTACACAAGGAATAGACTTTGTACCGAGCTTTACAATATAGTCCTTACCAGGATATAAAGGTTCATCGTCCATCCATAAAAGTGATACAGTAAGCTTGCCATAAGGTGCAAGATTAGTACCCTTTACAAGTACGCAACCTCTTGAAACATCAACTTCCTTATCAAGTGTAATTGTAACAGGCTGACCCTTGAAAGCAGTATCAGAAGACTTGTCACCTACAATGATTTCCTTTACATGAGCCTTTTCATTACTTGGTAATGTTATAAGTTCATCGCCTACATTAATGCTACCTGATTCAATCTGACCCTGGAAACCTCTGAAGCTGTGGTTTGGACGGCAAACTCTCTGAACTGGCATATAGAAACCCTGTTCTTCATTCTTTTCAGATACATCAATATTTTCAAGATATGGTAAAAGAGCCTCGCCTTTGTACCAAGGGATATTTTCAGACTTAACCGTTACATTATCGCCCTCTGTAGCAGAAAGAGGAATTACTTGAACATTTTCAAGAGAAAGTTCTTTCTTGAGTTCTTCAATCTGACCAGTAATTTTGTTAAATACTTCTTCGTCATAACCTGCAAGGTCCATTTTATTTACAGCGAAAACAAAGTATCTGATACCCATAAGCTTACAAATTCTTGCATGGCGTCTAGTCTGAACAAGAACACCCTGTGTAGCATCAATAAGAATTACAGCAAGGTCTGCAAAAGATGCACCAACCGCCATATTTCTTGTATATTCTTCGTGACCTGGTGTATCAGCAACAATAAAACTTCTGTTGTCTGTTGTGAAATATCTGTAAGCAACATCAATTGTAATACCCTGTTCTCTTTCAGCCATAAGACCGTCTAAAAGAAGTGAGTAGTCAATCTTACCACCTCTGCTACCTACTTTACTATCAAGCTCAAGGGCCTTTTCCTGGTCAGCATAAAGGAGCTTTGAGTCGTATAAAATATGTCCGATAAGTGTTGACTTTCCGTCATCTACACTACCACAAGTTATGAATTTAAGTAATCCTTTCATTTTAGAAATAACCCTCCCTCTTACGGCGTTCCATACTACCGGCAGCTTCGTTATCTATTACTCTTGAAGTTCTTTCAGAAGAAACTGCACTTAATGTTTCATCAATAATTTCATCTAATGTTGTCGCTGTAGATTCAACACCACCTGTTAATGGATAACAGCCAAGTGTTCTAAATCTTACTGACTTGTAAACTGGCTTTTCGCCTTCTTTAAGACGGAATCTGTCATCATCAACCATAATGATGTTACCATCTCTTTCAACAACTGGTCTTTCAGCTGCAAAATAAAGAGGTACAATGTCAATATTTTCTCTCTTTATGTACTGCCAAATATCCTTTTCTGTCCAGTTAGAAATAGGGAAAACTCTCATACTTTCGCCCTTTTCAATTTTAGTGTTGTATAACTTCCACATTTCTGGACGCTGGTTCTTAGGGTCCCAAGCATGGTTTTCATTTCTGAAAGAGAAAATTCTTTCCTTTGCACGAGATTTTTCTTCATCTCTTCTACCACCACCAAAGGCAGCTGTAAAACCGTACTTGTTAAGTGCCTGTTTAAGTGCCTGTGTCTTCATAATATCAGTATAAGCTGAACCATGGTCAAATGGGTTAATACCTTGCTTTACACCGTCTTCGTTTGTGTATACAATCATATCAATGCCAAGCTTTTTAGCTGTGTCATCTCTGAATTTAATCATATCCTTAAATTTCCAAGTTGTATCAATGTGCATAAATGGGAAAGGTGGCTTTTCAGGATAGAATGCTTTCATAGCAAGGTGGAGCATAACTGAACTGTCCTTACCTATTGAATAAAGCATAACTGGCTTTTCACACTCCGCCGCAACCTCTCTTATAATATATATGGCTTCTGCCTCAAGCTCATCAAGATGTGATAATTCGCTCATTTTTTACTACCTCCAATTCTTAATATTTGTTAGATTCTTTCTGATTTATATCTATCTCGCTGACATTTCCGTCTGGAGATTCAATAACCCACTTTAATATATCGCCACTTTTTTCAGTATGAACAAGACTGCCCATACCTCCAATATCGGCTCCAAGATAAAAACCTATTGCATGGGCCTTACATTCTTTTATACAAGAAGTACAACCCCAGCAGTCCTTTGGATATTTTATATATGCCTTATTATTTTCGTCTGTTTTAATAAGGCTACCAGGACATACGACACTACATTTCTTACAGCCTACACATTTGTTTTTATCAATTATTATGCTCATAAGTCGTACCTCCTTCTACAATATCTCTAAGAATGATTTTTATTTCGCCATTTTCAAGTTTTGAATTAACATACTTATTCCAATTTTCATTATCCTTTTCTGGATAATCAAGGTTTTCAGCAAAACTATGCCATCTTGTTTCTTTTCTTGCCTTTAAGTGAGCAATTACACTTCGGCAAACAACAAGTCGTTCTCTTAACTCATATATATACATAAGTTCCTGAAAATCACTTGCTACAAGATTTTCTGACAAGCTATAAAGCTGTTTAATTTTTTCATCAGCTATTTTAAGCTGTTTTTCATTAAAACGATAGTTTGTTTTAATACCGCCTGCATAAGAGTCCATAACTGTCTGCATAGCTTCTTCAATCTGTTCTGTTGTAAATCTGCTGTTTTCGCCATTTAAGAATTTTAAAACTTCATTCTTATGATTTTCAACATCATTTTCAGATAATTCTTCTGCCTTAAAGTTTTTAATATCTTTAAGTACAGTAAGACCAGCGATTTCGCCCTCTGCTAAAGCACCTGTTACATATTTCTGAGGTGCACCACCGGCTACATCTCCGGCAGCATAAAGACCCTTTACAGTAGTTCTTCTTTCTGTATCAATCCAGTAGCCACTTGCTGTATGACCACCTACAATATAAGGTTCTGTACCTTCAATTTCTACATTTTGTTCTGAAGGATTTTTGCCACTTTCTATCCACTTTAAAGTCTGAGATGGTGCCATATTTAAATAGGCTTTTTTCAAATCTTCATCTTGTTCGTGGCTTATGCCCTCTGTTCTTAAATAGCAAGGTCCTCTACCTTCAATATTTTCATTTACTGTTCCGTAAACTCTTTCAGAAGTTGTAAGACCGTACTTTGTTTCGTAAACTTCTCCAAGAGAGTTTACTTGCTTTGCACCAACACCCTGTGCAAGTGTACCAGTTGGAGCTATTGTATCCTTACATCTCAATGCTATAAATCTCATTTCAAATGTAGTCATTTCTGCTCCGGCTTTTATACCCATAGCATAGCCAGCACCTGTGTTAAATGGTGGATACCACATTTTGTGTCTTGAAAATCCTGGATTGTTAGGTTTGTAAAGACCAGATGCACCACCTGTGGCAACAATAACAGCCTTTGCCTCAATAGTATAGAAAGTATCGTTTTCAATACCAATACCGTAAGCACCAATAACCTTGTTATCCTTTACTGCAAAGTCAATAATATCAACTCTATTAAGTACCTTTACATTCGGACAGGAATTAGTTGCCTCTGCTATTATAGGCTTTATATTTTCGCCATTAATTTTAAGATTTCTATTTCCTCTTGTAACATACTTTCCATTTTTATCTTTTAATATTACAAGGCCCAATTCTTCAAGTCTTGCTGTAACAGCATTAAGTCTTTCACTCATTGTAAGAAGTAAATCTTCTCTCACAATGCCGTCTGCATCTTTCTTTGCATAGTCTACATAATCCTGTGGCTTTCTGCCCTCTGTTATGTAAGCATTAAGTGCATTTACACCTGCTGCAAGACAACCACTTCTTTTAATATGAGCCTTTTCACATATTAAAACCTGTGTTTCTGGAGATTTTTCAGAAATAGTAATAGCTGCATAACAACCAGCTGTACCGCCACCTATAATAAGCACATCTGTTTTAAGTTTTTCACTTTTTAAATTCTTGTAATCTGCCATATTATATTCCTCTTTTTTAAATAATCATTGAATTTTCGTTTAATGCCTTATTTTCAATAAGATATGCCTTGTCACCAGCTGTCACAAACATTCTATAAATAAATACATCAACCTTTTCTCCTGCCTCAATAGGGTTTTCATCAAGTCCACGCCTAGCAGTAAAAACATTATCCTTGCATCTTACTGTAAGTTCTATGTTATTACCTCTGAATGAAACTCTTTCTACAACACCCTCTGCTGCGGAAGTTTTATATTTCTGAACTTCGTTTTTCTTTGTAATCTTTACAAATTCAGGTCTTAAAATAGCTGACTCAGCATTTTCAATTTCATCAAATGTACTGAAACCTGTATAGTTTTCAATTAAAGAAGTCTGTCCAAAGAATGATGCAGCAAAAGCTGTCTGTGGATTTTGATAAATCTCAACCGGACTTCCCTTTTGTTCAACTCTACCCTTATTTGTAATTATAATTTCATCAGCAACCTCTATTGCCTCGTCTTGGTCGTGAGTAACAAATATACTTGTAACTCCTAATTTTTCAATCATTTCCTTTAGCCAACTTCTAAGTTCCTGTCTAACCTTTGCATCAATAGCCGCAAAAGGTTCATCTAAAAGAAGTAATTGAGGATTTGGAGCTAAAGCTCTGGCAAAGGCAACTCTCTGTCTTTGACCACCTGAAAGCTGACTAGGAAATCTATTGTCAAGACCTTCAAGACCAATTAACTTAATAAGTTCCTTGACTCTTTCATCAATTTTCTTCTTGCTTACCTTTTGAACTCTAAGACCAAAAGCTATGTTGTCATATACTGTCATATATCTGAATAAGGCATAATTCTGGAAAACGAAACCTATTCCTCTTTTACTTGCCGGAATATCGTTTACAACTTTTCCATCAATTATTATATCACCACTATCTGGATGTTCAAGACCAGCTATCATTCTAAGTATTGTAGTTTTACCACTACCACTTGGTCCTAACAAAGCTACGAGCTTACCCTTTTCAATTCCAAAATTTACATTATTTGATGCTTTATAATCACCAAAAACTTTATTTATATTTTTTAATTCTACATACATTTAACATTCCTTCTTTCCCTTGTATTCAATGACACTTCTTATTATCAATATTAAAACAGCCATCATTACAAGTATTGAGGCTACTGCAAAAGCAGGCACATACTGAAACTCATTAAAAAGTATCTCTACATGGAGAGGGAGTGTATTTGTCTTTCCTCTCAAGTGACCAGAAAGTACAGAAACAGCACCAAACTCTCCCATTGCTCTTGCAGCACAAAGTACAACACCATAAAGGAATGCCCATTTTATATGAGGGAATGTAACCTTTCTAAATATTGTAAAACCACTTGCTCCCATAAGAGCTGCTGCTTCTTCTTCGTCTGTACCCTCTGCCTCAAGAACTGGTATAAGTTCTCTTGATATAAAAGGAAAGGTTACAAAAACTGTAGCAAGTATAATACCAGGAACAGCAAATACAACTTTAATTCCCATACTCTGTAAAGCAGGATATAAAATACTCTGTCTACCAAATGTAAGTACAAATATTAAACCGGCTATAATAGGAGATATTGTAACTGGTAAGTCAATAAGTGTTGTAAGAAATTTCTTACCTTTAAAATTAAACTTTGTAATCGCCCAAGAGGCAAATACACCAAACACAGTATTCACAACAACTGCAAAAACTGTTGCCTCAAGTGTAAGAAGAACTGCACTTATAGTATATTTATCCGTTACAGCCTCTCTGTATTTTTCAATTCCATCTCTGAATGCCTCTGCAAAGACTATGTATAAAGGAAGAACAAGAAATAAAAAAACAAATATAAGACAAATTGCGATTAATGTATATTTAACTAATTTTGATTCATTTTTCTTCATCTTATCTTCCTCCGTTTAATATTTTTGTATTCCTTGCTTGTATAAAGTTTATAAGGAATAAAAGTGCAAATGCAAATACTAACATTAAAAGTGCTATTGCTGTTGCACTAGCATAGTCATATTCCTGAAGTTTTGACATAATAATAAGTGGTGTAATTTCTGTTTTAAATGGCATATTACCTGCAATAAATACTACACTACCGTATTCGCCAATACATCTACCCATAGCAAGACCAAAACCTGTTAATACAGCTGGTCTTATTTCTGGAAAAATAATTTTTCTGAATATTGTAAATCTGCTTGCACCAAGTACGCCAGCAGCCTC
This sequence comes from Eubacterium sp. CAG:274, assembly GCA_000432155.1. GTDB lineage: Bacteria > Bacillota > Clostridia > Lachnospirales > CAG-274 > CAG-274. The sequence goes on from FR888508.1 coordinate 102,588, forward strand.
CTCATAGGAGTAATCTAATTTTTCCAAAACTGGCTGAACAGAACGCACAACAAATGGAATACCTACGAAAATAAGTGCAACTGTTATACCTATTCTTGTGTAGGCAATTTTTATTCCATACTTAGCAAATATGCCACCTATAAGACCTTGGTCAGCTGTAAGTGAAGTAAGTGCAATACCGGCTACTGCTGTAGGTAATGCAAATGGAAGTTCTATCATACCGTCTAAAACTCTCTTAAATGGAAAATCATATCTTACAAGAACCCAAGCAAGAATAACACCCATAACAGCATTTATTGCTGATGCTATGAAAGCTGTTAAAAAACTAACCTTAAAACTAGCAAGGACTCTCGGCTTTGTAATAACATCTATAATCTCGCTTAAACTCAAATTAGCAGTAAATACTATTAATGACGCTAATGGTATTATAACTATGATACTTAACATTGTAAGAGTTACACCCATTGAAAGTCCAAAACCAGGTATTACTCTTTTATTCCTTTTACTCATACTACATCACCTATTTTTTCTCATAAATTTCATCAAACACTCCACCATCGGCAAAATGCTTTTCCTGTACGGCGTCCCAGCCACCGAAGTCCTTTATTGTAACTAAATTTACATTAAGATTAAATTTATCACTATATTCTTTAAGAATATTTTCGTTTGATGGACGATAATAATTTTCAGCAGCTATTCTCTGTGCTTCATCAGAATAGAGATACTGTAAATATTCAGTAGCTACATCTCTTGTACCTCGTCTGTCTACTACATCGTCAACAACAGCTACTGAAGGCTGTGCAAGTATACTTATACTTGGTGTAACAATTTCATAATCGTCTGGGTGGTCCTTAATTGAAAGATACGCTTCATTTTCCCAAGCAAGGAGTACATCGCCCTGTCCGTTTTCTACAAATGTAGTTGTTGCACCTCTTGCCCCTGAATCAAGTACAAGAACATTTTGGTAAAGTTTCTTAACAAAATCCTTTATCTGTGTTTCATCACCGTTGTATTTCTTATTGGCATAAGCCCAAGCTGCAAGATAATTCCATCTTGCACCGCCTGAAGTTTTTGGATTAGGAGTTATAACCCCGACACCGTCTTTTACTAAATCGTCCCAATCTTTAATATTTTTAGGATTTCCTTTTCTTACAAGGAAAACAATTGTTGATGTATAAGGCGAACTATCTTTATCAAATTTATTTATCCAACCATCATTTATAAGTCCTGCCTTTTGAATAGAAGTTATATCGTATTCAAGAGCTAAAGTAACTACATCGGCATCAAGACCATTTGCAACCTCAAGAGCTTGCTTACCAGACCCACCATGAGATTGAGTAACTTCAACATCTTGACCAGTTTTTTCTTTCCAATGTTTTGCAAAAAGTTCATTATATGATGTATAAAGTTCTCTAGTTGGGTCATAGGAAACATTTGTTATTGAAACCTTTCCGTCTTTTTCTGCCGAAGCACTTCCACAACCTGTAAGAACTGTTGTTGTTAATAATACTGCTGATAATATAATTCCTAATAATTTTCTTTTCATTTTTTGCACCTCGTTATTGCTGTATTTTTTCATTACCTGTACTGTTAATTGGTTACATCATACAGAGGCAGTCTATTAATCCTCCAGCAACAACATAATACAGTTTTCCGTTTTTAAATTTTTGCATTTTACTGCCTCCTTTTTATCAATTCTTACTTTTCCTATTTATCTTATAGGAATAATGTATATAAGATACTCTATAATTCTCCATTTGTCAATAGTTTTTTGATAATTTTTCCAAAAAAATTATTTTTTCGGTATCAAATATTATCTTAAATATGTATGAAACCCTGTATTTTACTATGTTTTCAAGTAAATCACTTAATTCATATATTATTTATAGGAATAGTATATATTTTTTATTCAATTAAATCAATAATATTACCTGTGAATTTTTTCTAAAATTTTTCATATATGAATACAGGAATTATTTTGGTCGTCTGATTTATTTTCAATATAAAAACAAAAATAGCCTTTTGCAAAATATTCTTTCACAAAAGGCTATCATTCAAAAAATATTTATTATGCTAAAGGCTTGCCACTAAATACAGGGAATACATTAAATTCGCCATAGTTATCAATATGTTCCATTTCTTTTAAAGCCTTCATATCTTCATCAGATATTTCAAAATCTACATTTGCATTATCTTTCATATGAGCTGGATTTCCTGTCTTTGGCAATGCAACTGTACCTAACTGTATTACATAGCGAATACAAAGCTGTACTGTAAAAACACCATACTTTTCAGCCATAGCAGTAATGTCATTATTTTTAAGTGCTTCCCCGTGTGCGATTGGAGAATATGCTTCAACTAATATACCATTCTTATTACAAAAATCTATTAATTCAGTATTTGTATTGCTTATATGCAAGAGAATTTGGTTTACCATTGGCTTAATCTTACAATCTGCAAGAATATTTTCTAAATCGTCTTGTAAAAAGTTAGATACACCTATAGCCTTTACCTTACCGGCAGTATAAGCATCTTCTAAAGCGCGCCAAACTTCCTTATTTTCTTCAAAATATCTCTTTTCTACTCTGAACTCTGCCCAAGGTTGTGGACTATGAATAATCATCATATCAATATAATCTAAGCCCATTTTAGAAAGAGTTTCATCAATAGATGCTGCTGCACTTTCATAACTTTTTGCCTCTGCTGCTACCTTACTTGTAACAAAAATTTCATTTCTAGGCAATCCACAGTTACGAACACCCTCGCCTACACCTCTTTCATTACCGTAGGCCTGTGCTGTATCAATTAATCTGTAGCCTAACTTAACAGCCTCTTTTACAGCATCTCCTGCTTTGTCATCGTCAATAAACCAAGTACCAAGTCCTAATTTAGGTATCTTTACTCCATTTGATAAAGTATAAGTTTCATTTAACATCATTTTATTTTCCTCCATTCAAAAATTATTCACTATATTCATTCTTTAGCTGTAAGTTAATGATACAACTTAGACCTAACTTCAAGTCAATACCTTTTTCAAAAATTTTTATAAAAAAATAGTATAGCAATATAAAAATCACTATACTATCTCAAAATAAATATTTATTTTTCAGCTAAATCTTTTACAATTTCTCCTGCAATAAGAAGACCCGCTATAGATGGTACAAAAGCTGTACTACCCGGAATGTCACGCCTTTCTGTACATTTGTGCTGTGCCCCTGGAGGACAAATACAATGAGTACGACAGCTTATAGACATATCTTCCAATGGTCTAGTAGGTTTTTCTTCAGAGTAAACAACCTTTAACTTCTTTACTCCTCTTTTCTTGAGTTCTCTTCTCATAACCTTAGCTAAAGGACACATACTTGTCTTGTAAATATCTGACACCTTAAACTGACTTCCATCAAGTTTATTTCCCGCTCCCATACAGCTTATTACTGGCACGCCTTTTTCCTGTGCTTTCATTATAATTTCAATTTTAGCAGTAACTGTATCAACGGCATCTACAACATAGTCATAATCTTCAAAATGAAATTCATCAGCATTTTCCGGAAGAAAGAAACACTTGTGAACTTCTACCTGACAATCTGGATTTATTTCAAGTATTCTCTCTTTCATTACATCAGCCTTATACTTGCCAACAGTTTTTCTTGTAGCTATTATCTGTCTATTAAGATTTGTAAGACAAACCTTGTCATCATCTATAAGGTCAAAAGCACCAATACCACTTCTGACAAGACCTTCACATACATAGCCACCTACACCACCAATACCAAAAACGGCTACTCTGGCATTTCTGAATTTGTCTATTGCCTCTTTGCCAACCAATAACTGTGTTCTCGAAAATTGATTTAACATTAATACTACCTCACAAACAATCATACAATTTTACATTACCCTAGTAAGTCTATGGGTTTTATAATGATTATATCTATTTTTCATCCTAAAGTCAACGAAATGTTAAATCAGCACATATTACTACTCTTAATTTTCATATAAATTCTATTGCCACAATTCAAAATAAGTAGACTTATACAAATTTTATTTAATTTTGGAAATTAATTTGCTGATTAGTAATAGGCGTATATCTAACCAATTTATTACTTTCTAAATCAACCTTATTCATATCTACAGCATTAATTTGATGATTTTCATAAGTAGTATAATAGTAAATCCCCTTGCTTGCATTACAACAAGAAGTATAAAGTGTAATTTCATATTTACCTTCTGCCACTTCACAACAGCCTCTCTGTTGGTCTACTGACCCCAAAATATGAAAGAACTGGCTTACACTTTCCATTTCCGTATCTCCTGAAATAGAATTTAACTTTGTAAATGCCACTCTAGCGAAACGAGAAGCTGAAGATAAATCCCCAGGCAAACCTATAGCACCCATACCTCTGCTGTATGTCTGCAAATTAACACCTTTGGCAAACAAATTTTCTGGCTGTTTAGGAGAAAGTCCCATATAATTGTTTAATAAAAACATTTGCTGATTGAAAGGTGGGTTATTTGTCAATACACCAACCTCGTTATCATATATGTGAAGTCCGTCACTCATAACCTCTACGGTAATTGCTCCATTTTCATCAGCAATTATCCAATGAAGCTCTGCACAAGGAAATTTTTCACTAAATCTTGTATTTGTAATATTTATATTTGAAAGTTTTTCTTTAACCTCATATATATTGGCACATTGACTAAGAATATATGGTATAAATTCAAACTGTGCCACATTTTCTTTTTCCTCTGCAACATCAGAATACACAGCATTACCTACAAAGTTAAGTCCTGCCATACCAAGACCCTTTTCGTTTATTGCATCATAGTATAATGGATAATTTTCTGCAATATGTGCCATTCCAATAATGGCATAGTGATTTTCCACCTTACCTGTATGACGGAAATTAAACTCATACTTACGAGGTGTTATTGTAATTTCATCGCCATAAGAAAATTCATAGTCTAAAGTTCTACCAAAATAAAAATCTTTTGTTTTATAAGTTACTGCTGTACACATTACAATAATCCCTCCTAGTTTTATTAGCCTTATATTATCATATTTATATTTATATTTCAATAAATACAAATATAGCCTATTGTCCTGCTATAAAACAATAGACTATAAATCAGAAAGACAAATTCCAATAACTTAAATTAACGAAGTTTTCAACCTCTGCCTAAAATCGCATCCATATCTTGAAGTGGATTTGTAATTGGCTGAAGATTAAATTTGTCAATAATAATTTTCAAAACACCCTCTGAAAGGAATGCCGGCATAGTAGGTCCAAGGTACATATTTTTTATGCCTAATGACAAAAGTGTAAGCAAAATACAAACAGCCTTTTGTTCATACCAAGAAAGTACCAATGTTAAAGGTAAATCACTTATGCTACATTCAAACACTTCTGAAAGTGCCATTGCAACCTTTATAGCACTATAGGCATCATTACATTGTCCCATATCAATAATTCGAGGAAGACCGTCTATTTCTCCCAAGTCTAAATCATTAAAACGATATTTACCACAGGCAAGCGTCAATACAAGAGAATCCATCGGCGTACTCTTAACAAATTCTGTGTAGTAGTTTCTTCCTGGATTTGCTCCATCACAGCCACCTACAAGAAAAATGTGGCTTATTTTTCCGGATTTAATAGCCGAAATAATTTTGTCTGCATTAGAAAGCACAGCATTGTGAGCAAAACCTGTTGTCAACATATGCCCACCGTTAATACCACTCATACTTCTGTCGTGTTCATAGCCACCCAACTCTAAAGACTGTTTGATTATTGGGCTAAAATCCTTGTGGCCATCTTCGTTAGCCGAAATGTGCTTTATGTCTTCATAACCTACAACTGAAGTAGTGTAAACTCTGTCCTTGTAACTAGGTCGCCAAGGCATAAGGCAATTTGTTGTAAATAATATTGGTGCTGGAATATCTTCAAATTCCTTTTGCTGTGACTGCCAAGCCGTACCAAAGTTTCCTGCCAAGTGGGGGTATTTCTTCAATTCTGGGTAACCATGAGCTGGTAACATTTCACTATGGGTATATATGTTTATACCTTTGCCCTCTGTCTGTTGAAGTAACTGCTGTAAATCGCCTAAATCGTGACCAGATATTACAATAAAAGGACCTTTTTTAATATCTGTGTTTACTCGTGTAGGAACAGGATTTCCAAAACTCTCTGTATTGGCGGTATCCAAAAGCTCCATACATTTAAGATTTACATTACCAAACTCCATAATAAGGTCAAGCCATTCCTCTGGACTGTGTTCCTTGTTTATTTCACTTAAACCTTTGTAGAACCAACCTGTTACTTCATCGTCTTCAAAACCTAAATTCATACTGTGATGAGCATAAGCCGCCATACCCTTTAATCCAAAAAGCAAAGTAGAACGCAAAGAAACAATATCTGTATCCCCGTTCCATAATTCCACAAGATTGTGTTCCCTAGTACCTCCTACAGAATTGCGTTCAGCCACTATTCTTTTTATAAAATTTTCTATAGCCTCATTGTCAAAATTTACATTTGTAAGAGTTGTAAATAATCCGTCAATAAATAAACGGTCAGCCTCTTTTGTTCTCATATCCTTTTCAACCATCGTTTCTGCAAGACTAATTAACTCATATACTAACTTGTCTTGAAGATTTGCTGTTGTAGGCTGTTTGCCACATACACCTGTTCGTATACACCCTTTATTTCCGGCTGTCTGCTGGCATTGGAAACAAAACATATCTGTCATAAATATATCCTCCTAAATATACTTCACTAGCTATCATTTATATTGTTTCCAATTTCTTTGTTTTATACATTTGTTTTAAAAATATGAATACAAGTACACCTGAATTGTATGTAATATTAGAAACTACTAACAAAGATTACATTTTACAGTGCTATTATAAGCAAAAAACTTATTCCATAAATATTACAGATAAAATTAATGAAATATGTAAAATGCTAGAAAAATGAATATTATAGATTGGGATATGATTAATTACAATAAACCTATGGAATTTTTTCCTGGTTTTTATTGGAAATTAAACATACACACAGACACTATCAATCTCTATAGCCAGGGATTTTATAATTATCCAAGTAATTGGAATGAATTTATTAATATTTTAAACTATATAGGAATTGACTGTTTTTATAAAGATTGATAGTAACACTCTTATTCATTCAAAACCTTCAATAAGTATATCATTCATTCTATCATAAGGCTCAAAGAAATTTCTAGGGAAATTCAAATCTGTCCCCCTTGTAACATCAAACATAATTTTAACAATATTTCTTTATACTATATTCTATTTTATTCCCATTCTCTCCTATATTATTATTACATCTTCTGGCTCTGTCATACCACTTCCCCAGGATACAACCTCACCACTTAATCTAAGTTTATATACTCTTACAATATCTTTTAAGTACAATGTATTGATTATATATCTTAGCCTTTATTATTCTCTTTGCTAATTCCAATGAATATGTATTATCTTCACTTCTAAATATTTGTTTCTTTAGTCTGACAATATTCTTATGCCCTGTAGACTCCAATCTACCATAATATGCTCCATTTTTAGAAAAATAACTTACGGGTATTCCCATTTTTAAAAGCTCTCTTACGCACTGAGTAGTTATTCCTATATTTCCAAATAAGGCAACTGATTCCAACGTTTCTTTTGGTACTTTCTTTGTCACCCCATCCTTACAATTTACAACATAATATCCTCCATCTATCCCCATAGATACCCCATCTTCTGTTACATAAAGATAACTCATATTACCACCCCTTCTCTTTTTCTTTGATTTTATTAGCACCGTCCCCTATCGGGGATTTTGTTATTTATACATAATTCAAATCATATCGAAGGTAGTCGTTTGACAGAGTTTTCGTCCCCTATCGGGGATTTTGTTATTTATACCCTACCCCCTTGTAACCCTCTAAACAAGCTGGGGGCAGAGCACATTTTCGGCTTAAAAAATTTTATGTACATAAATTATGTTCTACAATTCCAAAAAAGCCTTGAAAGCGGCTTAATCAGCCTATCGGCTCAAACTTTACAGAGCAAAGTCCAAAATCATAGTTCGTATTTCTATATAATGTACACTTTCTCATATGAGGCGATACCCCAAACAAGTCAGGATCCATAAGATGATTTCCCATTTTATCGCCATTTTTACCACCATTTTTTCTATTGCTATTCTGTTTTTTAGAATCTACATTATCCAAAATAACAGATACAGCCTCAACAGCTTCATCTTTATCATCAAACAATGAATATGTAACAGTTTTTGACTGGTAGCCAACTCCTCCACCAATATATAAAGGATTCAACTTTGTTGAAACTTTTTCTAAAGAATATGCTGACAAAAATTTATCATATGTGTTATTATACATCAATCCAATAGAATTTTCAATATCTTTTAAAGAATAATCACAAAATCTTTCATCAATTTCCAATGTAAATTCTATAGTAGTATTGGGCTTAATACATTCCCTTAATACTGGAAGTTGTCTTTCCCTTTTTTTAGCATCTGTATGCATAGGCAAAGTATCAAGTTTAGCACACATTATTATATCTTTTTCTGATAATGGACTGCTGTCACTTACTCTAATTCCTGTAAATTTACTATATAGCTTATCCTTATCATCATCCATAAAGCCAGCCTTTTTTTCAATACTATTGGCAACTCCAGCAAGATAACCTTTTCTGTTTCTATAAGTTTCATTTTTAACTTGCAATGCCATAGCTGAATATTTTCTATTGTTTGTTATCAATTCTGCATTAAGTATAGCATTTCTTAAAGCTCCCTTTATGCTACTTCCAGGAATGTAAGGTTTATTGTAAGCATCCTTAATACATGTAGATATTTGTGTACCTCTTTGTTTCATATTAAAATCAACATAATAGCTGTACTTAGCCCAATCAGCATAATCATTTAATAATTCATTATCTTTTATGAAACTATATAAATCTGAATATCTATTATTTAACATAAAATCTTCATAGGCTTCAAGTTTACCTAACTTTTTTAAGCCCTGAAACATCTTAAATGTATCCATAACATACATCATTTTATTATTTATATTTAAAACATAATCTGATTTTTCTAATCTTCCACCATCGCCTACAAACACAGGACCCATAGTTTTAATGATACCTTTGTAACATTTCATTATTTAACTCACCTCCTTATAAACTTATAAATATAGGCTTAGCATATCTATATACAGCATGTCCTCCATTGCACGATACATCGAATATATCCCCATCAAACCTATTTTTGAAACATGAACCACTCTTAAAACAATAAAAATCATTTTTCTTTAAGAAATTTCCATTGTCTTTATTGTATGTATAGGAAGCTACAAAACCACTTCTCTTAACCAAAGAATAGCTTGCCTCATCAAGTGCCTTATTAAGTTCGTTTTCCTTTGCCATAGATACTGACAAAGTCATACAATTACTGGTATTTTTCTTTAGTCTATCTTCGAATAGCACTGGTTCTGTAGTATATTTAAAACTGCCTAATCCCGAAGACAATTTTCCTCCAATTCCTTTATAAGAAAGACTATCCATTATTATTTTAAAATCTTTTACATAGTCTTCTGCAATTTTGGCTATGAAATATAAACCACACTCGTCATCAAATTTATATACACCAACATTATAGGGCTCATTATCTGTATCCTGTTTTACACTTACCTTTGCCTGTATTTTTGATTTTCCAAATTTCAATTCAAAAGGTTCATATTCTCCCTTTATAAAATCATCTAAATCATCTACACATATGTAATTAAGATTTTTAAATTTCTTTTTCATTACAGAATTTCCATCTTCCTTACATTCAATGTGTAAAACTGGCTTAGGAATATATAAATCATCACCACAATACGGCATAGCATCAGATAAGGCAAGTTCACCGTTATTGGCTCTATTATACAGTTCATTTGCATAATCTATTCCATTAATTTCTAAGGCTTCTTTAAAAAGTGCTGAAAATAAAGTATCTGCATAAAACGTCATTCCAGTTGAATCTAACCTGCCATTACCAAAATGTACAGCTGTATTAAATATTAGCTTAAAGATAAGATACTTCATATATCATCATCCTTTCAATGCGTCATTAATCTCGCCTAGCAAATCCTCACTAACATTTCCTATAACACATTCTGCTGATAAATTGTTAAATTTCACCTTGCCGTAACCTCTTGAACCATGTCCTCCAAGATAATCAAACTCAAGCAATTTAAAACCTTCTGCAAGCATTTTCATATCTTCTAAAGCTTCATCTTCTTCCTTAAGATTGTAAATAATATCCATTGAATACTTACAACCTCTTATTGTTCTTTCAATCTGTCTTGGATTTGCTACACCTGATAGACGATTTATAGTATTTTCAAATTTTGTTTCTGTAGTTGTATATACATTCAGACTATTAAGTTCATCCTTATTTGATATTGTCATATCAGAAAATATAAGTCGACTTGGTTTATCTACACTTCCAAACAACCTTTTTATCTCATCACAATCATCATCTGCACCATTTGCATTTTTTATGCTATATCTAGCTCCCAACATTGAACGAAGTTTGCCCTTTAATGAACTACCTGGAATAATTGATTCATTTGTAATAATATCTTTTATAACCGGAGAATCTGCTGCACCAATAGCTGCAAACTCACCACCTGTACCAATATGTAAACCTGTTAAAAGCTCAATCTCACCATTAATCCTAATTTTATTCAGCATAATAAATCCTCCCCTTATTTTTCATTAGTATAATATTTATGATATGCTACAAGTGCTTCTGTGTAATTACAAATCAAAAGAAGCTTAGCTCTACTATCCTTTACTATTTTTAAATAACCTATTAGTCTAACATCATTTAAAAACTTTTTAACATTAGCATCTCTACCTGCCTCATAAGCCAATTTCATTCTAACATATTGAACATGGCTCTGAGTTTCTACACTTAACTTTTCATTTCTATCCTTCTTAATCATAGCATAAAGCTCATTCATTAATGAAAGTATATTTCTTATTTTATTGGTCTTTATTAATATTACACCTTTACTATCCTTATCTAGTCCTTTTATCCTCTCCTCTGCTATTTCTACATAATTTGTCTTACTAAGAGATACACTTTTCTTAACTTCTCCATTATTATCTGTCATTTCCATTTACCTCCCTTTCTCTGTTCATATAAACATAGATATATATTGCTGTTACTAACTGTCTACAATCTCTTGGACTCTGTATCCAGTTGTACATTTTCTTTGCAAAATTGTTATAAGCATTCAATCTCTCTTGCAATTTATTTTCATCTGTATTTTTTTCATTAGGTCGTAATCTAGCAATTAAATATGCAAAACGAGCTATATTAAGTCTGTTTTCTTCTTTTTTACTTCTAATAAGTGTCAGCATTTTATAGAGCATTGCCTTTGAATGTACCCCATCTACAGATATAAATTCCTTTATTGCTTTAAGTTTTTCTCCCAAAACGCAATCTATAAACTCATCCCAATTATATGTTGAAGTGTCATCAAACAATGTTACAGCATTCTTTTCTCCATTTCTGAATTTTTTACTTATATCTTCCAGTTCCCCTGTTTGCTTAGCCATAGCAGCAATCGGATACTTTTCAGGATAAATACCTATACCTGCTGATATTGTAAGTTTACCTTGGCTGAATTTCTTTAAACTAGTATGTAGGTCTATTGCAAATCCTATAATATCGTCCCAACCACCTACTACAAACACATCATCTCCACCTGAATATACAATTACAGCATTTCTATTTTTTTGTTCTTTATCTGAATAAAGTTGGTACACTCCTTTTGCCAATATTTTATTAATATGAAGTTTAAAGAACTCTGACAACTTTCTTGAAAATACAGCTGTTCTTGTTATACATATTTCATTCTCACCAAATCCGGATACAAAAGCCTGTCCCAAATTGTCAATATCAGCTCGTATAACACCTAATCTTTTAATACCGTCTGATTTAGCAACCAAATCGCCAAAAGTTTTTTCAGCTGTGTAATCTCCTACCCATAAATTTTTGGATATTTTATACCCTGTATAATCTCTGTTTTTTGCATAGGACCTGATATATTGTTCAGAATTGTTCATCTGATTTTTTAGTTCATCAGCTTTATATGCTTTCATTTTACAACCAAAAGGCATTGGCACAGATTTTGTATCAGCCTCACCTTTTATAATTGTAAAGAAATTATCTCCTCTATTATCAATTATCATATCAGAAAGTGCCTCTAAGCCTATGCAGAAACTACATTTATCATCAACCAACTTGTCACTTCTATGGCATACTTTACACTCTCTGCCATGCTCCTCAGTTTTTAATCCATTTAGCTTTAATATATCTTCTGCACTATATCTTGCTAATTTTTGCTTTGACTGCTGTACATTAACTTTTCTAAACAAATCACGGTAACCACCACTTTCTTTGTTTTCAAGTTCTTCTGACGAACATTCAACATAACCAAAAGCTGCATACAATCCTATATCAAAGTTTTCCATAAACCATTGATTAAGTTCAATTTTAAAATTCTCTATTATTTTTTTACATTTACTTGTCGCTGGTACAAATATATAAGTATGTCCTCCACCTGTGTACATTACATTTGCTCTACACAAACCACATCTTTCAATTAATTCATCAACACAGTGTTCCATAAGCATTTCAAGATAAAAACTTCTTGCCCTCAAGTTTTTAAGTGCTTTTTCATCACTTATATTGTATATAAAGCTTTGTATTCCACTTAAATCAATGCTTAATAAGCCAAATACTTTTTTCTTATAAAATTCCTTTGTCTTTTTGAACAATTCTTCCTTATAATTTGTAATTTCATTTTCAACTAAATATTGCTCAATGCAAAGACCAAAGGCAGCTGTCATCTTAGAATGGTCATATAGTGATATATCTACATATTGACTTTTATCCGTAGATGAAGGTATAAAAGTTAAGTTGCTTTCCATTACTTGCAACAGTGAATTTATATATTCTTTTGTATAATTAATTCCTCTTATAGCATCTTTTATATTATCTACAATTTTCCCGTAAAAACTCTCACTAAAGATTATATTCTCTCCAGTAGGATAATTAATTTCAGATTTGCTTGATAAAACATCTGGCTTATATACTTTCTTTTCTTTATTACCATTTAAAATATTGAAAATACTTTCAAATGGTATATTTCTTACATATCCTCTGCTACCGTCACCATTATCTTCTCTTTGCTTTCTATCTGATGCTGATGCAATATTATCTGCTATATAGGTAATATAACAAAGGTCATTATCATCCACATTCGAATTAGCTAAAAGCTTTCCATGATGATATCTTACACAATTAAGTATCTCTTTTTGGTCTCTTAACTCATCTATATTTTTTAAATAATCATAACCACTTGTACTATGATTTCTACCGTCATTATACCTGTACAGTAATTTTCCAAAATCATGTAACAAACAGCCTATAGCAAGCTTTTGTGCTCTATCGTTCATCATCATTCCTCCTCTTATCTATAGTTTTTTTACAACACCCATACCTAAAGCAGTTTTTATCCCTATCCCTGAATATTGTGCAAAATCTACAAGCATATGTATCATATTGACCATATTTTGACTACCATTTATCTTTAATTTCAGTCTTCCTACAAAACCCGGTATTCTTGTTTTTTCAAGATAAAAATACCTGCTCCTAATTCTATATTCTGCTATACTTACATCTTCAACAATTTTATCTAACAAATTATCGTCCATTATGTCAGTAGTAGTCGACAATGTATCGTATTTTGATATTATGCTCTTCATAATTAAAGCAATATCTGGCATAAATACATATTTTTCATTGCTTTTAAACGCTGTAGGAGTAATAAACTCCATTGTCAGGTATCTACTTCTTTTCTCACCAAGATAGTTATCAGTAAATAAGTCATCAAAACTTGTTTTATAGACACTATAATTTGATATATTCAATTCAGATTCTCTATTTTTTATGTAAATTGAATTATTATTTGTAATAGCATTTATTATGTTTTTGGCTGCATAGTCATTTAATGTATTAATACTCCATATCCACTTATTATCATCTATTTTATATACACTTTGACTATACGGTCTAATTGCTTGCTTGTGCATTTCTTCAGCAAATTCACTACTTACAAGTTCCATAATTGCACCATGCATTACCGAAGACATATTAGTATTTAATTCTAAATTCTTTTCATCAAGAGCAATTTCTAAATTTGTTATCAATGCTACACCCCCTATTAAGCAATATATCCTCTTATGTTACTAATCATATCACATATTTAATACACATTCAACAATTTTTCTTACATTTTGTCATATAAATTGTATATTTAATATACATTTTTATTGGTATATGTAATTTCAATAAAATATTTTGTATATATTTCTTGTATATTAATTAAAGCCACCTGTTAACCAGGTGGCTTACTCTCATTCTTATTAAAAATATTGCTGCTCATATTGTGTATAAGCGACATTAACTATTTTTTTATTTTATTTAAAATTCTTAAACACTATCTTTCCCGAATCACTAAGTTCAGAGTCACTTAACCCATCAGCAGCATTTACCCCCTGATTAAGTGCTGCTGAGGTTTCGTTTTTATCACATAATGACCAATTACACCAGCTTATCTTTTTATCAGCCATATAATTAAGCCACTTATTTGTTTCATCTGTAAACACACCACCATTGCCGTCAGCACTACTTGTTCCCCATTCGCTTACAAATACAGGTATACCATTATTGAGAGCATTTGTAATTCTATCTCTGAGCCATTGAGTATGAGTTCCTGCGTAAAAATGGCAAGTATACATAATATTATTGCCACTTAATCTATCCGCTACAACACTATCAAGGTCTTGGTTCCATTGTGGATTTCCAACTAAAATAATTGCATTACTATCATAAGTTCTTATTGTATTTATAATCTCCTCTGCATAAGGCTTAACATCTTTACTCCAACTTATATTTCCATTGGGTTCATTACATATTTCATATATAACCCCCTTGCTATTCTTATATTTTTGAGCCATCTCAGCAAAAAATTCCTTTGCCTCATTTTTATATGTCATAGGATTTCCGTCACTAAGAATGTGCCAATCTATAATAGCATACATATCGTTTGCTACAGCATTATCAACAGCTGTTGTCAATGTATTTTTCACGGAGTGATTTGATATATAACCATTTTCGTCTGTGTACATAGCAAAACGCATTACATTAGCACCTCTTGCTCCAACAGCTTTTATGTAATCATTGCTTACAAACTGGGGGAACCACTGAAGACCGTGGCTACTCATACCTCTTAATACAACAACCTCTCCTTTTTCGTTACATAGTTGAGTCCCTACAACCTTCAATTGTCCATTTTCACTTACGCCTCCACTAACAGTTGCAACTGTAGTTTGTTCCTGTTGAGGTTCAATGCGTACATTTCCTACATATTTGTCCATTGCTTTTTTTATGATAGTACAAGCCTCTGCTCTTGTAAGAGAACCTTCCGGTCTAAACATACCACTTGAATCACCAGTTAATATTCCATCAGCATAGGCTGAAAGAGTTGTATCATAATATCTACCATTTAAATTACTGAAATCTTTTATTTTAGCCGACTCAACATTATAGTCATACTGAACAGACTTTGCCATGGCTTTCATAACTATCTTGACAGCAAGTTGTCTTTTAATTGGCTGGTCATACATTTCTCCAGTTGGTGGATTTTCGTCATAATCATACCAACCTTTATCCATAGCTGTCTTTAGTATCGGTGCAGCCCAATGACTTACAATAACATCATTAGAACCGCTAATTTCCATAATTCTGCCTATAACTGACATAAATTCAGCTGTTGTAATACTTGCATTTGGCTTGAAACTACCATCACTGTACCCCAATAAAATCCCCTTTTGAGCCATTTCTGTAACAGTATTATAAAACCAATCACCTGAATGAACATCACTAAAAGCAACCTTATTATTATTCTTTTCTGACTGAACTGAACTTTGAATATCAGTAGCAGCCTTTACATTCCCTGCATCATTCCCACAAGCACAAAACATACTTGCCATAAGTATTGCAGACACAAAAATTTTAACCTTCATAAAAAACCTCCTTTTTGTGTTTCTTATTTTTCATTTTTTAGTATTATAAAACTTAATACTGCCAAATATCTATAATATAATATTAGACTACAGAAACAATATTTACAAGTCAATATTTTATTTTGTAAAACTTTTGTTTAATTCAAATGTTCAATTAAATAAAAGCCAAACTAAAAATCAAAACCACCAGTAAACTGGTGGTTTGAACACCCCCTATAAAGGGAAATGCGTGCTGATTCCCTAAAAGTGAATATTGAAAGGTTTGGCATCGCATTATTTTTACAGGCAGCCACTAAAAGTGACTGTCATTTTTTGCCTTATTTTCTCTTGTCACCAGTAAATGGGTCAATATACTAATTTAATGATATTTGGTCTGACATATAATCTTCTTCTAACTGGTTTCTTATATATTCTTCTATCACCTTTTGATTTCTGCTACTGTATCAACATAATATCCTCGTGCCCAAAAATTCCTCCTACCATACTTATATTTCAAATTTGCATGCCTATCAAATATCATCAGTGCACTTTTACTCTTGAGAAAACCCATAAACTGTGATATACTCAGATAAGGTGGTATACTAACTAATATATGTATATGGTCAGGACAAGCTTCTGCCTCTATTAGCTCGACATTTTTTTCTTTACACAATTTTCGTATTATCTGACCTATATCCGCTCTTAACTCTTTATATATAACTTTTCTTCTATATTTTGGTGCAAATACAATATGATATTGACATCTGTAAGTTGAATGTGCTGTACTTTTTATTTCATTTTTCATGTTTAAAACCTCCAATTATTTTTATGCAGTTGCCAAACCCTCATAAATATTATAATTGGAGGTTTTTATATACTAAAGTATTTTTACCTACCCCCAGTAGAACTGGGGGTTTAATTACGCTAAAGCTCCCAATTGAAAATGAGTCCGGTGCAATACCGAACTCATTCTCTCGTAAGTTAATACTTTTGTCTAATCTTTGGGGTTCACTTCATACGCCACTTTCTGGCTTTTATTTATCTTTTCTTGACATCAAGACCACCGTCTCCACATGCCCACTATGAGGGAACATATCAACTGGTTGTACCTTTTTTATCTCATACTCATTTGTGGCACAGAGAATTTTTAAATCTCTTGCCAAAGTTGCACTATCGCATGAAACATAGACTATGCGTTTTGGTTGCATTTGCAACATAAGATTTAGGAGACTTTCTTCACAGCCCTTTCTTGGAGGGTCTACCACCATTACATCAGGTTTTACTCCCTTTGTTTTATAGAGTTCCGGTACTATTTCCTCACTCTTTCCAACATAAAATTCAGCATTATCTATTTTATTATTTTTTGCATTCTTTTTGGCATCTTCTATGGCCTGAGGGACTATTTCTACACCGTAGACCATTTTTGCCTTTTGTGCAAGGAAAAGAGAAATTGTTCCAATACCACAGTAGGCGTCTACAACTATTTCTTCTCCATTTAAATCTGCATATTCCAACGCCTTTCCATACAATTTTTGTGTCTGTATTGGGTTTACTTGGAAGAACGACAACGGAGAAATTTCAAACTTTAAGTCACCAATATAATCAGTTATAAAATCACTACCGTATACTGTTTCTACCTTATCGCCCAAAATTACATTAGACTTTGTAGTATTATAATTTACAGAAACTGACTTTACACCCTCAACATCTTTTAAAGCCTCTACCAACTGTGTTTTATACTTAAATTTATTACCATTCACAATAAGACAGACCATAATTTCTCCTGTAAAATGGCCCTCTCTTATTAAAATATGTCTAACTATACCTCTACCTGTAGTTTCATCGTAGGCTGTAATATTATTTTCTACTATAAAATTCTTTACTACATTTAATATTTCTCTATTTCTTTTACTACCTATATAGCAATTATCAAAATCAATTATTCTATGGCTATTGGCAGCATAAAAACCTGTAATAATGCCTTTATCATAACCAACAGGATACTGTGCTTTATTTCTATAATAAAAAGGTTCATCCATACCTATTGTATCTTCAACCTCAATATCATCAAAGCCACCTATTCTCTTTAAATTTTGGTAGACTTTATTCTTCTTATATCTAAGTTGACAATCATAAGACATATGTTGAATAGAGCAACCACCACATTTACTTGCCACAGGGCATTTTGGTTCTACTCTATCTGGAGAAGCCTCTATAATATTAAGGGCTTTACCAAAGCCATAATTCTTATTTGCCCTTAAAACCAAAATTTCTACTTTTTCTCCTACAAGCGTATCTTTTACAAAAATTGGATAGCCCTCAACTTTTGCAACGCCTGCACCTTCAGAAGATAAATCTACTATTTCTACTACTAATTTTTGATTTTTTTGTACCATATTAATACTCTGACTTTCTAATATTTCTAGCTAAAATTCTATTGTAGCCTACCCATTTTCCTGTTGTTTGATTTTCTTCAATAGCTGTTTCAAACATTTTTACCTTTGCATCTGTATCATCAGCACAATGAAGTATAAAAGCCTCAATAGTTTTTGGCAACTTTGGAGAACCATATTCAAACTCTCCATGGTGTGCTAAAATACAATGTTGCATAAGAGATTTTAACTGATGAGGGAAGCCCTCTACCTTATCAGCCTCTTTGCCCAAAAATTCACATCCCATTACAATATGGCCTAATAACTCGCCATCATCTGTATATTCCACATTAGGGAACTCTGATAATTCCTTAATTTTTGAAATATCGTGAAGTAAAGCACAAGCTATAAGCATATCCCTATTTACATTTTCATAGTGACCTGCCATAAAATCACATAAATCTGTAACAGAAAGAGTATGCTCGATAAGTCCACCTAAATAGTTATGGTGCATTGTCTTTGCAGCTGTATGCTTTTTAAAACTATTTGCAATATCTGTATTTTTAACAAAAATATTAGTTAATAATTCCTTGATATATTTGTCATTAACAGACTTTATGTAATCTGTAACACGATTAAACATCTCGTTTACATCTTTTTTAGTTGATGGAACATAGTCCTCCTCAAAATATTCTCCCTCTTGAGCACGCCTTATTTTCTTAATATTTAATTGGAGGTCATTATTAAAGGTTTGAACACTAGCATCAATTTTAATAAAATCTCCTTCTTCAAAACTTTGAATATTTTTATTTATATCCCAAACCTTACCGTTAATAGTACCTGTTTTATCTAAAAGTGTAAGTGAAAGATAATTTTTACCATTTTTAGACTTAAAAGTCTGTTTTTGCTTGCATAAATAAAAATCTATTAAATTTTCGCCATCGTGTAATGTATTAATATATCTCATATATCCTCCATAATATACCAATAGTTAAACGCTATAAAGTCATAGCTAAAACTGCAATTTCCTATCTAATTATTATACATTAAAGTTAGCATAAATACCAGTATTTTTTATTAATTGCAATCCTCAACAAAATGCTGTATAATTAATTAGAAATGGACGCAATTAAAAGCATAGGAGATTTTTATAATGATAAAATTTGAAAAGACATTTACAATGAACTTTGAAAATGCCATTAGAGGTGCTAGAAACCCAATGAACAGTTGGGCAAAAATAGATAGCTACACTAAAGAAGATGGCACTTTCGTTTTTGGTGAAAATGATTTAGGTCTTGCAAAAAGACTTTGCAAGGCTGGTTCAGACCACAGAAAATTTATAAGACAGATTTTTATTTCTGTTGATATTACCGCCCCTATGTACTGGTGGAAAGAATATGACACATACAAGGTAGGTACTGTTGCAAACTCAACAAGTACAATGCACAAAATACATTCTAAACCTTTTGAAATTGATGACTTTAGCCACGATAAACTTATCCCGTCTGCTAAAAAAGCTTTAGAAATTTTTATTAAGGAATTAGAAAGTCTTAGACAAAACTTTGTAGAAACAAAGGATAAAGACCAGTGGTACAGCATAATTCAGCTTTTACCATCAAGCTACAACCAGACTAGAACTTGTACTTTCTCATATGAAAATGTAAGAGCTATGTACTTTGCCAGAAAGAGCCATAAGCTTGATGAATGGCGTCAGTTCTGTAAATGGGCAGAAGAATTACCATACTTCAAAGAATTGTTTTTAGAAAATGAATAATATAATTTAACTGGTGTAGAATTTCTACACCAGTTATCTTTTTTAAATAAAAAATAAGCCGACTGCATCAAGTATACTTTTTATACCTTTGCATTCGGCTTATTTTTTTACAAACCCAACCTCATATTGGAATTGCCATTTGTTAATCAGTAGATTTTTCAATATTGTCTTAAAATGATTTATTCTAAAGTAAATCAGCCAACAGCACAGTTAATGGACTGTTGGCCAATAATAATCAAGATTTATGTATAGGAAATATTAATCCTACCAAACACCATACATCTTAGTAAGCATTGCAACGATGAAAGCAATGAAGATGATGAGGCAAGCGATGTTCTTACCAGTGAAGAACTTAACACCCTGATGGTAACCCATATCGTTGTTACCAAAGCAAGCCTCATACTTGAAACCTGTAAGCTGTTCAAGAGTCTTCTTAACTTCTGGAGTAACATCTTCCATCTTACCACCAGCATGAATTCTAGCAACTTCATCCTTAACAATCTGGTGAGTTCTATGGTCAAGCTTCATTCTAATTGTGAAGTAGATACCGATAATGGCAAGACCACAAACACCAATTAATAATACGAGAAGAATTGCTGTAATAGCACTTTCAGGCTGATTGTCTGCCTTCTTGTCGAAACCATTAGCAGCAAGTACGAAACCTAAAGTCTGAACAACGATGAATCTCATAAGCTTACCAGCCATTGTCATCGCACCAGCGTAAACGCCTTCTCTTCTACGGTTAGTAACAACTTCATCAACATCGGCCATAAATGTATATGTACTCCATGGGATGTAGTAAACAGAACCAGTACCTAAACCAAAGATTGCTGTAATAGCAATAACGATTAACTTGTCTTCGTGTAAGTCGCCACCATGCATAGCACCGAAACCGATACCAACATAAGCTAAAACGGCAACGATAACAACTGCTAAAGCTAACATGTAAGGCTTCTTGAAACCAATCTTAGCAACTACAGCCATACAAATGAATGTAGAAATTAACTGTAAGATAGCTGACATTGAGTTCATTTCAGCAGCGAATGCCTTTTCATTATGAAGGGCATAAACAACATAGTAAGTAAATGTTGATGCGAATAACCATTCAGCACCGAAACCGAAAAGGTACATACCTAAGTGGTGTCTGAAAGTCTTTAACTTTAATGTAGATAAGTTATCAATGTATAACTTCTTAAGGATTTCGCCTAAGCCTCTTGTGTCACTTTCTTCCTTAACTTCTTCAGGACTTCTTTCCCAAGAGTTAATGTAAAGTAAGATAAGAGAAATCATCATAATTACACAGTATGTAACAGCTGTTGCAATATATGGTACAGGATTGTCATTTGCTTCACCATAAATAGAGAAGAAAAGAGCTGGGATACCAGAAGCAAGGAAGTTTGCAATCTTACCCATGGCAGCCTTAGAACCTGTAAGGTATGTTCTTGTATCGAAATCGCTTGTCATTTCTACAGCAAGTGTTTCGTAAGGAATCATAACACTTGTGTAAACAAGTTCGAATGCAAGGAATGTAATTAAGTGATACCAGAAGTTTGCACTTTCACTCCAATTACCTGTTGGTAACCACATTAATGGGTAAATTAACATAAGTGGAATACCTAACAAGATGAAGAATCTACGACGACCAAACTTACGACCGATAGCTGTCTTGTAGAAGTTATCAGTAATGAAACCCATTACAGGGTTGAGGATTACATCTAAGAGTGTTGGAAGACCAACGATTGTACCAGCCTTAACTGGGTCTAACTGACAAACAGTTGTAAGGTAGATAAGAAGCCAAGCACTTGTAATTGCAAGTGGACCACTACCTAAAAGGTTACCACAGCCATATGAGAACTGTGTGAACCAAGTGATTTTTCTTGAATTTTTCATACTAAATTCTCCTTTAGTTTCATATTTGGCAGACTTCGCATTGTCATACCAGAAATAACCCCTTTATACCTTTTAGAATAAATCATTTTAACGATAAAGCCTTTCCCCTATTCCAGTTGGCAATATCGAATAAAGACAACACCCTCTTTCCTAAATCAACATACTCACTTATACTAACATATTTTACAATTTTTTTAAAGCCTTTTTTGAAAAAAATGTTGAAAAATTTGTAAATTTAACGAAAAATGCTCTATTATCAAGATTTTTTTGAACTCTTTTTCAAGTTTCAGCACAAAACTGACTATAAATTATTTCAAATTTCACAAAACCCTTGATTAAAAATAGATGAATAATCTCGTGACATATAAGTGAATTACAAATATTAGTAATCAACATCTCATTCAAGATGTATAAGATAAGCATATAATAATAAATTTAATTAAGTTTTGTTAAACTTGTCTTAAATTTATATTACTATATATAATATTACCACTAAATTAATAAATGTCAACCAATTTTTTGTAAATTTTTTATATTTTTTACAAATATCAATAAAGACCCTTAGTAAAAATTTATACTAAGGGTCTTTTTCTATAAAAATTTATGCAACAAATATGTCAAGATTACTTTAATCTTTCAATCTGTTCTTCTACAGCCTTGAGCATTGTAGAATATTTTTCCATTTTAGCCTTTTCTTCAGCAATAACCTTTTCAGGTGCTTTAGAAACAAAGCCCTGATTAGAAAGTTTCTTTTCTACTCTTTCAACTTCCTTAATAAGTTTTTCTCTTTCCTTAGAAAGTCTTTCCTTTTCCTTAGCAATATCTACAAGTTCAGCAAATGGCATATAAATAACACCATTGTGAATTACTGTAGAAACTGCATCATCATCAATACCAGTCTTATCAGCCTGAACTACAACTTCACTAGCATAAGCAAGTGTAGCAAAGAATACCTTACCATGTTCGAAAATATTTCTTACATCTTCGTTTTCACTTACTACAAATACCTTAGCCTTTTTGCTAGGAGCAACATTCATTTCAGCTCTGATATTTCTAATATTCTTAATGGCTTCTTTCATAAGCTCAATAGCCTTTTCGTCTTCTTCAAAATCAAATTCTGAAGTAAATTCTGGCCATTTAGAAAGCATAATTGTTTCTTCTTCTGACTGAATAGAAGTGAATATTTCTTCTGTAATAAATGGTTCAAATGGGTGGAGCATTTTAAGAGCATTAATAAGAACAGTCTTTAATGTCCAAAGGGCAGCCTCTCTTGTTTCATCTTCTTCATTATAGAGTCTAGGCTTAACCATTTCAATGTACCAGTCACAGTATTCGTCCCAAATAAAGTCATAAACTTTCTGTACAGCAATACCAAGTTCATAATTATCAAGGTTATCTGTAACTTCCTTTGCAAGAGTATTAACCTTGCTTAAAATCCACTTGTCAGCAGATGTAAGCTTACTCTTGTCAAGCTTAGGTTCAGAATCGCCAATGTGCATCATAACAAATCTGGCAGCATTCCAAAGCTTGTTACCAAAGTTTCTACTGTTATCCATTCTTGAATAGTAGAAACGCATATCGTTACCAGGAGCATTACCTGTAATCAATGTAAGTCTTAAAGCATCAGCACCGTAATCCTTGATAACTTCCAATGGGTCAATACCATTACCAAGGGACTTACTCATCTTTCTACCCTGTTCATCTCTTACAAGTCCATGGATAAGTACAGTCTTAAATGGCACTTCGCCCATCTGTTCCATAGCAGAGAATACCATTCTAACTACCCAGAAGAAAATAATATCATAACCTGTTACAAGTACACTTGTAGGGTAGAAATGCTTTAATTCTTCTGTCTGTTCTGGCCAACCTAAAGTTGAGAATGGCCATAACGCAGATGAGAACCAAGTATCAAGACAGTCTTCGTCCTGCTTAATATTTGTGCTACCACATTTTGGACAAGTCTTTGGAGCTTCTTTACTAACAATAACTTCGCCACATTCACAGTAATAAGCTGGAATTCTGTGACCCCACCAAAGCTGTCTTGAAATACACCAATCGTGAATATCTTCAAGCCAATGAGTATAAATCTTACCAAATCTATCTGGAACAAACTTTAAGTCCTTATTGTAATAAGCATCAAGAGCTGGCTTAGCAAGTTCTTCCATCTTTACAAACCACTGCTTTTTAATAAGTGGTTCAATTACAGTATGACATCTATCGTGAACACCTACGGCATGGTTGATTTCTTCTTTTCTAATGAAAAGACCCATTTCGTCAAGTTCTTCTACAATCTGCTTTCTGGCATCGTATCTATCCATACCTTCAAACTTGCCACCATTAGCATTGATTGTACCGTCATCATTTAAAATATTAATCTTAGGAAGATTGTGTCTTTCGCCAACTTCAAAGTCGTTAGGGTCGTGAGCTGGAGTAATCTTAACAACACCAGTACCAAATTCCATATCAACATATTCATCAGCAATAATTGGAATTTCTCTGTTTACAAAAGGAACTACACAAACCTTGCCTACAATATCCTTATATCTTTCATCATCTGGATGAACTGCAATAGCTGTATCGCCAAGCATTGTTTCTGGTCTAGTTGTTGCAAACTCTAAGAATCTGTCAGTACCCTTAATAGGATATTTAATATGCCAAAAACCACCCTGCTTATCTTCGTGTTCAACTTCTGCATCAGAAATTGTAGTCTGACAAGTAGGACACCAGTTAATTAACTTTTCGCCCTGATAAATGTAGCCTTTTTCATATAACTTACAGAAAACTGTGAGAACAGCATCAGAAAGACCTGCATCCATAGTAAATCTTTCTCTTTCCCAGTCACAAGAAGAACCAAGTTTTTTAAGCTGGTTAAGAATAGTGCTACCGTATTCTTCTTTCCAAGCCCAAGCTCTCTTGAGGAAGCCTTCTCTACCAATATCTTCCTTTGTTAAACCTTCTTCACGCATTTTGTTTACAATTTTAACTTCTGTTGAAATTGCAGCATGGTCTGTACCAGGGACCCAAAGTGCGTTATAGCCCTGCATTCTCTTCCAACGAATGAGAATATCCTGCATAGTGTTATCTAAAGCATGTCCCATATGAAGATGACCAGTAATGTTTGGTGGTGGAATTACGATTGTAAAAGGCTTTTTAGTCTTGTCCACCTCTGCGTGAAAATAACCCTTGTCGAGCCAGTTCTGATAAATTCTGTCCTCAACTATTGAAGGGTCATAGTTTTTTGCTAATTCTTTACTCATTTTTACCTCCAAAAATATCATTAGTTACATATTTATATAAAAAAAGATGCTTTCATCTAACAAAGGACGAAAGCATCGCGGTACCACCTTAATTCCTGCTTACACAGGCACTTAAATGATTTAACGCAATCCTACGCCAGACCTAACTATTCAGCCTGATGACTCCAAAGCTACCTTCACTATCACTTTTCTCAATGTGCATCTCAGCCTATGTACACAAATCTCTGTCAGATGTTAATAGTTACTCCTCTTTTTCTCAGTCAAAACAATATATCTATCAAGCAATTAGCTTAAAAATTCAACAATAGCTTCAAGGGCTTCTTCTTCGTCTGGACCGTCAGCTGAAATAACAACATCGTGACCTACAAGATTACCAATTGAAATTACACCCATAATACTCTTTAAATTTATATTTTTATTATCCATCTGTAAATGGAGTTCACTAGCATATCTGCCAGCAGTCTGAACAAGCATAGCGATAGGTCTTTCTACAAGACTTGTACCAACAACTAATTCCTTTTTACTCATTTTGCATTTCCCCCTTTAATTCAGAAGCCATTTCACATATTTTATTTAATCTATGATTTACACCAGACTTTCCAATAGGTGGGTCAACCAACTCCCCTAAAGCTTTAAGACTAGCGTCTGGATTTTTCAATCTAGCAATAGCCATAGTCCTTAAATTGTCCGGCAAAAAATCTAAACCGACAGTATTTTTTATATATTCTATTGCCTCCGACTGTCTCACAGAGGCAGACACTATTTTATTGAGATTAGCGGTTTCGCAATTAACTTTTCTGTTAATATTATTTCTTACTTCCTTTATAACTCTCAGATTTTCAAATTCTAAAAGTGCCTTGTGAGCAGACATAATATTAAGCAAATCAACTAATTGCTCGCCCTCTTTATAATATACAACAAAATAGGTTTTTCTTTCAATGATTTTTCCATCAATGCCAAACTCAGAAATAATTTCTTTCAAGTCTGTCATAAGGTCATAATCACTACTAACAAACTCCATATGATACTGCTTGTTAGGGTCAGCAACAGACCCACAGGCAACAAAACTAGCCCTTACAAAGGCTCGTTTACAGCACATCGAAGAAACAACAGAGGGGTCAACTACATAACCATAATCTGACCAGCCTCTGTCTTTAACTTTAGTATTTTCAATTATTTTTTGCACAAGGTCACTATCATCAATAACTATTTCATTACCTTTGATACTTACTTCTACCTCATACAATTTATATATTAATGCTTTAGCCCTATTTAAAACAGCTTTCACACTATCTCGAATTACAATATTAAACCCATTGTCACTACCAAACAACTCTCCACAGAATAAAATATATGCTGTAAGTTCGGCATTAAGACAATGAAAATTTCTTTCTTCGTAATCAAGTATTTCATTTTTAACTTCAGTTGAAAATGACATATAACCACCGTCTGACCTACTTGCAGTCAGAACAACCGCAAAGATTTTATTTTGATGTTTTGTATCTTAACTTAGCAAAATCATTATTAAGTAAAGTATACTATCTCTTTGCGTCTTTGTCAATATCTCGGTGGGCTATTACCACACTATGACCAGTCCTTTTGAGATTATTGTACAATTCGTTAGCCAATGTTACACTTCTATGCTTTCCACCTGTGCAACCTATACCAATTACAAGTTGATTTTTGCCCTCTTTAATATAATTTGGTATAAGAAATTCTACCATATCGTTTAATTTTTTAGAAAATTCTTTAGCTTCGTCCCATTGCATTACATAATCCCTGACAGCTACATCGTTGCCAGTAAGGTGCTTTAATTCTGCTATATAAAATGGATTTGGAATAAAACGCACATCAAACACAAGGTCACAATCTGCTGGTATTCCATACTTAAATCCGAAACTAAGAACTGTTATCATAAGACTTTCAAATCTGTCATCATCAAGGAATATAGAAGAAAGTTGTACCCTTAATTCCCTTGTAAGCATATTTGAAGTATTAATTATAAAGTCCGCTCTTGTTTTAATATCTCGGAGAAGTTCTCGTTCTCTCTTAATTCCCATTATAATTCTTTCGCCCTTTACCGCAAGGGGATGAGAACGCCTAGTTTCTTTATACCTTTTAAGTAAAACTTCATCGCTACAATCCAAAAAGAGAATTTCATACTTACTTGTTTCACTTCTAACTTCGTTTAAGAAATTAAAAAGCTCTCCAAAAAGTCTGCCACCTCTAATATCAATGCCTAATGCCACTTTGTCCATTCCTGAATTTGGGCTTTCACAAAGTTCCACAAACTTTGGAATAAGACTTGGAGGAAGATTATCTACACAAAAAAAGCCTATATCTTCCAAAAATTTAAGTACGGTACTTTTTCCTGCACCAGACATACCTGTTACTATTATAAAACGCATAGGCTTTCCTCCTTTTTTATTGACCTATAATTCTAACCTCAGGCTCTAACCTGACGCCAAATTTATCATAAACTATTTCTGTTACTTTTTCTATAAGCTCTAAAACTTCCTGTGCTGTAGCTCCACCATTATTTACAACAAAACCACAATGCTTAGGACTAACCTGTGCCTTGCCTACACTAAAGCCTCTAAGTCCACTATCATCAATAAGTTTTGCTGCAAAATACCCCTCTGGGCGTTTAAATGTACTGCCTGCACTAGGAAATTCTACTGGCTGTTTTGTATTTCTCTGAGAATTAAGTTCTTTCATCTTTGATGAAATTTCTTCTTTATTTCCCTTTTCCAATTTTAAAACAGCCTCTAAAACTATCATTTTTTCAGCCATAATACGGCTATTTCTGTATTCAAAGCCAGCCTGTTCGTTGTCAAGCTCAATAACTTTACCATCTTTAAGAACCTTACAAGAAACTAAAACATCTCTAATTTCCCCGCCGTAAGCACCGGCATTCATACAAACAGCACCACCTATAGTGCCTGGAATACCACTTGCAAACTCAAAACCAGTAAGACTATTTTCCATAGCCTTTTTTGCTACAGTAGAAAGTAAAGCTCCACTTTGAACAGTTATTTCATTTCCATTTACAGTAATATCACTATACTTTTTGTATATCTGAATTACTATACCCCTAATTCCATTATCTTTTACAAGCAAATTACTGCCATTTCCAATAATGTAATATGGTGTATTCGTTTTCTCAGCAATTTTAATTACATTTTCTATATCTTCTGTTGATTGAGGTGTAACAAAAATATCTGCATTTCCACCTATTCTAAATGTAGTATGCTTGCTCATAAGTTCATTTTCAATTACATTGTTTTCGCCTATAGCCTTTTTCAATACTTCAATAATATTTTCCATATTTACTCCTGATAATTTCCTAACATTGCTGCACCAACAATACCTGCATCATTTCCCAATTTTGCAACCTTGATTTCTGTCTTACAGTTGCCACCATAAGCCTTATCACGAACTATCTGCTGAATTGGTCTTGTAAGTTTAACACCCTGTGCACATACGCCACCACCAATAATTACAGACTGTGGTTCAAATATATTTACAAGGTTTACTATACCAATAGCTACATATTTTATGTACTTATCAATAATATCTAAGGCAACTTCATCTCCCTTATCTCCTGCATCAAATACCATTTTTGCATTAATAAGTTTGATGTTACCGTCTACAAGATTATATATTTCACAGTTTGGATATTTAGCAGCAGCCATTCTGCCCTCTCTTGCAAGAGCAGTAGCAGAAGCATAGGCTTCCCAACAGCCAAGTCTACCACAAGTACATTGTTCGCCCTCGTACATAACAACCATATGGCCAGCCTCTGTACCACCGCCAAAAGCACCTCTTAAAAGTTTGCCATTTACAATAATACCTGAGCCTACACCTGTGCCAAGTGTTATATAAATTACATTTTTTAAGCCATCTCCAGCACCGGCAGTAATTTCGCCAATAGCTGCACAGTTAGCATCATTTTCCAAATAGACTGGTAAGCCAAGAGCTTTACCGACATACTCAGCAATATTTGTATGATTAAAATTAAGATTATTGGCATATTCCAAAACACCAGTTTCTCTGTTTACAACACCTGGAACACCAATACCTACATATTCAACATCACTTAATTCTAAATTATTTTCTGCAACAACCTTTTTACAAAGAGCAATTAAGTCATCTAAAATAAGGTCTGCACTTCTTACACTAATTGTAGGAGTTGACTCCTTTGAAATAATTTTACCATTTTCATCAACTAAACCTACGAAAATATTTGTTCCACCTAAATCTACGCCTAAATAATACATTCTTATTCTCTCCTTAATAAATTAATGATTACCATTCATAGCGTTATTCATAATAGCGTCGTTTAATGCCTGAGCTGCATTGTAACCCATCTTCTTTTGTCTACAGTTTACAGCAGCAGACTCACAAATGATTGCCAAGTTTCTACCAGGACGAACCGGTATATTATGACATACGACCTTGTTTCCAAGTATATCCATATAATTTTCCTTTATACCAAGACGGTCATAAGCCTTACCCTTTTCCCAGTATTCAAGTTTAATAATAATATCAATATCCTGTGTATCCTTTACAGACTGAACACCAAACATCTGTTTAACATTGATAATACCGATACCTCTAACTTCAATGAAATATCTTATAAGTTCTGGACAACTACCTACTAAAGTAGTATGTGAAACCTTTTTAATTTCAACGGCATCATCAGCTACAAGTCTGTGGCCTCTCTTAACAAGTTCAAGAGCAGCCTCACTTTTACCTATACCACTTTCGCCTGTAATAAGTACGCCTTCGCCGTAAATATCAACAAGTACACCATGAACAGTAGTTCTTGGTGCAAGCTGAACTTTCATCCACTTTAAAAGCTCGCCCATAAATTCTGAAGTAGTTTCCTTTGTTTTAAGAATAGGAACACCTCTCTGCTTTGCATAGTAGAGCATTTCCGGATGAGGGTCTAAATCTCTACACATAATTACACAAGGCATTTTATAATGGAAAAGTTTTTCAAGAGTTTCCTGTCTGAATTCTGGAGTAAGCTTACAGAGATAAGTGTATTCAACAATACCCATTAACTGAACTCTTTCACTATCAAAATAGTCAAAGAATCCAGCAAGCTGTAAGGCTGGTCTGTTTACCTCCGGACTTTCTATTTCAATGGCTTTTAAATCTATTTCGTCTGTTAAATTGACAAGTTCAAACTCGTCTTTAATTTCCTGAATAGTTACTGAATACATAATAATCTCCTTTCTTGTGTATACAATTTTCACAAAACATACACACTCATTTATCTTATAATAAACCAAATCAACAATATTTTCAATGGAAATTTCATCATTTAACAAAATTTTTCATAATTATAATATTTATTTTGAAAAATTTAAAATAGAGGTAGAAAACTACCTCTATTTTACATAAATTATTTTCTAAAAAAGTTGTAAACAGCCTCAGCACTTTTTATATTCATACCGTCTACTTGTTGGAGTTCTTCAACCTCAGCTCGTCTTATAGCATTAATATCTCCAAAATGTTTCATCAAAGCCTTTCTTCTTACACTACCTATACCAGAAATATCGTCTAATATACTGTGTACTTGCTTTTTCTCTCTCAATTTTCTGTGATATTCTATAGCAAATCGGTGTACTTCGTCTTGCATTCTTGTAAGAAGTTTAAATCCCTCCGATGTATATGGTAATTCTATTTCTTCTCCATTATACATTAATGCCCTTGTTCTGTGTCTATCGTCTTTTACCATACCACAAACTGGTACATACAAATTAAGATTGGTTAAAGCCTTTTGAACTGCTGAAATTTGACCCTTGCCACCGTCTAAGAAAATCATATCTGGCTTTTTGTCAAAACCAGCCTTTTTAACATTTTCATCTCCAGAAGTTTCATTAATATATCTTGTAAATCTTCTAGTTATGACTTCTTCCATACTACCATAGTCGTCAGGTCCTATAATAGTTTTTATTTTAAATTTTCTATAGTCGCTTCTCTTTGGAAGACCATTTTCAAAAACTACCATAGACGCAACAGATTCAAA
Organism: Eubacterium sp. CAG:274; assembly: GCA_000432155.1. Classification (GTDB taxonomy): domain Bacteria; phylum Bacillota; class Clostridia; order Lachnospirales; family CAG-274; genus CAG-274. The sequence continues at coordinate 134,062 of FR888508.1, forward strand.
ACCTTGAGTATTTGAAATATCGTAACTTTCAATTCTATTAAGTTCAAAATCAATATTAAGTGCCTTTTGTATTTCTTCCAAAGCACCCTTTGTTCTCTTGTGTTCTCTCCTTATTTCAGCACCAAATTTATCAAGTACAATTTTTGCATTATTCTGAGCCATAAGCACAAGACTCTTTCTTTCGCCCTTTTGTGGCACAAGAACATTAACTCTTTGTCCTTTTTGTTCACTAAGCCATTGACTAATTAAATCAAAATCATCAATTTCACATTGAAGTATAACTTCCTTAGGTATAAAAGGAGTGCCACTATAGAACTGCTGAACGAACTGTGTCATAAGCTCCTTATCCTCTACGCCCTCACATTCTTCAAGCATAAAATGTTCTCTGCCTGTAATCTTACCTCCACGAATAAAGAAAATCTGCATTATACATTCTCTTATTCCTCTAGCAAAACCAATTACATCTCTGTCATCAATATGGAGATTTTCAATAATTTGCTTTTGGTTAAGTATTTTTATACTTTCAATAGTATCCCTTACTTCCGCTGCCTTTTCAAATTCCATTTCAGCTGAATATTTTAGCATTTTTGATGTAAGACTTTTTACTACATTTTCTGTTTTGCCACCTAAAAAATCCAGTATTTCTCCTATCATTTTGTTATATTCTTCTTCTGATACTTTTCCAGTACAAACAGCCTTACATTGTCCTATATGATAATTAAGACAAGGTCTACCCTTTCCTATATCTCTAGGAAAAATTTTGCTACATCTTCTGACCTGCCATATTTTATCTATAAGAGCTATGTTCTCCTTTACAGCTGAACTGTTTGTAAAAGGTCCAAAATATTTATTTTTATCTTTTAATAATTTTCTTGTAACAAAAACACGAGGAAACATTTCATTGGTAGTTACTTTTATATATGGATAAGTTTTATCGTCTTTTAAAAGAATGTTGTACTTTGGATTATGTTTCTTTATTAAATTGTTTTCCAAAATAAGAGCTTCTACCTCTGAACCAGTAACAATGTATTCAAAATGGTCAATATTGCTTACCATTTGCTTCACTTTTAAAGAATGGTTTGCTGAATTTTGAAAATACTGTCTTACTCTATTTTTTAATATTTTCGCCTTTCCAACATATATAATATCATCGGTTTTATCCCTCATAATATAGACGCCAGGGGACTCTGGTAACTTTTTTAATTCTGCTGGAATATCAAACATTTCCTCACCTCTTTCAAAATTATCATAATTAATTTATTTTATCATACTTTTATTATAAGAGCAAACAGGAGGAAGCTATGCACAAAAAAGCAATTATAAAAAGTGCTATCATTCTTACATCAGCTAACATAATAACAAGGGTGCTAGGCTTTTTTTACAGAATATATATGTCCAAAACCATAGGCGCTGAGGGTATGGGACTATATCAAATTATAACACCTTTATATTTGTTAATATGGGCTATTTCTTCCTCCGGTCTTTCAACTACAATGTCAAAACTGACAGCACAGGAAAAAGCAAAAGGACAACAGGGAAATGCCGAAAAAATATTGACTATTTCCTTGATTATTTCCGTTGCTATTGCTTTATGTTTAAGTATTAGTGTACATAATTTTGCCGAAGAAATAAGCCAATACATAATAAAAGATAAGCGAACAACACTTTCTTTAAAATGGCTTAGTCCCTGTTTTCCATTTATGGCTGCCGGTTCTGTAATAAGGGGCTATTTTTTAGGTATGCAGGAGGCAAAAGTTCCTGCCATAAGTCAGGTTATAGAACAAATAGTGCGAATGTTGGCAGTTTATGTTTTGGCAGATACCTTTGTACCTATGGGGTTAGAATATGCCTGTGGTGCTGCTATACTAGGTATGGCTTTGGGAGAAATAATATCATTTTTATTTACCGCCCTTAATCTATTTTGTGTAAACCACAAATTAAAGCCAAAAATTCCCACCATAACCACATTTACAGCACTTTCCCTTATAACTTCAATGGCAATACCTCTTACATTAAACAGAGTTGCCAGCTCAATTTACGCAACAGTTGAAAATATTATATTGCCACAAAGACTTCAGCTTTTTGGTATGAGCCAAAGTCAGTCATTAAGCGAATTAGGTAGGTTAAGTGGTATGGCTATGCCTCTTGTTATGTTTCCCTCATCACTTTTAACAGCCTTAGCAACAGCTATACTACCAGTAATTGCTGAATGTTATACCCTAAAAAATTATAACCGTATTACTTCAACATTAAAACATTCCCTTTTACTGACAGCTATTGTAGCTTGTGGAACAGGTGGTCTATTTATAACCTATGGTTACGAAATAGGTCAGCTTATTTATTCTGAAAAGGAAATAGGTAGTATGCTGAAACTAATCGGTTTTATATGCCCTTTTACATATTTGCAGGTAACACTTTCAGGAGTATTAAACGGACTTGGAGAGCAACTTTTTATATTTGAGGTCAATACTATTTCATCTCTTATTAATTTGATAAGTATATATTTTTTAGTACCTATTTATGGTTTAAATGGCTTTATATTCATATGGTTCATAACATCAATAGTTGTTACTACAATTACACTTCTTAGAATAAAAGAGAGGACAAAAACTCACTTTAGTGTAACATTATTATTTGTTAAACCTATACTTTCAATTACTTGTGCCTGTACAGTTATGTTGTTTATTTCAAACCACATTTTTAAAATTACAAACAACATTACTATATTAATTTCATTAACTATTGCAAGTGTCATTTATATTTTACTTCTTTTCATACTGAAATGCTTACGAAAAGAGGATTTAACCAGATTTTAAGCAAACTAAAAGGACTATATTCTAGTCCTTTTAGTCAATACTATTTAATTTTATTTGCTAATTTCTCAACTTTGCCTGCTAATTTCTTAGCTTCACTATTTACAGAATCTTCTTTTTCGCCCTTATTTGCTTTTTCCTGTAACTTTGAAACATCCATACCAAGATTTAAAATTTCAGTATACTGTTTTTCTGTAATATTGCCTTTTTCATAAAGCTGTGATGCAGTATTTTGCAAAGTAGTGTAAGCATTTACAAGACTTGTCAAATCTTCTGACTTAACTGTTGGCTGAGCAGTTTTTTTATCATTTTGAGCAAGACCGTCTATAACTTCATTACTAACACTAGCCTCAGAAGCAAGAGCAACAAGACTTTCTCTTATTTTCAATAATTCAGCCTTATTTGTAGTTGTTTCTTCTGGATTGCTAACAATAGCGTCTAACTTACTACTAGCATTTTGAAATTCTGTCAATTTTGACTTATCCATTTTGCCATTATCTACAGCTGTTTTGATAGCACTTTCAAGCTCGCTAGTAACTTTCTTCATAGCCTTTGCATAATTTTCTACATTACCTATACCACCTAAAGCATCTTGAACCTGACCCTCAAGTTCATCAGCCTTTGAAGTAAGGTCAATAAGTTTACTGGAAATGTTTGCATCTTGCTCCCCGTCAGTAGTAGCCGCAAACATATCTCTTGCTTCACTTAATTCCTGTTGGAGGTCATCTACTTCATCTTTCATTTCATCTGTAGCTATACCCTCTTGATATAAATCTCCTACAGTTACTTCAAGATTTGCAAGTTTATTATCAAGTGTTGAAATATTTTCTTGAATAGCAGCATTAACTTTATGACTTGTATTGCAACCAGTTAAGGAGCAAAGTACCATAGCCAATGCCATTCCCAATGCTAAAAATCTTTTCATTTTATCACCTAATTCACAATTTTATTAGTCAATAATACCTCTAATTTCATCAAGAGTCTTAATATTATTCTTATCCATAAATTCTTCAATGCCCTTTATAGTATCAATAGTAGCTGTAGGATTTATGAAATTAGCTGTACCAATAGATACACCTGTTGCACCAGCCATAATAAATTCAATAGCATCTTCTGCATTTGAGATACCACCCATACCAATAATAGGTACATCAACAGCCTTAGCTACCTGATAAACCATTCTTACAGCAACTGGCTTAACAGCTGGACCACTCATACCGCCAACTTTTCTATCAAGTACAGGCTTTCTTCTGTTAATATCAATCTTCATACCTGTAAGAGTATTTATAAGACTGAGAGCATCAGCACCACCGGCAACAGCAGCTCTTGCAATTTCTGTAATATCTGTTACATTTGGTGTAAGTTTAACAATTAAAGGTCTGTCAGCAACCTGCTTTACACTTGATACTACCTTTTCTACAAGTTTAGGATCAGTACCAAAAGCAAGACCACCCTCACTTACATTAGGACAAGAAATGTTAAGTTCGAGCATATCAACATCTTGACCTCTTAAAGCTGTAACAACATTTACATATTCTTCAAGAGAGTGACCACAAACATTTACAATAATATTTGTATCAAGAGAATTGAGGAAAGGAATTTCATTTTTTATGAAATAGTCCACCCCAGGATTTTGTAAACCTACGCTATTAAGCATACCACCATAAACTTCAGCAATTCTAGGAGCTGGATTACCTTTCCATGGCTTGTCGGCAACACCCTTTACAACTATACCACCAAGTTTATTTAAGTCTACAAAATCTGAATATTCACGACCACAACCAAAAGTACCAGATGCAGTCATAACAGGATTTTTAAATTTAATACCACAAATCTTTACACTTGTATCAGCCATTACCAAACAACCTCCTTACAGTCAAATACTGGGCCGTCTTTGCAGACTTTCTTGTATGTTGTTCCGTCGCCCTCTTTTATTTCAACTACACAACCTACACAAGCACCAATACCACAAGCCATTCTTTCTTCCATAGAAACCTGACAAGGAATATTATTCTTCATAGCATATTCTGAAAGGAATTTAAGCATAATCTTTGGACCACAAGAATAAATCATATCTGCTGTAAGATTTTCTTTTTCCATTAACTGAACAACATTACCCTTAAAGCCTTCTGAACCGTCGTCAGTTGTAACATATACTCTATCACAGACTCTAGCAAATTCATTTACTAAGAAAGGATTACTTCTGAAACCTAATACAGCAATTTTGCTCTTGCAATCTAATCTCTTTGCTGTTTCAAGTAATGGAGGAACACCAATACCGCCACCTACAAGAAGTGCTGTACCGTCATTAAGTGTATAGCCATTTCCACAAGGGCCAAGAACTCTAACCTTATCGCCTTTTTTAAGCTTTGAGAAAATATCTGTACCCTTACCTACAACCTGAAATACAACTCTGATATTGCCAACTACAACATCAATGCCACAAATACTAATAGGTCTTGAAAGGAGATTAACTCCATTATCCGGATAAATTTCTATAAACTGTCCAGGCTTTGCATCTTTAGCAATCTTTGGACATTCTAAAACGAGATTGCAGATACCCTTCTGCAAAAACTCTGTTGATACTACTCTTGCATTTTCTACATACTTCAAGAAAACACCTCCCAATATATTATAACTATATATTAAAGCATTTTGACGGATTTTACAAGTCCAAAAGGTTATTTATTTACTTTACTTTGCAAATGTGGTATAGTATTGTTATTGGTTTCAGAAATAGGAGGATAAAAATGGAAAAACTTGAACAAAAGTTAGTTAAACTCATTGAATATAAACAAAAAGATGCTCTCTTAAATCTTATTTACGATTTAACAGAACTTCCAGAAAAAGAAGTAGAATACAAAATTCCTAAAAGAGTATTAGACCTTAAAGACAAAATATATAGCTGTTACAAAAAACTTGAGTTTGCTCTTGCTCAGGATATTGCTGACAGAAGTGAATACAATTCTCAGCTTGTTGATTTAAGTAAGGAAATTGTAAATATGGGCGTTATAATAAATCGCTACACTTGTTTAAATGACCAAATGGGCGAATACCTTGTAAACGAATTTAAACTTAAAGATGTTTCAAACATTAGTGACGATGTTCCTTTATCAAATAAATCTGTAGTTAGTGCAGCCGCTCATTTCGCTTCACATCAGGATTGTTCAACAATAGAGGGAAAATTTGCTATTTCAAATATCATGGCTAATCTTCCTATAAGAATGACTAAGGACAAGTTCTCTGATTATGTTACAAAGGGATTAGGTATTTTAATCGATAATCTTCCACCTACATTTGCAAAGGCTTGTAGCGACAGATTAAAGGATATGTTCTATGTGCCAGTTGACAGCATAAAAGAAGATTTTCCAATGATGTATGAAAAGATTTCTGCTGTTTATGCCCTTGATACAGAAGCTGCTACAAAGGAAGATTTTGAAAGTTATATTGCTGATGTTGATGACAATGTAGAGGCTTTACAAAGTATCTACTCTCTTTTAAGTATTTACTACAACGATGTAAACTACTTACTTATTCTTTCAAACTTTGCTATTGACGAAGACTACTTATTCCAAGATGAAATGCTTATTAAGGATTTCTACTATTCAGTAGTTGACTACATTGAAAACAAAGACGATGAACTTGCTGATACTGTATTTTTACAGGTTTCAAACGAAATTGAAAGCCGTTTTGAAGATAGCAAGCCTCTTGAAGAAGAAATTAACAATCTTATGGACGAAGTTACAGATTGGGAAAATCTTTCAGATGAGTTAAAGACAACAATTTCTGTAAATAATGCTGTTAGCAATAGATTTTACAGAGAGCTTGAAGAAGAAATTATGACTCCTCAGGATTTAGAAAAGGAATATACTACAGAAGAACTTGCAAACGATGTGAATACATATATTGCTGATGTTTGTGCTGAACTTCCAAAGACAAAAGAAAAATTCTTAAAGCAGAAATTCTTAAAGAATATTCCTTGCCCTATGACACAGGAAGAATTTGTAGACTATGCTACATACTCTCTTGACGGCGTAAACGATAAACTTGTTTCACTTGTAGCTTATGGCAATATATTTGAAATTGTAGATGCTTTAGAAAAGCAAGAACATGAACATGGCGACAGCTGTGATTGTGGTCACGAACATCATCACGAACATGGTCACGATTGTAGTTGCGGTCATGAGCATCATCACGAACATGGTCACGATTGTGGTTGCGGCCATGAGCATCATCACGAACATGGTCATGATTGTGGTTGTGGTCATCACCACCACTAAAATAATTTGTGGCTTGCACCCAAGCCATCGGATTTATCTTTCCGATTCACTAGTCAGAACTTTCAACTTCGTTGAAAGCCACACTTCGTGTGTCCGATTTATCTTTCCGATTCCTATTCAGAACGGTATCAGACTTATTCTATCTGATACCGTTTTTCTATTTTTATCTTTAAAAATCTTACAAAAGGAATTGCCAACACCATTCCCATTAGTCCAAAAAGTTTTCCTCCTACTGCAAGAGCAATTATTATTACAACTGGATTTAATTTAACACTATGTTCTAAGACTTTAGGAGATATTACATAGCCATCTATTTGCTGTAATACAATAATTACAATACCCACAATAACAGCCTTTGACACATCTCCATTTACCAGAGCCATAAACACAGAAAGTAGAAAACCAATTAATGCTCCAAAATAGGGAATGATATTAGATAGTCCACTTATTATACCTATTATTAAAGGAAATTTTATTCCCATTATTCCCAAAACTACACTTATAATAACCGACATAATAATTCCGTCAGTAAACTGTCCTCTTATATAACCCGAAAAAGCATTATCCATATCTTCAATATTTACAGCACAAAATTTATAGACTTTTTCAGGCAAGATTTTTTTACAATACTTCTTAAAGCTATCAGAAATACTTTCTTTATCCTTTAAAAGATAAAAAGATATAATAAGTCCTAAAAGAACTGTAGCTATTCGCCCTATGGTTCTATAAAATATTGCTAATCTAATACCATTATTCATAGTATCATAAATTTTCCCCTTAAAAATATTTATATAATTAATTATAAAATCCAAATGGTATCTTTCCAAGTAGTAAAGTATATCCACATAGACATTTTCAATATTATGTTTAAAGTTTTCTATAATAAGATTCATACCCTCTACAAAAGTAATTTTACCGCCTAGCCTAATTTCCTTAACGGTTACATAGCAAATAAAAAATATAAAACCCAATATTATTATATAGACTAAAAAAACACTTAAAAATCTATTCCTTATTCTTTCACAAAAAAAATCCACCATAGGATTAAGTACATAAGCTATGGCAAAACCCAATATTAACACCGAAAAAATTGATGTAATATAGGCTAATATATTAACAGCACAATTATATATGCCACTTACATTTCCTAAGGCATAACAAACACCGTCTACAACAGCCTTAAAAATGTAGCATATCATAAAAGTAAAAATAATATAAAAGCATAGCTTAAAATAACTTTTGTCCCATGGCAGATTCATTTAATATCTTCCTATTCTCTAATCTCAGCTAATACATTTAAGAGAAATTCCCAAGTTCTTTCAACAGATGGAATTTCTGCTCTTTCACTAGGAGAATGAATATCCAAAAGATTAGGACCAAATGAAACCATATCAAAATCAGGTACTTTTTCTGCAAAAAGACCACATTCAAGACCTGCGTGAACAGTTTCAACAACTGGAGCTTTGCCATATTGCTCTGTATAAACCCTTTCACAAAGATTACGCAATGGTGAATCCTGTTTCATTTCCCAAGCCGGATAATCTCCTCTGAATGTAGTATTGCCATTTGCAAGCTTTGTTAAACTTTCAATTTTAGAATAAAGTTCGATTTTCTTTGACGGAATATCACTTCTTATAGCACAAACCATTGATACACCATTTTCATCTGTACTAACAACACCTAAGTTGTTAGAAGTATGTGGCATATCCAGTTCCAAATTCATAAACTGTATACCGTCTGGAATATTATTCATAACTGTTAAAACTCTTGTTGTACTTTCATCTGAAAATACCTCTGTATTTTCTGTCTTTTCAACAGTAATAGTAATATTGTCATCAATATTATAGTATTCATTTAAGAATTCAGCCTGTAAAAGTTTACACTGAACATCTAAATTTTCAATACTACTACAAGACACAATAGCCTCACTAATACTAGGAATAGCATTATCCTTTGAACCACCGCTTATTTCAGCCACTTCAATATTGCAATTTTCAACTAAACTTTCAAGTGTTCTAGCCATAAGTTTATTAGCATTAGCTCTGTATCTTACAATATCAATACCAGAGTGACCACCCTTTAAACCTGAAATAGTTATCTTTGCAAATTCTTGATTTTTAGGTTCTACATACTCTACAGGAACAACAGAATTTGTCTTTCTGCCACCGGCACAGCCTACAGTAAATATACCTTCTTCTTCTGAGTCTACATTTAATAAAATTCTGCCCTCTAAAAGTGTCATATCAAGGCTACTAGCACCTAACATTCCCACTTCTTCATCAGTTGTAAACACAACTTCAAGAGCTGGATGTGGAATATCATCACTGTCAAGAAGTGCCATACCCATAGCAACAGCAATACCGTCATCAGCACCAAGAGTTGTGCCGTCTGCTCTTAAATAATCTCCCTCATAAATCATTTTAATAGGGTCTTTGAGGAAATCGTGAACTACATCAGGATTTTTAACACAAACCATATCCATATGACCTTGAATTACAACAGTAGGAGCATTTTCATACCCCTTTGTAGCACCTTTTTTAATTATTACATTATTGGCACTATCCTGATGAACCCATAAATTTCTTTCCTTTGCAAATGAAACAATGTAATCACTTACACCTTTTTCATTTCCACTACCTCTAGGAATTTGGTTTATAGCCTCAAAAAATTTTAAAACATTGTCACATTTCATTTTTATCACCTCAAAATTATACAATTAAGTCCTATGGTATTACCATAGGACCTAAAGTTAGTATATTTATTATATTCAATAAATTTAAAATTAATTCTTAAAGCTGTGGATAGGAGCTGGAATTCTACCACCTCTGTTTACGAAATCAGCACAGCTAAATTTATTTACAGGCATAATAGGAGCATAACCAAGAAGACCACCAAATTCTACTGATTCGCCTACACCCTTACCAATTACAGGAATAAGTCTAACAGCAGTAGTCTTGTTGTTAATCATACCAATAGCCATTTCATCAGCAATGATACCAGAGATTGTTTCAGCAGAAGTGTCACCAGGAATGGCAATCATATCAAGACCTACTGAACAAACACAAGTCATAGCTTCAAGCTTTTCAAGAGTTAAAGCACCGGCTTCAACTGCATCAATCATACCATGGTCTTCACTTACAGGAATGAAAGCACCACTAAGACCACCAACGCAAGAAGATGCCATAACGCCACCCTTCTTAACATTATCGTTAAGAATAGCAAGAGCAGCAGTAGTACCAGGAGCACCAGCGTGTTCAAGACCCATTTCATTGAAGATTTCTGCAATACTATCGCCAACAGCAGGAGTTGGAGCAAGTGAAAGGTCAATAATACCAAAAGGAACATTTAATCTCTTTGATGCTTCTAAAGCAACAAGCTGACCTACTCTAGTAATCTTGAATGCAGTGTTCTTTACAGTTTCGCAAAGTGTTTCAAAGTCAGCACCTCTTACACTTTCAAGAGCTCTCTTAACAACACCAGGACCACTAACACCTACGTTAATAACCTTATCTCTTTCGCCTACACCATGGAAAGCACCAGCCATAAATGGGTTATCTTCTACAGCATTTGTGAAAACAACAAACTTAGCACAGGCAATACAAGCATCGTCCTTAGTCATTTCAGCCATTTCCTTAATAGTATGACCTAACTGCTTAACAGCTGACATATTGATACCGTTTCTTGAGCTACCTACATTAACAGAAGAACAAATTCTGTTTGTAACAGTAAGTGCTTCTGGAATACTAGCAATTAAAGCCTTGTCGCTTTCAGTACAACCCTTCTGAACAAGAGCAGAGTAACCACCAATGAAGTTTACGCCAACTTCATTCGCAGCTTTGTCAAGAGTTTTAGCAATCTCAACATAGTCTGCTGGATTTTTGCTAGCACCAACAAGAGCAATAGGTGTAACAGAAATTCTCTTATTTACAATAGGAACACCAAATTCCTTGCCAATTTCATCGCCTGTAGAAACAAGCTTTTCAGCACTCTTAGTAATCTTATCGTAAATTTTTTCATTTAACTTTTTCTGGTCTGAATCAACACAATCTAAAAGGTTAATACCCATTGTAATAGTTCTTACATCAAGATTAGCCTCTGAAATCATATTATTAGTTTCTTGTACTTCACCACGAGAAATCATAGATATACCCTCCAATTAAATTCTGTGCATATTGTCGAAAATATCTTCTCTCTGAAGTCTGATATCAACGCCAATTTCTTTACCGAGATTTGCAAGCTGGTCGATTACTTCTGATACTCTATCACTACAGCCAGTTAAATCAACAATCATCATCATATTGAAGTAACCATTTACAATAGTCTGAGAAATATCTAAAATATTAATCTTGTCTTCTGCAAGATAAGTACAAACCTTAGCAATGATACCAACTTGGTCCTTACCTAAAACTGTAATAATGCCTTTCATCAAAAAAATCCTCCTTAGTGTAACCCTTAGTGTAATATAAATTATATTTATACAATCATAGCATAAAAGCGTGTATAATTCAAGAATAAATTGTAAATTTATGTCTACAATTCTGTCTTTCCAATTCACTATTCAAATTTTATAAAGTAAAAAATCACACGCCTAATATTACATTAAGCGTGTGATGATTTTTAAGTTATCTCAATAGATATTAAAAAGTCTATTTTCTTCTATCTATTTCACTGCCGACTTTATTGCCTCCTAAGAATCCAATAATCCCACCTACTATTGCACAAGGTACTGTACCAACTACAGCACCAACTGGTCCACCAACTGCTATACCAATACTTGAGCCTTTCGCTGCACCCGCAATTGCACCTGCAATTGCACCACCTACGCTACCTACTGCTTCTGCTTTTCTTGCCATATAAATCTCTCCTTTAATTCTATTATAGATATTTTAATTTTTGTCCTCGTCAAATGTTTCTAACAAATCAACTATATTTTCAAAAATAGATGCAACTAATGCAATTTTTCCTGCTGTTTTTCCTACTTTTACAACCTTTTTTAAAATTTCTGACTTATTGTCCATAGAATAACATCCTTTCATATATCACTAATCATCAACCTGATATTTGAGGTCCTGCATAGGCTGCAGCAACTACAGCACAAGTTGTAGTACCGTTCATATTGTTTTTGTATGAACCCATATTAAGAGGTACGCCATATATTGTAGCTGAATCATCTTCATATAAGTCAACAGTGCCTATATAAAATGCACAGAAATCATTGTAATCACCGTCTTCTATACGCATTAATGTAATAGTATCTTTAAGACCTGTTTCTTCAGGTTTTAATTCCATTATCTGTTCTATAGTACCATTTACACATACCATACTATCGCCATAATTATCTGCACTCTTTGATAAATGCTTGTATTCAATACCATAGTTTACATAATTATTACAATCAACATCTGATTTAGCTGGGAATAAATCTGGATGCTCAGTAATAAAAGCCTTCGCCTTAGCACTTATTGTAAAATCTATTGATGAAATTTGGCTAAGTTTAGTATAAACACCAATAGGAGTAGAATTACTTGATGATGTAGAGCTACTTGATGAACTACTTGATGATGAACTGCTACTACCATTGGTTGCCTGTTCTGTTCCTGTTGAAGATGATGGAGCTGGTGCTGGTGCTGATGTAGATGTTGAGCTATCATCTGAACAAGAACCAAGTATAGCAAAAAGTATAAATAATCCAACTATACCAATTACAATCTTCAACCATAAAGGCTTTTTCTTCTTTGGTTCTGGTTGTGGTTGCTGTACATATACAGTTTGTGGCTGTGGTTGTACTGGTGTTTCCTGTTGAGGCTGACTAAAATTATGTCCACATTCTGGACAGAATTTCGTATTATCAGCTATTTCTTTGTTACAATTAGGGCATTTCATAAATACCGCCTCCTTTTTATTTTGATGCAATAAAATTGCAATTTAATACATTAAATATAACCAAATGCTGTTAATGTTTTTCCATTTTCGCCATTCTGACAGCTAATGCTACTGTCATCTTTCTTTTCCTCAGTACGCAAGCTGGAACAGAGCAAGCCAACAATTAACCCTATGGCAAAACCAAACATTATACAAAGTATTTTTTTCATATTCACTCCGCCTTTCTTCTATTAAGTTCAGTAGTCAAAGTATCTCCCATTAATTCCATTGCTTCATTCTTCTTTTCATCAGAAAGCTTATCGTATATATCAGCAATAAAAGTTGAAACACTTTGGTCATACTTATGATTACCCTCATTTTCTTTTACAAAAGTCAACATAACATCAACAGCATCATCGTACATTCCTAGCTTTATGTATAAATCTTTATACAATCGCATTTTGAGAATACCACCGGAAATTACTGTTTCATCAGTACTTTCCTTGTAGCCTATCTTAGAAAAACTGCTTTCCTCCAACATCTTTTTTGCATCTTCAACAGACTCATTGTTTATATAGTATTCAACTTTTTCAAATTCTTCATTTTTAGCTAAATTTGCTTCTCTTTGTTCTCTACCCTCACTGTTAACCTTTTTCTGTAAACTTTCGCCCATCAAATTCATAACTTCTTTTTGCTTTTCTGCTGAAAGCTTATTATAAATGTCAGAAACGTTCCATACAAGGTCATACAATTCAACACCATCAGCTGAATCGGTATTTTCTGCTTTTATATCCATATTGTTCGCTTTAAGATAAGCAATAACAACATCCGCAGCCTCATCATATTTCTTTTCCTTTGTATAGAGCTTTCTGTATAACTCCATCTTTTTCTTGCCATCTTCATCGGAATAGTCCATTTTTGAATAAGAGCTTTTATTCAATAAATTTTCAGCCTGCTCAATTTTTTCGCCTTTTATTAAATCTGCTATTTCGTTATAATCACCGGATTTATCTTCACCAAAAAATAAAAGTACCATAAAAATAACAATAATAGCTAAAAAAACAACAAGAACTCCTTTAAAAAATGACTTAATTTTTGATTTCATTTTCTACACCCCTTTTTTATTTTATACAATACAGCCCTTTACCCTTTTGACTTAAATTTGTCTATAGTAACTAAATTTTTCATCAAATTAGTGCTTTTATGTATCATATATTACAATATTATTTTTATTTTGTCAATATCTATAGATATTATTTTTTATACTATCTATAAATTATATTTTTATTTTCTTAATCTGAATAAGAGGTAATTTATTTGTAAAACTTATAGAATAGCCTCTCACCATCTTAAATATCTAAAGTTATTAAATTATTCACTTCCTAAAATAATTTGTTATTTTGTCCTATTATTTGTATTATTTACCTTGGAGGTGTTACTGTGGACGAATTCACAAAACAGCTAGGCGACAGAATACGCAATTTAAGGCTTTCTTCGGGCATGAATCAAGAAGAATTGGCTTTCAAATCCGGTATTAGTGCCGCCCATTTAGGACAGATTGAAAGGGGTCTTAAATCACCAACAATATCAACTATACAAAAGATAGCAAAAGCTCTTAACGTTACATTGCCTATTCTTTTTAGCTTTGATTTACCCACCATAAATGTTACATCGCCAGAACTTAACAAAATAAATTCTTATCTTTCTGGACTGTCAGAATGTGATATAAAAGATATTTCCAAAATAATTAAATCTATTATTCACATAAAGAATAGCTAACATTTATGTAGACACATCTGTCCATAATGTCAGATTTTTATACAAAAAATAGCACCTGACTGTTATATTTTAACAGTAGATGCTATTTTTTTGTTACGCTGTCAGCGTAGTATGTATGAAATTTTTAATATGTTGTACTAAAAATTAAAAGTAAAAAGAAGTATAAAACGGCTGCTGCTATAAATCTAGGTATGGGTTTAAGTTCCCTAAGCATAGGTATCTTTTTCATAATTCTCCCTCTTGCTCCAAAAAACCACATAGGAAAAATAAACAAAAGAAAAACAAAGAAAATTTCATTAAATTTCTCTTTAAAATACACTTCTCTATAAAATATAGTATTATATGTATTCCATAAAAAAACAAAATATAATATTATAGCAATTACTTTTTTATAAATTATATTTGTCCTAAACCCAGGTAAATGATAAGCTATTTTATATAAAAACTTTGAATTTTTTTCTGTAACTATTTTTTCAGGACAGTAGGCAGATACATCAATTATAAATTCCTCTATTCTTCTGTATCTCTTTTCAGGGTCAATTTGTATAGATTTTGAAATGACATTGTAAAGACCTGTTTTAGTATAAATCTTTTTCTGAACAACATCTCCCGTAAGCATAAAATTTAACAAAGCTCCCATTGAGAATATATCTCCTCTGGTGTCTGTTGGTGCAAAGCCATATTGTTCCGGAGATGCAAATCCTGCCGTTCCAAGTAATGTAGTATCTCTACTTTCACTCTTATCTTCCATTCTTGCTATATCAAAATCCAAAAGTACTGCTCTGTCATTCTCATCAATAATGACATTGTTAGGAGTTATATCTCTATGTACTATATTCCTACCATGAATTTGCTTTAAAGCCTCTCCTATATCTATAATATAAGAAACAGCCTTTTCTTCAGAAAAAACACCATTTTGTTTTATTAAATAATCTACACTATCCCCTTTTATAAACTCCTCTATGATAATATACTCGTCCTCAGCCTTTATAGTGTCTATAATTTTAGGCATATACTTACATTCAATATCACTTATTTTTTTATAAATTTTATAGATTTTTTCATTTACTACCTTTTTTACAAAAAGTTGTCTTTCTACAGTATCGTAAACAAGTACAGTTGTTCCCTTATCGCTTAATGGCTCTATTTCTTTATATTTACTTAATTTATATTCCGTAAAATAATCCATAACTATGTCCCTCTTGAAAAAAAATTTAAAATATTATATCATTATACCATAATACTAAAAAAGGAGCTATTATATATGATAAAACAAACTGATGAGCTACTTAAAGAACTTGATAATACTTCTGACATAAATCAATATTTATCTACAAATCGTGATGAATTAATAGAACAAAATGTTGCTAAATATCTAAATGAACTTCTTGAAAAAAAAGAAAACTTAACAAAAAGCAAAATTATAAAATCCACTTCTCTTTCTGAATCATATATTTACGACATTTTCAGAGGCGAAAAGAGTAATCCATCAAGAAATAAATTACTTCAAATCGCCTTTGCAATGAGTTTAGATTTAGAAACTACTCAAAAGTTATTAAAAATAGCAAAGGTAGGCATTCTATACCCTAGAATTAAGCGTGACAGTATTATAATATTTGCGTTAAACAAAAGCCTAGATTTTTTTGAATGTGAAAATCTCCTTGAACAAGCAGAAGTAGAGGGATTATCTAGTGATATTAGTTAATAACATTCAAATTTGATATATCTAATTGTCCTGTTTTATTTACTGTTATAGTACAAGTGCATTTTTCATTTGTATCTGGTTTACGCACAAATAAATTTTCTATTTTTCCATCTTTAAGCAATTGTTTTACAAAATCTGGGTCAATGGCTGTACAGTAGTTTTCTAATGTATTTTTCCATATGGTAAACTTACAGCCTTGTCGCCAATTTGAACAATAATACCCTTTTGAATTTTCAAAAATATGCCCACCACAGTTTGGACAGACTCCCAAAACTTCAGGAGAATTTTTACCTCTTTTTCTGCTTTTATCTGCTGCAAAAATAACCTTACAATCTCCTTGTTTAGACTGTTCTACAATATAATTGACATACCTTTTTATGCTGTTCATAAACTTTTCAGGTTCCATAGCACCTTTTGAAACTATGGTCATACTCTTTTCCCATTTTCCTGTAGTTTCAGGTGTTTTCATTTCCTTAGGTACTATTTCTATAAGTTTAATGCCCTTTTCTGTTGGTACAAGATTTTTAGCCTTACGAACAATGTAGCCTGTTTTTATAAGTTTTTCAATTATGGCAGCTCTTGTAGCCGGAGTACCAAGACCTGAATCCTTTAGCTGTTCCTTTAAATCTTCGTCTTCTACAAATCTACCGGCATTTTCCATAGCCGACAACAATCCTGCCTCATTGTATGCCTTTGGTGGCTTAGTCTTTTTGGAATTAATTTTAACTTTTTTAGCTGTTTCTTCCTGACCAACTACAACATTTGGAAGAACATCCTCTTTAGTTTTCTTCTTTTCCTTTTCAGAAACTACATTTAATTCTGTCCAACCTTTTTGAACAATAGTTGTACCCTTTGTAATGAAATTTTCCTGTTCTACTGTAGTTATTATCCTTGTTGTATTATATATGTAATTTGGATAGAAAACAGCTAAATATCTTCTGGCAATAAGGTCATAAACCTTAAATTCATCAGCACTTAAACTTTCCACATTAGCTCTTGCCTCTGTAGGTATAATTGCGTGGTGGTCACTTATTTTGCTATTATCTATTATTCTTTTAGATATTGGCAATTTAGGAAGTGACAATACATACTCGGCGTAAATACCGTATTCTTTTGTCGCCTTTAACCTGTTTAACATAATTGGCAACTTTGGTATCATATCGTCAGAAAGAAATCGGCTATCTGTTCTTGGATATGTAACCATTTTTCTTTTTTCATACAAATCCTGAACAATATCCAAAGTTTTTTGAGCTGACAAGCCGTATTTTCTGTTGCAATCTCTCTGTAATTCTGTTAAATCATAAAGAAAAGGTGCAGGATTTTTCTTTTCTTCATTTTCAATGGAAGTTACACTGCCTGTTTTGCCTTTTACTTTGTTTACTATTTCTTGTGCTACTTCTTTTTTATTAATTCTAGTTTCATTTTTGTCATTAATGTGAGTCCCCTTATACTCTCCAAAATCAGACTCAACTTCCCAGTATTCTTCTGGTTTAAAGTCATCTATTTCCTTTTGTTTTGATACGATAAGGGCAAGAGTTGGAGTTTGAACTCTACCAATACTCAAAAGTGAATTATACTTTAATGTGAAAGCTCTTGTAGCATTTATTCCTACAAGCCAATCAGCTTCAGAACGACATTTTGCCGCCTCATAAAGATTATCATACTCACTACCGTCTTTAAGGGAAGCAAAGCCAGCTGTTATTGCCTCATCTGTCATACTGGAAATCCAAAGTCTTTTAAAAGGCTTTTTACACCCAACACATTCATAAATATATCTGAAAATCAACTCGCCCTCTCGCCCACTATCTGTTGCACAAATAAGGCTTTCTATCTTAGGGGAGTTCATAATATTGGAAAGTATATCTAGTTGGCTTTTTGTAGCCTTAATAGGTTTTATTTTTATTTTTTCCGGAATAAATGGCAAAGATTCTACAGACCACTTTTTTAAAGATTTATCATAATCTTCGCAATCGTAAAGGGTAACTAAATGACCTACGGCCCAACTGACAATATAGTCATCATTATATAAATATCCCTCTCCCTTTTTATTGCACTTTAAAACTCTTGCTATATCTCTTGCTACCGATGGTTTTTCGGCAATAACTAACTTTCTCATTTGTTACTCCTTGCTCATCTTTTCCAAAAGACTAATTTTAATATCGTACAATTTTTGAGATAAGTCTACATAAACTTGATGAGGATTTTCAAATCTCTTTGTTTCTTCCCAAAGAGTTTCCATTTCAGAAATTGCAAAATCTCTTAACTTCATTACACTATCACTATGATATACGCATTGACCCTTATCAAATACCTTTACAAGCATTTCCTTTAATGTGAAAGTGCCAGCCTTTAATACTGTTTTCTTCCATGGCTCGTGTGGGTCAAAAAGGTGCATATCTTCATTTTCTGTAAAAGTTTCATTTTCAAGACAAATTAAATCAGCCTTAATCTTGTTATTTTCCTTTTCATAAATTCTGTAAATTTTCTTATTTCCAGGGTTAGTAATTTTTTCGCTATTGTCTGAAAGTTTGATTTTAGGTGTAAAGTTTTCTCCATCTTCCATAATAGCTGCAAGTTTATAAACGCCACCAAAAGATGGACAATCTTTAGAGGTAATAAGATTAGTACCAACACCCCAATTCGTAATTTCTGCTCCCTGCATTTTAAGACTAGCAATAAGAAATTCGTCAAGGTCATTAGATGCTGTAATTGTTGCATCTTTAAAACCTGCATCATCAAGCATTTTTCTAGCCTTTTTAGATAAATATGCTAAGTCACCACTATCCAATCTAATGCCATAGTTCTTTAATTCAATGCCCTCTTTTTTCATTTGTTTAAATACTTTTATAGCATTTGGCACACCTGAATTAAGAGTATCATAGGTATCAACTAAAAGAGTACAAGCCATTGGATATAGTTTTGCATAGGTATAAAAAGCAGTATATTCGTCATCAAAACTCATTATCCAACTGTGAGCGTGAGTACCCATAACTGGTACATCAAACATTTGACCTGTCAGAACATTACTTGTACCGGCACAACCACCTATAACGGCAGCTCTTGCACCGTAAATACCTGCATCTGGTCCTTGAGCACGCCTTAAACCAAATTCCATAATACCATCACCCTCTGCTGCATAGCATATTCTGGCAGCCTTTGTAGCAATAAGACTTTGGTGGTTTAAAATATTAAGAATAGCTGTTTCTATAAACTGAGCCTCCATAATAGGAGCAATAACTTTTAACATAGGTTCTCTAGGAAACATTACACTACCCTCCGGAATAGCATAAATATCCCCTGTAAATTTAAAGTTTTTAAGATAACCCAAAAAATCATCTTCAAAAATTTTAAGAGATGCCAAGTAATTTATATCATCTTCTGTAAAATGCAAGTTGTTAATATATTCTATAACCTGTTCAAGACCAGCAGAAATGGCATAGCCACCGTCCATAGGATTTTTTCTATAAAACACATCAAAAATAGCCATTTTATTCTTGTTATTATTTTTAAAATACGCCTGCATCATTGTTATTTCATACAGGTCAGTTAATAAAGTAAGATTTCTCATCAGACTACCTCATTTCATACTTATATATTTTCATTTTGTGCTTTTATAATTTACTTATTATGAACATTATACACCATATACAACGGATTTTCCATATTATTTTATTGAGAAAACAATTACACCTTATGCTTAAATTTTTTAACAATTCTTTCTTTACAGCCATAAAAATTTGTGTTAAAATGAATATTAACTTAAAAAAATTAAGAAACAGGAGGTTTATTATGGATAAAATAGATAAACAAATTCTTGAAATTTTGCAAGAAAATGCTCGTACTCCTCTAAAGAGTATTGCAGAACAAGTATTTTTATCTTCTCCAGCTGTTTCATCACGAATTGACCATTTAGAGAAACAGGGAATTATAAAAAATTATAGAGCAAGAGTTGACAGACATAAATTGGGGTATCATATTACTGCTTTTATAAATCTTGAAATGAATCCAAATCAAAAGCCAGAATTCTATCCATTTATTAAGGCAGAAAGAAATGTTCTTGAATGTAATTGTGTTACTGGGGAATACAGTATGCTTCTTAAAGTTGCTTTTCCTAGCACAATGGATTTAGATGAGTTTATAGGTAGACTCCAAACTTTCGGTAAAACAAGTACACAGATTGTATTCTCTACACCTGTTGAGCCTAGAGGAGTTCCAATTCCAAGTAGTTTTTAGGAGGAAGTTGTGAAAAATATACAGATTATTACAGATAGTTCTGCTGATTTATCCAAAGAAATTGTAGAAAAATATGGAATAGATGTTGTTCCTTTCTATGTTTCATTTAGTGAGGAAACTTATTTAAAAGAGGGAGAAGAAATTTCTCAAAAGGATTTCTATGACCAATTAGTTTCTTCTGAAGCAAACCCTAAAACAGCTTGCCCATCTATTGATGATTATTACACTAGATTTGAAAAAGCTGTTAAAGAAAATTTATCAGTTATTTGTTTTACTCTTTCTCAAAAGTTTAGTGGTTCATTCCAAAGTGCTGTTAATGCTAAAAATATGATATTAGAAGATTATGCCAACGCCAAAGTAGAAGTTATTGATTCTCTTTCTGCTACAGGAAGTCAAGGTCTTTTAGTTTTAGAATGTTGCAAAATGGCTGAAAATAATCTTGATTTTGAAGAAGTTTGTCAAAGAAGTAAAATTCTCGCTACTACAAGTGGCATACTCTTTACTGTAGATGATTTAAAATTCCTTCAAAGAGGTGGCAGAATTGGAAAAGCCTCTGCCCTTGCCGGTAAATTACTTAATATTAAACCTTTAATAAAATTAGATGATGGGGAACTTTTGCCAGAGGGAAAAGTAAGAGGAAGAAAAAAAGCCATTCTCGAAATAGAGCATGGCATTTCTAAGAAAATAAAAAATGTAAAAGAATTTTCTTTTGCCAAACTCTCATTTTTCGAAAACGAAAGTCCAGATGATTTAAGATTAGATGAAAATGCTAATTATATTAAGTTAAATATTGGTGCTACTATAGGTGCTCATACAGGTCCTACAGCTATTGGTATTGCCTATATAAGAAATTACAATGATGATTTTGTAGATAAACTTGTAGTCAAAGAAGAAAAACAGGCTATTAAAGAAAATAAGAAAATTGAAAAGCTCGAAAAGAAAATCGAAAAATTGGAAAGTAAAAAAGAAAATTTGATAAATAAGAATTAACCTTAAAAGTCATACATTACATTTAGTGTATGACTTTATTTGTACCTCTAAAAGGAGCTTTTTTATGAACAATATATTCAAATTTGCCACTACTGAATTAAGCCAAGATGCTTTTATATGCTGGTGTATTAACTTTTTTAATTATGATTGTAATTTAAAGAAACTCTCTATTGATTTACTGAAAAAATTTAATATAAAAAATATTGATAAAATAGATAGTATAAAAATATTAAAACAATTTCAAAAAATAGATATTTTATTAATATTAAATGGTATTAATACTGCTGTTATAATAGAAGATAAAACCTATACCTCTGAACATAATAATCAAATTGAAAATTATGTTAATAGCCTCAAAAAATCTGGTTCAAACAATCACTTAAATATAAATGAAAACACCAAAATTGTAGTTGTTTATTTTAAGACAGGTTTCCTATTTGAAAATGACAAAAATACCGTTTATAATATTCAAAATAACCATAAGTACAATGGTGCATTAGTAACTGGAAATGATTTTAAAATAATTTTGGAAAAATATAAAGGAATAAATTATTTATTGGATAGCTATCTTTATAATTTATGTGAAAATTTAGAAAAAGAAAACCATTACCGTTTATACTATAAAAAAGATAATAGCAAACAATGGAATATAAGTACATCACAAATAGCCCAATATGAATTTATAAACAGTCTTTTTCCTGAAAATTGGAGGAAATATAAAAACCATATATTTAAAATAAATACAAGGCATAACAATTCCTGTTATCCTTTTACATACATAGATATAGAATATATTGACGAATGTTATTTTCAATGGAGAGTTGACACAAACAAAACAGGTCCATTTTTAGAATTAAAAATGTATAATAAATATGATAAAAAAAGTGAAGAACAAAAGAATTTACATATTTTAAACTACAGAAAGTATAAAGATATAATTAAAGATATAATAATTTCCAATAATATTTTTGAATTTGATGATATTAGCCCTAAAAGAAATAGTGAAAACTGTTTTAATCCTACTTTTATACATATATCTCTTGAGCCTATATTTAACAGTTGGAAAACGAAAGAAGAGGAAACAGTATTTATTAATAAAATACAAACAATAACAACAAAATTTATTAATAAAGTCAAATAACTTAATTTTAGGTGTTATAATACCGTATTTGTATCATAACACCTAAAAACATAAAGTTCTCTATTTCGCATATTTCAATATTATTATTTCTACGCCCAATTTATCCTGTATAAGACCTCTCTTAATATCAATATCACACTTTGCACAATCTTCTACAGCTTTCATCAGACTTCCTAAAGTAAAATTTCTACTTTGATTTATACAGCCTGCTACTATAAATTCTCTTAACCCCAATTCATAGGCTATTTGCTGTTTTGTATACTTTTTTCTCAAAAGATATTTACATTCCAGTATCATTTTAAACTGTCTTGCAATCATTTTAAGTATACCTAATGGGCTTTCTTTCATATTAAGGAGATTGCCGTAAATATCCAAGGCAAGCTCCGTATTTTTGCCACCTATTGCTCCAACCATATCGAAAATATTGGACTCAACAGATTTTGTACAGGCAATATCTATATCCTCTCTTGTTATTTTTTTATCTCCTGTATAGTTAAGAAGTTTTATCATTTCTTCTTTTAAAGCAACCATACTTACGCCAATATTTTTTATGAAATATTCGCTGTCTGAAGCTGATATTTTATTTCCAGAAAGTTTAATAACCCAATTTGTAAGCTCTTTCTCCTTGAGCATATTTATTTCGCACACATAGCCATTTTTCTTAACAGCCTTATAAAGTGCGTTTCTCTTGTCAACTTTCTCATTACAGAAAACCAAAACAGAAGTATCCGGTATACTCTTTACATATTCTGCAAGTAAATCTGTATCGTCCTTTCTACCAGTAGTAAATAGCCCACTGTCTCTTACTATTACTAATCTGTATTCACTAAAGAAAGGCATTGTATCTATAGCCTCGCTTATTTCCTTACCGGAAAAGCCTTTACCGTCAAAAACAGACAAATTCATAGTTTCCGCCCCTGCCGGAATTATACTTTCCTTTAGCTTATTTTCATATTCTTTAACAAGAAATGATTCTTCCCCGTATATTAAATAAACTCTTTTAAATTTTCCACTTTTAATATCATTATCTAAACTCTGCAAAAATATCACCTCCTACATATTTTTCTATTTCATAGCCCTTATCAACAGTTTTTATAGTTATCATACCATCAGCCTTAGTATTATACAAATTTATTTTGTAATTATTTAATATTCCCAAAACTTCTTTTTCTGAATAATCTTCTAAACTTGTACTAACTATAGCATTTTTAGGTTTAACAGCACTTATAAAATCCTGCGAATTAGCCTTTTTAGAACCACTTTTTGAAAGCAATAACACATCAGACTGTATACCTCTTTTATAGAAATCCCTTTCATATTTGTTTGAAATATTAAAAGGTATCAAAAATGTAACATCGTCTAATGCTACTTTAATTCCATATTTGCCATACTTTCCTGAGCCTATATAATAACATTTATATTTAAGATTTTCAACAGCTTTTAATTCCTCGTCTTTTAAAACATAATGTATGCTTACATTATTCTTTTTAGCCAAATCCAATATATCTTGCAACTTTTCAGTTTTCTTGACATTTTTAGGTATATAAATATTTTTAGCATTTACATTTTTTAATAAATCCGGAATACCACCAATGACATAATTTTCAGAAGAAGTAATAAATATATCATCAATATTTTTTACATTATAATACTTCATATATGGAACTATTACCTTTTCTCCTGTTGCACTATTTCCATATTTACCACCATTTATTACACCAACATAATCTCTGTCCCTTATCACTATACATTCAGCTTTATCTGCTGATAAAACATCAATTCTATTGTATTCGTTTGGTTTTATACGACATAAAAAGATACATAATATTATTGGTACGACATATATTAACTGCCTAGTTAAAGCAAATTTATACAAAAATATAACTATCAAAAACATTGTAATTATAGTCAATAAGGGTACAGCACCTATTGTATATTTTGAAAAAGGTGTACCCGTTACAACTTTACATACAATATCAAAAAAATCAAAAGCCATAACAGCTGGTTTTAATGCAATAGCTCCTAAATGTATTGAAAAACAGCCTACAGCTATAGCCAAAAGACAGATTGGCAACACAAAACTAACGCAAGGTACTATTATCATATTTGAAACTGTATCAATGGGATTAAATGAATAAAAATGGTATACCGTTATAAGCTTACTTGTTACTCCAATAAGAAATGTAACTATAAATAATCTAGCAAATTTATCCTCAATTTTATATTCTTTTATAATTTCAAAAGCCATACCTATTGTAAAAACACAACCAAAAGAATACTGAAATCCTATATCATAAATATAGTATGGATTAAAGATAAGCAATGCTAAGCACGCAAATGCTGTAGACCCTATCAGGTTATATTTTCTGTAAAACATATAACCAAACTGCAACACATAAATCATAGTTACTGCCCTAATAGTAGAAGCTGCACAACCAGTTATAACACAGTAAAAAGCCATAAACACTATCAAAACAAATGACGCCATTTTTCTATTAAACTTATTTAATAAAAACAATATTATGCCGGCAAAAATAGAAATATGTAATCCGGATATTGCTAAAATATGTGCTACTCCTGCACTTCTATAAAGGTCGTATATGCTGTCACTTATGTCATCTTTATAACCTAAAACCATGGCAGCAATAATTCCTCTTTTGCTTTTTGGAGAAATTATATGTATAACACTATAAATATTTTTTCTTAATTTATCTATTTTCAAATAAAGACTTTCTTCATTGGTTGAAATGTATTTTATTTTTCCAGACATAGTATAATCTATTCTTTTAATTTTAGAATAATGGTAATTATCAAAATCAAAGGGATTTTTCTTTATTTCTGGGGTTTTTAATTTTCCAACTGCCTTTATGGTATCTCCTATATAAAGTCCTTTTTCGCCATAAACACATACCCTACATTTATCATTGTATATCTTACTGCCATTTTTAATTTCATCAACATCGACTATATATTTTCCACTTTCAGAATTTGCATATCCTGCACTTATTATTGTACCTGTAACCTGTACTTTTTTATTAGTGTTTACAATTTCTGGAAATAAATCTTTTTCTGTATTAATATTCATTATTGCAATTCCAGCAACAAATCCAAATATAAAAAATATACCTATTATATTTTTATTTAGCAACGAATATACTAAAGCTATTGATATAACAATAAAAAGGACAGTATATGCCCAAGGAGCAAAATACTGTCCATAAAGTAATCCTATTACAAAAAATATCAATATACCGACTATTGGATTTTTCATATTCCCTCTTATCTAATCATAGCTTCATTTCTTGAAAATAACTTACTAAAGTCAATTCCGTCTTTTTTACTATTTATCTTTTCGCCCTCAATAAGGAACTGTACTTTGTTTACACTATCTAATTCTGTAAGAGAGTCTACAATAGAATAAACTGTTGTCTGTTTGGTAACATTTGCTAATTTTTTATTTATAAATTCCTTTGAAAGATTTACATAACAAATACCATCTTCTGTTTTAATATCCTTAATCTGTGTAGATACTGGAATTGTCTTTTCAAGCATATTTTTTTCTGGGCCAGCAATAAGTTGTTCCACAATTTGGTATTCCAATGAAAGACTTTGCTTTACTTCAATACTTCTTTGCTCACTAGCAAGGCGAGTACCTGTTCTGTCAGCAAAATACAATTCCACAACCTGCCAATTAGTCTTTTCAGGATTTACAGTAGGATTATTTCTTATGCTTTCTCTGTTAAATTTCCATGGTGTATTAGTCTGTGGCTCATTTAAAGTAATACCATTTACAGATACATAAACATCTTCAATAAAACTCATATCTGTAAGTGTGTACACCATAGCTCCAATACATAAAATTCTATCACTTGGAGAAAGTTTATTAAAACTAGGTTGCAAATCAATATAAGCTGTCTTATCTTTATAGGTTTTAGAATTAATATGAAAATCAGATGGCAAAACTAATGCTGAATTATTAAATTTAGGTCCACTACCAAATTCATCAACAACTGTATTAAACATTACTTTATCATCATCAACTAGATTTACTGTCTTTTTTTCAATTCCTAAACAGCTTTCAGCAGAATTAACATAATACATATTATATGAAACTGTTCCCTCTGCCATTTTTACATCTCTAATATAAACAAATATACCAAAAATTATAGCAACAGCAATTATTGTGATTATAATAGACATAATAGTTTTTTTAGTATTCATATAACCACCCCTAACTCTGCTGATACTTTAAAGGCAAACGCACAATAAATGTTGCACCCTGACCTTCGCCACTTATAATTTTAACAGAACCATTGTGAAGAACTATTGTAGAATGGGTAATAGCAAGACCCAACCCTGTTCCTCCAGTTTCTCTATCTCTAGTTTTGTCAATTCTATAAAATCTTTCAAAAATCTTACTCTGTTCTTCTTCATCAATACCAATACCAGTATCTTGAACAGTAATGTAACAATTCTGGTGGTCAGCATCAAGACTAACACTAACCTCCCCACCTACTGGAGTATACTTAACGCCATTTTCAACAAGGTTTGAAATAGCTAAACTAAGTTTTACTTCATCAGCATCAATAGTAACTTCCTTTGTAGCATCATAATTAAGTGTAATACTCTTGTTATCTGCTAAAGGCTTTATTCTCTTTATAATATCCCTAAGCATTTTGTTTATATCAGTTTCAGCTATATTTAACTTTGCACCGTTGTAATCAAGACGCACAAGAGAAAGCAAGTCGTTTACAATATTTGTCATTCTATCTATTTCAGAATTAATATCCCTTAAAAACTCGCTATACATTTCTGTAGGAACATTTTCCTGTAATAAAATTGACTCTGTAAGAACTTTTATTGAACTTAACGGCGTTTTAAGTTCGTGGGATACATTGGAAACAAATTCTTGTCTTGATGAGTCCATTTGCTCCAACCTAGTAGTCATATTATTAATAGCCTCACTTAGGTGAGCAAATTCATCATGACCCTTTGTTTCAATTCTCTGGTGTAACTGCCCTGCTGATATTTTCTGTATAGTTACAGAAATATTTTTCAAAGGCTCCATTATAATCCTTGCCATTACAAAAACTAAAATTATAACTATAATAGCTATAAGTATGGCAATTACCATCCAACGAGCATTAATTTCACTTAAAAGTGTATGAATATCATCAAATGATGTTACTACAAGGACAGCACCTATTTTTTTAGATGCCGAATTTTCAATATACGCAGAGGCATAAACAGCCTTTTCATCTTGCCTTAAATTAGCCTCATCTCTACCGGAAAGAGCAACCAGTATTTCTGGCACAAGATAGACCTTACCAGTAGCAGAATTATTCGTATCAGATACAACATAGCCATTTGCGTCTACAACAATAATTCTGAAACCGCCTTCACTACTTTTATCACTTAATTCAGCGATTAAATCGTCTTTTTTATTTGGAGAAGTAAGGTATCCTGCTTTCTGAATAGACCCAGCTATTTTATTTGCCTGATAAAGAGCCTCTCTTTCACTTGACTCCTCAAAATATCGACCAAGAGTATGAACCATATAGATAGAGAATATAATAAGTGGAACTATACTCACAAGCAAAACAGCTGTAAAAAGTTTAAATCTAACGGTTTGATACCATCTTATTTTACTGGAAATAGTAACCAACTCCCCATTTAGTATGAATATACTCTGGCTCACTAGGAACAGCCTCTATTTTTTCTCTTAATCTACGAACATGAACATCTACTGCTCTTACATCTCCAGGATAACCAGCACCCCAAATTGTAGTAAGTAGATTATCTCTGCTATAAACCTTGCCAGGATTTTTCATAAACAATTCTAATAAATCAAATTCCTTAGCAGTAAGATTTTTTTCTTTGCCCTTTATAAAGCATCTTCTACTTTCAAGGTCAATTTCCAAATCTCTGGATTTTATAATATTGCTCTTTGATTCTTCGTGAGTAACAACTCTAACACTTCTTCTTAATATAGCCTTGATTCTGGCTTTTAGTTCAAGAATATTAAAAGGTTTTGTAATATAGTCATCAGCACCATATTCAAGACCCATAATCTTGTCCATATCTTCGCCCTTTGCTGTAACCATAATAATAGGAACATTTGAAAATTCTCTAATCATACGGCATACTTCAAGACCGTCAATTTTAGGCAACATTACATCTAAAAGAATAATGGAATAGTTGTTATTTTTAGCAAGATTAAAGGCTTCCTCTCCGTCATATGCTACATCAACTTCCATATTTTCCTGTTCAAGGCTAAACTTTATTCCTTTTACAATTAATTTTTCATCATCAACAACCAAAATTTTGTTTGCCATCATTTCAACCCCTACATTTAATTATTCCTTTTTTACACTACTCTATTTTCTGTCATAAAAATATTTTTGTCAACTGTATTTTAAAAATAAAATTAAAAAATCATTTTATCTCTTGAATTAGAATTAAAGTTATTATATAATACATAGGTTGCTTTTTTAAGCAAAGGATTAAAATAAGCTTGCTTTGTAAATATTTTTAGGAGAAATTTTATGTATAAAAGACATATTACTATATATATTACCATATTTTCAATAATTTTAACAACATTTTTTTCAAATATTTATGCTCAGCCTACTTCTGTAGTTGAAACAACAACGGAGGCTACTACAGAAGAACCGTCAGTTATTAATAATTATGCTGACAGTTCTAAGGTTTTAAATATTGATGCAAGAGGAGCTATTCTTATTGACGCCAATACTGGTGTTACAATTTACGAAAAGAATTCTCACGAAAAACTTTATCCTGCAAGTATTACAAAAATAATGACTGCTTACCTTGCTTGTAAGTATGGTAAATTTGACGATACCCTTACAGCATCTCACAATGCTATTTATGGCATAGGTCAAGGTAGTAGTATCATTGGTATACAAGAAGGCGAACAGATTTCTTTCCTTGATGGTCTTTATGGTATAATGATGGAATCAGCTAACGAAGTTTGTATGATGGTTGCTGAACATATAGACGGTACTGTTGAAAAATTCGTAGAAAGAATGAATAAACAGGCTCAGGATTGGGGTTGTAAGGATACCCACTTTAATAACCCTCATGGTTTCCACGATGTAAACCACTACACTACCCCATACGATATGAGTTTAATAGCTTACAATGCTATTAAAGATGAAAACTTTAGTAAAATCTGGGGAACTGTAGACCATACAATTCCAGCTACTAATAAAAATCCTCAAAGATTTTTACATAACAAGGATAAAATGCTTAAACCAACTTCTGATTATTATTATCAGTATGCTATTGGTGGTAAAACAGGTTTCCATGATGATGCTAAAAACACTCTTGTAACTTGTGCTGAAAAAGATGGCGTAAAACTTATATCTGTTGTAATGAAAGCAAATGGTTATAATCAGGCTTATACAGACTCTAAGACATTACTTGACTACGGTTTTTCAGTTTACAAAGACAATAAGGTTTATACTGGCGGAACTTATACTGATAAAATTCCTGTATATCAGACTTATTTAAGTGAAGATTACAATGTTGGCGAATTAAATGTAACTGTTGCTGGCGATGTAAGTGCTAAACTTCCAAGTTTTGTTTCTGCCAAAGATGTAAAAACAAAGGCTGTAATCAATTACAGCAAAGACAATAATGATAAAAAGATATATGCCCCTATAAAAGAGGGTGACAAAATCGGCACAATGGAATTTACATACAAAGATAAAACCATTGCTGCTGCTGATATTACAGCATCAAATACTGTAGAGGCAAAATCTGATAAACAACTTGCTGAAATGAAATTAATAAACAATGTTAAATCTTTTTTACATATGATTTTAAATGCTTTAATTTTCATTATTCCAGTTGTAATCATAATAATTATTTTATTAGTTGTCAGAAATAATATTAATAAAAAGAAAAAGAAGAAACGCAGAAAGAAATCTTCTTCTCACAATTCCACAAAAAGACACTCATCAAATAGCGGTTCTGGTTCAAAAACCAGAAGTAGTAGTTCATCAAGAGCAAGAAGTGCTGACGAATTGAGATTACAAAAAAGAAGACGCGAAATGCAAAGGTCAATGGAGGAAAGACGCAGAAGATCTGAAAGCTCAGACAGACCTCCTATAAGACGAAGAAGACAGTAATAAAAAATTAAAAATAAGACACAATAAGGTAGAAGTTGAATTTCAGCTTCTACCTTATTTCTTATTTGTTCTTAAATACAATATAAAAGCAAAGTAATCATTTACAATACTGAATTTTTTATTAATTTAATAAAAAAACTAACTTAAAAACTGCATTTCTATTGATTTTAAAATAAAAATATAGTATTATGTAAATAGGTAAAATAACTTTACTATAATATTATGGAGGTAATATATCCCATGGAAAATTTAAACAGACAACTTTTAACAAACGGTTTTAAATTCAACGATGATTTAAAAATCGGTACAAAGAAAACTCTCTCTGAAAAAATAGTTCAGTTCGGTGAAGGTAATTTCCTTCGTGCCTTTGTTGACTATATGTTCGACGAAATTAATGAACAGGGCTTATTTGAAGGTGGTATCACTCTTATCCAGCCTATCCCTGGTGGTGACTTCTTGAGAAATGTTCTTAACGAACAGGAAGGTCTTTACACTCTTATTGCTAGAGGTCGTGAAGATGGCAAGGAAGTTGCAGCTAAAAGACTTATTACTTGCGTAAACAGATGTATCAACCCATATGTTGACCTTGATACATACAACACTTGTGCAAAGAACCCTGAACTCAGATTCGTAGTTTCTAACACTACTGAAGCTGGTATTTCTTGGAAAGAAGAAGATATGATTACTGACCAGCCACAGGACTCTTTCCCTGCTAAGGTTTGTAACTTCTTATATGTAAGATTTAAGGAATTCAATGGCGATATGAACAAGGGTCTTGTATTTATCCCTTGCGAACTTATTGATGATAACGGTAAGACATTAAAGAAGTATGTTCTTCAGCATGCTGCTAACTGGAAGTTAGGCGATGAATTCATCAACTGGATTGAAAATGCTTGTATCTTCACTAGCACACTTGTTGATAGAATCGTTACTGGTTACCCTCGTGAAGAAGCTGAAGCATTATGCGAACAGTTTGGTTACAAGGATAATGCTATTGACACAAGTGAAATCTTCCACACTTGGGTTATTGAAGGCCCTGCTGAACTTGAAAAGGAACTCCCATTCCCTAAGGCTGGTCTTAAAGTTATCTTTACTCCAGATGTAAAGCCATACAAGAAGAGAAAGGTTAGAATCCTTAACGGTGCTCATACTTGTTCTGTACTTGGTGCTTTCCTTGCTGGTCACAACTTAGTTGGCGAATTAATGGCAGATAAGATGTTCTACAAGTACCTTGAAGATGCTCTTAACAACGAAATCATTCCTGCTATCGTTAGCCCAGAACTTACTCTTGAAGACCTCAAGGGCTTTGCTGATGCTGTATTCGATAGATTCCAGAATCCATTCATCAAGCATAAGCTTTTAGACATTTCTTTAAATTCTACTTCTAAGTGGGAAGCTCGTGTACTTCACACTATTAACGAATACTATGCACAGAAAAAGGAACTTCCTAAGATTCTTACTTTCTCATTTGCTGCATACCTTGCATTCTACAGAGGTACTGAAATTAGAGAAGGTGCTTTAATCGGTAAAAGAGGCGACGAAGAATACTTAATCAAGGATGCTCCAGAAGTTCTCGAATTCTACAAGAATGCTTGGACAGGCGTTGATGTTACTGATAAGGCTCAGATTGCTGAACTCGTTACTAAGGTTTGCGGAAATAAAGACTTCTGGCTTGGCGAAGACCTTAATACTGAATTAGGTAACTTCCCTACAGTTGTTGCAGACCACTTATACAATATCTTAAACAACGGTGTTGTTTCTGAAGTTGAAAAGGTTTTAGCATAATTAAATAAATTCGGAGGAAAATATGGATACAAACAATGCTATTAAGATAAATGATAATGATAACGTTGTTGTAGCCCTTCGTAATATTACTGCTGGCGAAGAAATCTTCGGTGTAAAAGCAGTTGACAATATCGACAGGGGCCATAAAATGGCCCTTGTTGACATTAAAGAAGGGGAAAACATCATTAAGTATGGCTATCCAATTGGTCATGCTACACAGGACATTAAGGCTGGCGAATGGGTACATTCTCACAATGTAAAGACTAACCTTAGTTCTACGCTTGAATACACTTACAATCCAAAACTTAAAGATATTCCTGTTACTAGAAAAGACACTTTTATGGGCTATGTTCGTAAAAATGGCGAAGTTGGTATCAGAAATGAAATTTGGGTTGTTAATACTGTTGGTTGTGTAAATGGTGTTTCTAATGCTATTGTTGCTGAAGCTAATAAGCGTTTTGGTGGCAGAGTTGACGGTATTTATAACTTCGTTCATCCATATGGCTGTTCTCAGCTTGGCGAAGACCACGAAAATACTCAGAAGCTCTTAAAGGGTATGGTAAATCACCCTAATGCTGCCGGTGTTTTAGTTCTTAGTTTAGGTTGCGAAAACAACAACCTTAATGAATTTAAAAAGGTTCTTGGCGAATGGGACGATGAAAGAGTTAAGTTCTTAGTTGTTCAGGACCACGAAGACGAAATTGAAGCTGCTATGGAAGAAATGGGCAAGCTTGTTGAATATGCTGAACAGTTTAAGCAGGAAGAATGTCCAGTATCTAAGTTAGTTATTGGTCTTAAATGTGGTGGTTCTGACGGTTTATCTGGTATTACTGCTAACCCTCTTATCGGTAGAATTTCTGATATTATGGTTGCTAATGGTGGTAAGACAGTTCTTTCAGAAGTACCAGAAATGTTCGGTGCTGAAACTATGCTTATGGATAGATGTAAAACTCCTGAGCTTTTCCAGCAGACAGTTGACCTTATTAACAACTTTAAGGAATATTTCCTTAGCCATGGCGAACCTGTAGGCGAAAATCCATCTCCTGGTAACAAAAAAGGTGGTATCACAACTCTTGAAGATAAGTCACTTGGCTGTACTCAAAAGGGTGGTACTTCAAATGTTATGGGTGTATTAAAGTACGGCGAAAAGGCTGTTGCTGACGGTCTTTCTCTCTTACAGGGTCCTGGTAACGACATCGTAGCTATTAGTGGTATGATGGCATCAGGTTGCCACATTATCTTATTCTCAACTGGTAGAGGTACTCCTGTTGGTTCACCTGTTCCTACAGTTAAAATTGCAACTAACACTCCACTTGCTGAAAGAAAGTCTAACTGGATTGACTGGAATGCAGGTAGATTAGTTGAAGATAAAAAGATGGACGAATATGCAGAAGAATTCTTCAAGTATATCCTTGATGTTGCTTCTGACAGAAAGAAAACTAAAAACGAAATTAATGGATATAGAGAAATTGCTATCTTTAAGAATGGCGTAACTTTATAATTCATTTGTATAAAAATCTAATTTATTTTTGGGAGGACACAAAAAAATGGGTTTTATTGATGAAAATTTCTTATTAAAAACTGAAACTGCAAAGAAGTTATTTAACGACTATGCAAAGAACGAGCCTATTTATGATTTCCATTGTCACTTAAATCCACAGGAAATTTATGAAAACAAGAACTTTGAAGATATTTCTGATGTATGGCTTGGTGGCGACCACTACAAGTGGAGAGCTATGCGTTCTTTAGGTGTACCTGAAGAAGAAATTACTGGCAAGAATGCTGACAAGCTTAACAAGTTTGTAAAGTGGGCTGAAACTATTCAGTATGCTATTGGTAATCCACTTTACCATTGGACTCACCTTGAACTTCAGAGATACTTCGGTATTTACGAACCTTTAACAAAGGACAATGCCGTTGAAATTCACGACAAGATTAACGAAATGCTTGCTAAGCCTGAATTTAAGGTAAGAGAACTTATCAAGCGTTCTAATGTTAAGGCTATTAACACAACTGATGACCCTGCTGATTCACTTGAATGGCACAAGAAGCTTGCTGCTGAAGAAACTGCATTCAAGGTATATCCAGCTTGGAGACCAGACAAGGCTCTTAACATTGATGCTCCAACATATGCTGACTACATCAAGACTCTTGGTGCTACAGAAAATACTGAAATCAAGACTTTTGCTGACTTAAAGGCTGTTCTCGTTAAGAGAGCTGACTTATTCGATTCTCTTGGTTGTAAGGCATCTGACCACGCATTTACTTATGTTCCATTTAGAAAGGCTGACGAAGCTGAAATCGATTCTATTATCGCATCTGCTCTTGCTGGCAACAAGCCAAGTGTAGAAGATTGTGAAAAGTATAGAACTATGCTTATGTTATTCTTAGGCGAAATGTACGCTGATAGAAACTGGGCTATGGAAATTCACTTAAATATCAAGAGAGATAACAACACTAGAAGATTTGAACAGATGGGCCCTGATACTGGTTTCGACTGTATCTCTGACTGGTCAACTGTTGAAGGTTTAACAGGTCTTTTAGATGCTCTTGACTACAACAACAAGTTACCTAAGACTTTATTATTCGCTGGTAACCCTGCTGATAATCAGGTATTTGGTACAATCCTCGGCTGTTTCCAGGGACCTGAAGCTGCATCTAAGATTCAGTTCGGTACTGCTTGGTGGTTCAATGACAACAAGGACGGTATGGAAGCTCAGATTAAGGCACTTGGTAACTTAGGTGTACTCGGTAAGTTCGTTGGTATGCTTACTGACTCAAGAAGTTTCTTATCTTACCCAAGACACGAATACTTCAGAAGAATTCTTTGTAACATCATCGGCGAATGGATTGAAAATGGCGAATATGCTAATGACATCGAATTTGCTGGTAAGTTAGTTTCTGATATTTGCTACGGTAACGCAGCTAAATACTTCAACTTAGATAAGTAATTCTATTTAATCAATAGGGTGGGTTCTTAACCTGCCCTATTTTTTATAATAAATAAAATGCAAATATTTACTATTACTGCCTATAACGCAGATTATATTTTAGCAAAAGAAGAAAACTTTCAAAAACTATAGATATTTTAAATGAAAATGGCTATAAAATAATATGGAGAAAATATAAAATTATTTGCAATTGATTACAGAACCCCTAACCTTGTTAAACAATTAATACATTTATGGGAAAAGACCGTAAAAGCAAGCCATAACTTTTTATCAGACGATGAAATTCAGCAAATAAAAAAATATGTTCCAGAAGCATTAAACAATATTCCACATTTAGTTGTTGCTAAAGATGATTTTGATACCATTGTTAGTTTTATGGGAATTGCTGAAAATAAATTGGAAATGTTATTTGTAGCAGATAATGAAAGAGGAAAAGGCATAGGAAAAGCATTAATTAAATATGGCATATCAAATTATAATATTAATGAATTGACTGTAAATGAACAAAACCCTCTTGCCAAAGAATTTTATGAGCATATGGGATTTATGGTTTATAAAAGAACAGATTTAGATGAACAAGAGACCCAATATCCTATACTATATATGAATCGAGAGGTAAATGAGTAATAATAATGCCTTTTGAAGATTATAATTTCAATTTAAAGGAGAAGGAATACAAATGAAAAATATGTCTAAAACAGCTATAATATACGCAATATTAGCAGCAGCCTTATATGCTATCAACATACCTTTATCTAAATTGCTTTTAAATCACATACCCCCAACATTAATGGCCGGCTTTTTATATTTAGGTGCTGGTATAGGTATGTTTTTGCTTTCTATAATACACAAAGAAAACGATGAAACACAAAAATTAACCAAAGCTGAATTGCCCTACACTTTAGGAATGATAGTTTTGGATATTGCAGCACCTATTTTTTTAATGTTTGGTTTAACAATGACAAATTCAGCTAATGCATCACTTTTAAACAACTTCGAAATTGTTGCTACATCAATTATAGCTTTAGTCTGTTTTAAAGAAATTATATCTCCAAAATTGTGGACTGCAATATTATTTATAACTGTATCTACAATTATACTTTCCTTTGAGGATATGTCAGCCTTTGCATTTTCAAAGGGTTCACTCCTTATCCTCTGTGCCTGTGTATGTTGGGGTTTTGAAAACAACTGTACCAGAAAATTATCTAGCAAGAGTTCTACAGAAATTGTTGTCTTAAAAGGCTTATTCTCAGGTATGGGTTCTCTCATAATAGGTTTAGTAATAAAAGAAAGTTTACCTAACATTAAATTTATACTTGTTACATTACTTTTAGGCTTTATTTCTTATGGATTAAGTATTAAATTCTACATTATGGCACAAAAATACCTTGGGGCAGCAAAAACAAGTGCATATTACGCTATTTCGCCATTTTTAGGGGTTATTTTCTCTTTTGCATTATTTGGTACTGCAATAGAAATAAACTTCTATATTGCCCTTGTATTGATGATTATAGGTACAGTATTGGTAACTCATGATACAATACAGTTACAACATTCTCATGAGCATATACATGTACATACTCATATGCACACTCATAGTAATGGTGTAACTCATTGTCACGAGCATAGTCACACTCATTCTCATCTTCATATACATAATAGCAATACTGAAGAACACAGCCACACACATAAGATTGAAAACTTGCCTATACATAATCATATACATACAATATAAAAAACACCTCCAAAGGAATTTTAATTTTCCCTTGGAGGTGTTCTATTTACTAAGGAATTAATTTTCTTAGTTCTTGTAAACTCTGATTATTGAAGAAATTTCATTAATCATAGACATACCATTGAAAATTGTTATAGCATCTCTGAAGTTCTTTTCAAGAACTAAGTCTGTAATAACAACTAATTCAGCAAGTCCATTTTTCTTAGTTTTCTGAATAACTCTATCAATACCAACATCGTTATTACCAAGAACACTAGCTACACTTGCAAGAACGCCTGGCTTATCAGAAACCTGCATTCTGAGGAAGTATTTGCACTTTGTGTCTTCTATATTCTTAATTGGAATAGACTTGTAGCAAGTGCAACCAATTCTTGCTGTACAGTTGTGTATAATATTTCTAGCTGAATCAATAACATCACCCATAATCGCACTAGCAGTTGGAAGTTCGCCAGCACCTCTACCCATAAACATAGCATCATCAACAGCATCGCCATGAACAAAAACAGCATTAAATGAATCATTAACTGTAGCTAATGGGTGATTTGATGATATAAGCATAGGATGAACCATAACTTCAATACCGTTACCGTCATTTCTTGCAACACCTAAAAGCTTAATTGTGCAATCCATATCCTTTGCATACTTAATATCCTTTGATGTAATCTTTGTTATACCTTCTGTAGCTACATCATCAAAAGTAACTCTTGTATTAAAGGCAATAGACGCCATAATAGCCATCTTTCTGGCAGCATCATAACCTTCAATATCAGCTGTAGGGTCGGCCTCTGCATATCCTAAATCCTGAGCAATTTTTAATGCTTCATCAAAGTCCATACCCTCTTTAGTCATTTTAGTTAAAATAAAATTAGTAGTACCATTTACAATACCCATAATTTCAGAAATATAATTACCAGCTAAACATTGTTTTAATGGTCTGATAATTGGAATAGCACCTGCTACAGCTGCCTCAAAAAGTAAATCACAGCCATTTTCCTTTGCTAATTCCATAAGTGCGTGACCCTTTGATGCAATTAAGTCCTTATTTGCTGTAACAATATTCTTCTTAGCCTTTAAGGCCTGTGTAATGTATGTGTTTGCAGGCTCAATGCCACCCATTACCTCTACTACAATATTGATAGAATCATCATTTAAAATTTCATCAAAATTGTCAGTAAGATATGCTGAATCAATACCATCTCTAGTTTTATTCTTATTTCTTACTAAGATTTTAGCAATTTCAATATTAGCCCCAACCTTGTGAATCATTTCATCAGCCTGTTTGTTGATGAGCTTATATACACCTGTTCCAACAGTACCTGCCCCTAATATAGCAACTCTAATTTTATCCATTTTTATCCTCCTTAGTAAATTTATTTTCTATAGAATACCACACAACTACTATAAAAACAAGGTTAAGTTTAAAAGTATTTGATATAAATGTTCCAATAAGGGATTTTTTGTAACACAAAAGGCAACCATTTCTGTAAATCAGAAACAGTTGCCTCTTTTATGTTATATTTTGAATTAAATTTCACTCATAACATCCTGCATATCGTAGATACCAGGCTTTTTACCCTTTATAAACTTAGCAGCCTTTACAGCACCTACTGCAAAAACTTCCTTACTATGGGCAGAATGAGTAAATTCAATAACTTCGTCCTGTCCTGCAAAAATAACTTCGTGGTCACCAACAATAGTACCACCTCTTACAGCAGAAAGACCAAGCTCTTTTCTATCTCTTTTCTGTCTTACCTGACTTCTGTCATAAACATATTCAAGGTCGCCACCAACACCTTCGTTTACAGCATCTGCAAGAAGAATTGCTGTACCACTTGGGGCATCAATCTTCTGATTGTGATGACGCTCTACAATTTCAACATCAAAGCCAGCCTGATATAAAACATCAGAATACTTCTTTAAAATTGTAGCAATAAGGTTAATACCAAGACTCATATTAGCAGACTTAAACATAGCAACCTTTTCAGAAGCCTTTTTAAGCATATCCATTGTTTCATCAGAAAGACCAGTTGTACAAATAACAGCTGGAATATTCTTTTCTACTGCGTAATCAATAACAGCTGGAACAGCACTTGCAGTAGTAAAATCAATAATAGCATCTGCCTCTACATTACAGTCCTTTATATCAGTAAAAACAGGGAAAGGAGCATTTGCACCCGCAATATCAATACCTGCAACGATTTCTGCATCAGCATCTTTATTTACTAAGTCACAAATAACCTTACCCATTTTACCATTACATCCGTGCATTATAATTTTTACCAATCTGTACACATCCTTTTCATAGGTAAAAGTCGTATTAAAGAATACCGAAATCCTTCATAGCCTTTTCAAGGTTAGCCTTGTTACAATCTTCCATTTCACAAAGTGGAGAACGATAACCACCAGCATTCATACCCATCAT
Source organism: Eubacterium sp. CAG:274 (assembly GCA_000432155.1). Lineage (GTDB taxonomy): Bacteria > Bacillota > Clostridia > Lachnospirales > CAG-274 > CAG-274. The sequence continues at coordinate 173,911 of FR888508.1, forward strand.
ATTAAGGGCAGCCTTTACTGGAATAGGATTTACTTCGCTAAATAAAGCATTTACTAATGGAATAGCCTTTACCTGCATTTCAGCAGCCTTTGCTACATCGCCATTGAGGAAAGACATAACCATATCGTGAGTATACTTAGGTGCTACATTAGATAAAACAGAAATAACACCCTTACCACCTAAAGATAAAAGTGGAGTAATCTGGTCATCATTACCAGAGTAAATAGCAATCTTGTCGCCACAAAGGTTTGCAATCTTAGCAACCTGAGAAAGGTCACCACTTGCTTCCTTAATAGCTACAACATTATCAATTTTAGCAATTTCTGCAACAGTTTCAGGCTTGATGTTAAGACCTGTTCTGCCTGCAACAGAATAAACAATAACAGGAATGTTAACACTACCTGCCATAGCTTCATAATATTTAACAAGACCCTTCTGAGTAGTCTTGTTGTAGTATGGAGTTACAATCAAAAGACCGTCAGCACCAACTTCTTCGCATTTCTTACAAAGCTGAACACCATGAGCAGTATCATTACTACCAGCACCAGCAATAACTGGAATTCTCTTATTAATAACATCAACTGCAAACTTAACAACACTAATCTGTTCTTCATCAGTAAGTGTAGAGGCCTCGCCTGTTGTACCACAAATAATAATTGCGTCTGTTCCATTTTCTACCTGATATTCAAGCATATTTCTAAGCGAGTCATAGTTTACGCTACCATCAGCATTAAATGGAGTAACAATAGCAACACCTGCACCTGTAAAAAGTAAAGTCTTTGCCATTTATATCAATTCCCTTCTATATTCAATGTCGGAATTGCTTATGTATCAATCCCGACACAATTATTAATTTAGAAAATTAGTCCATGTAACCCTTTGCTGTAAGAAGTTCAGCAAGAAGAACAGCACCACCTGCTGCACCACGAAGAGTATTGTGGCTCATAGAAACCATCTTGTAATCATACTGGTTAGATTCTCTAAGACGACCACAAGAAATAGCCATACCACCATCAATTTCACGAGCAGTCTTAATCTGTGGCTGGTCAGGCTGGTCCTTTTCAGTATAAACATGAATGAACTGCTTTGGTGCATGAGGAAGGTTAAGCTTCTGTGGTTCACCAGAGTAGTCTGCCCACATCTTTTCAATTTCTTCTACAGATGGCTTATTTACGCCGTCCTTGAATGAGAAGAAGATAGCAGCTGTATGACCATTTGATACAGGTACTCTATAAGTCTGACATTCAATAGAAAGTTCATTAGAAGGTACAATTTCCTTACCTTCAATCTTACCAAGAACCTTGTTAGGTTCTACTTCAGACTTCATTTCTTCGCCACCAATATATGGAATAAGGTTATCTACCATTTCTGGCCAAGTTTCGAAAGTCTTACCAGCACCTGAAATTGCCTGATAAGTTGTAACTAAAGCATGGTCAATAGGATACTTCATATTAATAACAGCCATAGCTGGAAGATAAGACTGTAAAGAACAGTTAGACTTAACGGCAATAAAGCCTCTCTTAGTACCAAGTCTTTCTTTCTGAGCTGGAATAATTTCAAGATGCTGAGGATTGATTTCAGGAATAATCATAGGAACATCTGGAGTATGTCTATGAGCTGAGTTGTTTGAAACAACAGGACATTCAGCCTTTGCATAGCGTTCCTCAAGAGCCTTGATTTCATCTTTCTTCATATCTACTGCACAGAATACAAAGTCAACTTCCTTAGCAATCTTTTCAACATCATCAGTTGCATTCATAACAACCATATCTGCTACGCTTGCTGGAATTTCTTCGTCCATACACCACTTTGCACCTACTGCATCCTTGTATGCCTTACCTGCACTTCTTGGAGATGCTGCAAGAACCTTGATATTGTACCATGGGTGGTCGTGAAGAAGAGTGATAAATCTCTGACCTACCATACCAGTTGCACCAATAATACCTACATTGTACTTTTCCTTTTTCATTTTCCTCTCTCCTATATTATATATTTTATTTAATAATAAGTGCTTAATCTGTATAAAAAAACAGACCGTTTCGAGCGGTCTGTGCGAATTCTTAACACAGATAGCGCTCCACTAAAGGCTATCTCGCCTACATAGTGACAGTCACAGGGCTATTAGCCACAGCAACCAGAACTACATCTACAGAAAAAATGCAATTCTTCGGCAACATTTCCTTTCTACTTACCTCAACCGTTTCTGTCCGTCAGTAAATCTACTAATAAACATCGCACCTCTATCTTATTACTTACTTTTAATATACCACTATATATCTTCCTTGTCAATGCTGTAAAATATTTTTGTTGAATTTGGGCAAACTTTTAATAAAGGAGTGAAAAATATATGGAAAAGAAGAAAAAAATTACACCTGAATATATTATGAAGTGTGAAGTGGCCAAAGAAATAGGTTTATGGGATAAAATAGAAAAATTAGGCTGGAAAAGTCTTACTTCAAGAGAAAGTGGCAGACTAGGTGGAGAGATAGCTAAGAGAAAACGCAAAAAAGAAGAAAAATAGCAAAAATAGGCAAACCTTCAAAAGGCTTGCCTATAATTATTTTATTATTTCACAACAACATTTTTGCTGTTTGTCTGCTTAACCATTTCACTGTTTGACTTATTATTCTTATTAATACAGTTAGTAAATGTAATGTCTTCGCTATTTTCTACTTCGAAAGCTGGACCATTTACGCCAACAACTGTAACATTATTGAACTTAATACCTCTTGTATTTGTAAGTACAAAGCCCTTTTCCTTAACAGGCTGAACACCAACATACATAGCAGGTTCGCCTTCAACAGCATTATCTGCAATAGAAATATATACATTTTCAAATGTACAATCTTCAACATACATTTCAGCTAAGCCAAAGAAGTGACCAGCAGAAGCATTTACATCTTTACAAGTCATATTAGAGAAATGTAAGCGTCTGAAAACTGGAGTATCCTTTGTAACAGGTGCTGGGTTCTTATCAACAACATCTGGGTCCATACCTCTTGGTCCCCACATATAGTAAAGGTTTGCAATAAATGGACAAAGTACATTTTCCATAATTACATTGTCTACTCTAATATCCTGAACAGCTCCGCCTCTGTATCTTCTTGATTTAAGTCTGATACCTCTGTCTGTATTAGTGAATACACAGTTGCTGATAGTAACATTTTCTACTGAACCACTCATTTCAGAACCAATAACAACACCACCATGGCCATGAACCATAGTACAGTTTGTAATTGTAATGTTCTTACAAGGAACTCTTTCAGCAGTACCTTCTGTACCAGCCTTAATAGCAATACAGTCATCACCTACATCAACATGACAGTTGCTAATGTGAATATTTGAACAAGATTCTGGGTCAATACCATCAGTATTTGGAGAATCGTATGGGTTGTTAATAGTTACATTATCAATAGTTACATTATCACAAAGTATAGTATTAATTGTCCAACTTGGAGAATTTGTAAGTGTTACACCCTGAATAAGAACATTCTTACATTCATAAGGAGCAATCATCTTTGGTCTTGGATACTTGTTTTCTTTAGCTCTAAAAATCTTCCACCAAAAAGCACCCTGTCCATCAAGAGTACCTCTACCAGTAATAGAAATATTTTCGCAGTTATCAGCATTAATAAGAGATGCGTAGCAATCCTGCTTAACACCTTCCCAACGAGAAGTAACTACTGGATATTCTTCAATATCATTTGAGAATAATAAAGTAGCACCAGCTTCAAGATTAAGATTTATATTACTCTTTAAGAAAATAGGGCCTGTTAAATATGTACCCGCAGGAACAAAAACAGTACCTCCACCATTTTCAGCACATTTATCAATAGCAGTTTTAATAGCAGCAGTACAAGAAGTTTTGCCATCTGCAACCGCACCACAATCAAGTATATTAATAATTGCCATTTTCTACCTCCGTTTTTAGCATAATCTATATATTACACCAAAATTATAACATAGCTATAGGATATATTCAACAACTTTAATTATTTTTTCACAATTTATTTATCCAATCATAACAAGAGCCAAACCATTGATGCTGACCTTCACATCCTTTATATTCAATGTCTTTATCAAACAGTCTATATACATTTTTAGCTCGCTCAATTTGCTCTCTTACGCCAATAATACCTCTATCGCCATTAAGACTATCTTCTGTTCCTACTTCAATATATAAAGGTCTAGGAGCCAAAAGAGCAGCCATATCACCCATATCTACTCTATTCCAAAGTTTTGGTATAAAATTACATCCACACTTGTTTGTAAACAACAATGTATCCTTAAAACTATGGAAATAACAACTTGAAACTACATACTTAACTCTTTCATCTAAAATGCCAAGCCAGAGTCCGCTAAATCCGCCACCTGAAAAACCTACTACACCTAACTTCTTTACAGAATCCTCTTTTTCTATATAATCTACAAGGCACATAAGCTCATAAACTATAACACCCTGTAATGACATTCCCAAACTAATTAATGCAAAATTCAATTCATCACAATCTGATTTTTGTACATCATCGTACACACCTAGTCTGCGTTCTCCAGAGCCTAAAAGGTCCGGAATATAAACAGTATAACCCATTTTCATTAAGTCCAAAGCATAGCTGTAAACCATATCCTCATTTTTTTCTGAAGATATAAGCCCTTCTTTTCCATTACAGCCATGACCATGAAGTGCAATTATATTTTTACCATTACTTTTCTTTGGTGTCATTATGTAAAAAGGCATTTCCAAACTAGGCATGGTAGAAATTTTAACTTTTTCCAATATGTATTCTTTGTATTCTTTTTGCTCTATTTTTCTAAAACTTAATTTATTTTTAGGAAAATTTTCAAAACCTAAGCCTTTCTTTAATCTAGGAATAACAGCCTCTTTCCATTTTTGAAAATCCTTAACTGTTTCCCCTTTAAACTTATATTTATCGCCATTTTTATTGATATATTTTCTAATAAAATCAAAACCATTATATCTGTTATTCATCATAACACCTCGTATAAAATTTATTTTAAACATTATCCAAATGACATTATAATACACATTACTCAAATATCAAGTGAAATTTCCGTAAAATTATATTAAAATTAAGTGGAATTTTTTTCAAAAAAATAGAAGACCTCTATTTCAAGGTCTTCCTTAATTTAAAAAGATAAATTTGTTTTAAAACAAGTAACAAGATAGTTCCAAATATAACACCTGAAAAGTCAATCCATACATCTTTTACAGAACTACTTCTACCTATAGGAAATAATTGTATTGTTTCATCTATTAAAGCTACTAAAAGCCCTATAAACAAAGGAATCCAAACATACTGTTTCATATTCTTTAAAAACAGTACCGTATCTATACTTAACAAAATTCCCAAAGCAGTAAACTCTGTAAAATGAGCTAATTTTCTAATAATATGTTCTGTTATATCTGTACTTATGCCTATTCGTGCAAAAATCTGCATTATCTCATAAAGAACCCCCTGACTTATGCCAGAGGATTCTTCTCCATTTTTTGACGAATTCCACCATATGAATCCAATCACAAAAAATGTAATTATTATAAACAAATACTTATACCAATTTCTTTTCATAACCTATAAATTATAAGAAAGGTTCAAAAATCGGCTTTAACACTTCAATATCTGAAAGTGAGAGAGAAGAAAGGCAGTTTGATTGGAATTCTTTTCTTTCGTCTGATGAAAGTCCGTAGTACATCTGCTTAGCAGTTGAAATGTCTGAAAGTACATCATAACTTGGGTCAGCATAGTATGATTCCATAGCACTTAAAATGTACTGTGCTACTTCTTTCTGTTCAGCTGTTGAACAGTAAGGAATAAGATAACTCTTAGTATCTCTTATTATATTTTTAAGAGCTTTCATCTGTGAATCATTAAGAGTAATAGCTTCAGTTGTAGTAGCTTCTGTAGTAGTTTCTACCTTTGAAGTAGTAGTTTCTGTTGTAGCCTCTGTAGTAGTTGTAGCAGTAGTTGTTGTAGTTGTAGTATTTGATGAACTACCACCTGAGCTAGAACCACCACTACTTGAACCACCGCCACCACCACTAGAACTTGTATTCTTTGTAGTAGTTTCTGTTGCTTCAGTTGTAGTAGTTTCTGTTACTGTTTCGCCATTAGCATTTGTAACAACTTCTGTCTTTGTTGTTACTTCTGTTGTGTTTTCAGAATTATTTGTACCAATATACTTAGCAAGAGCTAAACAAACTTCGCCTCTAGTAATATTATCAGTTGCTCTGAAAGTATCATTCTTTTCAAGTGAAAAAGCACCTGCTGAAATTGCTCTCTTTACATAAGATTCAGCCCACTGTGCTACTTCGTCATTAATCTTAATATCATCTTTAACTTCTGTAGGAAGTTTTGCTGCCTGTGCAAGAACAACACAAGTCTGCTGGCGAGTAAAATTATCCTTTGGTCTGAAAGTATTATCGCCAAAGCCACTAACATAACCATTACTCTGAGCAATTCTTACATCGTTATAATACCAAGCATCATTTTCATTATTATCTGCAAAGTTCTTTACAGACTTCAACTTTTCTTCGTCAGCCTTATAACCAAAAACCTGATTAAATACTCTAGTTAATTCAGCTCTTGTAATATTTCCGTTAGGCTTAAAAGTACCGTCTTCATAACCCTTAATGTAACCAGCTTCATACATTTTAACAATAGCCTGACCTTCAGCTGTACTTTCGTTTACATCTGAAAATCCTGTCTTTGATGCCGTATCAGCTGCAAAAACATTAATACTAGATACACAAGCTACAGCTAATGCACCAGCTAAAATTCTTTTTAACTTCATAAAATCCTCCTAAAAATCTTTATAATTGAAAGAGATTGCCTATAAGACAATCTCCCCAATTTATATTATATTATTATATAAAATTCAATTATTTTGCTACTGCAGCTGCGAATAATTCAGCAACAACTGTATTTGCACCACTTGTAGCAGAAATCTTATCGCCGAGGTTAGTTCTTACATCCTGAATAGTCTTTGAATCGTAGTTTCTTAATAAGTCTACGAGAACATCAAAATGTTCGCCTGAGCTCTGACCTACTTCAAAAGCACCTAACTTATCAGTTTCCATAGAAACACCGTACTTTTCGCTATAAATAGCATAAGTATCATCTGCAGCCTGAGCATACTGGTCAGCCCTAATTTCGCCATTACCTGGGAATGCCTTCTTAGCTAAGCTGTAAAGTTCTTCAACTTCTGAATTTGAAAGTGTTAAGCTAGGACCATCTGCCTTAGTAACAATGTCGCCCATAGCCTTGAAAGCTGAAACTCTTGCTGCTGTAGTTGCATCCATAGTGTTATATGCTTCATCAGCTGGCTTACCGATACGCTCACAATCTTCAGGAGAAACTGGGTTAATAGCTTTTAAAGCATAAGCAAGCTTAGCCCAACCATCCTTAGAAGTAAGGTATACATCGCCCTTATTCTCGCTGTGGAAGTAAACCTTGTTAAGGTTGTCAGCAAGCTTAGAAGCTGTACCGTCCTTTGTAAGGGCAAGACTAACCATCTGGTCAGCAACTTCTACAATAGTCTTGTTGCTGTCAGTAGTAAGTTCGCTATCTAAACTAGCATATGTATTATCATAGTTCTTAGCACCATTAAGTTCAAGGTTCTTTAAAGGATTAGCAATAGTACCAGCAGCTGAACCAATACCTGATACGCTATAAAATCTTAAACCAACAACTTCATCAAATTTCTTTTCTGGCTGAAGTACATAGTCCATAAGTCTTTCAGCATCTGCTGCAGTTACTTTTTGGTCTGTAGTCTTCCAAGAACCATCAAAGTCGCCATTTGTAATTTCAGTACCCTGATTTGCAGAGTTAAGAATCTGTACTGCATCGCCTGCTGTAAGTGTACCAGAACCATCAACATCACCAGATTCTCTAGGTGTTACTGCAAAAGCTGATGTAGTGGTCATAGCCATAGCCATTAAAACTGCTGCAAAACTAACGATTTTCTTTTTCATAATTTTATATTCCTCCTTAAAATTAATAACCTTCTACTTACATTATATCTACTTTTTTTCATTATAAAGACTTAAATAATAAGCCTTTTTTAATCTTTTTTCTTTTTCATACGAAGACTTCATTGTATCACAAATGCTTGTATCAGCACCCATGGCAGTAAGCTTTTCTCTCAACTGGCTTATTTCAGCATCAACAGCAGAATCAGCCTGACTTTCTAAAGAAGCAAGCTCTCCCATATACTGTGAAGCCAATGATGATGCACTAGCACCGTTCTTATGAGCAGCCTTTGCCTCATCAATTACATTACCAATCTGTCCCAAATAATTGGCTTTAAGCTTATACAAACTGATAGTATATTTGCTTACTACACCTGATACAGTTTCTTCTCCATTATTCACTTCAGAACCTTTATTTGCTGATGTTTCATTTGATGCTTTCTGAGAATTTTCATTATCAGAAACATTATCACCACTTGCTTGATTATCAGAAGAATTTTGAACTTCCTGAGAAACGCCACTTTCTTCAATAATCTTTGCTATAGCCTCATCAGCAGTTATTTTGCCCTTTCTTATATCCTCCTCCTCTTGCGGAGTAAAATCTCGGATAGCTGGAGCATTATATTCCTCAAGTGTTTTCTGTACTTCTGTTTTGGTATCGTCCATTTGTTTTTGGATATCAACCTTACTGTACTTTGATGCGTCAATAACTGCCGAGATATTATCTCGCTGAGTTACTGCAATAGCAACACACACAAGGATAAGGAAAAAAAGAATAACCAAAAAGACTTTCAAGCCTATATGTTTTTTATTTGTTTTTCTTCTCAAACAAATCCCCTTTCTTCCTAATTTTAAATACATAAAACAACAGGTTATTAAGTGGTAAATGTTTTCAGAATAAAGCTACAACTGTACATAATACACAGTTGCATATACACACACTCATTCCAAAACTATACACTCAGCCCACTATAGATTATATCATACCCTATTTTATTAATTTTGTCAACAAAATCTTGACCAAGTTTTTTCTCTATTATGTTAAAAGCTTTGCCTAAGTTAGGGCATCTTTTATCAAGATTATGACAATCAGACCCTAAAAGATGAACCTTTCCATCTTTTATCATACTAAGTGCTTTAGATTTTGTGAAAAATCCATTTATATACTCGCCATTCATTTGAACTAAAGGTCCAAGAGATAGCAACTCATTTATATAATTTGTACCCTTTTGAAAATCAATAAATCTTTCTATATGTGCAATAATAACTTTAAGTTTTCTGTCATACATAAGACTTTCAACTTCTCTTAAAATTTTATCATTCCACTTAGAAAAAGGCATTTCCAATAACAGATATTCTCCATTATTATTTACTGTCAATTTTTCCAAGTCATCAAATACACTTATACCATTAAAGAAAAGTACTTCTGCACCTAGATTTAATTTAGGCATATCCGTCATTCCATCTATTGCTTCCACAAGAGTATCATAAGCATTCTGCCTTCTTTTCACAAAGTGTTCAACATCTATGTGACTTATATAGAAATGAGGCGTAGCAATCATAGTATCAATGCCTTGAGCATAACTTTGTTTCATCATCTCTATAGACATTTCAACACTTTTGCTACCATCATCTATTTTAGGCAAAATGTGACTATGTACATCTATCACAATATCATCTCCAAAATATCAATAGTAAGTTGAATACTTGCTATACTTGTAGTTCTTCTTATAATATCCATAACCAGATTTAGATACAACAACACCATTAAATACAAAACCAATAATTTTTGCATCTACGAAACGAAGTTTACTAACTGCATCTGTAAGCATCCTCTTTTCTGCTCTAGTCTGACGCACAACAACTACAAAACCATCACACACTTTTGAAAGAAGAATAGCATCTGTTACAATAGTAACAGGAGGTGTATCAAGGAATATGTAGTCATACTTTTCCTTTAAGGCATCTATTGTTGCACTTACATTATCACTTGTTAAAAGCTCTGTAGGGTTTGGAGGAATATTACCAGCTGTAATTACATCAAGTCCACTATATTCTGAATGAATAAGAACCTGGTCAACTGTAGATTCTCCTACCAAAATGTTACTAAGACCTTTATCTCCCTTTACATTTAATAACTTTGCTACATTAGGTCTTCTCATATCGCAGTCAATAACAAGAACCTTAGCTCCTGTTTCAGCAAATGTAATAGCTGTATTAAAGCAAGTTGTACTCTTACCTTCAGAGGCAATAGAACTTGTAACAGCAATAACCTTACAACCTTTCTTTGCTAATGAGAACATAATATTAGTTCTCAATTCCTTATAAGATTCTCTAATATCAAAACGAGTATCGTCGTTTAAAAGTCGTAATCTATTTTCCTCTGTCGTTTTTTTAGTTTCAACAACCGCATCAGTTGTTTTTTTATTTAACCCAAATAATTTCATAACACTCACCTTTTAGTTTGTCTTTTCATCAAGAGTAACCTTTATTTCTGGAACTGCACCTATAATAGGAACATCTGGATATAACTTTCTTATATCATTTTCTTCTCTGATACTTTCATCTGTAATTTCAATAAGAACAGCTATACCTATACTTATTACAAAACCAAGAATAAGTCCTAACACTGTATTCTTAAATACATTAGGAGAAAATGGTCTCAATGGTTGTTCAGCATAGTCTATAACCTTTACAGAACTACCATCCATAATCTCTGTTGCCTTTATTGGAGCAGTATCTGCAATAGCATTTGCAATAATATAAGCATGTTCAGGATTTGGATTGATAACTGTTAATGTCAATATCTGAGCATCTTCGGCTGATGAAAAAGAAATCATATTACTAATCTGGTCAGCTGTGTATCCAAGGTCAATTTTCTTAGCCACTTCACCAAGTGTAGTACGGCTATCGAAAATTCTCATTACTGTTGGTACAAGCTGTAATGAAGCAGTAATATCATTATTACTAAGGTTTTCTGAAACAGTATTTTTGTTATTGTTTACATACATTGTTGCAGAAGCCTTATATAAAGGTGTAATAAGGAATAAGCTATAAAGGGCAGCACATAGACCCAATGCTACTGTCGCAACAACAATCATTTTCCACCTGTCAATTATAGCCTCTAGTATTCGCCTAAAGTCAAACTCCATTGTCTCTGTGTTTTCTGTGTTCATATCTCACCCTAACTCCCTTTAAAATTTTTTAGTCCATTATACACCATTTAAACTTAAAAATCAAGCCGAATTCAGCAATATTACGCAAATAATATATTTTACGGCATTATATTTTGTTAATTTTTTATGTATTTTTTTGTATTAATATATGTATATACTTCTTTTTTTGTAATATACGCAATATAAAACGCCTTTTATGCCAAGTTTATAATAAATATTTTGACAAAAGGAAAATATTGTATTATAATTAATAATCATAGTGGTAATTCTATGATTAATCACTATATAATAAATACGGAGGTAATTTATAATGAGTATTGATTTTTCATTAAAGGGTAAGATTGCTCTCGTTACTGGTGCATCTTACGGTATTGGTTTTGCTATTGCTAGTGGTATGGCAAAAGCTGGTGCTACAATCGTTTTCAACGATATTAAGCAGGAACTTGTAGACAAGGGTCTTGCAGCTTACAAGGAAGCTGGTATCGACGCTCACGGTTATGTTTGTAATGTTTGCGACGAAGAAGCTGTAAACAACATGGTAGCTAAAATCGAAGAGGAAGTTGGCGTTATTGACATTCTTGTAAACAACGCTGGTATCATCAAGAGAATTCCTATGTGCGATATGACAGCTGACGAATTCCGTCAGGTTATTGATGTTGACTTAAATGCTCCTTTCATCGTATCTAAGGCAGTTATTCCTTCAATGATTAAGAAGGGTCATGGTAAGATTATTAACATCTGTTCTATGATGTCTGAATTAGGTAGAGAAACTGTTTCTGCATACGCTGCTGCAAAGGGTGGCTTAAAGATGCTTACAAGAAACATCTGTTCTGAATATGGTGAATACAACATCCAGTGTAATGGTATTGGACCTGGTTACATCGAAACTCCACAGACTGCTCCTTTAAGAGAAAGACAGGCTGACGGTTCAAGACATCCATTCGATTCATTCATCATCGCTAAGACTCCAGCTGCTAGATGGTTAAAGCCAGAAGAATTAGCTGGTCCTGCAGTATTCCTTGCTTCTGAAGCATCTAACGCTGTAAACGGTCACATTCTTTATGTTGATGGTGGTATCCTTGCTTACATCGGCAAGCAGCCTAAGTAATTTAATAGTGATTTTTAAAGCTGTCGGTTTTCCGACAGCTTTTTCTATTTGTATTCAGAACAATTTACAACCTTAATTTGTGCCTTGACAAACAAACCATCGGATTTATCTTTCCGATTTAATGTTCAAAACATTTTGCTTTGCAAAATGTGGCTTGTAAACAAGCCATCGGATTTATCTTTCCGATTTAATATAAAAAATACACTATTTTCAAAATAGTGTATCTTAAATCAAATTAGAATATTTTTGTCAAATCTTCAAATTTTTCTATTTTGTAATCATACCTATCTACATTACCAAAGCCATACTCAGCAAAAACAAAAGGAATATTTGCATCAATAGCAGACTGTAAATCCCCCTGAGTATCCCCCATGTACACTGGGCTTTTTAAGTTATTTCTTTCTATAACCAACTTATTGTTCTCGCCCTTTGGTTTTCCTGTATTTCCTGCACACTCAAAATCTTCAAAATATTCAGCCATATTATTACCTTTATAAAAAGCCTCAATATAACCACTTTGGCAGTTACTTACCACAAAAAGTCTATATTTCTTTTTCAATTCTGACAAAGTTTCCCTTACCTTTGGAAAAAGTATGCCACCTTTTTCTGCCAGAACTTTATTTTCCAGTTCACAACATTCAGTAATCAACTTATGTTGCATTTCTGCTGATTCCTTTGGAAACAGCCTACGACTAATATCGTCTAACAATAACCCCATACAACCTTCCAATTCCTCAGTAGTTATTGGCTCTCTTATATTAGGATAATTCTTTAAAACTTCATTCCAAGTATCTTTTATGCCCTCTGTTGCATTCCAGAGAGTACCATCTAAATCGAAAATTATACTATCCAAAATTTCACCTCGTATATCACAAAAGGGCGTGCAATAAACACGCCCTAATATTTTTCTATTTTAAACCTTATGGTTATGATGTAATTGTGTTATGGTATAGCCAAAAGTTAAGAACTTTTCTTGTTATAACACTTACCTCCACTATCGTGTCGGTAAAACACTGCGATAAAATTGAAAGCAAGCTTAGAATAAGTCCTCTCTCTTTCTACTTACACTGTGTTAAGAAAACTGCGTTTTCTTTTAAGCATCAACTAGCGTTGTTGCTTAACTTTGCTTTGCAAAGAACACAGTTCACATATTACCTCCACTGTCGTGTCGGTAAAACACTGCGATAAAATTGAGAGCGAGCTCTCATTTTATCTTAGTGTTTTACATCATTCCACCCATACCGCCCATGCCGGCAGCTGGATTTACAGGTTCTTCTGTTTTTTCATCAGCAACGATAGCTTCAGTTGTAAGAATTGTAGAAGCTACACTATTTGCATTAAGGATAGCACTCTTAGTAACCTTAGTTGGGTCAATAATACCTTCCTTAACCATATCAACATATTCTTCAGTAAGAGCATTGAAGCCATGACCAACTTCACTATTCTTAACCTGATTTACGATTACAGCACCTTCAAGACCTGCGTTAGCAGCAATCTGACGAAGTGGAGCTTCAAGAGCCTTTAAGATAACGCCAGCACCAGTCTTTTCATCGCCTTCAAGAGATGCGTAAACCTTTTCAACTTCTGGGATACAGTGAATGTAAGCAGAACCACCACCAGAGATGATACCTTCTTCAACAGCAGCCTTAGTTGCAGCAAGAGCATCTTCCATACGGAGTTTCTTTTCCTTTAATTCCATTTCAGATGCAGCACCAACCTTGATAACAGCTACGCCACCAGCAAGCTTTGCAAGTCTTTCCTGTAACTTTTCTCTATCAAATTCAGAAGTAGTTTCTTCAAGCTGTGCCTTAATCTGGTTAACTCTAGCTTCAATCTGGTCCTTATCGCCAAGACCGTCAACGATAACTGTATTTTCCTTAGTTACATTTGCACTTCTTGCTCTACCAAGCATATCAACAGTAGCGTCCTTTAAGTCGATACCTAATTCAGAGCTTACTACTGTACCACCTGTAAGAACTGCAATATCCTTTAACATTTCTTTTCTTCTATCGCCAAAGCCAGGAGCCTTAACAGCTACACAGTTGAATGTACCTCTTAACTTGTTAACGATTAATGTAGTAAGAGCTTCGCCTTCAACATCTTCAGCAATAATAAGGAGTTTAGCACCCATCTTAACGATTTCTTCAAGTAATGGAAGAATTTCCTGAATGTTGCTAATCTTCTTATCTGTAATAAGGATATATGGATTGTCAAGGTTTGCAACCATCTTTTCCATATCAGTTGACATATAAGCTGATAAGTAACCTCTGTCAAACTGCATACCTTCTACTAATTCAAGTTCTGTGTGCATAGACTTAGATTCTTCAACAGTAATAACACCATCATTAGAAACCTTTTCCATAGCATCAGCAATCATATTACCTACTTCTTCATCAGCAGCTGAAATAGAGGCAATCATAGCAATATGTTCCTTGCCGTTTACTTTCTGGCTCATTTTTTCAATAGCATTTACAGTAGCCTCTGTAGCCTTTGCCATACCCTTTCTTAAAATGATAGGGTTTGCACCTGCTGCAATGTTCTTGAGGCCTTCCTGAATCATAGCCTGTGCAAGAACTGTTGCTGTAGTAGTACCATCACCAGCAACATCATTAGTCTTTGTAGCAACTTCCTTTACAAGCTGTGCACCCATATTTTCGAAGTTGTCATCAAGTTCAACATCTTTTGCAATAGTTACACCATCATTTGTAATAAGTGGAGTACCATACTTCTTATCAAGTACAACATTACGACCCTTAGGTCCTAAAGTAACCTTTACTGTATTAGCTAACTTATTTACACCTGCTTCAAGAGCCTTTCTAGCTTCAACACCATATTTAATCTGCTTTGCCATAATATACAATGCCTCCTAAATTATTCTACAATAGCGAGAATGTCGCTTTCTTTTACAATAACATATTCTACATCATCGTTTTTAACTTCTGTTCCGGCATACTTAGAGTATACAACCTTCTGACCAACCTTTACAGTCATAGGAACTGTTTTACCGTCAACTACAGCACCAGGACCAACAGCAACAACCTCTGCTTCCTGTGGCTTTTCTTTAGCCTGAGTAGTAAGGATAATACCACCCTTTGTAGTTTCTTCTGCCTCTAATTGCTTTAATACAACTCTGTCTGACAATGGTTTTAAACTCATTACAATTCCTCCTTAAACTTAGTTCGTGCTGTTAGCACTCAACTTATGTGAGTGCTAACTTTAGGTATATATTAGTTTACATTCCCATTTTATGCAACCATATAAAACACCGAATAATGATTGTTTTTCCATATTTATCTTTGATTTTCTTCGATTTTCTTCGATTTTCTCTGTTTTTTAAAAAATAATATAATAAATACCATAATAAAATACTGGTATTAAAAGGGCTGGAAGCAAATTCCCTACATTAATTTTGCGTATATTTAACAAATCAATTCCAAGACCTGTTATAAGCACACCACCTACAAGGGCAATTTCTCTCATTATATCTCCTGTAAGATATGGTTCTACAATGCCCGCAAGTATAGTAATTGCACCCTGATATATAAAAACACTTACGGCTGAAAATATAACACCATAGCCAAGAGTTGATGCAATTATAACAGCGTATATCATATCCATTATGCTTTTAGTCAAAAGTATGCTGTAGTTATGATGAAGTCCACTTTCTATAGAGCCTACAACAGCCATTGACCCAACACAATATAAAAGCGTTGCCGTAACAAAAGCTCTGGATACTCCGCCTTTTCTTCCTCCAACTTTCTTTTCAACCCATCTACCTAAAGCCTGTAATCTACCTTCTACATTGATTACAGTACCAATAAGACCTCCGACTACAAGACTTATTACAAACAATACAGAATTGCAAGGCTGTGTAATAAGTTGTGTCAAAGCTGTGTTTAATCCAACTACAAGTACAGAAAGTCCTGTTGCCTGTGATGCTATGGCTTGCAACTTTTTATTAAATCTACCTTTTATAATAAGCCCCAGTAACCCCCCAACAACAATAGCTACAGCATTTATAATAGTTGCAATCATTTTTTCTTCTCCTTATCTGTACCTATTTTAAGACTTCTGGCATAGTAGAATAAATACTGCTGTGCATAGCCACAATATTCGCCCCACTTCTCCTGTGCATAGGCGTGAATTTCCTTTATATCCTTTTCTTCATCATTAAAATACAAATGCTCCATAACTCTCTTTATCCATACATCTGTAGGGAATGTTTCTCGTCTTTTAAGAGAGAAAAGTAAAACACAATCAGCTACTTTTTGACCTACACCCTTTATAGATATAAGTTCTTTCCTAAGGTCGTCAGTATTTAAAGTATCAGCCTTTGATAAATCTACTTCTCCATTTTTTAATTTAGATATACAGTCAAAAATGTACTTTGCTCTAAATCCCATTCTAAGCTCCATTAAATCCTCAACTGTAACATTTTCTATTTCCTCAAGTCTAGGAAAAGCATATTCATCTCCTAAAGACTTTCCATATGTTTCAGCCATAGCCTTAATTATTTTCTTTATTCTAGGTATATTGTTATTCTGAGAAATAATAAAACTTAAAAGACATTCATAAGGTTCTTGATTTAACAGCCTTATACCGTCAGCATATTCTGTTGCACTTTTCATAATTGGGTCATTTTTTGATATTTCTTCTATAATATTGTTATAGTCTGTATCTAAATCAAAATAGTCGTACCATATATTTTCAAAATCTTCCTTATTACAGGGAGTAAATTCTACACTATCTTCTGTTTGAGTAATATATAATACCTTGCCATATGCAACTATTTTGTACTTTAAATTCTCTATTTTTTCAAATCTAAAGCATTGACCACATTCCAATATTTCTTCAATATTGAAGTTCTTTACATTCTTTAAAACTACACTATTTTCCTTTTCGTAATATTCCATATCCAACACCTTTATTTTAAATAATTTTATTTTATAATAATAGCAAATACATTTTGATTTTGCAATAAAAGACAAATTTTCTGTCGCAAAAAGTAATTTTGTTTTGTTATATATTATAGAAAGCAAATTTGTTTTTAATATTTAAGGAGGTCACAATGCTAAATTTATTACACAAGCAAAAAAATTTGGCTGAAATTCTTTATAGTAACTATTCCATATTTATGTATAAAGTTGCCTATAGCATTTTAAAAGATAAAATTCTTGCAGAAGACGCTGTTCAAATTTCTTTTATAAAAATAATGGAACATTTAGATAACATAGATATTTCAGACAAAACAAAAACTAGAAATTTTCTAGGACTTATATGTAAAAATACTGCTATAAATCTATACAATAAACAGAAGAAACAGCCTGAAAATCTTGAGGAAGATAATGTAATTAATGAAACTGATGTTTTTGATATAATAATTGATAAAAATTCTGTTGAAAACATTAAAAAGTGTATTTATGAATTAAAAGCTATATATCAAATACCCCTTATGCTTCACGCAGTACATGGTTATTCTGTAAATGAAATAAGTCAACTACTAGATTTAAACGCAAAAACTGTACAAAAGAGGCTTGAGAGAGCAAGGCAAAAAATTAAAACAATGTTAAAGGAGGAAATTTAATATGTCAAAAGGATTTATAGATGATATTTTAGATAATTTGATAAGCAAATCAGCTAAAGAAGTTGAAAATAAAATATTCGATGAAATAGAAAACAATTTTAATGACGATATTGTATTTTCTGAAAATCACAAAGATAAAATAAATAATATTTTATATAGAAATAAGACAAAAATAGGTTTTCGCACACTTATTGCTGTAGCCATTCTTTCTGTAATTACACTTTCAGCCATAATTTGTACTAATGCTACAAGAATACAGGTAATAAATAAGCCTCTACTCAGTACATTGATGGCTGAAACTGGATATACCCTCAAAAACAAAGATAACAGCAGAAGTATTTTATATACAAAAGATAATAAAAATCTTTATATTTCAGCTAATCATAATGAAATATGTTTTAACAGCTTTGTTATATTCGATAATCTTCTTACTGAAATTAACAATGACTTGTATATTTCCAAAAATGATTATTCTAAAATGCTTGATATAATAGATAAATTAAGCAAACCTGTAGAAAATACAATGTCAGATGCCCCTGAATTAATAAATGAAGGTCGCAATTTCATATCAAAAGAAGATTCAATAACAAAGGCTTTGGAAGTCGTTAACAATTACTATGGAATAGAAATAGATAAAAACAAATTCAATATTTCCTGTGACTATTATGATTACTATACTTCTAAAGAATGTGAAGTTATGTTTATAGCACAAGATAATACAACAATTTTTACTGTAGATATGGATGCTTTAAAGGAAAACCATTACCAAATCAAACACATTGACAGGGATGTTGCTACAATTAAAAAATCTCAAAAAACCGCTGAACATATAGACATTGATAAATACAGCGATTATAAAAATGTAACAGTAGAAGCACTTAAAAAGCTAGGTATATCAAGCCCAATATATATGTTTTCATATATTCCAGATTACCATAGCCAAGGAAGTTCTCCTACTCTTGTTGCAACAGTATATAAAGATAATAAGGATAGATATTATATTACAGAAATTGACCCTGTAAGCTTAAAAACCATAAGTACAAATATTCAAAACAATTTAGACGATACTTGTGACTACATTATTCCTTTTATACAAAAATGGTAAAATTAATTTTCTCCAAAAATTTTATATTTTGTTGTAAATACAACATACTTTATTAAAAAGTTACTGTACAATAAACATGTAAAATTTAAGGAGGCAAAAAAATGATTAGAAGAATAATTCATATAGATAGTGAAAAGTGTAACGGTTGTGGTGCTTGTGCATCAGCTTGTCACGAGGGTGCAATAGGTATGGTAAATGGCAAGGCTGTATTATTAAGAGATGATTATTGTGACGGTTTAGGAGATTGTTTGCCAACCTGTCCTACAAATGCAATTTCTTTTGTAGAAAGAGAAGCCTTACCATATGATGAAGTTGCTGTTAAAGCAAATATGGCAAAGAAAAAATCTGGTTTTGTCTGTCCTGGTTCTATGGCAAAAGCTATTGAAAGAGAAGAACAGCCAACAACAGAAGTTAATATTTCTAGCCAGCTTAGACAATGGCCAGTTCAGATTAAACTTGTGCCTGTTAATGCTCCATATTTTAACAATGCAAATTTATTAGTTTCTGCTGATTGTTCAGCCTATGCTTACGGCAACTTCCATAACGAATTTATGAAAAATAAAGTTACAATTATTGGTTGCCCTAAACTTGATGATGTGGACTATTCAGAAAAGCTTACTGAAATAATTAAAAACAACAATATCAAAAGTGTTACAGTAGTTAGAATGGAAGTTCCTTGCTGTGGCGGAATTGAAAACGCCGTTAAAAAAGCATTAATGGATAGTGGTAAGTTTATTCCTTGGAGTGTTGTAACTATTTCAACTGACGGTAAAATTTTAGATTAATTTTCTCTTTAATATAAATGTCATTTATGCTATAATTACAAAAACATATTTTAGAACAGAGGATAACAATGACATTTAAAGATTTAAGTAAGAAGAAAAAGTTGGAATATATATGGGACTATTACAAATTGCACATCATTGGCACAATACTTGCCGTACTAGCCCTATCGTCTTTAATATATACAATGTTTATAAGAATTCCTGATACTAATTTTTGTGGTGTTGCTATATATGGACAATTTTTGTCAGCATTAAACACCGACAAAATGACAGCCGACCTAAATAAGGAACTTAATTTACCTGAACATACATCAGTACAGCTACAGAATTTTTATTCTGACAGTACAGATGTAATGGTTGAAGCAGATTTAAACCAAAAATTTAACACCTATGTTTATGCTTTGGAGTTTCATTTGCTTTTAAGTAATGCTGAAAACACAAAAAACTTTACACAGGTAGAGTATACAACACCTATTACTGATTATTTATCTGACGAAAAAGTAAATGAACTTAGAAAAAAAGGACTTGTGTTAGATGCAAAAGACCCTGAAACAGGTGAGTTAAAACCTTATGGTATAAGCCTTAAAAACTCTAAAATTTTAAAAAAATATAACTTATTCCAAAATGACACTCCGTATATAAGTTTTGTGCCTATTGTAGACAATACAGAAAACACTTTAAAAACACTTGATATTTTAATGGAAGAATAAAATTTGGCCGTAAATCCAACAAAGGTTTTACGGCTTTTTTGTTGCAATACTTTGTATAAAAATTCAGAAATTCTACAATACTACTTGAAATTTTTAAGTATATGGTATAAAATATATGTATTTACTTAATATGGAGGATTCTTATGAGTACAAAATATAATTTCAAAGAAATTGAAGAAAAATGGCGTAAGATTTGGGAGGAAAATCCCGTAAATCCACCTGATGACAGTAAGCCTAAATACTATTGTTTGGATATGTTCCCATATCCTTCAGGCAACGGTCTTCATGTTGGTCATTGGAGAGGCTATGTTCTTTCTGATGTAATAAGTAGACAGAAGTTAATGGAAGGTTACGAACTTCTTCATCCAATGGGTTGGGATGCTTTCGGTCTTCCTGCTGAAAACTATGCAATCAAGACAGGTACTCACCCATCAGAGGCAACAAAAAAGAGTATCTCAAATATTAAAAGACAGGTTAACGATATTGCAGCTATTTATGACTGGGATAAGGAAATCAACACAACTGACCCTGAATACTACAAGTGGACTCAATGGATTTTCATTCAGATGTTCAAAAATGGACTTGCATACGAAAAAGAAATGCCTTTAAACTGGTGTCCTAACTGTAAAGCCGTTCTTGCAAACGAAGAAGCTACTAACGGTGTTTGTGACAGATGTGGTGCTACAGTTACAAAGAAGAATTTAAGACAATGGATGCTTAGAATTACTAAGTATGCTGACAGACTTCTTAACGACTTAGACAAGCTTGATTGGCCAGAAAAGGTTAAGAAGATGCAGTCTGATTGGATTGGTAAGAGCTACGGTGCTGAAATCGACTTCCCTGTTGACGGTACAGATAAGTCTATTAAGGTTTATACTACAAGACCTGATACTTTATACGGTGCAACATTTATGGTTCTTTCTCCAGAACACCCTATTGTAAAGGATATTACAACTGCTGAATACAAAGATGCTATGGACAAGTATTGCTATGAAGCAAGTACAAAGTCTAATGTATCTCGTATGACAGATAAGGAAAAGACTGGTGTATTCACTGGTAGCTACGGTATTAACCCTCTTAACGGTGCTAAGACTCCTATTTGGGTTTCTGACTATGTTTTAGCTGACTATGGTACTGGTGCTATTATGTGTGTACCAGCTCACGATGACAGAGATTTCGAATTTGCTAAAAAGTTTGATTTGCCTATTATTCAGGTTATCAGCAAAGACGGTAAGGAAGTTGAAAACCTTACAGAAGCATATACTGAACCTGGTATTATGATTAACTCTAATGAGTTCAATGGTATGAAGTCAGAAGATGCTAAGAAGAAAGTTCCTGACTATATGGAAGAAAAAGGCTTCGGTAAGAAAACTGTAAACTTCAAACTTCGTGACTGGGTATTCTCTCGTCAGAGATACTGGGGCGAACCTATTCCTCTTATCCATTGTGAAAAATGTGGTACAGTTCCTGTTCCAGAAGACCAGCTTCCAGTTATTCTTCCAAATGTAAAGAGCTACAAGCCTACAGATACTGGCGAATCTCCTCTTGCAGCTATTGACGAATGGGTAAATACTACTTGTCCTTGCTGTGGTGGCCCTGCTAAGAGAGAAACAAACACTATGCCTCAGTGGGCAGGTTCTTCTTGGTACTACCTCAGATATTGTGATAACCACAATGACAAGGAACTTGCAAGCAAGGAAGCATTAAAGAAGTGGCTCCCTGTTGATATGTATGTAGGTGGTGTTGAACATGCCGTTCTTCACTTATTATACGCAAGATTCTATACTAAGTTCTTACATGACATCGGTGTTGTAGACTTTGATGAACCTTTCAAGAGATTGTTCAATCAGGGTATGATTACAAAAGATGGTGCTAAGATGAGTAAGAACAAGGGTAATGTAGTTTCTCCTGATGAAACAGTTGAAAACTACGGTTGCGACTCATTAAGAATGTACGAACTTTTCATTGGACCACCTGAACTTGATTCTGAATGGGACGATAACGGTATTGACGGTGTATTCCGTTACCTCAACAAGGTTTGGAAGTTCGTTAACGAATATAAAGATAAGCTCATTGAAAAGCCAACAGCTGAAATGGAATTTGTAAAGAACAAGCTTACTTGTGAAATCACTAAGCGTCTTGAAGCACTTACTCTTAACACAGTTGTTTCTGGTTTTATGGAATATACTAACAAGATGATTGCTGTTGCTAAGGCTGCTGGTGGTATTGATAAGGACTCTCTTGAAACTCTTACATTACTTCTTGCTCCATTTACTCCTCATATTTCAGAAGAAATGTGGCAGCTTTTAGGTCATGATACATCAGTATTTACTCATGGTTGGCCAAAATATGATGAAAGCAAACTTAAAGAAGAAACTGTAAACATCGCTGTTCAGATTAACGGTAAGGTTAAGGTTCAGCTTTCTGTTGACCCTAATGCTGACAAGGATACAGTTCTTGCTGCTGCTAAGGCTGCTTTAGGCGATAAACTTTCAGGCAATATTGTTAAGGAAATTTATGTTCCTGGCAGAATTGTAAATATCGTTGTTAAATAATTAAACAATATTACAGCATAGGTTGAAAACAGCCTATGCTGTTTTTATATTGAATTATTTGCCGGTGTACTTTTTTCTCGTTGCCATACCTCCCCTTATATGCCTTTCCATTTTATTTACATCTAAAACACTCCTCGCCTTTTTGGCAAGTATTGGGTCTATTTTTGTTAATCTTTCTGTTAAATCTTTATGGACAGTTGACTTGCTTATACCAAACTTTTTTGCCGTTTCCCTTACTGTAGCTTTGCTTGCAATTATATACTTACCTACTTCCACTACTCTTTGCTCAATATAGGCTTTCACATTAGCCCTCCTTATTTTGCTGACAAAAAATAATATGATTTTCAGTAAATAATTATTACAAGCCTATATTTTTAACAAAAAAAGAGTATTTACTGTTTTACCAATAAATACTCCTGTACATTAATCATTTAAAGCCATTTCTCTCTTATAGAAATACTCTATAACATCTTTTCGGGTTATAATACCTACAAACAAATTTCTATCATCTACAACTGGCACAAAATTTTGGTTCGTTATCCTCTTAAAAAGTTCGTCCATAGTAATGTCTATTTTTACTGATGGGTTCCAATCCAATCTTATTATATCCCTAATATACTTATGTTCCTCATCTTTTAAATTAAATTGATTATTCTCAACAATATATCTAAGGAAATCCCCCTCATTTACTGTTCCAACATAACTTCCGTCTTCATCAAGAACGGGTATTGCTGTATATCTATGTGCTTTTAATTTTTCTATACCTTGTCTTATTGTACTATTGCCAGTAACATAGGCAACCTCACTTTTAGGTTTCAAAAAAAATAATATGTTCATTAATACCACCTCTTTAACTATGTTTAATAATATGGTATTACAACATAAAAGTCAATAGGGTATTGACATTGTTGTCAAATTTATAATAAAATACATAATTATTGTAATAGGAGTTGTTTTTATGGATTGGGAATTTAGAGTTTTAGACAGTATTCAAAAATATTTTTCTGGGAATTTTATGGATAATATAATGCCCAAAATATCGTCTTTGGGAAATGCTGGCTTAATTTGGATAATATTCACTATAGTTATGTTATTATTTAAAAATACAAGAAAATACGGCTATACCTGTGGCTTATCTCTTATAATTATGCTTTTTACTGGTAATATATTTATAAAAAATATTGTATGTAGACTACGACCATTTCAAATCAGAGATTATATCAACCTGATTATAAATCCGCCTTTGGATTCTTCATATCCATCGGGTCATACATACGCCTCTTTCGCCTTTGCAACTGCCCTTCTATGTTGCAATAAAAAACTGGGTATTCCTGCTATGATTTTAGCCTGTATGATTAGCTTTTCAAGATTATATTTGTATGTTCATTTTCCTACAGATGTCCTTGCCAGTATCATTTTAGGTATAGCTACGGGTATATTATCTTATTATATTGTAAATAACAAAAAATAATGGTTGCAATTTTATTTTTCGCAACCATTTTTTGATGCAACTAAAAAAGGTACACCGTAAAGAGTGTACCTAATTCAGTAAAATTATTTATCCATTTTTTCAATAGCTTCTGTTAAAGCTGTTGCAATTTGGTCTGGACAAGAAGTATTTTTATATCCGCAAGTAAGACCCTGTAAACGAGAAATAGCATCTTCAGCCTTTAAACCCTTTAAAAGACTAGCTACACCCTTTAAATTACCGTCACAGCCACCAATAACTTCAACATTTTGAATAATATGGTTTTCATCTATATCTATAATAGTTTCTCTTGAACAGACGCCAACATTTTTATGAACATATTGCATATACAAAACCTCCAAAATTTATATAAATAAAAAAAGCTAACCTAAAGGTTAGCTGAGAGCGCGAGACGGGATTCGAACCCGCGGCCCTCGCCTTGGCAAGGCGATGCTCTACCACTGAGCCACTCGCGCATATGGCAGGGGTGGAAGGAATCGAACCCTCCTCTGGAGTTTTGGAGACTCTTATTCTACCGATGAACTACACCCCTATGTACTTTTTCGTCAAACGACTATTAAATAATACCACAGGTTCTATCAAATGTCAAGAAAAATTTTAATATTTTTACAAAAAATATTTTTAAAGTTATAGGAGCAAGAAATCTTGCCCCTATCCTCATTAATAAATAGCATTTATACCTGTATCTTTGTCTATTGTATTCATATTATAAAGCATAAGTACATCTTTTACATTATTATGCCCATTTACAAAATCGCTTATTGCCCCTTTATAACTTCTTGGGTCAAAAACATATATCTTTTTATAATGATTTACCAAAAAAGGAATAAATGAATTAGCATAACTATCCTTTGCAATTACTAATTCTCTATCCGTATCAATATTATTATTTGTAATCTCAATATATGAATGTAAATTATCTAAAAAAAGTGAATACTTATCCTTTTTATCAACATAGTCCATATTATAAAGGGAGTTTGTAGTCTTTTTATTATCATAATTTACAGTTAAATCATTGTTATAGCCATATACTTTTATTACATCTCCCTCAAGAGAATAGTCATTAAGCTTAGAGTAAATAGTGCCTTTAAAATCATTTGTTACTTCCTGTATATTAAAATCTTCCTTTGGAACAGGAGTAAAACCCTTATGTTCACAATACTTTACATAGGCATAATAAGCACCATCTGTAGTCCAATGGTGGTCTAATTTATAGAAAAGCTGTTCATTATCTCTATGTAGCATAAGACTAGGATAAACATCTATATTACTTGTAGACACAGAAGAATATATATTATTCAATGTTTCAAGCTGACTAATATCCTTGTGGTGATATGGCAATTTATCATCATAAATGGTATAAGCCGTAGGCACAAGCATTAAATCCACATTAATATTTTTAACAGCCTCATTAAACTTATTTATAGTATTTATAATTTTTCCTGTATTTTCTGGCTTTTCATACTGCTCTATTCTATAGCCATCTTTTCCAATGTAAATGTTGTTAATACAATCCATTTTTAAAACATGTTGCTCAAACTGTGTTTTACTGTTTACAAAAGTATTTTTTAAAGGAAAATGGTCAGATAAATATGCACTTACATCTGACATATAATCTCCGTCTTTTATATCGTCCCAATTTAACTTTGGAAAACTTGCCAGACTTCTATTTTCAATTTCAGAAAAAGAACTTTTGGGCAATACAATAAAAGCTAGTAAAAACACAATAACTATTAAAGATGTAAAAGCTGGAACAAATTTCATAATTATTTACCTCAAAATCTAAAATACAAAAATGGATTGTAAGATGCGTTTACCAAGTATGAAACGCACAAAATAAATAAGAAACAAAAAACAACTCCACCAAACACACTATAGGCAGTCCTATGGGTAGATGAATTTGCATATTCTTTTACTTTTGGATATATAGGTGTTGCAAATATAATTGCACTTATTAATAATATACCGTAATTCACACAATAGAATTTAAAATCATTGTCCATTAATGGCATACCATTTAAGCCAAACATTACACCTAAATAATCTTTCAACTTTGATAAATCGTCAAAAGTAAAAATTGTAAAGCCTACAACTACAATGAATAAAGTATAAATATGTTTTAATACTCTAGGTAACTTATCTAAATACTTACCCCAAACATACTTTTCGAGAACAAGTAACACACCATAATAAGCACCCCAAAAAACAAAATTCCATGATGCACCATGCCAAAGCCCTGTAAGTGTCCATACTACAAGAATATTGAAAATATGCCTTAAACGGGAACATCTGTTACCTCCTAATGGTATATAGACATAATCTCTGAACCAAGTAGAAAGTGAAATATGCCATCTACGCCAAAATTCAGTAATAGACTTTGAAATGTATGGATAGTTAAAGTTTTCATTAAAGTTAAAACCAAGCATTTTACCCATACCTATAGCCATATCGCCATAGCCACTAAAATCAAAATAGAGCTGAATTGAAAAAGCCACAGCACCAAGCCAAGCTGTACTAACAGAAATTTCTTTAAAATTCGAATTATTAATATAATCCCAAAGCTGACCAATATTATTTGCAATAAGAACTTTCTTAAAAAGACCTATTAAAAATCTTATAGTGCCTTTTTTAAATCCTTCATAATTTATTGTTCTAGTTTTTAATTCTCTTTCTACTGTTTCATATCTAACTATAGGTCCAGCAATAAGCTGAGGGAACATTGAAACATATGTCATAAGTGTAAGGGGATTATTTTGGACATGAGCTGTACCTCTATATACATCAATAACATAGCTCATAATCTGAAATGTAAAGAAACTTATACCTATTGGTAAACTTAACTCAAGTTCATTTATGGAAGTGCCTAAGCATTGATTGATTATTGATATAGCAAAATCTGCGTATTTAAAGAAGCCCAGAATTGCTATATTCACAAAAACAGACAAAAATAACAATATCTTTTTGCCTGTTTCAGAACTGCTTTTGTCTATTGCTTTTCCAAAAATAAAGCCCATTAATGATGAAAAAATCATCAAAAACACATAAACTGGCTCCCCCCAAGCATAAAATATGAGAGAAGCCACAAGCAGTACAATATTCTTAATTTTATATGGCACAACATAATATAGCAAAAGGACTATGGGAAGAAAGAAAAACAAAAATTCCAAACTACTGAATACCATATTGTCCTCCGAATTAAATATTCTTTTCTATTGTGTCAATAATTTCGTCTGCGTTTTTAGAAATTACAAGGTACAAGTAATTTCCCTTTTCAACAACCTTGCTTTTGTCTACTAACTTAGCCTGGTCTGGGAGATTATAGTTTGTAAGTTCTTGACTTTTTTGCTTTTTATAATTTTCAAAACTTGTTTTATAACTATCAAATTTTGAAGTATCTGCTGACTTTATAATAATAATAGTTTCTGCTGAAGACTCTGGTGTATCACTTTGAGCAAAAACATACTCGTCTAAATCTGCTGTATCTATTCCATAATAATTAGAAAGATACTGTGGGTCAAGTTCTGTAAGTTTTCCCTCTGCCATTGTTGAAACAGAAGCATATATATCCTTTACAGACTTTGACTCTACATTTTGACTGCTTTGTGTTGTTTCATTATCACTTTTATTACTGCCACAGCCAGAAACAGTAATCATCAAACCACAAACTAATATCGCAAATAATTTTTTCACGATAAATCCTCCCTTGATTATTTTCCTTTATTTTATTGATTAATATATTTAACAGCTGTATCTTTAAGGAACTGTACCCATAGGGCATAACCAGCCTTGTTGTGATGAACATAACCGTCACTAGAATATTCTGCCGGCAATGAATTTCCGTCTTTAGTCATTTTACTAGCAAGGTCAAGGTAAGTAGCACCCCACTCCTTACAATGACTTTCCAAATATTGATTATAGACCTTAATTCCTGCATTAGTAAAATGTTCTTTTTCCTTACCATTTACAATATAAGTAAGGCTTATAACATAAATTTTACTATTTGGAGATGCCTCTTTTATTTTTTCTATAAGCTGTCCGTACTTTTTACCAACTTTTTCAGCTGATACACCATTTAACTCATTAATGCCAAGATTAACGAATACTCTTTCCGGCTTAATTTCTGCTATAGAGGTAGTTACAGGTTGAGATACACCTTTATACATAGGATGAACCACACCACTTCCAGCTGGCTTTAAAGCATCGCCTACACCGTAACTAACAGAAGCAAGAAATACAGCTTTCTTCAAAAATTCTGGAGCTTCACTAGATGAAGCATAGCCGGCAAATCCAGCCATAATAGAATCCCCAACAAACACAGAATTGTTATAGAATTTTTCAGCAACAGCCTCTACATTTGATGTATCAACAGTAGTACCCTCTGCTGACACATTTTCAGAGGAAGTTCCCTCTGTGATTTCATTTCCATATTCATCAATATTACCATTTGCCCTACGATAACCACCAATGAAAAAGGCTGCTGTCAAAATACCTATCAGAATAAGAAGCAGTACATATACCCTATTACTTCCACTTACACCCCTATCATAATAATTACGATGTCTTTGCATAATTCCTCCGATGTGAGATAATTATAATTCATAGTATTTTAAAACATCAAATATTGCATCTTCAATGGAATATTCTGGTTTCCAATCTATTGTGCGTTTCGCAAGCTGAATATTGGCATATGAACCACCTATATCGCCCTCGCGGCGTTTACCCATAACTGTGTTGATTTTTTCCTGTGTAACATTTTCAAAAGCAATTATAAATTCCTTTACTGTTACATCAACGCCTGAGCCTATATTTAATGAAAGATAATTTGTATAATCTTTTCCAGCTCTTTCAAAAGCCTTATCAAAATTAAGAACAGCCTTACAGTTAGCCATAGCCAAATCTCTTACATGAATATAATCTCTTATACAAGTACCGTCACGAGTATCCCAATCATCGCCAGAAATAACAAACTGGCGTTCTTCATATTTAAGAATTTTCACAAGCTTTTCTAATATATTTGAACCGGCTTTGTGAGGAAGTTCATGTCTAGTCTGTGGGTCTGCACCAATAGGATTAAAATATCTTAAAGTAATGCAACGCATACCATAGGCATTACAAAAATCCTTCAAAATCATTTCAGTAATATACTTACTTCTGCCAAAAGGACTTCTAGGCTTTAATGGTGACCTTTCTGTAACAACATAGCCAGGTGCATCATCATATATTGAAGCCGTTGAAGCATATATAATATTTTTAATACCTCTATTTTTTAATAAATGGAAAAGTTCCATAGATGTTACAACATTCTGATAATAAAAATCATATGGATGATTAACTGATTTTGCAACTGCAGAAACCATTGCATTGTGAATTACAAAATCTATATCCGGATGTTCATCTAAAATCTTTGAAATACTTTCCTTATCTGTAATATCAGCCTTATAAAAATGACAACCAGGCAAAGTATACTTGTCAGCATCATCTACATGGTCAATAACTACTGCCTCAATTCCACAATCCGATAAGGCATAACAAATATTGCGGCCTAAATACCCTATACCGCCAGTAACCAAAACTTTCATCCACAACACCTCTAATATTTTCAATGAATATATATTATATAGTAATCTATTTTGAGCTAAATATCAAGTACAAGTTCGACAAAAAAATCAATAAATTTACTTGACTTAATATCATTTTTTTGTTAATATATATTACAGAGTATGACTAGGGTCACACGAAGGGGTACACCACCATGGGTGTAGTTTTTTGTGTGCCCTTTTTTTGTGTCCGAAAGGAGGTTCTTTATGCTTAAAATAAACGGAAAAGACGAAAGTTCATACATTGGTAAAACTGTTTCTGAATATATTAAATCTGCTGATTACAAGCAATCTGCCCTTGCTGTGGAATTGAATAATGAAATTCTTTCCAAAAAGGCTTATGACACAACAGTTTTAAAAGACAATGATGTTTTAGAAATAGTATGCTTTATGGGTGGAGGCTGATATGTTAATAAAGCTAAATGGCAAAAATTATGAAACCAATTCCAAGAATATTTCAGAGCTTATTTCTGAAACAAAAAGCAATAACTGTGTTGTAATCTTTGAAGGCTTTCAAACTAATGAAAATTTAGAGCTTTCAGAAAATTGTAACATCAGCCTTATACAAAAAGGTATACTTCCTCCCCTTGACGAATTAGAGGCTTTAATTTCAGCAAGACATACCCCAAAGGTATATGATAAATTAAAGCAAAGTTCTGTTGCCGTTGCCGGTCTAGGTGGTTTAGGTTCTAATATTGTTATGGCACTTGCCAGAAGTGGTGTAGGTCATATCCACATTGTAGATTTTGATATTGTTGAACCTAGTAATCTTAACAGACAAAATTATAGAATTAAGGATTTGGGCAAATACAAAACAGAGGCATTAAAGGAACAAGTTGAAGAAGTAAACCCTTTTGTAAAAATTACATATGAAAACACAAAAGTAACGGAAGATAATGCCGTTGAACTATTTAAGGACTACAACATTGTATGTGAGGCATTTGATAAGGCTGAATACAAAGCTATGCTCATAAATACATTATTGACAGAAACTAAAAATGTAACTGTTGTTTCTGGCTCTGGTATGGCCGGATATGAAAGCAGTAATACAATAAATACCAAAAAAATTAACAATAGATTTTATATTTGTGGCGATGGTGTAACCCCAGCTGAAATTGGCAGAGGACTTATGGCTCCTCGTGTAGGCATATGTGCTATGCATCAAGCAAATACAATATTGAGATTGTTACTAGGTATAGATGAAGTATAAAGGAGATAAAAAAATGGAAAACAATAAATTAATTATAGGTGGTCACGAATTTAATTCAAGATTTATATTAGGTTCAGGAAAATATTCTCTTGACTTAATTAAGGCAGCCGTTGAAAATGCTGGTGCTGAAATTATTACACTTGCTTTAAGGCGTGCACAGGCTGGTAATGTAGATAATATTATGGACTTCATTCCAAAGAATGTTACACTTTTACCTAATACATCTGGTGCAAGAAATGCTGACGAGGCTGTAAGAATTGCAAGACTTTCAAGAGAAGTTGGCTATGGCGATTTTGTAAAAATTGAAATTATGAGAGATAGTAAGTATCTTCTTCCAGATAATTATGAAACTTTAAAAGCAACTGAAATTCTTGCAAAAGAAGGTTTTGTAGTAATGCCTTATATGTACCCAGATATTAATACTGCCAGAGATTTAGTAAATGCCGGTGCTGCTGCTGTTATGCCTTTAGCTGCTCCTATTGGTTCAAACAAAGGTCTTTGCACAAAAGAATTTATACAGATTTTAATTGATGAAATTGAACTTCCTATTATTGTAGATGCTGGTATTGGTAAGCCATCTCAGGCTTGCGAGGCTATGGAAATGGGTGCTGCTGCCGTTATGGCAAACACAGCTATTGCAACTGCCGGTAATGTTCCAGCTATGGCTGAGGCTTTCAAAAAGGCTATTGAAGCTGGTAGAACAGCATACCTTGCTAAACTTGGTAGAGTAATAGAAAAAGGTGCTGTTGCATCATCACCATTAACAGGATTTTTACAGGACTAAGGAGGACATTTAACAATGAGTGAAGAAAGAATTGACCATATGAAGTACCTTCCTCAAATGGAAAATATAGGTTCTGAAATTCAGGACGAGGTTATTTCAGAAATGGAAAACTATGACCCAAACAAGTATACAGCAAACGATGTACTTGAGGCTTTAAAGCACGACAATATTACTCCAGAAGATTTTAAAGCTCTCCTTTCCCCTGCTGCCCTCCCTCTTTTGGAACAGATTGCTCAAAAGGCACAGGTAGAAACTAGAAAGCATTTTGGTAATTCAATTTATATGTTTACACCTTTGTATATTGCCAATTATTGCGATAACTACTGTATTTACTGTGGTTTCAACTGCCATAACAAAATACATAGAGCAAAGTTAAATATGGAAGAAATAGAAAAAGAAATGCAGGCTATTGCTGAAACTGGTCTTGAAGAAATACTTATTCTTACTGGCGAAAGTGAAAAAATGTCTAGCGTAGAGTACATTGGCGAGGCTTGTAAAATAGCTAAGAAGTATTTCAGAATGGTTGGTCTTGAAATTTATCCAGTAAACTCTGACCAGTACGCATATCTTCATGAATGTGGCGTAGATTATGTTACTGTTTTCCAGGAAACTTACAACTCTGACAAATATGAAACTCTCCACCTTGCTGGTAACAAGAGAATTTGGCCTTACAGATTTAATACTCAGGAAAGAGCATTAATGGGTGGTATGAGAGGTGTAGGCTTTGCTGCATTACTTGGTCTTGATGACTTTAGAAAAGATGCTTTTGCCTGTGGTTACCACGCATATTTATTACAGCGTAAATATCCAAAGGCTGAAATTGCTATGTCTTGTCCAAGATTAAGACCTATTATAAACAACGATAAAATCAATCCTAAAGATGTACACGAGCCTCAGCTTTTACAGGTAATCTGTGCTTATAGACTTCTTCTTCCTTTTGCTAGTATTACAATTTCTACTAGAGAATGTGAAAGATTTAGAAATAATGTAATCAAGATTGCTGCCACAAAGATTTCTGCTGGTGTAAATGTAGGTATTGGCGGTCATACTGGAGAAGAAAAAGGCGACGAACAGTTTGAAATTTCTGACGGCAGAAGTGTTGAAGAAGTTTTCAATGCCATTAAGGAACAAGGTTTACAGCCTGTAATGAGTGATTACATTTATGTGTAAAATAGCCATAACTAATCGTAAATTATGCAATAATCTTTTAGAACAATTAGAAATACTAAATCATTCAGATTTTGATTATGTCATATTAAGGGAAAAGGATTTAACACAACAGGAATATTTTTCTCTTGCAAAAAAAGCAATGAAAATTTGCAAAAAAACTTTAATTCTACATCATTTTACTGATGTAGCTATAGAGCTTGATTGTAAAAATATTCATCTCTCTATGACAGATTTGGAAAAAGATGCTGAAAAATTAAAACACTTTAATATTATAGGTGCTTCTACTCATAGCCTTGAAGAGGCTAAAATAGCAGAAAAACTAGGTGCAACCTATATTACAGCAAGTCATATCTTTGCTACAGACTGCAAAAAAGGCTTAGAACCCAGAGGTTTAGATTTCTTAAAAAATATATGTGACAATGTAAATATACCTGTGTTTGCTTTAGGTGGTATAAATGAAGATAATTCTAAATATTGCTATGAAAATGGTGCAAAAGGTGTATGTATGATGTCACAGGCTATGAAATATAGATAAATATTTTTAAACTAAATGGTCAGAACATTTTGCAAAGCAAAATGTAGCTTGTAAACAAGCTATCGGATTTATCTTTCCGATTCACTATTATTAAAGGCGAGAGTTTTTACACCCTCGCCTTTTTCTATGATTAAATTCTCTTTAATAATGCCTCAAGTTCTTCTTTTGAAAATTCATAATCTTTATTACAGAAATGACAATGAAGGCTTGTACTTCCTTCGTTTTCTATAATATCCTGAATTTCATCTTTGCCTATAGAAATAAGTGCTTTTTCAACTCTTTCTTTAGAGCAGTTACAGTAATATTCAACTGGAATTTTATCTAAAATATGTGGGTCAAAATCCCCTACAAGTTCATTTAAAATATCTTCCTGTGTCATACCCTTATCAAGCATAGTTGTTAAAGGTTCAATTACCTTTAATTTTTCTTCAATAGCAGATATGATTTCTTCTGGAGCATCTGGCATCATCTGAATAATAAAACCACCAGACTGCTTTATAGAATAATCTCTATCTACAAGTACCCCTAAAGCAACAGCTGAAGGAATCTGTTCTGATTTAGCAAAATAATATGTTAAATCTTCTGCAATTTCGCCAGAAATAAGAGGTATTGTACCTACATAAGGTTCTTTCATACCAATATCCTTAATTACTGTAAGGTCACCAAAGCCAAGTGCTTCCTGAACATCAAGTTTACCATTTGGCTTTAAAGGTATATCAACAATAGGGTTGTAAACATAGCCCTTTACCTGTGACTTTGAATTTGAAGTTACTGTAAGACCCTTACCTGGGCCGTCGCCCTTAATAGTAATTGTAACTAAATCCTTATCATTTTTAAGCATAGAACCCATAATAGCTACACCTGTTAATGCTCTACCTAAAGCAGCTGACATTACTGGTGAAGTCTTGTGAATTTCAAATGCTTTTTGTACTGTATCGTGAGTGTTTGCAACAAAAATTCTTACTGCTCCATCTCCTGCACTTGCTCTTAAAATATAATCCATTTTTATTCCTCCTATTTAACTTTCGCTACAAAGAAAACCTTTTGACTTTCTTCCTTTGGTTCTTCAAATGTTAATTCATCATAAACAGCCTCAAATTCAAGGCCAGCCATACCCAAAAGTTCCTTTATTTCCTCTATAGTATAGCCTTTCTCATAGTGAAACTCCTCATATCTTTCATAAAGACCGTCACTATTTTCAACAAAAAAGTTAGTATAAAATTCATTTATTCTTTCTTCTTCGTCATAGTAATTTTCCCAAGTATATGCTGAATTTTCAGTAGTTTCACAAAAGCTGTTGTCGCTTAATATGTTTTGAAATTTATAAATTGTATTTATATCAAATATAAATAAACCGTCTTTTTCAAGATAATCGTGTACCCTTTTGAACACCTCTAAAAGGTCAGCCTTTTCTGTAATATAATTTAAGCTATCACAAAGTGAAACAATAGCATCTACTTTGCCAATCAGCTCAAACTCTCTCATATCCTGATTAAGATACAGTATGTTCAAATCCTCCTCTATAGTCTTTTCAGACGCTATAGCAAGCATTTGCTCTGACAAATCAATACCTATCATATCATAACCTATTTTAGCAAGAGGTATTGTCATATTGCCAGTTCCACAACCCAAATCACATATTACACCTGTATTATGTGGCAAGTTATGTTTTTCAAAAATCTCCTGTAAATATTCTGTCCATTGGTCATAAGGTACATTGTCCATAAAACGGTCATATACCTGTGCAAACCCCTCATAAGCTGCCATATTCTTCACTCCTTAGTATTTAAAAAGCCATAACTTAATTACAGCTAACACCTCTCTACAATAATCTACTGGCATAGATATATAAGGTGTAGGTGCATTATATGTTGTCAAGTTCATACCATTTAACTTAGCCAATCCCCTTGACCTATAGGCATGGAAAGAGTTAGTTATAATACAAGCTGTATAGTCATCATCAAACAAATTTTCCAATATCTTTTTAGAATTTGCAAAATTTTCATTTGTAGATGTAGACTTATCTTCCTTATAAATAATATTTTCTGGAACACCATTGGCAACTAAATATCTTTTCATTGCCTCTGCCTCTGTCATTGGCTCATTACTGCCCTGTCCTCCAGTAACAATTATTTTTGCTTTTGGATTAATGCTATGATATTCCAAAGTAGTATCAAGTCTTGCCTTTAAAGAATTAGACACTCCACTTTCATTAACCTTGCAACCTAGTACAATAACTGCGTCTTCATCTCCCGATGCTTTGTCACAAGTACCTGCAACTGCTATGAAAACCATAATCGCACCAAAGAATATGTATCCAAGAACCAACAAGAATTTAAAAAATCTAGTAGCCGGAACACTTTTTACTCTCGTCCAAAGCAAAAGCACAACTGCTAAAAACAATATAACGAAAGTACCTTGATTAAAAACAAATATAAATGCCAATCCGTATATAAACAACAATATTCCTATTATTGTAGTAACAATTTTTAATTTGTCTGCATTTTTCATTTTCAACCTCCGGACTATTTAACTACAAACCTGTATTAGTATACTGTAAAATCCTATTTAATTCAATGTTTTAATCGAATTTTATACCTTACAATTTTGTTAATATCTACTTTTATGCCATTATATTAAACAAAAAATAGGTGATAAATTTGTATAATAATTATCATTACAAAAAATATGATAATGAAAAAAGTCTGTATTTTATTGGAAATTCGTGTCAAAACTATTCAATTTACACGAAATTTATCACTATGTGAAAAAGTTATCAATTTTTTATTGATTTTTATTTTTCATTATGATACCATTATATTCGTGGATAAATTGGAGAACCAAATGGTTTAAGTCACTATTGTTTTTATTGGAGGTGTTCTTAAATGAATACAAGAATTGCAGCATTTTTCGATGCAACAAATATGCTTAGCGATGTAACTAGCGGAAGGTTTGTCTCTGTTTATTCCAAAATTAATAATAAATGGAAGGCCGTAGACAGATTTACTCTCAGCGAAGTTGTTTTCTCATCTATTGACCAACCTGAGTTATATGCTAAGGAACTACTCAAGCAGTTAGGTAATATAGATGTTATTGTAGCTAAATCTTTTGGTGATTTATACTACAACGAATTTCTTAAAAATAATGTAGCTGTTGCTACTGCCCATAATTTTGGAAAGGGACTCTTAAAGAAAATTGAAAGTCAATACATTTCTGGTAAAAAAGAAATAAAAGTTGATGGCGAATTTAAAGTTCCAGCAAACCCTACAGCCGTTGATAGTCAGGGTCAGTATTTCCTTGACCTTATATCTTTACAAAAGGACTATCCTGGCGTAACTGCTAAAGAGGTATTATTGCCTTTTATTAGTAAAGATAGATTTTCTACTCTTAACATTAGAGCATCTAAGTCTATTCCATGGCTTGATACTTTCCTTGAAACAAAGCACCTTGATAGTTTTGTTTCAAAAATTAACGGTAGATATATGATTACTGTCACAAGAAAACTTTGTGGCGACAACTAATATTCAGAACAAATTAACTTTGTTAATTTGTGGCTTGACAAGCAAGCCACCGGATTTATCTTTCCGATTCACTATCAAAAAAAGGTTTACATCTTTCTATGGTGTAAAACCTTTTTTATTTTATGCGTATCCTATTGTTTCACCGTATTCTTTCCATTGAGGGTTATCTTCTTCATTTGTATAGGCATATATTTTTCCAGACAATCCCATATCCCACCAAACAAAAAAAGTTGGCTTGTATCCTTTAGCTATAAGCTGACTACTGATTTCTGAAAGTTTTAAAAACAATGGAAGGTCCCAATCGTCCCCGTCATCATATTCATTTCTCCACTCTAAAACACCATAAGGAACTATTACCTTTTCATTATTTTTATTATAAGCTATTACTGTAGTTCCTTCATCTGCTATTTCTAAATCATCACATATTTTCGTCGTATTTATAGACATATATTTAAATCCTTTCTATTATAATTAATAATTATTTTTGTTTAAGCATATTGTCGTATTCTTTCCAATCTGGCATTACACTTTCAACAGCCTTATGAAACTCTTTTGAATGGTTTGGGTGTATATAATGTGTATATTCATGTATCAAAACATACAACAAACACTTTGGATTATATTCAAAAAGCCTTAAATTTAAAGTAATAGTATTTGTTCTCCTGTTGCAAGAACCCCAAAGGCTTTTCATAAGCCTGATTTTCATATTAGGAAAAGTTGTAAATTTTTTGTATATAGGATATACCCTCTTTGAAATATCCTGTGCCAACTTCTCCACTTGTTCTTTTTGCCATTTTATATACAACTTTTCTACTTTCGATTTATCTTCTATATTTTTAACAAATACAGTTACAACAAAGTCTGTATATTCTACTCTTTCCCTACTATCTTCAACTATTTTAAGCTGACATTGGTTGCCCCAAACCTTGCATTTTTCTCCGTCATTATATGAAAGAGGTTTATTTTGCTTTAACTGCATTTTTACTATGGCTTTCATTATAAACTTAGCCTTAGATGCAACAAAACCGTCTATATAATCTACAGAAACTCTGTTACTAGCCGACACATATACATTTCCATCAGCTTTTACTCTCATATTAATATTCTTTACTTTTTTTCGTGTCAAAACATATGTTATTTCAATATTTCCTGTTCTGATAGTTCTTTTTTCCATACTATTTCCTCTGTTGACAAAATTTATTTTACATTCTATAATCAAATACATTACAAAGGAGTAATTATTTATGATTAGAGATATGACCAAAGGCAATATATATAATCATATTGTCCAATTTTCAATTCCTATAATACTAGGTAATATTTTTCAGCTTACTTACAACGCTGTAGACTCAATTATAGTAGGTAAATTTGCTGGAACAAAAGCCTTAGCCGCCGTTGGTACATCTGACCCTATTGTAAATATGCTTATACTTGGTATAAGTGGTATTTGCATTGGTGCGTCTGTGCTTATGAGCGAATTTTTCGGTGCTAAAATATATGAAGACATTAAAAACGAATTTGCAACTACTATTTCTATTGGTATGGGCATTACTGCTATTATTGTAATTTTAGGTCTTTTACTTTCAAATACTATTTTGAAACTAATACAGACCCCACCAGAAATAATGGCTGACGCCAACAGTTATTTAAAGCTTGTCTTTATTGGTGCACCTTTTACCTGTCTTTACAATATCTATTCTGCCGGTTTAAGGAGTATAGGGGATTCCAAAACACCTATAAATTTTTTAGCTATTTCATCTGTTTTAAATGGCTGTCTTGATTACATATTCATAAAAATATTTGATATGGGTGTTGTCGGTGCAGGTCTTGCAACAGTTTTTGCCGAGGGTATTTCTGCTGTTCTGTGTATGGTATATGTATTCAGAAAAGTACCTATGCTCCATGTAGAACGAAAGCACTTTAAGTTTAACCGAAGATTGATAAATAGAACATTTAGTTTAGGTTCTATTACAGCACTTCAACAATGCTGTCAACCTTTTGGTAAACTATTTATACAAAGTGCCGTAAACTACCATGGTGTTTCTGTAATTGCTGCCTTTAATGCTGCCAGTAAAATAGAAAACTTTGCCCTTATTCCGGAACAAAGTATTTCCCATTCTATGATGACATTTACAGCACAAAACAGAGGTGCAAAAGAGAAAAAACGAGTTAAACTTGCTTTGCCTAAAGGTCTTGTAATAGAAATAATATACTGGATATTTATATGTACAATAATTACATTATTTAAAACAGACCTTATGTCATTGTTTGGTTCAGAAAGTGACCACCAGATGATTACTGAAGGTGTTAAATACCTTTCTGTAATGGCGTTCCTCTATTGTCTATCTGGTCTTACAAATGGACTTCAGGGATATTTCAGAGGTTTAGGTAATATGTCTATTACATTTATCAGCACATCTATGCAAATTACAATAAGAGTAATATTCACATTTATACTTTCTCCATCAATGGGTATTGAAGGTATAGCATTTGCTTCTGGTATTGGTTGGATTGCTATGTTAGTAGTAGAATACTCTTACTATTTCTGGTATAGAAAAAAACATAAAGAAATGTTTCAGTAAGCAAGCCATCGGGTTTATCTTCCCGATTCATTTGTCAGAACAAATTAATTTCATTAATTTGTGGCTTGCAAGCAAGCCATCGGGTCAATCTTCCCGATTCATTATTAAAAGCCACTACAAAATATTGTAGTGGCTTTAATTTATTTAGTTATAATTCGGGATATAATAATTAAGAAACAAGCACCAACAACTGCAATAAAACAGCCTTTAATGCTAAAAGGCGAATGTGCTGTAAATCCAATAAGCGAACCTAACCAGCCACCTATTAAACTACCAGCAACACCTATTACAATATTAGTTAAACAGCCTCTATTACCATTATTCATTATTTTGTTGGCAAATCCACCGGCAAAAGCACCCAATATCATCCAACATATCAAATTCCACATATTATTTTATATAACCTGTCCTTTACCTATAACGATAGGTTCTTCCTCTGTACCTATAACCTCTTTATTATCACTGATAACAACTTCCTTATCAATAATTGCATTTTTGATTACGCAACCCTTACCAATATAGGAACTCTTCATAATTACAGAGTTTTCAACAGTTGCACCCTCGCCTACAAATACCTTTCTGAAAAGTACAGAATTCTTTACATTACCGTCAATAATAGAGCCTGTACCTACAAGAGTATTTGTAACTTCTGCTGTTGGGTTATACTTTGCTGGAGGGTCATCACTAGGCTTTGATGCAATAAATGGTTCTTGAGTAAGAATTTTACGAACATCTTTGTTTAAGAAATCCATATTTGTTTCCATATAGGAATTTACAGAATTAAGAGTGTTCCAATAACCGTCAAATTCATAACCATAAATATCAATCTTATCCTTATTTCTCAAGATAATATCCTTTACAAAGTCATAATATCCCTTTGGAATGGCATTTTCCAAAAGCTTAATAAGGAGAGTTCTCTTTATTACATATATACCTAATGATATATTAGAACTCTTAGCATCTATTGGCTTTTCTTCAAAGGTTTCAAGTT
The DNA here is from genome assembly GCA_000432155.1 of Eubacterium sp. CAG:274. Taxonomy (GTDB): domain Bacteria; phylum Bacillota; class Clostridia; order Lachnospirales; family CAG-274; genus CAG-274. The sequence continues at coordinate 214,800 of FR888508.1, forward strand.
TGTTATTTTCGCCAAATGTCATAACACCATAATCGTGTACATCTTTATTTGTACGAGATACATTCTTATAGACTATTGTTAAGTCAGCAGCTTTATCAATATGGTACTGTAAAACTTCTGAATAATCCATTTTATAAACAGCCTCGCCAGAACAAATTACAACATAAGGTTCGTGACTTCTCTTTAAATAGCTAATGTTCTGATAAATTGAGTCAGCAATACCTCTAAACCAGAAATTATTATCACTTGATAAGAAAGGTGTGAATATGTAAAGACCACCCTCTTTTCTATCTAATTCCCACCACTTTGCTGATGAAAGGTGGTCCTGAAGGCTACGAGAATTGAACTGTGTAATAACAGCTACTTTCTTAATACCAGAATTAGACATATTACTTAAAGAAAAATCAATGGCTCTATAAGAACTAACAACTGGCATTGCTGCAATAGCTCTTACCTTACAGAGGTCCTTTAATCTTTCACTATTTCCACCTGCTAAAATAATACCTATGGCTCTCATTACATCGCCCCCTCAATAATAACTGACTGACCACTTGGAAGTTTAGATTCGCTATAATCTTCAGCAGTAGTCTTTCCATAAACAACACAATTCTTACCTATTTCAATATTATCAGGGACAACAGTATCACTACCAATTACTGTAATACCTGTGTTGTAAATCTTAGGTTTCTGTTCATTAGGAATGTTATCCCAAAGACCCATCTTTACATTATCGCCAATTACTGTATTCTGGTCAACAATTACTCTGTCAAGTACAGCATTCTTGCCGATTACACAGCCTTCCATAATTATTGAATCTTTAACTACCGCACCCTCTTCAATAGTTACATTTTTACTTATTACACAATGTTCAATAGAACCATAAATCTGAGCACCCTCTGAAACTATAGAAGTCTTTATAGAAGCATTTTCCCCTGTATACTGTGGTGGCTGATAATCACTCTTAGTATAAATCTTCCAAAAATCTTCATAGAGATTAAATTCAGGTAAAGTCTTGATAAGTTCCATATTTGCAGCCCAATAAGATTCAATAGTACCTACATCTTTCCAGTAGTCCTTAAATCTGTAAGCATAAAGGCTCTGACCCTCTCCAAGCATCTTTGGAATAATGTGCTTACCAAAGTCACTATCCGGATGAATTTTTTCATCTTCAATAAGAGCCTTTCTTAAATTTGACCAAGTGAATATGTAAATACCCATACTAGCAAGATTACTCTTTGGATGTTCAGGCTTTTCTTCAAATTCATAAATCTTGTCATTTTCATCGGCATTCATAATACCAAAACGACTAGCATCTTCCATAGGTACTTCTAATACTGCAATAGTTGCATCAGCATTATTTTCCTTATGATATTTAAGCATTGCTGCATAATCCATTTTATAAATATGGTCGCCTGAAAGTATAAGCACATATTCTGGATTACAAGAGTCAATATAGTCAATATTCTGATAAATAGCATTAGCTGTACCAGAATACCAAGAACCTATTTCGCCCTCTCTCATATGTGGTGCAAGTATTGAAACACCACCATTTACTCTATCTAAGTCCCAAGGCACACCAATACCAATATGTGCATTTAATGCCAATGGCTGATACTGTGTAAGTACACCAACTGTATCAACACCAGAGTTTACGCAATTACTCATTGGGAAGTCAATAATTCTATACTTGCCCCCAAAAGCAACCGCTGGCTTAGCCTTGTCCATAGTAAGAATACCAAGTCTACTACCCTGACCACCTGCAAGAAGCATGGCCATCATCTCGTTTCTCTTCATAAATACATCCCTCCATTCAATATCCATAAGTCAATCATATCACAAGCAAAAGCAATATTCAACAAATAGAAATCGCATAATAAATGAAAAAATTACAAGCAATAAAAGTTACACCTTGTAATTACTTAATTACATTATAGCAAACCTATCTAAAAAAATCAACAAATTTTACAATCAAAAAAACTAATTTATGTAAAAAATAGCCAATGTATTTTTTCAGTAAATTTTATAAATTTTTATGGCTTTTTTTTGAAAAATGGTATACAATAAAAATAATTATTATATGGAGGTCGTCTTTTATGAAATACGGTTTTATAAGAACTGCTGCTGCCACACCTGATATAAAGGTTTGTGATTGCGATTTTAATGCTGATAATATTATAAAAAACATTAAAACAGCATACGAAAACAATACTGAAATAATAGTTTTTCCTGAACTTGTAATTACTGGTTATACTTGTGGAGATTTATTTGGTCAAAGAACTCTTATTTCTTCATCAATGAAAGCATTAGATAAGATTAAATGTGAAACAAAAAACATTAATACATTAATTGTTTTAGGTATGCCATACCAATATAAAGGCAAGTTATATAACTGTGGTGCTGTATTGTATAAAGGACACATTCTCGCTCTTATTTCAAAGAGTTTCTTACCTAACTATAATGAATTTTATGAAAAAAGATGGTTTGAAGAAGCACTTAATGAAACAGTTTACGTAGATATTTTAGGCGATACTGTGCCTTTCGGTACAAAAATTATTGTACAAGCTGAAAATATGCCTGAATTTTCATTAGCCGTTGAAATTTGTGAAGATTTATGGAGTGTTATTCCTCCTTCTTCTAATCATAGTCTTGCAGGTGCAACTATTATTGCAAATCCATCAGCCGGAAATGAAATTACAGGAAAAGACAGTTACAGACTTTCTCTTGTAAGCAGTCAATCTGCCAAAACTATTTCTTCATATATTTATACTTGTGCTGGTTATGGAGAGTCTACAACTGATGTAGTTTTCTCTGGTCACAATATTATTTGTGAAAATGGTACTGTGCTTGCAACTGCCAAGAGATTTGAAAATGGTATAGTATATGGAGATATTGACATATTTAAAATAGCCTCTGAAAGACAGAAAAATACATCTTTCAGACTTAACACAACTGGTTATACCTATGTTAATTTTGAATTTGAAGAAAATAATGGGGAAGTTAATAGATTTTTTGACCCACACCCATTTGTACCAAGTGATTTACAAGTCAGAGATAAGCGTTGTGATGAAATTCTCAATATTCAGGCTTTAGGCTTAAAAAAGAGAATTGAACATATTGGTACTAAGAATGTTGTTATTGGTATAAGTGGTGGCCTTGACTCCACACAAGCTCTTATTGTGGCAAATAAAGCCTTTGAACTTGCAGGTTTAGACAAAAAAGGCATAATATGTGTTACAATGCCTTGCTTTGGTACAACTGACAGAACATATAACAATGCTGTAGAACTTACAAAAGCATTAGGTGCTACTTTAATAGAAGTTAATATCAAAAAAGCCGTTAAACAGCATTTCTCTGATATTGGTCACGATGAAAGTGTAAAGGATTTAACATACGAAAACTCTCAAGCCAGAGAAAGAACTCAAATTCTTATGGATATGGCATCAAAATATAGAGGTTTTGTAGTTGGTACAGGGGATTTAAGTGAATTAGCCTTAGGTTGGGCTACCTATAACGGCGACCATATGAGTATGTACGGTGTAAATAACTCTATACCTAAAACTCTTATAAAGTACCTTATTAAATATTTTGCTGACACAACTTCTGACAGCAACTTAAAAGAAATACTTTATGATATTTTAGACACTCCTGTTTCTCCTGAGTTACTTCCTCCAGATGAAAACGGAAATATTGCACAGATTACAGAAGATGTGGTTGGTCCTTACGAACTTCACGATTTCTTCTTGTACAATATGATGAGATTAAGCTTTGAACCTAAAAAGATTTTCTATATTGCAAATATAGCCTTTAAGGACAAATATGACAAGAAAACAATATATAAATGGCTTAGAAATTACTATTGGAGATTTTTCTCACAGCAATTTAAGAGAAGTTGCTTACCAGACGGTCCAAAGGTAGGTTCTGTAAGCCTTAGTCCTAGAGGAGATTGGAGAATGCCTAGCGATGCCGTATCTAAATTATGGCTTGCACAAATGGACGAAATAGAAAAAACTCTTTAATCTCAAAAAAAACTTGTAATAATCCCCAAAAAGTATTAGAATAAATATATCTATTCTTTTTTAGGAGGAATTTATAAAATGAGCAAACAAGTAGTAGCTGTATTGTTTGGTGGCCAGTCATCAGAACACGATGTTTCTAAGGTAAGTGCCGCTACAATTATTTCAAATATTAATACAGAAAAGTATTCTGTAATTCCAGTATATATTACAAAAGAAGGTAAATGGTTATTATACGACGGTCCTTTGGACAGTATTGGCAATAACGATTGGCAGAAATTTGCAAGCACTTGCATTTTAAGCCCAGATACAGAACACCATGGTCTTCTTAGAATTGTTGGAGATAAGGTTAAAAACATTCCTGTTGATGTTGTCATTCCTGTTCTTCATGGTGCAAATGGCGAAGATGGTACAGTTCAGGGTCTTTTTGAACTTGCTAAAATCCCTTATGTAGGTTGTGGCGTATTATCTTCTGCTGTAAGTATGAACAAGGCTTATACAAAGATTATTGTTGATACTATTGGAGTTGACCAGGCTAAGTACACTATTGTATACAGACCAGAATTATCTGAAGACCTTGACAAATGTCTTGATAGAGTTGAAGAAAAATGTGGTTATCCTTGCTTCGTTAAGCCTGCTTGTGCCGGTTCAAGTGTAGGTATCACAAAGGCTCACAACAGAGATGAACTTATTGATGGCCTTTGGACTGCTTCTGAACACGACAGAACTATTGTTATAGAAGAAAACATTACAGGCGATGAGCTTGAATGTGCTGTTCTTGGTAATCACGATATTCAGGCATCTGCTGTAGGTCAGATTTATGCTGCTGCAGAATTTTATGACTACGATGCAAAATATAACAATGCTGAATCTAAGACTGTAATTCCTGCTAATATTTCAAATGAAAAAGCTGAAGAAATCAGAAAGAAAGCTATTGAAATATTTAAGGTACTTGACGGTAGAGGTCTTTCAAGAGTTGACTTCTTCCTTGAAGAAAAAACAAACAGAGTTATTTTCAACGAAATTAATACATTACCTGGCTTTACTTCAATAAGTATGTATCCTATGCTTTTTAGAGCTGCCGGTATTGATACAGAAGAACTTGTAGATAAACTTATTGAACTTGCATTAACTCGTAACGAGGAATAAGAGGTGTTATTATGGATAACAGACCAATTGGAGTTTTTGACTCTGGCGTTGGTGGACTTACTGTTGTAAAACAGATAATAAAAACTATGCCTTATGAACATACAATATATTTTGGCGATACAGCAAGAGTTCCTTATGGTTCAAAATCTAAAGAAACTGTAACTAAATTTTCTAGTCAGATAATTAGATTTTTGAAAACTATGGATGTTAAAGCTGTAGTTATTGCCTGCAACACCGTCAGCTCCAACTGTTATGAGGCATTAACATCAGAATTTCCAGACTTACCTATTATAGAGGTTGTTACACCGGGGGTTGAATCTTGCCTTGCTGCCACAAAAAACAACAAGGTTGGTTTAATTGGTACAGAAGGTACTGTTAGTAGTGGTGCTTATGAAAAAAGATTAAAGGCTGCTAATAACAAAATCGAAGTATATAAAAAAGCTTGTCCTCTCTTTGTACCTCTCGCTGAGGAAGGTTGGACAGATAACGAGGTTGCCTATAAAACAGCTGAAATATATTTAAAGGAATTATTAGACAAAGATATTGACTCTATAATTCTTGGCTGTACTCACTACCCACTTTTAAAGGCTTGTATAGGTAAAATTGTGGGAGAAAAAGTTAAGATTGTTGACCCTGCTAAGGCAACAGCCTTAAAGGTTAAAGATTATCTTACTTCTCACAATATGCTTAATGACTTAAATACAGAAAAACACACTTTCTATGTAAGTGATAACAATGCAAAGTTTAATACAATTTGCGAAAGAGTTTTACATAAAGAATTCCACGCACAGCAAATAGATATTGAAAAATATTAATAGATTAAGGGCTACCTAAATTGGTAGCTCTTAAATTATACCATTCGTTTCAAAACATCTCCTATATCACTTTCAATGCAAATGGACTGTTCTTTTATTTGTCTTGGGATATATATTTCTGATAGATTTATGCAACAATATGTAGAATTTTCATTTTCCTCTGTCATTCTCCAAAACGGATATTTTATAATTACTGGTGTATTTCCACCTACTCCTAGCTCAAGAAATACAACATTCATATTTTTACTTCTGCGAATAAAGTCTTCATACCTCTGCTCTGCCTTGTACCAACCTTCATCTTGTACAAAACTATCATCACAGCGTAAATTCATATTCATTGGTGCTCCACAAATTGGGCAATAAGGCACTAATTCTGTAGGTATTTTCATATTACTCTGTTGTTTTACCATATTTCTAACCTGTTCTTCATTATCATAGGTCTTATTATGACAAGGTTTTGAACATTGCCATAATCCATAATCCCCTTGTGTATAAAACAATCTTTTCTTATCAAAACCTGATATTTGAAATTGGTGGTCAACATTTGTTGTAATAACAAAATAATTTTTATTTTCTACTAACTTTAAAAGGTTTATATAAACTTCTGTAGGCTTAATATCATATCTATTTACATAAATATGTCTTGACCACCATGCCCAATATTCCTCTAAAGAGTTAAATGGATAAAATCCACCTGAATACATATCTTTAATGCCATATTTTCTTTTAAAATCAGAAAAATATTTTTCAAATCTTTCACCATTATATGTTAGCCCTGCCGATGTAGAAAGCCCTGCACCTGCCCCAATAACTATTACATCAGCCTTTTCTATTTTCTCTTTTAATTTTTCAATTTCATTCAAGCAATTTTCTGTAGATTTCATAGTCCATTTCTTTAAAAACATTGAAAATCACCTCCATACTACTATTTGTCTTAGATTTATAATCTTTCACAGTATTTACTGCAATTTCAGCAGCCTTTTCGTTAGGAAAATAAAATTCTCCTGTTGATATACAACAAAAAGCAATACTTTTTACTCCACTTTGTTCTGCTAATTCTAAACAAGACCTATAGCAACTGGCAAGTTTTTCTTCGTCATTCTTACATAATCTCCCTCTCACAATAGGTCCTACAGTATGTAACACATATTTACAAGGCAAATTATAAGCCGATGTAATTTTTGCTTTTCCTGTTTCTTCTAATCTATTTTGTAATTTCATTATTTTTTCACATTCCAAACGCAACTGAACTCCTGCAAAAGTATGAATAGCGTTATCAATACAGCTATGACAAGGATAAAAACAGCCTAACATTTGGTTATTAGCTGCGTTTACTATTGCATCGCACTTTAAAGTTGTAATATCTCCTTGCCAAACATAAATTCCTTTTTTTATAGGTTCTAATTCCCCTATATCAGTTATACCTTTTCCATTTATTTCTTCCTGTAAATAGCTATCCTGTATTTCTAAAAATTCACTACTTACTTTTTTTGGCATACGAACATTTAATAGTGAACGCAATAATCTTTTCTGTTCTTCTATATCTTCAGGAATTATAATATCAGAATATTTTGAATTTTTATTAAGTAAATATTTAATTAAAAACAATCTTTTTTCATTTTGTGTCATATTCCTTTACCTCCAAACTACAGCTTTATTTGGACATACTTCCATACAATTACCACAATGTAAACAATTTTTCTGGTGAATTTCAGCTGGAATAGAAGTAAAATCAATACAATTTTGAGGACAAACACCCTGACAAACTTTACAACCTACGCATTTATCTGTAATAAAATATTTCTTTTCGTAACTTTCTTCTTTGCCAATATAAAATGTATCTCTTTCAATAGGCTTTTTAGATAAATCGAACCATTCTCCACTGGCTTCATATAAACGAAATACAGTTAACGCCTCTCTTGATTTTTCTGTTGGATAAATTTCAGCCATATAAGGATTTTTTGAAAATAAAAACGGTAATAACTCTCCACCTAATTCTTCGACTTTACCTCTAACTGATACAGCAACACAATGCATAGTGTCTTCGCCTTTGATACCAGTTAAAGCAATAAACTTTTCTTTTATTAATCTGTGATAAAAGCCTTTTCCCTTTGCTGTAAGAAAATATAGCCCCTTTTCATCACTATACATAATATCTATAGCACAGGTTACAGGTAATCCCTTTTCATCTACTGTTGCAATAATAGTTGTATGAATTTCCTTTTCCAAAAATTTAATGTAATCTTCCGTATTCATATTTGTACCTCCATCTTTAATTCCTCTTTTATATAATTGTATAAATTTTAACCCAAATTGTAAAGTACGCACTTATTTGTACCATAGTTACCTAGAAGAAACTAATGCATACTATTTTGATTTTTCGTCTTCTGTATGATATAATTTATATAATAAAAATACGGGAGTGTTTATATGGATAACGAAAAAAGCAACGACAATTTACCTTCTTGCCCAGTAGAAACAACACTAATGTTAATTGGCAACAAGTGGAAAGTATTGATTATTAGAGATTTACTTACTGGCACAAAAAGATTTGGTGAATTAAAAAAATCTATTGGCAAAGTATCTCAAAAAGTCTTAACAACACAACTTCGTGATATGGAGGAAAGTGGTCTTATTTCCCGAAAAGTATATGCAGAAGTTCCCCCTAAAGTAGAATATTCTCTTACAGAATTGGGCAAAAGCCTACAACCTATATTAAATGCCATGCTACAATGGGGTACTGAATACAAAGAAAAAAAGCTATGAAAATGATTAACTCATCTTCATAGCTTTTTTAGTAAATTATTTTGCTTTAATTAAGTCCATATTATTATATTTTTCTTTATCCAAAGCCTTGTTCTGGTTTGCAACGATTGTTGTACAAACAGCATCGCCAGTAATATTAACAGCAGTTCTTGTCATATCAAGAATTCTATCAATACCCATAATAAGGGCAATACCTTCAACTGGAAGACCAACTGAATTAAATACCATTGTAAGTGTAATAAGACCTACACTAGGAATACCGGCTGTACCTATTGAAGCAAGTGTAGCTGTACCAATAACAGTTATATAATCCATCATATGGAGTTGAATACCAAAGGCCTGTGCAACGAAAACAACGGCAACACCCTGCATTATAGAAGTACCGTCCATATTAATAGTCGCACCTAAAGGTATTGTAAAAGAAGAAATTCTTCTTGAAACACCAATTTTCTTATCTAAAGTTTCAATAGAAAGAGGGATTGTAGCATTTGAAGTTGAAGTTGAAAATGCAAATGCCATAACTGGGAAGAACTTTCTTATAAACTTAATAGGATTTAAGCCTGTACATACCTTTAAGAAACTCATATACACAACAAAGGCCTGTACACCTAATGCAATAAATACCGACAACATATATTTAAGTAAAGGTATGAAAGCATTAAAACCAATAGTAGAAAAAGTCTTTGCAATAAGACAGAATACACCAACAGGAGCTACGCTCATTACCATCATTGTCATTTCCATCATAATGTCGTTACCCTGACTAAAGAGAGCACTTACAGTATCTGCTGAATCTCCAAGCTTAGCAAGTATAACACCTAAAACTAAGGCAAAGAATATAACCTGAAGCATAGATGCCTCAGACAAACCATTGAATATATTTGTAGGAATAATATCCAAAATTGTTTCTGCTAAGCTAAGTTTGTCAGCACTATTTGATGCTACAGAACCAGCTGTAGAAGCACTTTGCTGAACTGCACTCATATCAAGACCTACACCAGGATTAATTAAATTGCCGATACATAAAGCAACTGTAATAGCAATTGCTGTAGTAGCAATATAGAAGCAAAGTGTTCTAACACCAACTGCACCTAATTTCTTTGTATCGCCTATAGACATACTACCACAAACAAGTGATGTAAGAACCAAAGGAACTACAAGCATTTGCATAAGTCTGATAAAGCCCTGACCAACAACATATAAAACACCATTTATAATAACATTCTGCTTAAAATCACTATCTGGCACAAGATAATTTAAAACTATACCAACAACTGCACCTAAAGCAAGTGCAATAAAAATCTGGGTTGTTAATCCCAATTTCTTTTTCTTTTTTTCTTTATTTTCCACTTTCCTTAATTCCTCCCAAGTATTTTGCCAATGCACTTTCCCAATCAGCAAAATCATACACATCAACAATGCTCATAATGAAGTTATCTAAAACTCCATAAGCTGGTCTAAATGATGAAAATTCATTATCCTTTGAAGGAACTGGATGAATTTTAACATCTCTACCTAAAATTTCAGCTATTTTTTCTGCTAATTCAAATCTACTACATACACCCTTACAAGTGGCGTGATATGTTCCATATTCTCCTGTAGTCATAATGTGAAGTATAAACTTTGCAAGTTCTTCAGCACTTGTAGGAGAACCAAACTGGTCTGATGCTACAGTTACTTCACTCTTATTCTTTGTTTCTTCAATAAATTTATTTACAAAATTATAACCTTCGCCATAAACCCATGTACTTCTGATTATGAAATGTCTCTGAGTAAATTCCTTAACATAGCCCTCGCCGGCACACTTTGACTTACCATAAACAGTTCTTGGGTTTGTAACATCAAATTCATTGTAAGGTTTGTCGCTTAAACCATCAAAAACATCATCTGTAGAAATCTGAACCATTTTGGCCCCACATTTTCTTGCAGCTATACTTAAATTTCTTGCACCAATTGCATTTACGCCAAAAGCAAGTTTAGGGTCTTTTTCACAGAGATTAATATCTGTAATTGCTGAACAGTTAATTATAATATCTGGTCTACTAACCTGAGCAAAATTCATTACAGCCTTTAAATCTGTTACATCTACTTCGTCTTTGTCTGTATTAAAAAGCTCTAAATCTGTAGGGCAAAAAATATCGTTTATTGCCTTACCAATCTGACTGTTGGCCCCACTTAACCAAACTTTAATCATTTTTTAATCCTCCTTTGCGTTATACACCAATAGTATACTATACATTAATTTTAGACATTTTTCAACATAAATTATAGTGATTTTTAAAATATTATTTCCACACAAGTATTATTTTAATTTTCAATAAAATAAATTTATCCTTATTCTTCCTAAAACACATTTATTAAAGGGTCTTTGCTGTATAAACTTATTTTGAGCAATAAAAAAAGAGGCTACATTTACTGTAACCTCTGAGCTTAATAAACATCTTTATGTTATTTTCTTATCTATTTGCTTCAAAAATTTCTGTGAAATCACTTACTTCAGTTGTATTTAGATACCAACCATAACTTTCAATATAAGTATATTTACACCAACCACCTAAGCCTAAATATCTAACTTCGCCTTCTGTTCCTTTATCTGTTGGTTTTAAAGACTCTGCTATTACATACCACTCACTAGATGTATGTCCTTCGCCTGTCTTTGGATTGTATAAATATTCTCCAGTTCCACTATAGGTATCTACATCAGTATTCCAAATAAACCCTAAATCAACACTTAAACTACCATCTTCCAGTTTCTTCTCTCCGTAATTTGCTATCTTTTCTGTTGTAATAATATCACTAACACGAGTTATTTCTCTACCCATTTCTAAAGCTACTGGTTGGTTTGCTCCGATTACACCACTCTTTGGGTCTTTGACTACCTTGATTGAAGTACCATCTGCCTTAATAAATGTATCACCGTCAACAGCTCCTCGTCTTGTAGGGTCAGTCTGTTTTAATGTTGTTCTCTCTACGCCATCTGCTGGGTCTACTTTCTTGTCAGCTTCTGGAATGGTTACTTTTGCTCTCTTTTCAGGATTTACAGCCTTTTCGATTAAAATTGCTGAGTCTTCTCTTGTAAGATACTTTCTTGGATAAAACTTAGCTTCACTATCTCCTTGTGCAATACCTGAAGCATATAAACTTGCTATATCATAACTCTGTAAACTTGCTCCAGCAGATATTCTGCCTTTATCTGGTACATCTGAGTCTGTAACTTCGTCCCAGTCACCTATTAATTTTGCTATACGGCGATAGTTTCCATCTTTACTATCCACCACATTGTATATCTTTTCTAAATCCTCGCCTTTTAATGACTTTAAGCCCTGTACTATCATCATTGCTGCGTCTTCTCGGGTAATTGGTGTGTCCCAGTTTCCTCCGTTGGAAGCTCGCTCATAGGAAATCCCTATATCTAACATTCTTGCTCCTAGAATTAAATCAAAGGCTTTACCACCCCAAAAGCTATCTAAAGTTCCTCTTTTCTTATATCGGTCATAGTAACTAATACCATCTTCTACATCGTCTTTGGCTTGCTGTACGCCCTCTGCTAACTTCGTACCGTCTGGGTCAAGAGAATTTACTACCATACTTAAAAATTCAAGTTTAGTAATTGTACCCTGTGGTCTGAAGGTATTATCCTCTGGATAACCTTTAATTCCTCCTGTGGCTAGTAAACTTTCTACTGAGCTTCTACTGTAATCTCTGATGGCACTATCGTCTGAAAACCTAGTTGATGCCTGAGTGTTATACAGAAAATGCTCCTGTACTGGAATTGTTGCTATATTCATAGAGCCTGCTGCTGCTAAAATTGCTAATGCCCTTAGTGTTATTCTTGATATTGGTACTCTCGTTTCGTTCTTCATATTCTTTTCCCTCTCTTTTCCGTTTTATTTTTATTTGTATTTATGTTAATTCCTTTTCGTTTTGCCCGTTTGGGTTATCTTGTTTGAGCTATATAGTTGCTGTTAAACTTTTAATATAGACAATCTCTTAAACATACTTATTTAATTTTTTACTTATATCAATCATTAGATTAAGTATTCCATTGTCATATTGTCTATTGTCCGTTGTCCGTTGTCCGTTTTTGGTTCTCACTACTTAGGTGTTGTATGCCATTTGCAATACCATTTAATCTTATCTTTTATTATCTCTATACTTATTCTATCACACTCACTATAATAACTCAAGAAAAACTATGAACTAAATAAACACTTCTCTACTTCCATTCCATTCTTACTTTATACCCTTATTGTCATTAGGAATTCAGAAATATAATTGTCTCTCTATATTTTTTCCACTTGTTCTATACCCTTAAGTCTTATATGTCCCCCTCTAAGACACCTTTTCAAATAAACTAAGTATTATAATTTAGTGTATTCACAGTTTATATTTAAGTCTTTTTTATACTTATTAACCCTAAATAATATTTAATCTATGTCTCCTTTATATATATTTTTTTTTCATCTTTAACTTTTTCAAAAATAAAAAGAGGCTACTAAGTGCAACCTCTTTAATACTAAATAAACTACATCTATATCTTATTTATCTACTTTAAATGCTTCAGTTAGGTCACTACCTGTCACAGTTTCACAGTTCCAACCTACACCATCGTAATACTTATATGTACACCAGTCTCCTAAACCAACCTTTTTTATATCTCCAGGCTTTCCTTCTCCTGTTGGTTTTAGTGACTCTGCAATCTTAGACCAATCTGTAGATGAATGTCCCTCTCCTGTCTTTGGGTTATAATAGTAATCTCCCTTACCACTATATGTGTTTTCATCGGCACTAATTTTATCATTTGAGATGTAACCTAAATTTACACTTAAACTACCATCACTTAGTTTAACTTCACCATAATTTGCAATCTTATGTTCTATACGCTTACCTTCATTAGAAGTACGAACTAGTTCTCTACCCATATCTAATGCTACTGGCTGGTTTGCTCCGATTACCCCACTCTTTTCATCTCTAACTACTTTGATTGAAGTACCATCTGCTTTAATAAATGTATCTCCATCTATTGCTCCTCGTCTTGTTGGGTCTGTCTGCTTTAATGTTGTGTTTTCTACACCCTCTGTCTTATCTATCTCTTTATCTGCTTCTGGTATTGTTACTTTCGCCCTCTTTTCTGGGTTTACTGCCTTGTCTATAATTATTGCTGAGTCTTCTCTTGTTAAGTATTTATTTGGGTAGAACTTTGCTTCACTATCTCCCTGTAAAATACCTGCTTCGTATAAACTGAGAATGTCATCTGGGTGGGCACATCCTGATACAGACTGTGGATGTCCGTCTGGTACATCTGTATCTGTCAATTCATCCCAGTCTCCAATGAGCTTCTTTCCACCATTTCTATTCTCGGCTACGCCCATTGTTACATAAAGGTCATTTCCCTTTAGTGCCTTTAAACCTTGATAAACCATCATTGCTGCATCTTGTCTTGTGATTGGTGTGTCCCAGTTTCCTCCTGTTGAGTTGGTTTCGTACCCTGAGCCTATACCTAGTTCTCTTGCCCCTACAATTAAGTCAAAGGCTTTTCCTCCCCAAAATTCAGTTAATAATCCATCTTTTTTAAGTGAATCATAATAACTAATTCCGACTTCTACATCATCTTTTGCTTGCTGTACACCCTCAGCTAATTTTGTGCCGTTTGGGTCTAAGCTATTCACGACCATACTTAAAAATTCAAGTTTAGTAATTGTTCCCTGTGGTCTAAATGTGTTATCTTCTGGATAACCTTTAATTCCTCCTGTGGCTAATAAACTTTCTACTGAGCTTCTACTGTAATCTCTGATTGAGCTATCATCACTAAATCTAGTCGATGCCTGTGTGTTGTATACAAAATGTTCCTGCAAAGGAATGGTTGCCACATTAATAGAACCTGCTGCTGCTAAAATAGCTAAGGCTCTTAATGTTATTCTTGATATTGGTACTCTCGTTTCGTTCTTCATATTCTTTTCCCTCTCTTTTTCTTTATCTCTTTCTCAACATAGAGTTTTTATTTTTCTAATAGCTTTGCTCTATGTTTTTCTATATCATAATAATACTACAGAAAAGACAGAAACTCAAGCATAAAAATATAAGTGAAGTATTTATTTTATATATCTATATCTGAAATATTGAAATTTCTTTCTATTTTACCCAAAATTTAAATGTTTCATTTTCTGTGTATAAATATCACTTTCTCTTAAATTTAGCCAAAAATAGAGAGATTTAGAAACAAATAAACATATCTCCTATATGAGACTATATATTTCGCTTTAATGTCATAAACCATTAAACCCATAACTCTAGCTCCCTATCCCCAACCGTCTACTCCTAAATCTACTCAGAGCCAACACCATACTTCTAAATGTCATTTCCATACTCTGCTGTGAATCTAAACAACATTACTATTCCTAACTCTAACAATGTCCTAAAGCTATAATTACCCTTTCATTAACCAAGATACACCACATACCAAATAAATAATTATTAAATAAATGAGTATAGTTACATTTCCTCTTAAGGTCTTCTATATATAACTCTTGTATGTCCCCCTCACGAACACTTTTTTACTCTAAACTTTTTTTACTTTCTATGTTTTAAGTGCATCTGCTAGTCTCAAAATTTTTTTCAGAAAAATTTTCTTGTCCGTTACTTTCATTCCAATAGCTATGTTCCTAGTAATTCTTATTTCTACCTACTAAACAAATAACCACTTCTATAATTACAACCCTAAACCCGTTATAGCATTATGAATAAATGTCAAGGTGTGTATATGTCCACTTTCGTGGTGCCTATATATATACGGTATATGTCCCCTTAACTTTATTTTCCTGCTTTAACACCCTTCTAACCTTTAAACTTTCAATTTTAGCTATCTCGGAAATTACTGTTTCTACTGTAAATGTCCTTCTGTTGCATATGTTCCTAGTAACCTTTCTATATTCCACAACTATATACTTCTTTCTCCTGCTCCAAGCTGACATTGAAACACTAATAAATATGTAACACCTTTAGATTGATTTTTAAGCCAAAAGTGCACCAATTTTATACCAATAGAATGATAAAATCCGATAAATAACGGTAAAATTTGATAAATATGTCATTAATTTCTATCATTTTTGCGAGAACCCAAAACAACCCTGTGATATGCTATTTTGCTAGTATTTTTAAATATTTTTTGTACGCTTGCTTATTAGCCTACTTTTTACTCAAAATATTGTTTACATTTTATAAAAAAATTTTACTATTGTTTACTTCCATACATTTATCCCACAAAAATATAGTTCAAAATAAAAAAGATACCAAAGATTATGTCATATTATGCTAATTTTTAGTTTATTAATTTTTACATCTCTACTTGATATTTTTTATATATGTAATTATAATTATACTTGGATTTTTAGGCAAGGAGATAATATACAATGAAAAAATTCATCGCACTAATTTTAGTGGCACTATTTACACTAAGCACATTTTCTATAGCAAACGCCAATGACTATTTACCCTATGTTGAAAAACCAACACAACTTACATATCAGCCAGATAATGTAACACTTAACATTATGGGTAGGACAAGTCGAGCTTTTAATGTTGTTTATTGTAACGGTCGCCTTTGTGTTCCTCTCTATGACACAATTACTGCTATGGATGGTACATATTCCTTAGTAAATGACGATTGCAAAATTACAATTAGTGGAAAAACTATAGATATTTCAACAAAGACAAAGGACAGCAACCGTGTTGTTACTTGCTATTATAACAACATATGCTACATTTCACTTTATGAGCTTTTGACACCATTTGACTATATTGCAACTGTAGACATTGGTGCAAACAAGGTCAATATATTGAAACATTCAACAAATATGCCAAATAGTCAGCTTGCAAAGACTACAGCTACAAAATCAGCCTATATAAGATTAGAGGATATTGTAGCTGACGGTATGGATACTACAGCCGAACCTAACTATACTATTGAAAACCTTGAAAAATTGAGATATACAGCTGAATACTTATATATAAAAGGCGAACAATACTATATAGCATGGGTTCCTGTATATTCAAATCCAGCAACAAAAACATGGAATGATGTAAGTGTTACATTTAACCTTTATAACGCTTATTTTGTCTATACTCTTGATTATATGGTAGACCACGGTGGTCATATTGGATTACATGGCTATACACACCAATATGGCAAAGATAAAAGCTGTGTAGGCTATGAATGGGGTTCAAAAACACCTTATACTCGCCAACAACAGATGCAAAGAATGATTTATGCTAAAGAAACTTGTCATCGTTTAGGCTACACAGAGGAATTTTTCGAATTTCCTCACTACGGAGCAACAAAAGACCAGTTAAGGATTGCTGAGAATTACTTTGACGTTATTTATCAGTCATATCCAAAGCAGGAGCTTATAAATCAGTTGACATATACTACTGAATCAAGCAAAAAGGTGTACTATGTTCCAACACCAGCCGATTATGTTCATCATTTAGGGGATTTAAACGGTATTTTAGGCAGACTTAATAATTCAATGGAAAATAATTACACAATGAGCCTTTTCTATCATCCTGTATTGGATATAAAGAAAATAACAACATATACTACTGCTGACGGTGTCAGATTATGGTATTATTCTGACCAAGGTATGTTACCAAATATTATTGAATATATGAACAGCCACAACTATAAATTTGATAAAATAAAGGAAGATTAATATGCGATTTACCTATTGCCCTGATTGCGGAACAAAGTTAATACAGAAAGAAGTCGGCGACGAGGGTTTTATGCCCTATTGCGATAACTGTAAAAAGCCTCTTTTTGATATGTTTTCTTCCTGTATTATTGCTTTGGTAGCAAATGAAAAACAGGAAGTAGCACTTCTTAGACAAAACTATATATCAACCGACTACTATAACTTGGTTTCAGGATATATGAAACCGGGAGAAACAGCCGAGGAAACGGCAGTAAGGGAAGTTGGAGAGGAATTGGGCTTAACAATAAATGAGCCTAAAATAACAGGAACATACTGGTTTGATAAAAAAGATATGATTATGATTGGTTTCTTAGCTGAAACCCATAAAACAGATTTTAAACTTTCCGGAGAAGTGGACTCTGCCCTTTGGATACCAGCAGAAAAAGCACTTACTATGGTTCACCCCAAAGGTAGCGTATCCCACACCCTTGTAAAAGAATATTTGAAAACTATATGATGTTAAGGCATAACCTTTGGGTTGTGCCTTTTTTATGGATAAAATTATATTGTTTTTAATAATAGAAATACAGCAAAAAAGCCAATATTTTAATTTAGAGTTTTATTTATAATCTAAATAATTATCAGTCAATTTTTGTTTTCTTTGTAAATTTTATAATTTGATTAATATTACTATCCAATAGTTTGAATATCATATTAAATTTTGATATAATATTTATCAATAAATCTATATATTATACTGGGCATTACTAATTTTAGATAAACACTCTAGGCAAGCAAAAGTTGATTAGTTTATAAATATATAAACTGGCTAATACCTTGTAATATTATAATATTGATTTGAAGCAAACAACAATATTAAAAAGCATTTATTTTATAATTTTATAATAATAAAGTCATAAACATATAAAAACTACCAATCATATTTACATTAGCTTACATAACAATCTACTAACTGAAAAAGACACACTATAACCGGTGTCTTTTTTATTTATCATAATACAAATTTACAAAACATATATTCCCTTCTTCTTATAAAACTATTTAAGAGTTTAATATTTCATAATATTACTATTTATTCCAAATTAGCCCATACAATCACAAAAGAAAAGCTGGTGCAGAACACCAGCTTTTTAGAAAATTTATTATATAAGATAATTAGTTTTTAGAAATTAAATATTATAGAAAATCAAGATTTTTGATTAAAAGCACACTTCAGCTACGAACCCTGAAGTGTAAAGTAGCATTAAATAATATTAAAATTATTCAATGATAGAAACAACAGAACCAGAACCAACAGTTCTACCACCTTCACGGATAGCGAATCTAAGACCCTGTTCCATAGCGATGTGGCTGATAAGTTCGATAGTCATTTCTACGTTATCACCAGGCATGCACATTTCTGTACCTTCTGGAAGAGTGATAACACCAGTTACGTCAGTAGTTCTGAAGTAGAACTGTGGACGGTAGTTGTTGAAGAATGGCTTATGACGACCACCTTCATCTGCCTTTAATACGTAAACCTGAGCTGTAAACTTCTTGTGTGGAGTGATTGTACCAGGAGCAGCTAATACCTGACCTCTTTCGATTTCATCTCTGTTAACACCTCTAAGAAGTGCACCGATGTTATCACCTGGTTCAGCATCATCAAGAAGCTTGTGGAACATTTCGATACCAGTTACAACAACTTTTCTTGATTCTTCTACAAGACCAACGATTTCAACTTCGTCCTGAACCTTTAAGATACCTCTTTCTACTCTACCAGTAGCAACAGTACCTCTACCAGAAATAGAGAATACATCTTCTACAGGCATAAGGAAAGGCTTATCTGTATCTCTTTCTGGGTCAGGGATGTATTCATCAACAGTTTCCATTAACTTGATGATAGCATCGCCCCACTTGCCAGATGTATCCTGAAGAGCCTGGTAAGCAGAACCTCTGATGATTGGGCAACCTTCGAAGCCGTATTCTTCAAGAAGTTCAGTGATTTCCATTTCTACTAAGTCAAGAAGTTCTTCATCGTCAACCATATCACACTTGTTCATGAATACTACGATGTAAGGAACGCCTACCTGTCTTGAAAGAAGGATATGTTCTCTAGTCTGAGCCATAGGACCATCAGTTGCAGCAACAACGAGGATAGCACCATCCATCTGTGCAGCACCAGTAATCATGTTCTTAACGTAGTCAGCATGTCCTGGACAGTCAACGTGAGCGTAGTGACGCTTAGGAGTTTCGTATTCAACGTGAGCAGTAGAGATAGTGATACCTCTTTCTCTTTCTTCTGGAGCCTTATCGATGTTTTCGAAATCTACCTGTTCACCTAACTGATATCTATCATGTAAAGTCTTAGTGATAGCAGCTGTTAAAGTTGTCTTACCGTGGTCAACGTGACCAATTGTACCAATGTTTACATGTGGTTTAGTTCTCTCATAATGTGCCTTAGCCATTTTAAAATGTCCTCCTTAAAATTAATTAAAATTTTAGTAAATCGTGCTTACTATGCCGACAAAAAAGCCGACTTATACACTAGATTTATTATACAAAATTTATAAGAATTTTGCAAGTATTTTTTAGCAATACTTGCAAAATTAATTATATCTAAATTATTCTGCCTTACCAGCAGCAATCTTTTCCTGAATACTCTTAGGAACTGGTTCGTAGTGGTCAACTTCCATTGAGTAAGTACCACGACCCTGAGTGCTTGAACGAAGGTCAGTTGAGTAACCGAACATTTCAGCAAGTGGAACATAAGCCTTAATAAGCTGAACTCCACCATTCTGAGGTTCCATACCTTCAATTCTACCACGACGAGAGCTTACATCGCCCATAACATCGCCCATGTATTCTTCAGGAACAGTAATTTCAACCTTCATTACAGGTTCAAGTAACTGTGGAGCTGACTTCTTCATGGCATCCTTGAACGCCATAGAACCAGCAATCTTGAAGGCGATTTCAGAAGAATCGACTTCATGGTAAGAACCATCGTAACAAACGGCTCTAATACCAACTACAGGGAAGCCACCGATTACACCGGCCTGCATAGCTTCCTGGATACCAGCATCAACAGCTGGGATGTATTCCTTAGGAATAGCACCACCAACAACTTCGTTAACGAATTCGTATGGCTTGTCGCTATCTGGTGGAATAACTTCGAAACGAACTTTACAGTGACCGTACTGACCACTACCACCTGACTGACGCTTGAACTTACTATCAACATCAACATCATGGCCAAATGCTTCACGGTATGCAACCTGAGGAGCACCTACATTCGCTTCTACCTTAAATTCTCTTAAAAGTCTATCAACAATGATTTCGAGGTGAAGTTCACCCATACCAGAAATGATTGTATCGCCAGTTTCCTGGTTAGTGTAAGTTCTGAAAGTTGGGTCTTCTTCTGCAAGCTTAGCAAGAGCAATACCCATCTTATCTCTACCAGCCTTAGTCTTAGGCTCGATAGCAACAGAAATAACTGGGTCTGGGAAGTTCATTGATTCAAGGATAACTTCGTTATCTTCGTCACATAATGTATCACCAGTAGTTGTAAGTTTAAGACCTACAGCAGCGGCAATATCACCAGCGTAAACCTTATCGATTTCCTTACGGTCGTTAGCGTGCATCTGAAGGATACGACCAATTCTTTCCTTCTTACCCTTTACAGAGTTGTATACATAAGAACCAGATTCGAGAACACCAGAGTAAACTCTGAAGAATGCAAGCTTACCAACGAATGGGTCGTTCATAATCTTGAATGCAAGTGCTGCGAATGGTTCTGAATCAGAAGAATGTCTTTCAACAATAGTTTCTTCATCACCTGGAATGTGCCCCTTAATAGCAGGAATATCAGTTGGTGCTGGCATGTATTCAAGAACACCGTCAAGCATCTTCTGAACACCCTTATTTCTATAAGCTGAACCGCAGAATACAGGAACTGCTTCACAAGCGATACAAGCCTTTCTAAGAGCCTTCTTCATTTCAGGAATTGTAAGTTCTTCTTCCATAAGGTACTTGTCCATAAGAGCTTCATCAGTTTCAGCGATGAGTTCAACCATCTGCTGATGATATTCGTTAGCCTTATCAACCATATCTTCTGGAATATCTTTAATTTCAACTTTAGTACCCTGCTTATCTTCATAGTAGTAAGCCTTCATTTCCATAAGGTCAATTACACCTACGAAGTCGTCTTCAGCACCGATAGGAAGCTGAACAGGTACTGGATTAGCACCAAGTCTATCTCTAATCATATCTACAACACGGTAGAAGTTAGCACCCATAATGTCCATCTTGTTTACGAAAGCCATTCTAGGTACATTGTATTTATCTGCCTGTCTCCAAACTGTTTCAGACTGTGGTTCAACACCACCCTTTGCACAGAATACAGCAACAGAACCATCAAGTACACGAAGTGAACGTTCTACTTCAACTGTGAAGTCAACGTGACCAGGTGTATCAATGATGTTGATACGATGCATAGGACCAGCGTTCTCAAGACCGTGGTTAAGCTGCCACTGAGTAGTAGTAGCGGCAGAAGTAATTGTAATACCTCTTTCCTGCTCCTGCTCCATCCAGTCCATTGTAGCTGTACCTTCGTGAGTATCACCAATCTTGTAAGTACGACCTGTATAGAACAAAATACGTTCTGTAAGGGTAGTCTTACCTGCATCGATATGCGCCATAATACCAATATTACGGGTTAATTCAAGCGGGCATGCTCTTGACACACTTATTCCTCCTTTTGTAATCTACTTAATTACCACTTATAATGAGAGAAAGCCTTATTAGCTTCTGCCATCTTATGAGTTTCGTCCTTCTTCTTAACAGCGCCACCAGCGTTGTTAATAGCATCTAAAAGCTCATTAGCAAGGCGTGCATCCATAGTCTTTTCTCCACGCTTTCTGCTGTATAATGTTAACCATCTAAGACCTAAAGTAAGTCTTCTTTCTGGCTTAATTTCCATTGGTACCTGATAAGTAGCACCACCAACACGGCGAGCCTTAACTTCAAGTACAGGCATAATGTTGCCTAAACCCTCTTCGAAAGCTTCAAGGGCTGGCTTACCACTTTTTTCTTCAAGCTGAGCGAATGCACTGTAAACGATTTTCTGTGCAACACCCTTCTTACCGTCTAACATAACGGAATTAATAAGCTTAGTAACTACTTTACTCTTATATACTGGATCAGGTAGTACTTCTCTCTTTGAAACATGACCTTTTCTTGGCACGATTCTTCCCTCCTTAATAATTGATTAATTCATAGGTACTTGCGACCACTATGTAGCCGCTATTCCATGCCACACTACCTGAACCTGCAACACACAGATTTAAAATAATGAGGCATAAATAAGGCTGCTACGCAGTCTTAAAAAATATTTTGTTATTACTTCTTCTTAGCACGCTTAGCGCCGTACTTAGAACGAGCCTGCTTTCTATCAGCAACACCTGCTGTATCAAGTGTACCTCTGATGATATGGTAACGCACACCAGGTACATCCTTTACTCTACCACCTCTTAAAAGAACAACACTATGTTCCTGTAAGTTGTGACCTTCACCAGGAATGTAAGCAGTAACTTCAATACCGTTTGAAAGACGAACTCTGGCAATCTTTCTTAAAGCTGAGTTTGGCTTCTTAGGTGTAGCAGTCTTTACTGATGTACAAACACCACGCTTCTGTGGAGAGCTTACATCTGTCTGCTTCTTCTTAAGTGAATTAAGACCCTTCTGTAACGCAGGAGCAGTAGACTTAGTAACCTTAGTCTGTCTACCCTTTCTTACTAACTGGTTAAATGTTGGCATTAACTGCACCTCCTTAAAAAAATAATAAATCTGTTTGTTGCATAATACGACCGTATCACACACCCGTATATATTAACACCTTTTAATTTCAAAGTCAATGATTTTTTTCAAAAAAATTGCCTATTTTACAAAAGTTTTCAATAGCTTTTTTGTTATATATTTTGCCCAATTTCTACTCTTGACAAAGTTTTAAATTGGTGTTAGTATATCCATTGTAAAAAATGTTATGAATATTTGCTTATCCAGAGAGGCGGAGGGACTAGGCCCTGTGAAGCCCAGCAACCGGCATTTTATGCATCGGTGCTAATTCCTACGGTTTATTCCGACAGATGAGTTCACGAGAATAAGCCTTCGAGGGCTTTTTTTTATGCCAATTTCTAAATGGTAGATATTTTTTATAATTGAAAGGAGTTACATTAATAATGAAGAAATTCTTTACTTCAGAATCTGTAACAGAAGGACATCCAGATAAAATCTGTGACCAAATTTCTGATGCAGTCCTTGATGCCATTCTTGCAAAAGACCCTATGGCAAGAGTAGCTTGTGAAACAATGACATCAACAGGTCTTATTATGATTGCTGGTGAAATTACTACTAACTGCTATGTTGACCTTGACAAAATTGCAAGAGAAACAGTTAGAGAAATAGGTTATGATAGAGCTAAATACGGTTTCGACTGTGATAGCTGTTCTGTTCTTACTTCTTTAAAGGGACAGTCACCTGATATTGCTCAGGGTGTTAATTCATCTCTTGAAGCAAGAAATGGTGAAGCTGACAGCGACGATACTGGTGCTGGTGACCAGGGTATGATGTTCGGTTTTGCTTGCAACGAAACTGATGAATATATGCCTGCTCCAATTTATTATGCCCACAAACTTACAAGAAAATTAAGTGAAGTTAGAAAAAATGGTACTTTAAGCTACCTTCGTCCAGACGGTAAGAGTCAGGTTACTGTTGAATATGATGATAACAAGGTTATTAGAATTGACAATGTAGTTATTTCTACTCAGCACGCTCCAGAAGTTGAACACGCTCAGATTGAAAAGGACATTATCGAAAAGGTTATTAAGGCAGTTCTTCCTGCTGAACTTTTAGATGAAAATACTAAGTATTATGTAAATCCAACAGGCAGATTTGTTGTTGGTGGTCCACAGGGCGACTGTGGTTTAACAGGTAGAAAGATTATCGTTGATACTTACGGTGGCTATGCTAGTCATGGTGGTGGTGCATTTAGTGGTAAAGACCCAACTAAGGTAGACCGTTCAGCAGCTTATGCAGCAAGATATGTTGCAAAGAATGTTGTTGCTAGTGGTATTGCTGATAAGTGTGAAATTCAGCTTGCTTATGCAATCGGTGTTGCTCAACCACTTTCAATCTATGTAAATACTTACGGTACTGGTAAGGTTTCTGATGAAAAGATTGTTGAAATCATTAGAGAAAACTTTGATTTAAGACCTGCCGCAATTATTAAGAACCTTGATTTAAGAAGACCAATCTACAAGCAGACTGCTGCATATGGTCACTTTGGTAGAAGTGATATTAATGTACCTTGGGAAAAACTTGATAAGGTTGATGTTTTCAAAAGTCAGTTTTAATTAAATAGTAAACAAAACCACGCCTAAAAAGCGTGGTTTTTGTTATCCTATAAGGCTATTTAACATCATTTTCATTAGAATTTTCTTTTTTTCACATTTATATTTCAATTCGTATATCCATAATAGCATTAGTGAATATGTTCATCGTTATAGTCCTTTTTAAAGATTAGCATTATGACATACTATTCGAAATGTCAACATCTGGTCTATATCAACATTTTCAATAGAACAAGGTACGCCTCCACGCAATGAAATTTCCAGATGATAAAATCGCATACACTGTTTTATGTGTCGAAGTAACAACTGTGACCTTCGTTTATAACCATATTGCTTTAGCAGTGTTCTAAGCTTGATTCTCACATAATTATTTCCTTTTCCATATAAAATTCGAATCCGTATACTTTTGAAAAACAAGTCTAAGTCAGAAAAGTCGCTGGTTAATTGTTCAGCACACAAAGACCGGTTTGAACCTGCCAAATCTTTTTGTATTGCAGGAAACTCCTTATCAATAACAGGTTTATCATAGAAGTACTGTATCCAATGACAGGTGTCTAAAATAAATTTCCTTTGATTCGACCTATATGGGATAGCTAGAAATAATTTCTCGCCCTCCCATATGGAATCAAGTATTTGGATTTCATCTCTACATCCAAGTTGCATACTGCTTACAATAACCGCAATATCAAGCGTAGTATAATACAATCTTTGCATTACTGGTCACCCTTTGTTCCGTTACACTGACGACAAAGAATCTGTAAATTTTCTACAACACTTTTGCCACCTTTATTCATTGGAACTATATGGTCAACTTGAAAATAAATGCGTGACTTATCTACAACACCACAGCACGCACAATGGTAATTTCCATCTTCATCTTTTGCTTTTTCAAAAGCCTCATCTCTCAAGCTCTTTTCCAATGTAGGATTTATTTTTCCAATTTCATATAATGGTAAATCTTCCAATGCTCTAGTTCCATACTTTATATTGTTTTCTTCATCGTAAATATCCGGATGAGACAATTTCATCAACTCAATATTCAGCTGACGGAGGAAGTACAGTTTTCTACCAAAGAACAAGCGAAGCATATTATCATCACTTGATTCCCAAAGAGAATCAACATATTCTGTTCTTTTGCGTTCACCCATATCTTCATCCCAAATATGTTGAGCAATCTTGCTTATATCAAGCTTGTTTCTATCCACTTCAGCAAATGTATAGAATTTAGGAACAGCTTCGTATTGAGCATAATATTTCAAAATATTCATAATATCTTTTCGTTCATATGGAGGAATCATTTCTCCACAGAAAAACGAATCTCTGCACTGTGCTTCCATTTCATCAAGCTGTGTTTCTGTCAAATATTCTTCTGTTGCACTAAAAGACTTAAACAACAAAGGAAGAGAATCCATTAAATTTTTATACGCATCTTGGGTACTATCATAGACCATTACCTGATAAGCATGGTCCATTCCATTCTCTTCAAGATATGTAAAAGCATACATTCCAACAGGGATTCTTTTCTCAAAAGGAACTTTTTCCAACTCAGTAGTATCAACTGCATCATCCAAAATAGCTGCAAATTCCTCTATCTTAGAAATAGCAATCATTCGTAAATCTCGTTTTACTCTTTCAGAATCATTATCCTGAAAATCATTATTTCCGTTAAACAAGCTTTCCGGATTAACCCACGCAATATGCTCATTCCAGTGGTCAACAAAAGAAACAATGTATGCACTTGAAGTACCACCAGCTGCTGTACCACGCAACGCACGACCAACCATCTGCGTCATCAAAATTGAGGACACAGTAGGTCTTGCCAAAAATACAGTTTTTGTTTTTGGTAAATCGACACCTTCAGTTAAAATATTGACATTGATTAAAACCTGTAATTTTCCATTTCTGTAATCCTCAAGCTTTTTTTCATTATCTTCTCGGCTAATAGTCACACCTGTAGCAGCATCTCTAACCGATGATACAATGAAGTCAGCTTTTATACCAGCTTTTTTGAAAAGAGATGTCAACTGAATCGCATGAATTACATTAACAGCAAAGAGGATTGTCTGACCATATTCATCCTGCTTTGCCTTATATGTTTCAACAATCAATTTGTTACGGGCAGCACTATCTGCCATCTGTTGTGCAACTTCATCTGGCAAAATATCTAAATGCTGAATGTTTTCCCACGCATCAACGCCAAGTGAATCGCCATATTCTTCATCTGTATAAAAACTTTCAAATATCGGCTTTGCAAGAATCTGTCTATTAATAAGTTCTTTAAGTCCAATTTGATATGTAATACCAACATCTCCATGAACAACTTGTCCATTAAAAATACCGTCAGTATAGATTTTTGCCAAAAGTCCCTGCTCTTCTTCAGCAGTACGGAACGGAGTTGCAGTCAATCCAATTATCTTTAAGTCAGGAATCTTTGCCTTTACATAGTCTATAACTTTTCTATATGTTTTAGCAGTTGAATGATGTGCTTCATCTACAATTAAATACAGCTCTTTTTCGCCTTCAAGCCATTTATCCAATCGTTCAATATTTCTACCAATACTATCCTTACTAACAATCAACAAATTATCACTAGAACGAATATCACTTGTCCTGTCATGACTTGATGCACCAGAAACAATTCTAAAGCAGAAAGAAGAAATATGAGGAACAACTTCTTTATAAGCAAACTTTTGGAATGACTCAGCAGCCTGATCAAGTAGCATTTGACGATGGGCAATCCAAAGAATTTTCTTTTTCTTATCAATTGCATTTTTTAATAGCCACATAGAGGCAGTATATGTCTTACCACCGCCAGTAGGAAGAACTACCAATGTACTATAAGATGATTCTTGATTCATCTTATCCAATGCTTCCATTGCCTTTTTCTGATGCTCATAAGGTGTTCTGATATTTGTGCCTTTTTTAGGAAAAATATCACCAAATGATTTAACTTCCATATAATTTGTAAAATTTTGCTTGTCCATTTCTTTCATTAGTTTACCCCATTTCTCTCTATATCGTTCTAAAATATTCCATCGCTTCTTAGATTATTTTTATGTCAACAATAAGACTGTCTGTAATTTTCATATTTTGACAGATTATAGTTCTTACAATCATAAATTTTACACATATTCATTTTTAAAAAAAATAACTAAAAATTTTTTTAATTGTATACAAAATATTTTAACATACTATTAATCTATTAGCAATAGTCATTCAACAACACATTATCTATGATAAATTTTTACTTGCGTATGCAAATTTTAACAAAAAAGAGGACTTTTGTTTTATAAATCAACAAAAAAGTCCTCTTTTTCATATTGGTGTTTTTCACGCCACATTTTTCATTTTCTCTTACCTATATTAAAATATGCTAATACTGCAACTATCAAACACAACACCATTGCAGCTATTCTCATACCATCAAATCCAACTTTTAACGCCCATATAAACTCTACAACAAAAAGAGCGAGAAATATTGTCATTTTTAAAATTCTTTTATCCATATTATCTCCTTATATATCGTATAACTTTGGTTCAAAGCCTTTAATTTTTATTTTTGTAAGCACTTTTTCAAATTCACTTTTTCTGAACTCACCTTTGTTGCACATTATTTCTAAATTTATACCAAAAAACGAAATTCCACAATTAGCTCTCTTAAATCCATTTCTTTCGTAAAATGCAACTCTCTTTTTTCTCTGTTCAAAATTTTCAGCATTTACTTCATCAATTCTTTCCATATCTAGTGCTATTTGATAATCACTGTATACATTCTGCAACTTCTGTAAAGCCTTACTGCCTTTTCCCTGTCCTCTAAATTTCTTGTCTATTGCAAAATAACTTAAATAACATTCTCTATTTTCACTATCCGTTATTATTATTGCAAAACCTGCAAATTCATCATCATAAAAAGCCCAGCCATCACAACCACATTCATCTAAAAGATTGATTAACTTTTCAGAGGGTATCCTTTCTTCTTTTGGAAAGGCTTCGTCATTTAAGCTATACAACTTTTCTTTATCCTTAAAGTTATCATCTATCTTTATAAATTCCATACTTTTTACTCCTCTCTTTTATTCTTTAAAACCAATTTTGCAAAATCTTCATAGTAATAGCTTTCCATTTCACTTGCATTACCAACTTTATTAAAGAAACAACTTGGAATTTCTCCCTCTTTCAAATTCTTGGCAATACATAACGAGCAACCTTTATTATGATTAGTTGGATGAAATGGACATTTTAAATCTTTACATGTACAAAACTTACTTAAATTTTCCATATTATTTCTCCATTTTATCATTTAAACAGCCGCCAGAAACTTCCCATAAATACATACTTGCTACAGAACCATAAGGGCTATATCGTTTTCTATATTTTTCAAATAAATCTTTTGTAATTTCTTTTTTATTGTATAAAATTTTCATACCATTTTTTATACCAAAATCGCCATAACTTAATACATCCATTCTGTTCATAGAAAATATAAGAACCATTTCAGCAGTCCATTTACCTATACCGTCTAATGTACACAATTCTTTTATTGCATCATTGTCTGATTTTTCATAAAGAGCTTCTATACTAAATTCTTTTTCCAAAACCTTTCTTGAAAAATCCTTTATCCATATAGCCTTTTTAGCTGAAATCCCTATACCTTCTAAATCTGTATTATATATATTTTCAGGAGTAACTTTACCTACCCTATTTATAAATCTATTCCATATTGTATCAAGAGCTTTATTAGAAATTTGTTGACCAACAATATTTTTCACAATGCAAACAAATATATCTGGCTCAAGTTTTCTCTCCACAACTCCAACTTTATCAATAACAGTTGCTAATTTTTTATCTTTTTTCTTTAAATAGTTTAACTCTTTTTCTCCGTACTTAAAATACATATATACCTCTTACAAAAAGCGAGGTACTAAAAAGTACCCCGCCCTAAATTAACTTATAAAAAATTTCATAATATGTTTGCCTTTTTCTCCGTCCATATTACCCCTTATATAAAGGTAATCAGAAGTTCTAAAAAGGAAATTACCAGCAAAAGCACCTACAATCTGTTCTTTACCATCTACAAAATCTTTATAACTAGCATCATAAGAACAAAATGCCTTACCAATATGAACATCTTCTATTATTCTATCGTTATGATACATTGTGCAAACAACATGTCTACCCTCAACTCTAGTACAAATAATTTTAAGATTTTCTTGAGGGCACTCCCATATTTCATTTACTTTAGGAAGAACTATTGCCACATTCTGATATAATGCAAATAGAAAATATAAAACTAAAAGAACACCTAAAATAGGTAAAAATGTACTCATATAAACTCAATCCTTATACATTAAATCTGAATAAAACAACATCTCCGTCTTTCATAACATAATCCTTACCTTCACTACGGTAAACACCAGCTTCCTTAGCTGCTGCTACAGAACCAAGTTTTACAAGGTCATCATATGTTACAACTTCAGCACGAATGAAACCTCTTTCGAAGTCAGTATGTATTTTACCAGCTGCCTGAGGTGCTTTTGTACCCTCTGTAATAGTCCATGCTCTTACTTCCTGTTCGCCGGCTGTAAGGTAAGAAATAAGACCAAGTAACTTATAACTTGCAGCAATAAGTCTATCAAGACCGCTTGTTTCACAGCCTAAATCAGCTAAAAATTCAAGTTTTTCATCGTTTTCAAGTTCGGCAATTTCTTCTTCAATTTTTGCACAAACAACGAATACCCCTGAACCTTCTTCCGCTGCTCTTTCTCTAACAGCCTGTACATGAACATTGCTAGCACCATCATCAGCTAAATCTTCTTCGCCAACATTAGCAGCGTAGAGAACTGGCTTTCTGCTTAAAAGTGTAAGTGAGTCAACAAAAGCTAAATCATCATCATCAAATTCAATAGTTCTTGCATTCTTACCTTCTTCAAGAACAGTCTTAATTTTCTTTAAAATTTCAACTTCTCTAGCAAGAGATTTGTCATTCATAGCCTGCTTCTGTGTCTTAGCAATTCTCTTATCAACAACATCAAGGTCAGCAAGAATAAGTTCTAATTCAATAGTTTCAATATCTCTTACAGGGTCAACCTTTGCATCAACATGAACTACATTTGTGTCTTCAAAACAACGCACAACATGAACAATAGCATCTACTTCTCTGATATGAGAAAGGAACTTGTTACCTAAGCCTTCACCCTGACTAGCACCCTTTACAAGACCAGCAATATCAACGAATTCAATAACAGCAGGAGTCTTTTTCTTTGCTGTATACATTTCTTCCAATACATCAAGTCTTTTGTCCGGAACAGGAACAATACCTACATTAGGGTCTATTGTACAGAATGGATAATTTGCAGCTTCTGCACCACCACCAGCAAGTGAATTAAATAATGTACTTTTGCCTACATTTGGCAAACCAACAATTCCGAGTTTCATAATAAAATCCTTTCCTTTTCTTTATTGCTTATTTTAATGGCTTTTTAGCCTTTTATTCGTATATTAGTACCAACTATGTAAATCTTGTACCAGCTTATGTACCAATTGCGTACCAATTTTTCGAGAAAATATATTAAATCACATCAACTATCAAGATTTTATGCCCTTATAATAATTTTATAGTAAAATCTTTTCTTTATTGCAAAATAATAGGAGAGTAAATTATCCTCTCCTATTATAAAATATTTTTTAATTAATCTCGATTAGCAACTGCACCAATCAAAAGGCCTAAAACAAATAATAAAGCACCAACACCGGCAGCAAAAATGCCAAGTTTTGTTTTATCACTATTAGGAATAAATGTACCTTTATATGGATTTTGTTGTACCTGTTTTTCAGCTACACGATAATGTCTTGTAGGTCTTGCATATCTCATAAAAAAGCCTCCTTATCAGTCAATTTACTTTATATTATTATAACACAGCCTACATGATTTTAAAAGTGATATTTTTATTAATTTTAATTATTTTGCTCTTTTGGTCATTTTGCACAAATTTAATAAATTTTCACAAAAAAAGATGTTTTTTTTGTAAAATTATGTATAATAAAGTAATGAGTTTATAATTATAATATATGATTTATATATTCAATATCAAACTTTTGAATATAAATTTATATAAATTTGGAGGAGTTTGTATATGAGTTATGATGTATTAAAAAGTGAAAATGTATATAACGGCAGAGTTTTTCATATTGAAAAAGACGAAATAACTTTACCTGATGGTAGAACTTGTGCCAGAGAAACTGTTGTGCATGGTGGTGCAGCAGCTATGATACCTATTGATGAAAACGGTAAAATTATATTTGTTCGTCAGTATAGACACTCAGCCAGAACAGAAACTTTGGAATTGCCAGCCGGTACTCTTGAAAAAGGAGAAGACCCTTTAGTCTGTGCTACTAGAGAATTGGAGGAAGAAACTAGCTATAAATCTAACGATTTTACATTTTTGTTTAAAATGTATTCAGCAATAGGTTTTTGTAGTGAAATATTATATATCTACCTTGCTGAAAATTTATTTCCAGGCAAATTCAATATGGATGATGATGAATTTATAACTATTGAAAGATATACATTAGAAGAAAGTATCGCTAAAATATGGAATGGGGAAATTTGTGACAGCAAGACAATAGCTGGTATTTTAGCATACAAAGAATATTTAACTAACAAAAATTAATGATTTAAGGGGTTGAATTTTAAAATGAGGGAACAACTTTTAAGTTTTTTGGAGTATATAAAAGAGGAAAAAAACTTTTCAGATAATACAGTTGTATCTTATAAGCACGACATTGAAAGTTTTATGGAATACATAAACAATATTGGAATTAGTTTAAAAGACTGTAAACCAATACATGTAGAGGAATATATTAAAACATTATACGATAACGGCAGAACAAATTCTACTATTGCTAGAAATGTAGCATCTATACGCTGTTTCTTTAAGTATATGTTTGCAGAGGGACTTATAAATACAGACAATGAAATAAACTTAAAAATGCCAAAGGCAGAAAAGAAAATTAAGCGTGAAACATTATCTCCAGAAGTTTTTGACAAAATACTTTATCAAGTCCCAAATAGCACTTCTGGCAGACGAGATAAGGCTATGCTTTCCCTTTTAAGCTGTACTAAGATTTCAATAAGCGAATTGGTTTCAATAGATATTGACAACTTTAACAAAAGAACAAGAGAAATAAAACTAAAAAGTGGTATTGTTACCCTCCCATACAATGCTTTCGCCTATTTGTTAGATTATTTAGACAATAGCCGTAAATTGTTGTTGTTAGATAAATCTCCAGTAAAAACCCTTTTCTTAAACTGTAATGGCAGTCCATTAAGTCGTCAAGGTTTTTGGAAAACTGTAAAAAAATATATTAAAATGGCTAAAATTGGAGATAGTGTTACCCTACAAAATTTGAAAAGTTTAAAGTTATAAAAAAATAGCTATAAAACCTTTAAATCAGGTTTTATAGCCATTTTTAATAGTAAATCGTAAAAATAAATCCGATGGCTTATCCTGCAAGCCACAAATTAATATAGTTAATTTGTTCTGAATTTATTATAAATTATTCTGTTTCTTACAAGCTGTAAGACAGTTTTTCATAAGCATAGCAATAGTCATTGGACCAACACCACCAGGAACTGGAGTAATGTAAGATGCCTTTGGTTCAACGCTTTCAAAATCTACATCGCCACAAAGTTTACCTTCTTCATTTCTGTTAATACCAACATCAATTACAACTACGCCATCGCTTACCATATCTCCTGTAATAAACTTAGGAATACCAACAGCTGCAACTAAAATATCAGCTTCTCTACATACTGATGCAATATCCTTAGTCTTTGAATGACAAGTAATAACTGTACCGTTTTCAGCTAATAAAAGCATACCTACAGGCTTACCTACAATATTACTTCTACCAACTACAACACACTTCTTACCAGTAATATCTACACCACTACGCTTAATAAGTTCAATACAACCAGCAGGAGTACAAGCCTTTAAATCAGCCTTACCAATAGATAATAACCCAACATTATAAGGGTGGAAACCATCTACATCCTTTTCTGGTAAAATTCTTAAAAGAACCTTGTTTTCATCAATATGCTTTGGAAGTGGAAGCTGTACAAGAATACCATTACATTCCTTGTCTGCATTTAATTTGTCAATTAAAGCAAGAAGTTCTTCTTCAGTAGTAGATGCTGGAAGTTCGTAGTTTAAAGATTTAAAACCACAGTATTCACAAGCTCTTTTCTTATTTCTTACATACACCTGACTAGCAGGGTCTTCGCCTACAAGAACTACAGCAAGGCAAGGTTCAACACCCTTTTCCTTTAATGCTACAGCCTCAGCCTTTACTTCATCTTTAATCTGTGTAGAAATAGCTTTTCCGTCTATTATATTCGCCATACAATTTCTCCTTATTTCTTTAATTTAACATTCTTTACAACACCGTTTCCGTTATTGTTAATAATGTAATATAATTTGTCGTTACCAACATTTAAGTACATACCAGATTCATCAACAATCTGTTCAGCCTTATTTGTATCTAAATCATACTTATAGATTTTAAGTTTATCCCAATCATCATAATAAAGTACATTGTCTGCAATATTAAGGTCACCAGAATGAACACCTATAAGAAGTTCAGTTTCTTTTGTACTGATTTCTGTTCTATAAATGTAGTCATCGCCATTTGGGTTAGTCTGATTGTTATGAGGAGAAGTATAATATAAATATCCATTATCTACTACAAGATAGCAAGCATATTTATTTACAACAACTTCCTGATTGCCACCGTCCATATCAATTTTAATCGGCCAGTAGTTAATCTTAGCATCTGTAAAGTATAATTCGTCATTGTAAACATTTAAGTAGTTAGCTTCGCCTGCATAAATACACTTAGAATTTTTACCCTCTAAGTCAGTTCTATAAATAGCCTTTGACCTATTATAGTCAACATAGAAAATGTAATCCTTTGTAACTGTCATATAGTAAGCAGAAGTTGAAATAATCTTTTTGTTATCGCTACCGTCTTTCTTCATACGATAAACATTAAAGTCATCATCTCCATTTGCATAGTAGATATAATCGCCCATTACATTAAGGAAATAACTAGCACTTGAATTGATTTTTTCGCCTTTGTTACTACCCTTTTTACTCTTATAAACAGAGTATTTATCATCACTATTTTGATAATAAGAATAGTCGCCATCGTCAACTACTGCACCTAAGTTACTTATATTACCGGGAGTATTACCAACTACTCTTTCAGTTGTAACCTCTGCTGGCTTTGAATTATGCTTTACATAAACAACAGCACATACAGCAACAACTACCACTACAATAGCGATAATTAAAGCTATAATTTTTTTATTACTCTTTTTAGTTTCCATTTCACACCTCAGGAATTAGAAAAGACCAGTAATCTTTCCGTTTTCATCAACATCAATATTTTCTGCTGCTGGAACTTTTGGAAGACCAGGCATAACCATAACATTACCAGTAAGAGCAACAATGAAACCAGCACCAGCACTAAGGCGAATTTCCTTTACATTAAGTGTAAAGCCTTCTGGTCTACCAAGTTTAGTTGCATCGTCAGATAATGAGAACTGAGTTTTTGCAATACAGATAGGTAATTTATCCATACCTAAATCTTCAATCTTCTTAATTTCTTTCATCGCCTTTTTATCAATAGAAATATCAGCAGCACCATATATTTCCTTAGCGATAGTTGTAATCTTGTTTACGATTGTATCATTTTCATCGTATAAAACATGGAAGTTGCTTTCCTTGTTTTCAAGTACATCAAGAACTTTTTCAGCAAGAGCTTTACCACCTTCGCCACCTTTTGCCCAAACTTCAGCAATAGCGAAATCAGCACCCATTTCTTCGCACTTTGTCTTAATATATTCTACTTCTTCTGGAGTATCAGTAATAAAGTTGTTAAGTGTTACAACTACAGGCACACCAAACTTATGTAAGTTTTCAATGTGCTTTTCAAGGTTACAGAAACCTTTCTTAACAGCCTCAAGATTTGGAGTGTTAAGGTCAGTTTTTGGTACACCACCATTGTACTTTAATGCTCTAACAGTAGCAACAAGAACAACTGCATCAGGCTTTAAGCCAGCCTTTCTACACTTAATATCAAAGAACTTTTCAGCACCTAAATCAGCACCGAAACCAGCCTCTGTAATTGTAATATCAGAAAGCTTCATAGCTGTCTTTGTAGCCTTTACACTGTTACAACCATGAGCAATATTAGCAAAAGGACCACCATGAATGAAAGCTGGTGTATGCTCTAATGTCTGTACTAAGTTTGGCTTGAGAGCATCTTTTAAGAGAGCTGCCATAGCACCAACAATGTGTAAATCCTTTGGAGTTACAGGCTTACCGTCATAAGTATAAGCAACTACCATTTTACCTAACTTGTCCTTTAAGTCTGTAATATCTTCTGCAAGACATACTACAGCCATAATTTCAGAAGCAACTGTAATCATAAAGCCGTCTTCTCTTGTAACACCGTTAAGCTTTCCACCTACACCAACGATAACATCTCTTAAAACTCTATCGTTAAGGTCAACACATCTTTTCCAAATAATGTTGTCTGGGTCAATACCAAGAACATTACCCTGCTTAATATGATTATCAATAATAGAAGATAAAAGGTTATTGGCTGTTGTCATTGCGTGAATATCGCCTGTAAAATGGAGGTTAATATCTTCCATAGGAACTACCTGTGAATATCCACCACCGGCTGCACCACCTTTTACACCCATACAAGGTCCAAGAGAAGGTTCTCTTAAAGCTACAAGTGTCTTCTTACCAAGCTGATTTAAAGCCTGTGAAAGACCAATAGTTACAGTAGTTTTACCTTCGCCAGCTGGAGTTGGATTTACTGCTGTCACAAGAACAAGCTTTGCGTCTTTGTTATTTTTGCTACTCTTGAATAATTCATCAGAAATCTTAGCCTTATACTTGCCATACATTTCCAAATCGTTTACATCAATACCAAAGTTTTCTGCTACTTTCGTAATGGGTTCCATGACACATTCCTGTGCGATTTCAATATCACTTTTCATTTTCTCATCCTCCTAGGTTTTATATTGATATAAATATAATCCTAATTTTAAATTTAGTCAACTTAAAATTTTCATATAATAGAACATAGAATTGTATCTATTCAAATTTTAACTATTTCTTTCTAGCCATTCCTTGTATTCATATTCGCTCATAAGAACCTCTCTGCCCTTTGTTCCTCCATTATCTGGACCAACAATACCTCTTTCTTCAAGATCTTCTATAATATTAGCGGCTCTGTTATATCCAATTTTGAATTTACGCTGTAAGCCACTTATAGATGCTTTCTTACTATGAACAAGGAAACCTATAGCCTGTTTTGTAAGCTCGTCTTCTC
Organism: Eubacterium sp. CAG:274; assembly: GCA_000432155.1. Taxonomy (GTDB): domain Bacteria; phylum Bacillota; class Clostridia; order Lachnospirales; family CAG-274; genus CAG-274. Next base: position 252,044 of record FR888508.1, read on the forward strand.
CATCACCAGAACCACCTGAAACTGTAACTCCGTCTGAAGCCGAAGATTCAAGTTGTTTTATAATTTCCTGGTCATAATGGGATTCGTCTACCCTAATGTAGTCTACAATCTTTTCTACTTCATCATCAGATACAAAAGCACCCTGTATTCTTAGAGGCTTGTCCATAGAAACAGAACGGAAAAGCATATCACCACGACCTAAAAGCTTTTCAGCACCAGAGCAGTCAAGAATTGTTCTTGAATCTACAGGAGAAGAAACCTTAAAGGCTATTCTTGATGGAATATTTGCTTTAATAAGACCAGTAATGACATTTACAGAAGGTCTTTGAGTTGCAACAATAAGGTAAATACCAGCCGCTCTTGCAAGCTGTGTAAGACGCACAATAGAATCTTCTACTTCTTTCTTTGCAACCATCATCAAATCGGCTAACTCATCAATGATAATAACAATCTGTGGCAATCTATCTTCTTTATCAACATTTTTGTTGTAAGCCTCTAATTTTCTTGAACCAGTTGAAGCAAACAAGTCATATCTTCTCATCATTTCTCTAACTGCCCAGTTTAAAGCACCTGCTGCCTTATGTGGGTCAGTAACTACTGGAATAAGCAAATGTGGTATACCGTTGTAAACACTTAATTCTACTACCTTCGGGTCTACCAATATAAGTCTTACTTCATCTGGAGAATACTTATACAACATACTTGTAATAATTGTATTTACACATACAGACTTACCAGAACCAGTAGCACCGGCAATAAGTAAATGTGGCATTTTAGAAATATCTGAAACTACAATATTTCCGGCAATATCCTTACCCATACCAAAGGCTATTTTGCCGTCATAGCTATTAAATTTCTCTGTCTGTAAAATTTCTCTGAAAAATACATTTGAAATTTTATCGTTAGGTATTTCAATACCTACGGCACTCATACCCGGAATAGGTGCTTCAATTCTTATACTTTTAGCTGCAAGAGCAAGAGCAATATCATCAGCAAGACCCTCTATTTTGTTTACTCTTACACCAACTGGAGGTGTAAGTTCAAATCTTGTTACAGCAGGACCTTGACTTATATTGTTTACCTTTGCCTCAACACCAAATATCGCTAAAGTTTCTTCCAACTTTTTGACCTTACGCATTTTTTCTTCTCTTGATGTGAAACTACTGTTTTCATCAGGATTTTTGGCAAGAAATTCAATTTTAGGATACTGGTAAGGAATTGTAACAGCCTCAGCCTGATTTGTTAATTTAGAAACTTTCTTTTCCTCTTCAGCCTCTATAAATTCCGGTTCACTATAACTGAAATTCTTTCCGGCAAGACTGGTTTCATTTTTACTGTTTCCAGTTTTAAATATGCTTTCAGTAAACATCGACCTTGGAACAGAACTCTTTTCTTCTACCTCATCAGAAATATTTTCTTCAACATTTTCTGATTTGTTAAATATTTTAGGTTCTTTTTCCTCAATGCTACTTGATAAATTTTCATCTTCCCTACTTCTTATAGGGTCAGCAAAACTGATAGCCTCTTTCTCAGCAACAACATCACTTTCGTTATCGTCACTTACAATCTGTATACTAGGCTTATTTATTGACTTTAAAGCATCTAAAGCAATTTTTTCTGTTTCTAAATCAGGACTTTCCTCAATAGGGCTAATCTCTAAAACACTTGATGAAATACCACTGTTCCTTTCTTCAAATGATTTATGCTGAACATTTTCATATTCCACATGTGGTTCAGGGCTTACATTTTCCGCCTGTGGTTCAAAGCTTACATTAAAATCTGTAGTATTTTCAGGCTGTTCTGAAACACTCTGTAAATCATCATAATTTTGCTGAACTTCATTTTCATCAGTTTTTGGACTATCCCACATAAATATATCCCCAGCACCTTTTATTTCCGCTTTAAGGCTTGGAATATCTGCATCTACTTGAGATGTATCAGCACTTTGAACATTTTCGCTTTCCTCTGATTTTTCATCAGACTTTTCGCTATACTTATCAAGTTCAGTCTGTATACCATTTAAAAGCTGTGATACATACTGTTTTTCTTCTCCTCTTGCAATAGCATCTTGTGCCTGCTTTACTCTTTCACGAAGTCTAGGTATACTTTCGTCAAACTCTCTAGGTCTATGGAGATAATTGTATCTTTGATTTACAACATCACAATTGTCTAGTTCCAATTCTTCATTATGTTCTTTATCCTTATTATCTTCTCCTATTTCAAAGGTAACAACAGGAGGAACATATTTTTCCTCTTTTTCTGGAACTGGTTCTCGTCTTTTAAAAAGACCTAAAAAGCCACCTTTTCTTTTAACGGTTCTTCTTACATCTCTTTCTTCTTCAACCTCGTCATCTGTATCTTCTTCAATTTCTGATTTTTGTTCTTCTTTACTTTCGTCTTCTGATTTTTCATCTGTATCTTCAATATCTTCTACCTTTTCAGATACAGTTTTTTCATCATTTTTTATAGTTCTTAACTCATAATATTCTTCTTCATAGTCATTATTTTCACGAACACCGTCTATAAATTCCCCTATACCATTTAAGAAATCCATTATAGACTTGCCTGTTGCCATAATAAAAAGCATTACAAGCACAGCAAAAAGTACGATGTAAGCACCTAACTGACCTAAAATCTTACCTAATAGTCCACCAAAAATAGCACCTATAAGACCACCATTTTTCAATGAGCCATTAAGATAACATTTTGAAATATAATCGCCTAATGAACTTGATGGTTCCCAGCCTCTTAATGTGTGAGCTAAACTTATTAATGTAATAAAAAAGCCTATAAAAATAATTGCTTTTCGTTTTAAATCCTCATCTTCCATATGTCTGAGCATTTGTATTCCATAAACCAAAAGCACAATAGGCAAGGCTATAGCACCTACACCAAAGGTATGGCGTAAGAAAATTGAAACATAATTTCCTATTATGCCCATATTTTCTCCGGCTATTACACAGACAAAAAGCAATATTGATACACCAATAATGCCTACAGCATAAATTTCTTTATTTAAAAATTGTTTTTCACTATCCTGTTGTAACTGTATTACCTTATTATTACTCTTTTTAGATGTTATTTTCTTCTTCGATGTTTTAGCCTTTGATGTGCTGGACTTTTTTCTTGTTGTTCCAGTTTTTGGACCTTTCTTTTTTGTTGCCATTTATAAAACTCCTCTTTCTAATATGCTTTATAAAAGAGTATAAAAAATATAAATTCCTCTTTAAAAATACTTTGTTTATTATATCACAAATTCCTGTTATAAACAACCGAATTTTAACCGATATTTAATCTAAAGCTATTGAAATGATATATTTATTGTGTTATTATTAAGTAACAAAAGAAATGGTGGTGATTGTTGTGCCAACTAATTTTTTACAGACTAAAATTGGCATTATTGGTGGTGGTCAGTTAGGTCAAATGATGATACTTGAGGCTAAAAAAATGGGCTTCTATGTAATTGTTTTAGACCCTACTCCAGACTGCCCAGCTCATAGTATATGCGATGAACACATTATCGCAGATTTCAACGACAAAAATGCTTTTGCACTCCTTGCTGAAAAGGCAGATGTTATTACATATGAATTTGAACATATCAATGCAGATGCCCTTTTAGAGCTTGAAAACAAAGGATATAAAATTTATCCTACAGCAAAAAGCTTAAAAATCATTCAGGATAAGTTCACTCAAAAAACACTTATGGCTGAAAATGGTTTACCTTGCCCAGACTTTATGGCTATTGAATCCATTGAAGATATGGAAAAGGCTGGCGAAAAATATGGCTATCCTTATATGCTCAAGGCTCGTACTGGTGGATATGACGGTAAAGGTAATGCTGTAGTAAAAAGCAAAGATAGTATAACTTCTGCTTATAATGAGCTTGGTAGTGGCAAAATTAAACTTATGGCTGAAAAAATGATTAATTTCCGTATGGAAACATCTGTTTTAGCTTGCCGTAGCTTAAATGGCGATGTCGCTGTTTACCCTGTTGGCGATAACAGACATATTGACAGTATTCTTCACGAAACTGTAGTTCCCGCTGATATAGATAAAACAGCTACAGAGGGTGCTATGAACGCCGCAAAGAAAGTAATGGAAATTTTTGACGGTATAGGTATGTTCTGTGTAGAAATGTTTGTAACTGAAGATGACCAAATTCTTATTAACGAGGTTGCTCCTCGTCCACACAATTCAGGTCACTATACAATAGAAGGCTGTGTTACAAGTCAGTTTGAAAATCATATAAGAGCCATTGTTGGTTTACCTTTAGGAGATACAAGCCTTATCAGACCAACAGTAATGGTCAATCTTTTAGGCGAAGAATGTCATAGTGGCAAAACATATGTAGATGGTCTTTACGATGTATGTGCCCTTAAAGGAGCTACTGTACACATTTATGGCAAAGGCATTTCTAAGCCTAAGAGAAAAATGGGTCATATTACTGTAACAGCTGATACAGTAAAAGAAGCTCTCGAAACTGCCGATAAAGCATTTAGTTTAATAAAAATTACATCAAAGGAGGACTAACACAATGGTTCAAGTTGGAATAATTATGGGTAGTGATTCAGATTTACCTGTTATGAGTGAAGCTGCAAAGGTTTTAGATTCTTTTGGTATTGAGTACGAACTTACCATCGTTTCTGCTCACAGAACACCAGATAAAATGTACGAATATGCCTCTACAGCACAAGAAAGAGGATTAAAGGTTATTATTGCTGGTGCTGGTGGTGCTGCTCATCTTCCTGGTATGACAGCTGCCATTACAACATTACCTGTCATTGGTGTCCCTGTTAAGACTAGAGCATTAAGTGGTGTAGACTCCCTCTATTCTATAGTACAGATGCCAGGTGGTATCCCTGTTGCAACAGTTGCTATTAACGGAGCAAAAAATGCTGGCTTACTTACAGTACAAATGTTAGCAGCTTTTGACCCTCAACTTCAAGAAAAAGTTAAGACCTATAAAAGGGACTTAAAGAATTCTGTAGAAGAAAAAGCTGAGAAACTAGAAAACATCGGCTATACAGACTATTTAAGTCAGATGTAAATCTTAATTTTGTTTTAATTTTTTATAGCAAATTAGGGCTTGATTTTTTTCATCATTTAATATAGAATATATTGTACAAGGGGACATATTAATAAATTACATTACAAACAAATAATCGAAAGGAGATTTTCAATATGGATTACGCAAAAATTATTGGTTCAAACATTAGATACGAAAGAAAACGCAGAGGTCTTACTATTGATGACTTTGCTAAGGTTATTGGTATGGCACCTGGTTTCCTCGGTCTTATCGAAAGAGGTCAGAGAGGCACAAGTGTAAAGAATATGGTAGCTATTGCAGAGTTTTTCGATATTTCTTTAGATGACCTTATTACTAAGGACCTTTCTAACGGCGGTGCTGATATGAAGGATATGGAAAACACAAGAAGTGCTAAGGCTCGTAGAGCTTTAAGAAGTCTTGTTAGCTCTCTTACTGAAGATGAAATCGTTTTCATCACTTCTGTTATTAAGAGTATGAACAAGATGAACACTGGTTTCATTGACTAATTTATATATGCTTTATAGGACTTAACCAAAGGTAAGGGTTAAGTCCTTTTTTATTCTCAATTTTATTTCATATTTACATTTCCTAAAACTTTCCAAATTTAATCTTATTTTAATTTTCCTATTCTTTTAATTTAATATTTGTTTGCTATATTATTACTTGTAAAATAAATCACAAGGAGGACAGATATATGAAGAAAGATATATTCCTTTGTATTGCTGTTGTTGGTATGTTGGCTTTCACAGCCTGTAATTCATCAACACAAACTGCATCACAGCAAAGCAGCGTAGAAATTACAAGTGAAGAAAGTAGCAAAGCTGAAACATCTGACAATAAGCCAGATAAAGAAGATAATTCCACTATAGCAAAGGTTACTGCTGTTACTGACCATTCTATTAGTGTGGTGGCTGCAAAAATGCCAGAGGGAAAACCTGATGACAACGGTACACAACCTGACAAGAAGGACAATAGCAACGGACCTAGTGATAGTGAAAAACCTTCTGCTCCACCAGAGAGTAATGCTCCAGAAGGCAATGCCCCTGAGGGAAATGCACCAGCCCCTAAGGATAAGGATAATTCTCAAGGTCATTCATTAGAATTTAATACAGACGAAACACTTATTGAAATTCCAGACGAAAGCATACTTTATACTAGAGATAAAGAAACTGAAACTGGCTGTTCATTAAGTGATATTAAGGTAGACGATGTTGTTAGAATTAAATATTCTGATGATGGAGTTACCCCTGAAAAGATTGTTGTAATGACACAATCCGCACCTGCTGGAGAATCTGAAACTCAGACAGCAAGTGCAAATTAAAATAAATAACACTAATAAAAGATTTTTTCATAAAAATTCCCTTTATAAATAAACAAAAATGCCGATTTTCTCCCCTTTATCGGCATTTTTTTATTTGGAAAATTTTAGAATATCTTAATTTGTATTAAAATATAAATTATGGTAAAATAATATTGTAGGGAATCATTTAATAAATGAGGAGGTGTTCTTATGAACGAAAACGAAAATATAAACAATAATACAACTGACGATGTTTGTGATAGCATACCTGAAGATGCTAAAGATGTAAATTTAAATGAAGAAAAATTTAGCTTTTCATCTTTACCACAGCCATCAACTGGAACAGCTATTGCTTCTTTAGTTCTTGGTATTCTTTCTGTACTATGTTGTTGCTCTAATGTTCCAGCTCTTATTATGGCGGTAGCTGGTATTGTACTTGGTGTTTATTCATACAAAAAAGACCCACTTAGTAGAACAACACCAATATTAGGTATTGTTCTTTCTGGCATAGGTCTTGTTCTTGCTCTTATTGTATGTCTTGGCCTTGGTGCAGCAAGTCTTATTGGAGCTTTAGGTTCACATATTTATTACTAACATAGTTTGGGAATATCCAAAATAGGTATAAAATTTCTCAAAATATAATAAATCATAACTACAACTAAAACTGTTACCCAGAAAGCTGTCTTTCTAGGTAGCAGTTTTTTATTTATTCCAAAACATTTTAAAAGCTGTTCAATATAAAATAAAATAATCGTAACTATTACTATATCTGTTCCATAATTACATTTAATAGCTGTCAATATATCTCCTCTGAGAAGATATATTGCAAATCTTGTATTTCCACAGCCTGGACACCAGTATCCTGTAACTTCCTTAAATTTACAGGAATACAGATGTGCTAATATAAATGGAAACACCAATTTTAACAAAAATAACATTCCTAAAGCTAAAAACGGTAATCCTATCAAAACAGCCTTTCTCATAAAAGCTCCTTTAATTTAAGTAAATCCTGCTGGTATACTTCACTTAATGCTCTATTATATATAATTGATGCAGGGTGGTATAAAGGAAATACCTTAAATCCATTATACTCAATTAATGTTCCATGACATTCCCCTATTGTAATTTTGTTATCCATAAGAGTATTTTTAAGTGCAAAATTACCTAAAGTAACAATAAATTCAGGTTTAACAAGCTGAATTTCTCTCTGGAGATATGGTACAAAAAGTTCCAATTCCTCTCTGTTTGGTGGTCTATTAATAGGCTTACCTGTTTTTGGACTATTTTTAGTAGGTCTAACCTTTACTACATTTGAAATGTAGAGATTTTCTCTTTTTAATCCCAATATTTCTAAAAACTCATTTAAGTTCTTTCCAGCTTTTCCTACAAAAGGTCTGCCCTCTTTTACCTCCTCTGCTCCCGGAGCTTCTCCAATAAGCATTATAATAGCATTTTTATCCCCATCGCCAAAAACTACCGGTCTGTCTGCCCACATTTCATTTGTACTTTTTAATATTTCATCATTAAGTTGTTTCATTCTTCTTTTCTCCTATACAAAAAATTAGTGATGTTATAAGTCCACCAATAAGTCCGCCTAAGTGACCCCAATTATCTACATTTGGTATAAGTATGCCAGTTCCTATATTTATAATAGCAAAAACTATAAGCACACCTAAATCAAGTCCGTCCATAGACCTCTTATAAAACTTTGAATATACAATATTTGCTCCCATTATGCCAAATATTGCTCCACTTGCACCAGCAGAAACTGCTCCGTTAAATGTAATACTAAGTAATCCACCTAACAAACCTGAAATAATGTATATAATTATATATTTCAATTTTCCAAAATATTTTTCTGCCCTAGAGCCAAATATATAAATAGAAAAGCCATTACACAAAAGGTGCATAAATCCTATATGTAAAAACATATATGTAAACAGTCTATATATTTGCCCTGACAATATTAAATCTCTGTCTAATGCCCCAAAATTCAGTAATACCCCTGTATTTGTTGACCCTCCCAACAGTTCCATAGCCAAAAATACAATAACATTAATTGCCATAAGACCTATTGTAAAAGCAATATTATTAGTTTTTACATTTTTTGCTCTGTTTTCAATATGCTTTTTTTCCAAATCTCTGACATCAGTTGCCACATCATAGCCCTCCATATTAAGGGCACTATTTATTGCCTTTTCTATATCAATTAGTTTATTAGGCTGTTGACCATTTACTATAATCTTTTTTTCTAAAATATCTACAACCCATTTTAATTCCACATAGGGTGCATTATAATCCAAAATATCAACATTACAGTAATTTATTATCTTTTCATCAACCTTTTCTTTAAAATAAACAAATAAAGAAACAACATTAAATCTCTTTTCCATAGCAAGAAAGTTCTGTAAACCATGGGTAATAATTTCATAATCTGGATTATCTCCATTTATGGCAACAACTATGTACATCGTATTGCCAGTAAATTTACATAATCCCATATATTTGCTTTCATCACTTAAAATCGTATTATCGTTCATATTGTTTATTGTACGAAATTCCATTGAAAGCAAGTTATCGGTAAATTGTTTTATAAAAGACATTTTTTCTCCTATCTAAAAAGTAAAGCAAGTCCAAACATAAGCACCACAGCTGGAAAGCCCAAAAGTGTAGCTAAAAGCCCTGTTAAAGCATTTATACCTACAGATATATTAAGTGGCGAAAGCAATATATTCAGTATAAATATACTTGCCACACTAAAAGCTCCTCTGGCTACAAGTTTTATAATCTTAGAGCCTAATTTTAAAAATACAAAACTTAATATACTAAGTGCTAGTATAATAAAAAATAAATTTTCAACAAAGTATTCTCCCATATTAATCACCTCTGTAAATAATACGGAAACTCTGTCCAAAATATACTAATTTTTATACTGTAATATTTATTGTATAACCAGTTCTAACAATGTGCTTTGCTCCCATAGAACTAGTTAATAAAATACCTATTTCATATTGACCCTTATCCACTATTTCGTTATCAATTCTACACTTAAAACCACATAAAGGTATATTTTTATTCTTTATTTTTGCCAAGTCAAACCTTTGCTCCATATCTGTTTCAAAAACAAGGGCATTTTCATCTGTAAATAACAATAAATTGATTTTACAATACCCTCCCTTTTCTCTATAAGCATAACCACCTATAGTAATGAAATCCCTATAGTGTATATATTCTACGGCAAATTCAATATTACTGTCAATATATCTATCCACATTTTTAATTTGCTTAAAAGGTTCACTAGCAAAAACTCTATTAAGGACTTCTATAGAAAAGTCTGCTTTATGCTGTGTTAAGTTTGTATTATAATATAAGTCGTTAGAAATATAATTTCTATATTTGCTATCTAACTTCATTCTTTCCTTGTACAATCTCAAAAGCTTTTCATCACTTTTTCTGTCATCGCCTCGAGATACAGATTCATAATGTAGCAAACTTATATTATTCAAACATACATTATACAAGCCCTTTTCTAAAAGAGAAAAACATAAATCTACATCATTATAGGCAACAGCAAAATCCTCATCAAAGCCACAAAAATCTTTTTTCTTTATCATAAGGCAAGCCCCTGTAACAGCTGAAAAATTATAAGGCGAACTTGTTCTGCCAAAATAATAGTTACCATTTGGCATATTTCCAAAGCAATGAACAGGACCATTCTGTATATTAATTACTCCACAATGCTGTATATTTTTTGTATCAGGATAAAGAAGTTTTACCCCTACTGCACCTGTTTCCGGCAACTGACAATAACCTACCATTTCTGTAAGCCATTTACTATCTGTAATCTCTATATCATCATTTAAAAACATTATATACTTTCCATTAGAATTTTCTGCCCCAATATTACACATTTTAGAAAAATTAAAATCCCTTTTTTCATAAATGTATTTTCCATTTACTTTTGAAATTGTATCAACATATTTTTTTGAATTTTCGTCACTACTGCCATTGTCTACTACAATAATTTCATAATTTCCATACTGCGTATTTTCTGCTATAGAATTAATACATTTTTCAAGCATTGGAACATTATCTTTTGAGGGAATTACTATAGATACCAATTCTTCATCAGGTTTAAAAACTATGTTACCAAAATCATCAATAGTTGCTCTTATATTTCTAGTCATTAATATACTTTGCTTTATAGTTTTTATTTCGTCTATATTTTCAATATGCTCTTTTTTATGACAAAGGACTTTATCCACTTTTGAAATATCCTTGTTTTCATTGGTATATTTCAACAAAAAGTCATAGTATTCATCATCTTTATAATCACAATTAAATCCTATATTTTTAGCTTTTTCGCAATCAAAAATTGAAAAACCTATATAACAAAATGATAAAAGAGTATGAGGAGAAAAACAAGGTTTAAAAAATGGATTTATGTATTTTTCTCCCATTATAGTATCGTCATCACAATACACCATTGAACACATTTTTTTATTTAGGCATTTTACAAATTCAAATACTGCATTTTTTTCGAGAATATCTTCACTATTCATAAAGCAAACATATTCTCCCTCTGCCATAGTCAGACCCTTGTTAAAAGATTTCGCTTTTGTTTCTTCGCATACATTCAAAAGCTGTATATTGGTATATATTTGATTTTTAATGCTATCTATTGTTTTGCTACTGCCATTATGTACAATAACTGTAACTTTAGGATTATAATCTAGTTTATGACCCTCGTGGCAATCCATAAGTTTTCTGTAATTGTCGTAATTTGATGGATTTTTTCGAATATAATTATTCTCTTTCACCCTATCCAAAACTACCGCAAAACCATATTTTTTTATATATTCTAATGATTTTTTTATAATAGACATATTTTCTCCTGTATTTTTTAATAACAACCTTTTCAAAGTCCATTAATTATACTACATTTCATAAAATAAATAAACCTATTTTCCTCTTATTCGCATTTCCAAATCTTTAACTTTTTTTCGCAGTCTTTCTATTTCCTCCTGTTCAGCTATACTCTGTGTCTGCACAATATTATCAACTGGTAAAAGCTCCATAAGATAGGGCTTATCGCTTGGAACATAAACTTCATTTGCAATATATTTATCTCCTTGTTGATTTTTTTCTACTAAAACAGCCTTTACAGAATTTGTTTCAAACTTTCCCTTGTATAATCCCTGTTGCTTAAAACTCTCTCCCATATCGTAGGATACAATAGAATATAATTTTCTAGCTGTCCTCCACCATATGCAAACTTTATTCTGCACTATTGCAATTATACAATCTCTGGCTGAAGTATTTTCTACGATAGTTTTTGCCTTGTTTACTTTATTGCTTTCCTTACGCACATAAACTATTTTTGAACCATAAATTCCAGATAATAAAAATACAAAATGAATACTATCCTCTGTTATAACATAGGAATAATCTGTTATGTAATACCCTGTTGCATAAACCATTTTAAAATTGCTTATATTTTCATTCACTTCTCTGTATCCAAACTGAATTTCTGGCATACGCTTTTGATAAAAAATAACTTTATTATTTTTTCCGGCATAGTGAACCTTAAAAAAGCTATTGTTAAAGGGAATAAAATCATCTATTTTCTCTGGTTTAGACCAATTACTGTCCGCCCTTTTCTTCTGTCTTACAATATATTCCCCGTTTCTATCAGGCAAATTATATATTAACTCCATCTGATTGTTCCAGATTTCCGCATTAATAACAATGTCATTCTTTTCATCTCCCAAACTTTCCAGTATTTTAACTTCTTCTTTGCCATTTTCACAAAGATACATACTGCCATTTTTCTTCTGATATATAACCATATAATTAGAATTGTATTCAAAAACACTAAATTCAGGCTTTACACCACTTGCAACAATTTCTTCTTTTCCCCACATTCCTTTCTCTATTTTCTTTATACAAATATTGCCTAATGAATAGTAAATAGCCGTAATTTCATAATCGCTTTTCTTTAAAATATATATACTCATTTTATCACCCAAAATATTATATTATAGACAAGGTGTAATTATGTATTTACTGGTAAAATAAGGATAACATTCGAAATAATTTGACAAAAATATAAATATAAAATATACTTGTTTGAGAGAGGAGTTTTAACAATGAAATTTAGATTTTTAATCACTACACTATTGGCTGTATTAGGTTTTTCTACTGGTGTTTTTGCACATACAGTTATAAATATTCCCCTTGACAGCCGACCTGTTAGTTACGAATACTTTGACAATCTTTCCAGAATAGGTGGTGACAATTGTATAACTGTCAGCAAAGATAATCTGGACTATTTTTCAAACGATACTACAAAAAATCATTTAGGAAATTCTCTTGCCGTAAGAGATGAAGTTTACAACCTTGTTTTAAACAACAATAATAAAGATACTACGGTTATTATAAATACATCTTCCTATGTTACAAACGGCCTTGTGGGCAGTAGATGTGGTGTAAACTACAAGGACTACAAAGATGCTATGGAAGACTTAAATACACTTATTACTAATTTTCCTAACCCAAAATATTATATAAATATTGCAAATCCTCGTTCATTACCTGAAACAAGATTTAATACAATTTGGTGTGACAATAACAAATTAAAAGGTCTTGCATCTTATTACCTTGAATTAAATCCTAATGACCCTAACAAAGATGAAATATTAAATACATATACTATGGTAACTCCGGAACAATTTTTGTTAGAGTACGGATATGTTTATAATAAATCTGTTGAACTTGGATACGGCGAGCTTACAAAATGGGAAAAGGCATTTCTAAACAATTTTAACACTACATACCTAAGTAGTCCAAAGTATAAGCCATACATTGATAATTATATCCTTCCTTATTCTGCTACTGCTGATATGTTTTCAATGCTTTTGAAATGGCAACAGGAGGGAAAAATAGACCAAATACTTGTAGGTAATGACGATTTACAGTTACCTAATTGTATTACTTATTTTTATAGACAAAATGCCAGTTGGGTGCAATCCAGCAAAGGCTCTGCCGTAAAATATAGCTTTCCTAGAAGTTATATGGAAGTTCTTCCAAATTCCATTCAGAACAATTTAAAAGAGGCTTATGGCAACAGCGAAAAGGAAATGGCTCTAATTGGCTATGGCAAAAAAGTCAACATAATATATGGTACAGATGAATTGCCACAGCTTACTTATGCCCGAGATTATTCCATAAGAAATAACCTCACACCAAAATACAACTTATATTACAATGACCACACTCAAGATGTTGCAACATTTGATGTTTCATCTCCTAGTCACTTAATCAAGGTTGCTATAAATTATGCCAGTGGTAGAGTTGGACAATATACAAAAAAGGATTTTAACACATTTATATATAATTACACTACTGGCAAATCCAGTAAAGAAAACTTCCTTGATAAGTTATATACTGTTAATGCCAATGGTGGACATACTGGTTTGATTGAATTATATGTAAATACACAACTTGATAATAGCCGAAATTACATTTTCCAGCAATTATCAAGAAACAAGAGAAGTGACCAATCTGTAAGCAAAACTATGAATTTAAGTGAACTTGATATGTACTCTGCTTGGAATACGCAGGCAAATGCCATAGGTTTAGGTATTGCTCACGCACAGGTTTTCACTATTGCTGACCAAGTGTCAAAAGATACTAAAACAGCTCTTGATGCCCACTTAAAAGTTCTTTTACAACATTATATTGAAGATAGCGAATACACTGCTACAGCAAAACTTACCCTTGCAAACAAAGCATATAAGCCGACTGTATATGAAAATCAGCAAAGTCAAATTTTATATGATTTAATGAATCCAAGTCGTATAGAAAGTGTTTTAAAGGGCTGTAAATATACTTTCAATGGTGATACATATTATCTTGATAATATAAAAGTAGTACAAATGAGTTTCCCATGGTCAAGAATATTTGATATACTTGTTAAATCACAAGCCATTTGGGAAGACGCATAAATATTATTCCACTTAAAAAACCTCAAGTAAAATGCTTGAGGTTTTTTACATACAATCTCAATTTTTAATTACAATTATACAATCTCAACATAGTAGCAATAGCCTGTTCCCTTGTATAATTCATCCAAGGAGAAAATTTTCCATTTCCAGTACCTGTCATTACATAGGTATCTCCACTTTTTATTCCTGCAACACTATAAATAGCAGTTTTTGCCCATTTAGCAAAGTAACTTTCATCGACAAATTTCTTTGTTTGAGGTTTGTTTTTGTCAATATTGAGAATTGTTGCAAGATTATTTATCATTACAGCAGCCTCTTGACGAGTAATATAATTTTCCGGTGCAAACTTATTGTTGCCTGTGCCAGATACTATTTTTAGATTATATGCTGTTGTTATATAAATATCGTCTATGTCAGAAAACGGACTTTCAACATTCATATTAATTTCATTTCCAGTTTTGGCAACATAAGTCTGTACAGCAAGTTGACAAAATTCCTGCCTTGTTATTTTGTTAGTATATTTAAACTTTAAATTATCTGGAACTAGATTTAATTCAATAGATTTATTTATACTATCTTCAGCCCAATTACTATATGAATTATCCACCTTAACATCTACTTTGTTACCATCTAAATCAAAATAATCTTTTGAATCGTCTGCACTGTTTGTAGCTTCGACATACACCTCATTATCTACTTTAATAAAATTAATATTATAGTAGAAATTTGGAGGAACTATTGTTTTAAAATCCTTGCTTAAAAGTCCTAAGCTAGAATCAGCCATACCCTCTGGATAATGGACAATAATAGTGTCATACTCCCCAAGTTTGCTTTCTACACTTCTAAAATTTGTTTCTACTAATTTTTCATTTTTATCATTTACTATATTTACATAAAATCCAGACCCATCATCTAATATATAACAATTATCCAAACCCTCAATAGGTATCTTAGTTCTTTCACTATCATTTGATAATTCATCAGATGAAGTATAGTTTTCATTTGCATCATATTCTGTATTTTCTGCAAATACTGTCAAGCTTTGGCAAAATAGAGTAACGCACAATAAAGCAAGTATAATTTTATTTTTCATATATCGTCCTCCTTAAAAATATTTTTCTTACATATAAATTTACAAAAAGAGCTACCCAAAAAGAGTAGCTCCAATATGTATAAATATATTAAAATTATTCATAAATTGGGTACTTAGCAACAAGCTTCTGAACTCTTTCAGCAACTTCTGCCTTGTTTCCTTCAAAGTCCTTAGCAACCATAGCAATAAGGTCAGCAATTTCAACCATATCTTCTTCAACCATACCTCTTGTAGTAACAGCTGGAGTACCTAATCTGATACCACTTGCTGTACCTGGCTTTTCTGGATCAAATGGAATAGCATTCTTGTTACAAGTAATTCTTACTTCGTCAAGTCTTGCTTCAAGTTCCTTACCAGTAATGTGCATTGGTCTTAAATCTACAAGCATAAGGTGATTATCTGTACCACCAGAAACTATATCAAAACCATTTTCAATAAGTCTGTCAGCAAGTACCTTTGCATTCTTAACAACCTGTTCAGCATACTTCTTGAAACTTGGGTCAAGAGCTTCCTTGAAACAAACAGCCTTAGCTGCAATAACATGCATAAGAGGACCACCCTGAATACCAGGGAAAATAGCCTTGTCAATAAGCTTGGCATTTTCTTCCTTACAAAGAATAAGACCGCCTCTAGGACCTCTTAAAGTCTTGTGAGTAGTTGTAGTAACAAAATCAGCATAAGGAACTGGATTTGGATGAAGACCTGCTGCTACAAGACCAGCAATATGAGCCATATCTACCATAAAGTATGCTCCAACTTCCTTAGCAACCTTGCTCATAAATTCAAAATCAATAGTTCTTGAATATGCACTTGCACCAGCAATAATAAGCTTTGGCTTGTTTTCAAGAGCTACTCTTCTGAATTCTTCATAATCAATCCTACCAGTTTCTTCACTTACACCGTAAGAAACTACATTGTACTGCTTACCACTCATATTAACAGGTGAACCATGAGTTAAGTGACCACCATGTGCAAGGCTCATACCCATTACAGTATCGCCAGGCTTTAAAACTGCAAAGAATACAGCCATATTTGCCTGTGCACCAGAGTGAGGCTGAACATTAGCATGTTCTGCACCAAAAAGTTCACAAGCTCTCTTTCTAGCTAATTCTTCAACAATATCAACCTTTTCGCAACCACCGTAATATCTCTTACCTGGGTAACCTTCTGCATATTTATTTGTAAGAACTGAACCCATAGCTGCCATAACTGCCTTAGAAACAATATTTTCAGATGCAATAAGTTCAATGTTATGCTGCTGTCTATAAAGTTCTTCGTTAATAGCTTCGCAAATTTCAGGGTCTACTGCTTTTACTTCATTAATGTCGTACATATCTTGACCTCCTAAAATAATTTATAAATAATATTAAACCAATTTGTAAATATTGTCAACTAATTTGTCGTAATTATTAATCTTTTTAACTCTGTAAACTGATTTACATAATATTATAAATAGGCTATATCACAACTAATTTTCGACAATAGTTATTGAAAATTTTTCCAGTATTCTTCTTCGCTGTTGTTTTCAATAGCTGTTAAATATTCATCGGCAATATCAAAAATTTCACTTTCATCTGCTACACTATACATTATTTTATCGCCTTTTTTAGTAACATTACTATGCTTAATCTTAGGGTTATCAAGCCATTTTCTGAACTTTTCTTCCCACTTGTCAGCACCCTCTTTGCCTATTTCAGCATAACATTCCATTTCTTCCTTTATTTCATAAATAAAATCTTCTAATTCAAGTTTAATCATTATTTTCTCCTCCCAATACTTCAAGCCCGAAATATTCATAAGTTTTATTAGTTACCACTCTGCCCCTTGGTGTTCTTTTTATAAAACCCTGTTGTATCAAATATGGCTCAACAACATCTTCTATTGTTTCTGCCTCCTCGCCTATTGATACAGAAAGTGTATCAAGACCTACTGGTCCACCACCAAATTTGTCTATCATACACATTAAAAGTGTTTTGTCTGTTAAATCTAAACCATTTTTATCAACTTCTAATATATCAAGACTGTCTTTTGCAACTTGACCAGTAATTACACCATCATACTTAACCTGTGCAAAATCTCGCACTCTTTTAAGCAATCTATTTGCTATTCTTGGTGTACCTCTTGAGCGTCTGGCAAGTTCTAAAGCACCATCTTCATCAATAGGAATATTTAAAACATTAGCCGACCTTATTACAATACGCATAAGTTCCTGTGGCGTATACAATTCTAATCTATTTACTACACCAAATCTATCTCTTAAAGGTGCTGTCAAAAGACCTATTCTTGTAGTTGCCCCTATTAAAGTAAAGTGTGGCAAATCAAGTCGTATACTTTTAGCATCTGCACCTTTACCTATTACTATATCCAAAACAAAATCTTCCATAGCTGGATAGAGAATTTCTTCAATAAGTCTATTTATTCTATGGATTTCATCAATGAAAAGCACATCGCCTTCATTTAAGCCATTTAATATTGCTGCCATATCTCCCGGACGCTCTATTGCTGGTCCAGAAGTAACCTTTATGTTAGCATTCATTTCATTTGCTATAATATTTGAAAGTGTAGTCTTTCCTAATCCCGGTGGTCCATAAAGTAAAACATGGTCAAGACATTCTCCTCTTTGTTTTGCTGCCTGCATATAAATACGCATATTTTCTTTTACTTTTTCCTGACCTATATATGTATCAAGAGTTATGGGGCGAAGTTTTGGCTCAGATACAGCATCTTCTTCTCTCAAAGAGGCTGTAGTAATTCTATCCCCTGTATTTAATTGTCTTTTCTCCATTGTTTTCTCCTACTTAACAACCTTTAAAGCCTTGCTTATAATTTCTTCTGTTGCCATACCATTTACAAAAACAGCCTTAATTGCATTTTCTGCTTCATTTTTAGTAAATCCAAGTGCCATAAGTGCTGAAAGTGCCTCTGCTCTTTCTCCTGTTGCAACATCGACTTTCTGAACAAATTCAATACCTGTAGTAATCGTGTCAGCACCAACTTTATCTTTCAACTCTAAAGCTATTCTCTGGGCAATTTTTTTACCTATGCCCTGACCAACACTTAATGCCTTTATATCCTCTGTGGCAATAGCAAGTGCCAACTGTGACGGAGATAAAGCTCCAAGCATTGCTACAGCACTTTTAGGACCAACACCATTTACACTTATAAGCAAATTAAACATATTTAATTCTTCTTTTGTTAAAAATCCAAAAAGAGAAAGTTCATTTTCTTTTACATTCATATAAGTATAAATTTGAACTTCTTTTTCCATAACAACTGCTGAGGCTGTAGATGACGATACCTGAATATTATAACCTATACCATTGTTATCTACAACTATACAATCATTTCCTATGTAGGCTACAGTACCTTTAACATAGCTAATCATAACATTTTATCTGCCTTTCTTTACATTTATAATTGCAACTTCACAATTTGTACCAACCCTCATATTAGGACCCCAAACGCCAGCACCAGAAGTTGTCACATTTGTCATATTTCCAACTTTAATAATACCCCAAGGATTTTCCCACGCAAGTTTTACAGTAATATTTCCCGGGAAAAGCTGACCATTATGGGTGTGTCCACCTAAATCCAAGTCAACACCTGCATCATTCTTTTCATCAAACTCATTTGGTTCGTGGTCTATTTCTATTATAGGTTTTGTTTTGTCCAAATTTTCGGTCAAATCGTGAACAGTTTTTCTTTCTAAACCAATTTTGCCTGTTTTTTCATAGTCAAGTCTACCTACAACATAAAACTTATTATCTACTAAAACAGCCTCATCTTCAAGGATTTTTACATTTGACTTTTTCATCAAATCCTCAAAGCGTGTATCTCTTTCATTATTTTCTGCACTATGAACAGAAAATCCTCCTAAAAGTGTTTCTGTTACATCGTGATTACCCCAACAGCCATATACTCCATACTTAGTTTTTATACCTTTTAAAATTTCTGCTATTTTATCAGGATTTCTGACAGCCCTATAATCATTATCAAAAATATCTCCTGCTATACAAACTATATCTGGATTTTGCTGGTTTATTATATCAACCATTTTTTCCATTTGTTTTTCGCCTATACTGTAGCCTAAATGTAAATCAGACACCAAGGCAATTTTTAAATCAGGACATTCCTTATCTATTGTTACACTATATTCTCTTGTCTTTATATCTCCAACATGAAGTCCACCATAAATGGATACAACACTTACACAAACGATGACAATTCCGCCTACTACAACAAATGGATATTTAAAAGGCAATCGTATATTTTTCTTTTTCAAAATAAACAATATAACATCGCTCAAAAAAATAAACATAAGTGAATAAAGCATAACGCCTATCCAATAATTACTTATGTATTTCATAATATATTGTATTTGCGTACCTTGTGGCAATACAAAAGCCGAAAGCAAGCTAACAGCAAAAAAAGCATAAATCACAAAATATATTGCACCTATTATTTTATGATGTGACACCTTTACAATGGACCTTATCCACATAAAAGTTCTCATAAATACATAAACATTTAACATCAAATAAACTGGTATTACAAGTAAAAGTATCATAAAACCACCTCTTTGTAGGTTAATTATATTCTAATTTTTTATAAAAAGCAATAAAATTATATCCCCATTATAATAGTAGAAACTCATACCTCAAAAATTTTTTTGAAAAAAATCCCAATTTCCTATTGACATAATAGGAATAGTATAATATAATACATTCATACTTAATCGAAAGGAGCAACGCCTATGAAACAACTTAAAAATATATATGCAAGGAGTAACATACGAATGTGTTGCTCATTGACAAACTAGATTATAACAATTATAAGTAATAGATACAAGAATAAAACTAAAATTTACATACTAAAGGAGATTATAAAATTATGGCAAAGTTAAGCAGAAAAGATAGAAAATTCAAATTCGAAACATTACAGCTTCATGTAGGTCAGGAAAATCCAGACCCAGCAACAGGTGCAAGAGCAGTACCTATTTATCAGACAACTTCTTATGTTTTTGATAATTGCGACCATGCAGAAGCTCGTTTCAACCTTTCAAATGCTGGTAACATTTACGGTAGACTTACAAACCCTACTGAAGATGTATTAGAACAGAGAGTTGCAGCTCTCGAAGGTGGTGTAGCTGCCCTTGCAGTAGCATCTGGTGCAGCAGCTATTAGCTACACTATTCAGAACCTTGCTCAGAACGGTGACCACATCGTTGCAGCTGAAAACATTTATGGTGGTTCTTACAACTTACTTGCACATACACTTCCAGAATACGGTATTACAACAACTTTCGTTGACCCACTTGATGTAAGTAATTTCGAAAAGGCTATTCAGCCAAACACAAAGGCTTTATTCATTGAAACTTTAGGTAATCCTAACTCAGAAGTTTCTGATATTGAAGCTATTGCAAAGATTGCTCATAGCCACAATATTCCACTTGTAATTGATAATACATTTGGTACTCCATACCTTATTAGACCAATCGAATACGGTGCAGATATTGTTGTTCATTCTGGTACTAAGTTCCTTGGTGGTCATGGTACATCTCTTGGTGGTCTTATTGTTGATAGCGGTAAGTTTGACTGGGAAGCATCTGGTAAGTTCCCATCTCTTACAGAACCAAACCCAAGTTACCATGGTATTAGCTTTACAAAGGCTGTAGGTCCTGCTGCATTCGTAACAAAGATTAGAGCTATTCTTCTTCGTGATACTGGTGCAACTATTTCTCCATTCAACGCATTCCTTCTCTTACAGGGTCTTGAAACACTTTCTCTTAGAGTAGAAAGACATGTTGAAAATGCACTTAAAGTTGTAGATTACCTTTCTAATCATCCACTTGTTGAAAAGGTACATCACCCATCAGTAACTACTGACGAAAGCCAGAAAGCGCTTTACAAGAAGTATTTCCCTAACGGTGGTGGTTCAATCTTTACATTCGAAGTTAAGGGCGACGAAAAGAAGACTAGAGAATTTATTGATAACCTTGAATTATTCTCACTCCTTGCTAATGTAGCTGATGTTAAGAGCCTTGTAGTACATCCTGCATCTACTACTCACTCTCAGCTTAACGAACAGGAACTTCTTGAACAGGGTATCACTCGTTCTACAGTTCGTCTTTCAATCGGTACTGAAAACATTGATGATATTATTCAGGACCTTGACGAAGCATTTAAGGCAATTCAGTAATATATAATTTAACATAACATTTCTAATCCTACAAAAAGGTAGTGGCGTAAGTCATTACCTTTTTTGTGTCTATAAACAAAAAAGAACAGCGACAATATATGCCAACTGTTCTTTTTTATTTATATTAAATTTAATCCGTAATACAACTCAGACAAAGCCACACCACAGATTTTATGATATAAAAAAATGATTACTCGTTACTCTTTGCCATATTCTTTTCGTAATCTTCAATCATTTTTTTCACCATATAACCTCCCACATAGCCGTTCTGGGCAGATGTTAAATCGCCATTGTAACCTTTCTTTAAAGGTACACCAATTTCGTTGGCTACTTCATACTTCATCTTTTCCATAGCCTCTCTTGCCTCAGGAACATTGATTTTGTTAGAGCTTGAACTAGAACTTGCCATAATTTTTTCCTCCTTTTAAAATAAATAATTTGTTGTTACAATAACTATTATGTCAAAGAAAGAAATTTATAGTCAGCCAATTTTTTCAACTAAATTTAAAATATTCCTTTTTTAATTTATTCTATACATAGCCTCGTCTAATTCCTCGCCATCTCCAATATTTGATAAACTCATTTGTATTGTTCCTGGTTGAACAAAACTTGCTGTAACATGGCTTGTATACTCCTTTGCCTCTGTATTACCTGGTTGATAGTCAAAACTATCATAAAATTCGTTATAAGTATAATCTCCATCATTATAGTAAGTAGAAGTGCCTGAAATATCAAAAGTAATCTTGCCGTCTGATATTTTTACACCATTTAATTGTTTAACTGCACTTACTGATTTATCATATCCCATTTCAGTAGTATAGTGGGAAACATCAATAGAGCCATAAACTTTTCCACCCTGTACTTTTGTAATTTCTAAATAAACATATTTATAATCATTATTGTAATCAGTATAAAATCTATATCCGCCCTTATACTGGTTATATACTGTATCCATTTTTACAGTTTGTACTGCACCATTAAATTTAGATGTTGCATTTTTCAAACTTTTTACAGCATTGTCAATATCATCTTGAGATGGATTTCTGGATTTACTTATTTCTGTAGCCTTATCAATAGCATTTTTAAATACTTTCAAATCTGAAACTAAATAAGCATAGTATTGTCCGTCTTTTTGAGAATTATATGTGCTATTTGCACTTGAAATTTCACTTTTTAATGCCCCTCTGTCTGTTTTAACTACCTTAGAATCTTCCAAAGCCTTAATTTTTGCGTTAAGCTCTGACACTATTAACTCTCCTGTTGCTATATCACTTGCCGGACTTGCAATTTTTTCATTTGTCCAATCTATAGCTTTCTTTAAATCAGCCTTTGTACTTTCCAAACATTGACCTACATTGTCGCCAACAACAGCCTCGTCATATGTTTTCTCAGCTCTCTTGTATACTTCTTCTATCTTCTTTTGACTTTTTCCATCAACTTCGTATTCAAAGGATTTAACCTCTGTTTTTTCCCCTGCACCGTTTACAGCATAAAGTTTAAGTATACAATCCCCTGGAAGTTTAATACCTGTTGTATAATACTTAGGAGAATTTTCATTAGGCTCTGAACCATCGACTGTATAATAAATACCATGTCCAATAATATTTTGATTAACCTCCCAAGTAACTGTTGGTGGATAAATATAATTGCCACCAATAGGAGATATATTTAATTCTTCAATAGGAGTTTTGCCTAATTCATACCATTTCTTTATTTTACTATCAGCCTTATTTTCTCCTACTTTCTGAATATACTTTTCTACCATTGTATAAGCATCTAATGGGCTATAAGGATTTATTTTTCCTACAAGTGTTGTAAGAAATTCTGCATCTTTTGGCTTTTTACTCTGTGCCAAAACAGCATAATCTGATGCACTTTTATAGTCCTTTTCATTTAGATAACCATCTACCTTGGCAATAGCGTATTCATTTTTGAAAACACCTATTTTTGTACCATCAACTTTTCCTGTATAGCATAGTAATATCCCGACTATTATAGCAATTACAACTATTCCTGAACCTATACCACTTAATATATAAGCAAGAACTTTTTTAGAAAAATGGGTTCTTGAGAAGTGAAGCTTTTTCGCTTCATTTACATTTTGTGGAATACTTTCTGCCACTGCTACTTCACTTGACAAATTATTATAAGAAGTATATCCCCTATCTTCTTCTATACTACTTCCACAGTTGCCACAAAATTTGTCACTTTCTCCTATTTCAATTCCACAATTAGGACAAAATCTCTTTCTGTTAATATTTTCAGCCATAGTTTGCCCAATATTTTTTGAGCCTTCTATAACTTTATCCATTTCAATTTCTTTTTCAGTAAGGACTTTTTCGCCACAACAACTACAGAACTTAGCATCATCTTCTAAAAGACTTCCACATTTAGAGCAATAAACTGGTTTAGTTTCGTTGCTTGTTTCTTCAAATTTATTGCCACATTTTGGACAGTAAATATCATCTTTTGACAATACTTCACCACAGTTATTACATCTTTTTACAGTATCACCCATAGTTTAACACCCTTTCCTTTTTCTTTTAATTATATAACCTTTTGTATTATTATTCAACACTATATATTATATTTTTTAATACAAAAAAAGCCGTAGCATTTAAACTACGACTTAATCAATATTCAAATATTCTCAATACTAATTAAATGACATAATTGTCTACACAACCCTGTTCCCAATCAATCAAATCTTTAAGAGTAATGTTATCAACTACATCGTTTACTGCATCATTAATCTTTTTCCAAACTCTTAAAGTAACGCAACTGCCACTTCTTTCACAATCATTATTGCCACCTTCAAGACAAGCAACAGGAGCTAAATCTCCCTCTGTCAATCTAAGTATAGAACCTACTGTATATTCTTCAGGAGTTCTAGTCAATTTATAACCACCCTGAGGGCCTCTAATACTTCTAACAAAACCAGCTTTATTAAGCACAGAAATAATCTGCTCCAAATACTTATCAGAAATACCTTGTCTTGCTGAAATATCTTTTATTCTAACAGGATTTTCTTTACCATTATCTGCTATATCAAGCATAAGCCTTAAAGCATATCTGCCCTTTGTTGAAATTTTCATATTCTTCATCCTCTTTACCAATATTTCATATCGTTATACTAGGATTATTATATATGTAATCGGTAAATAAGTCAAGTATTTTTGCCCAAAACATTTAAAATAAGCCTTTCAAAGGACATTTCAAAATTCTTATCATCATCAGAATTTCGTTTTCTTCCACCCTTTAAATGGGATTTCTTTTTGCTATTTCTCATAACTTTTGCAATATGTCTTGAAAAAAGCATTTCGTCTATATTGTCATTTGTAAACCATTTTCCACTTTGATGAATAGCATAAGCACCTTTTCCAAGTGCCATAGCAGCCACACCATAGTCCTGTGTAACTACAATATCGCCTTTATTGCAATTATTTACCAAAACTATATCTACAGAGTCAGCACCTCTATCTACCATAACTACTCTTGAATACTCTGACTCCAATATATGACTTGTATCGCATAAAAGGGTTACAGGCACATTATGTTTTTGAGCAACATTTTCTACTTGAGCTATAACAGGACAAGCATCTGCATCAACAAGAATTTCCATAAAAATCACCCATTATTCTTTAATTTGTTTATTAGTTCAATTTCACTTTTGCTTAATTGAGCATTTTCAAGTAATTCAGGGCGTTTATTAAATGTTCTTATTACAGACTGTTCTCTACGCCATTTATCTACATTGGCGTGATGACCACTTAAAAGTACATCCGGTACTTTTTTGCCCATAAATTCAACTGGTCTTGTATACTGTGGATACTCAACCAATCCGTCTGAAAAAGTTTCATTTTCGTAGCTTTCCGCCTTATTTAACACACCATTTATAAGTCTTGAAACAGCATCTACAACTATCATCGCTCCCAATTCCCCACCTGTGAGAACATAATCGCCTACAGAAATTTCCTCTGTCACTATTTCTTCTAAAACTCTTTCATCTACTCCCTCATAATGACCACAAAGTATTACCATATCTTCAAAATGAGAAAGCTCTACAGCCTTATTTTGATTAAAAGTCTTGCCCTGTGGACTCATATAGACCACAGGACAATTTTCGCTTAATTTAGGCTTTATACTCATATAAGCATCATAAATAGGTTGTGGTTGCATTACCATACCAGCACCACCGCCATAAGGATAATCATCTACATGATTATGTTTGTTATTTGAAAAATCCCTTATATTTATACACTCTACATCTATTAAATTATTTTCTTTTGCCCTTTTTAAAATACTATGTTCCAGTCCACCCTCTATCATTTCTGGAAAAAGTGTTAATATATAGAATTTCAATCTCTCAGCCCCTTTAAAAGCTTTACAGTCATCTTCTTATTTTCAACATCTACATCAAGTATACATTCCTTAATAGCTGGAATAAGAATATCTTTGCCTTTTTCAGGCTTTACAACATATACATCATTAGCACCAGTAAAGAGAATATCCTTTATAATGCCAAGGTTTTCGCCCTCGTCTGTAACTACATTCATATCATATAAATCTCTTATATAATATTCTCCTTCTTCCAATGGTAAAGCATCTTCTGGTGGAATTTTAACAGTAGCACCCTTTAATTTTTCTGCTGTTGTCATATCGTCTACACCTTCAAATTTAAGAAGAACAAACTGCTTATGATAACGCACATTTTCTATATAATATTCTGTCATTTTTCCCCTCTGTTCAAGGAAAACAGAATCCAAAAGTTCAAAACGAGATTCGTCATCAGTACAAGGTATAACTCTTACTTCGCCCTTGATACCCTGTGTATTAACTACATCGCCTATAACAAAATAATCTTCCATAATAATATCCTCAAATCTATTTTTCTAACAAAAAAGGCGTTGCAACTAAAAATAGTACAACACCTTTCTGATTACATAATCTTTACAACTACCTTTTGGTCTATACGACCTGCAGCTGATTTCATAAAGGTACGGATTGCCTTAGCAATTCTACCCTGCTTGCCAATTACTTTGCCGATATCATCCTGTGCAACAGTAAGCTCGAGAATGAGAGCATCCTCATCTACACGCTGGTTTACAACCACCTGTTCAGGATTATCGACTAAATTTTTAGCAATAATTTCAAGCAATTCTTTCATGGTTGTTCCTCCCATGTATTATTCGATAACGCCAGCCTTCTTTAATAAAGCCTTAGCAGTATCTGTAGGCTGAGCACCATTGCTTAACCACTTCTTAGCTTCTTCAACATTTACCTTTAATTCAATAGGTTCAACTGTTGGATTGTAGTAACCGAGTTCAGCTACCTTGCTACCGTTCTGAGCCTTTCTTGAATCAGCAACAACGATTCTGTAAAAAGGAGACTTCTTAGCACCTAATCTGTTTAATCTAATCTTTAACACAACTTTCACCTCCTTGTGAAATAATAAATTTATATATTAACTTAAATAAATTAAGCAATATCACAATCCAAATGGCATTTTAAATCTGCCTTTTCTTCCCTTTTGCATATCTGTAATAGACTTCATCATTTTCTTCATATCGTTAAACTGCTTTAAAAGCTTATTAACTTCCTGAATAGAGCGTCCACAACCCTTTGCAATTCTCTTTTTGCGTGAGCCGTTTAATATATCAGGATTTTGTCTTTCGGCAGGAGTCATTGACTGAATAATTGCCTCAATATGCTTTGTAGCATTATCATCAACATCTATTTCGTCAAGATTAATCTTGCCACCTATGCCAGGAATCATTTTCATAAGGTCTTTAATAGGACCCATTTTCTTAATTTGCTGTAACTGGTTCATAAAGTCCTCAAGGTTAAATTCCTGAGTTCTCATTTTCTTTTCCAGTTCCTTAGCTTGCTTTTCATCAAAAGCACCTTGAGCCTTTTCAATAAGACTAAGCACATCGCCCATACCTAAGATACGAGATGCCATACGGTCAGGATAGAAAGGTTCTAAATCTTCCATCTTTTCGCCCATACCAACATACTTAATAGGCTTACCTGTAACAGCTCTTACTGAAAGTGCAGCACCACCTCTTGTGTCACCATCCATTTTAGTAATGATAACACCATCAACGCCAAGCTTTGAATTAAATGTTTCAGCTACATTTACGGCGTCCTGACCTGTCATTGCATCAATAACAAGGAGAATTTCCTGAGGTTTTACTTCATTCTTAATATTAAGAAGCTCGTCCATAAGATTTTCATCAATATGGAGTCTACCGGCGGTATCTATGATTACAACATCATGACCATGACCAGTAGCATATTTAATACCCTCTTTTGAAATTTCAACAGGGTCGCCCTGTCCCATTTCAAATACAGGAATATTGTAAGTTGAACCTACCACCTGTAACTGCTTAATAGCAGCCGGTCTGTAAACATCACAGGCTACAAGCAATGGCTGTTTACCCTGCTTTCTAAGCTGTCCTGCAAGCTTACCAGTAGTAGTGGTTTTACCAGCACCCTGAAGACCAACCATCATATAAATCGTAGGCGATTTAGATGAAAAAGTCAACTTTGACTGAGTGCTACCCATAAGAGTTACTAACTCGTCATTAACTATTTTAACAACCTGCTGACCTGGGTTAAGTCCTTCAAGAACATCGCCACCAACAGCCTTTTCAGTAACCTTATTTACAAAATCTTTAACAATTTTAAAATTAACATCGGCCTCAAGGAGAGCCAATTTAACTTCACGCATGGCAGTTTTAACATCTTTCTCTGTTAACTTGCCCTTACCACGAAGTTGTTTGAACACATCCTGAAGCTTATTTGATAAACTTTCAAAAGCCATAACCAACCTCCTAGTCTAATATCTGTGATACCAAACTTTTAATATCTTCTATTTTTTCATCATTTCCCAAGGCATCTAGCCTTTTCAAAACATCAGAAACCTTTTCTTTACGAACAAGGTATTTCTTTACAAGCTGTAATTTATCTTCATATTGCAATAGTAACTTTTCAGTTCTTCTAATCATATCAAGAACAGCTTGACGGGTTATGTTGTGTTCAATGGCGACCTCATTGAGAGATAAGTCATTAAGAAAATGCTGAGTAATAACAGCCTTTTGCTTTTCTGTCAGAAGTTCGCCGTAGAAATCGTACAGCAAAGTTATATAATAAATCTTATCCATACTTAATCTCCTGTGATGTAGTGTAAAGTAAAATTACTTACCCCTAACACCTCAACTATTTTACAACAAAACCACTTGCCTGTCAAGTATTTTTTCTTTACACCTAAAAATTTTTTTCTGTGTAATTTATAGCCTCTTGAAACCCAGTAAAACTCACTACTTCAGCAATATCATTTCCATAATAAAGAGAGCCAAAAGCTTTTTTTAATGAATTTAGCGGAATTTTTTTTACCATTTTTCCTAAGAAAGGAGAAAATTTTATTTCTTTATTGTTGACACTACAAATATATTTTGACATAGTGTCCGTAGACTCTGTCTTGCTGTCCATAGGCATAAATATTCCCTCTTTACCTTCTGAAATAGTATTCCAAACAAAATAAGCAAGGTTTTCTACATATATAAAACTTCTCTTATTTTCCACCAAAGGAAAAACAGGCAATTTTAAAGCCAACATTCTTAGCTTTTTATAATTTCCTGGACAACTTCTTCCATACACCATAGGTGGGCGAATAATTGAAACTTTAAAATTTTCATCAGCTATTTTTTCTAATGCCTTTTCAGCTTTCAGCTTACTTTCGCCATAAAGTGTCTTTGGCTGTAAAGGTGTGTTGCCATTTATTTCTCCCTCACTTTTGCCGTAAACAGCCATTGTACTCATAAATATAAACTGTTTTACACCTTTTTTCTTTGCCTTTTCGGCAATATCAACAGTAAGTTCATAATTAACCTTATCATATAAAATAGCAAACTTTGCCTCTTTTTTATGAACTATAGCTGCACAATGAACTACAACATCTACATCAGTAAACTCATCTTCACTTATACCATTTCTAACAGAAACATATTTCACTTCCATATTTTTATATAGAAGAAAGTTACCTATATTTTTGCCAACATAACTGTTTTTACCTGTTATTAGAACTTTCATTTCTGCCCTCTCTTACACCTTTGGAAGTAAATACTGAAACAACTGTCATAAGTATAATTTTAATATCGAACACAATACTCATTTTCTTTATGTATTCTCCATCAAAACCAGCTTTAACATCAATAGGGAGTTCATCTCTGCCATTAACCTGTGCCCACCCTGTAAGTCCAGGGCGAACAGAATTAGAGCCATTTTTATCTCTAAGGTCAATTAAATCAAATTGATTCCATAAAGCAGGGCGTGGACCAACTATAGACATATCCCCCTTGAGAATATTAAAAAGCTGTGGTAATTCATCAAGTGAAGTTTTTCTAAGAAAGCCACCTATTTTAGTAATATAGCTTTCTGGATTATCCAACAAATGAGTAGGTACATCTTTTGGTGTACTTACTTTCATTGTTCTAAATTTATAAATATAAAATTCTTTTTTATTTTTTCCTATTCTCTTTTGTTTAAAAAGAATATTTCCCTTATCTTCAACTACTATGGCAATAGCTATTATAATAAGTAACCAACTAAAAACTATTATAGCTACAAGACTAAGGATAATATCAAAAAATCTTTTTAAAACTCCGTACATTATAAATCCTTTCCATTATAATTAGGCACAATCTTCTTTATTTCCAATTTTACAGCCTGGGCATCTTTTTCACAAGAATTTTTTAATTTCTGAAGATTATTTTCAAAATTTTCATAGTCCATATCTATAGGTTTTGTGACAAAAATTTTATCGTGATAAACCAACTGCATCTGGTCCTTTTCTTCGTCCATAATAAGTTCTTCGTAAAGTTTTTCTCCTGCTCTAAGGCCGGTATATACAATCTGAATATCCTTATCTGGAATGTAACCGGATAACTTTATAAGATTTCTAGCAAGTTCATCAATTTTAACTTGCTCGCCCATATTTAATACAAATATTCTGCCACTTTCACCTAATGCAGCAGCCTGCAACACAAGTCGACTTGCTTCTGGTATAGTCATAAAAAATCTTGTAATATCCTTGTGGGTTACTGTAACCGGACCGCCCTCTTTTATCTGTCTTTGGAAAAGAGGTATTACACTACCGTTACTTCCCAATACATTACCAAAACGCACAGCCACAAACTTTGTTCTACTTTTGCTTGCAAATTCCTGTATTATAAGCTCTGTAATCCTCTTTGTAGCACCCATAACATTAGTGGGATTTACTGCTTTATCTGTAGACAAAAGTACAAATCTGTCACAACCATACTTGTCAGCACACTTTGCCACATTGTAAGTACCAAACACATTATTTTTAACCGCCTCAGCTGGCACAATCTCCATTAAAGGCACATGTTTATGGGCAGCTGCGTGGAAAACAACCTGTGGCTTATATTCCTTAAAAACATTTTCCACACAATTAATATCTCTTATTGTGCCTACTCTTACAATAGCATTTAATTTTTCTCCGTACTTGTTTTTTAATTCACTAAAAAGCTCATAGGCATTGTTTTCGTAAATATCAAAAATAACCAATAACTTTGGGTTAAACTTTGCAATCTGACGACATAACTCTGAACCTATTGAGCCACCGCCACCAGTTACAAGAACAGTTTTATCTGTTATATATTTTGCAATACTTTCAACATCAATCTGAACTTCATCTCTAAAAAGCAAGTCTGTTATATTCAAATCTCTTAAAGAATTATATTCTCCGTCTGAAATATCACTTATTGCTGGTATCATTTTTAATGCACAATTGGTTTCAGTACATTTTTTTATAATTCTGTTAGTCTGAACGCTATTTGCTGAAGGTATAGCTATTATTATTTCATCAATTTCGTATTCCTTTGCAAGGCGAGGAATACTATCACAATTATATGTTACTCTGACACCCATAATGTTTGAATTATTTTTTCTAAAATCGTCATCAACTACAATTATGGCTGTTTTGTTTTCATAACCCTTACCACCGTTGGCAATACTTTTCACTACATTGTAGCCAGCATCTCCAGCACCTACAACAAGAACCCTCTTAGTACCTGTTTTCTTTGAAATAATATTTCCCAAATTTATAAAAAACTTTTTAATGAGTCTGTAACCGGAGCGAGAAAAGACAAAAAGCACAACATCAATTATCCAAGCCACCAAAAGCATACGCCTAGGCAACATAAAATCGACATTCTTACTTATGAAAAATCTATCTATATAGTAGAGAGACACAAATATAATTGTATCGGCTATTACTATTTTATAGACATCGTCAATAGAGGCATATTTCCATATATTAGAATAAAATTTAAAAATACCATATACAATTACGCAAATAGGTGTAACCCAAATAACGGCATAGCTATACCAAAGCCAAGCCTCCGGATTAATAACAACACTTTTTCCTCCTGGCAAACC
This sequence comes from Eubacterium sp. CAG:274, assembly GCA_000432155.1. Classification (GTDB taxonomy): domain Bacteria; phylum Bacillota; class Clostridia; order Lachnospirales; family CAG-274; genus CAG-274. The sequence goes on from FR888508.1 coordinate 284,152, forward strand.
TGGAATTGTACCACCGTACCAAAGTGTTATTCCCAATATAATTGAAAAATTAATAAGTATAATATCCATAAAGACATAAAGCAAAGTTTTTCCTTGCTGTGCCTTTGAAATTGCATTTAATTTAGACATTCTAAACATTCCAATCAATAAACATTAAAATATATTCTATAATATCATATTTCCCCTAAAATAGCAAATAGAGATGAAAATTCAAATAAAATCTTCATCTCTATTTTTAATATTATTTAATTTTTTCTTCCTGTTTTTCATTGCCAATCATATTGACACCAAAACCTGCACCAAGCATTATCCAAAATACCGGAGCAACGGAAACAACACTATCTGTTGTAAGCCCTGTAATCATATATGCTATACAACCAGCCATCAGACCATATCTAACAGCCTGTAAATATTTATTATTATCTGTAAAAATTCTCTTTATTGTCTGAGCAACATAGAGAACGAAAAGTGCAATCATAACTAAAAGAGCAATACAGCCATCATTTATACCCATTTGTAAAAACATATTATGTGGTTTATCAATGATAACATAAGGGTCGCCTAAAAATTCAAGCTTACTCTTTATATCCTGCTGTGGAAATTCTAAAACGAAGTTATCTGCACCAGCACCTAAAATAATATTGTGCTTTAAAAGAGGAATACTTCTTGAATAAATATAACCTCTGTTTGAGCCAAGTCTTTCAACACCCTTAAAACCAAAACTTTCAACAGGTACATTTAAGTCAACTGGTGTACCAAATCTGTCAACCATTGATAACTTGCCATCTACTTCACTAAACATAAAGTATGTTTCTGTTCCCTGTGGGTCAACACCAACTAATGTTGCGTTGTTACCATAAATCATCATTTTCCAAGTCATACCGGATTCATTAAATGTATATGTTTTACCGTCTTTCTGACTTTCCATTGGTTCAATAGATACTGGAGTAAGTACATTACCGTTGTGCATAAGCTGAGTTCCTGCCTCTGCATAATCAATAGTGTAATTGCCGTCTTTTGTTATAACTGTAGCTGTTTCTCCATCAACATTAACATCTTCGTAGAAACTTGCTGAACCACCTAAGCTCTGACCGTCTTTAAGTGCTTCAGTTATAATATTTATTTTTGCCACAATTTTATTATCTGTATTAAAGAATACAACTACAGCACCAATAGCTATAACTATAGCAATAACACAAGCAATTATAGCCTTTGGACTTTTAACCTTGAATACATAATAGCAAATTGCAACAATAGCAGAAATTCCTACACCTGCAACAGTACCAATAAAACCACCAGCACCGTTTGTACCAACAAGTGCCACAAGAAGTATTAAGGCAAGAACAATAAGAGGAATTTTAACCTTATTTTTGATTGGCATAAACACAGCCATAATACCAACTGCACAAAACATCATAGCAAAGAACATACTTGCACAATTTGGATTATAAAGTGTTGCAAAAACTGAGTCAAAGCGTATATTAAGACTTTGACCCTTGTAGTAAGAACCCATAATAAACTTTGCAAATGCCTGAGAATTAAAAATATTAGCTCCAAAGAACTGACCAAAGCCTATTAAACCTACTAAAGCACCAGAAATCATAATTCCTGTCAATATCCAACTAAAACGCTTTATATTTGAGCTAAATGCCATAGCAACAATGAAAAATGCTATGTAGCACAGCCATACAAAAGCACCTTCATATCTTTCAGAAACACCTTTGAAAGCAACTGTCTTAGCTGAAGAAAAAAGAGAAGACAACAATATTAAAAGACCCATTACACCAACAAGAATAACTGGTATAGTCTTAAAATTTACAGTAAATCCGTCCTGTCCCAAAATTTGAAATGCCATTGCCAAAGCAATAACAACTCCAAAAATAATTATAAATACTGACTTGTAATAGCTAAAAACATCAGTAACGCTAGCCGATGAACGCACAACATTGTATTCATCTACACTTACTGGAACAACAGCTACTTTACAAATAAGGGGAATGAGTGCCATAACTAAAATCAGTAAAACACCCATAAACTTTTCAGAGCCATTCATTTTATATTCCTGATTCAAAATATCCACTCTCCTTACATATTACTAAGCTTATATGACAATGTCATAAGAGAATCTGTTAAATGAACATTTTCCACAACAACACTCTTTGGAGTATGTAAGTCTACATGAGAAAAATTCCAAATACCCTTTACACCATTTGCCACAAGCAAATTAGAAATTTGTAATGCATTTTCCTTTGGAAGTGATAGAACAGCAATATCAACTTGATTTACTTTTAAATAAGCATCTATAAGTTCTACATCTTTAATTTCTATACCATGAACCACTTTACCAATAAGATTAGGGTCTTTATCAAATATAGCTACGAAATTAAAGCCACGCCTTTTAAAGTTATCATAGTTAGCTAAAGCCTGTCCTAAATTACCACCACCAACTATTATTAAGTTGTATACTCGGTCTAATCCCAATATTTTTCTTATTTCATCGTACAGCATTTCTACATTATATCCATAGCCTTGCTGACCAAAGCACCCAAATTTGTTTAAATCCTGTCTAATCTGTGATGCTGTAACATTCATTTTTTTACTTAAATCCCCAGACGAAATTCTTGTAATACCATTATCAAGTAAATCGCCTAAATATCTATAATATCGAGGTAATCTTTTTATTACCGCAATAGAAATTGTTTTTTCTTCCATATAATATCACCCAAGGTAGAGTATAACACCTTTGTAGCATTTCTGTCAATGTTTTTAAAACCTCTACAAAACTAAATTTGTAATTAATTTTATTTAACACCCCTTTTAATTTGTGTTTTTTTCTGTTACAATAAATATAGTATAATATAAATCCCATAAGGAGGGAATATTATGATTTTAGCTCTAAATAACATAAGCAAATCATTTGGCACAGATGTAATACTAAAAAATGTGTCATTTAATATAGAAGAAAAAGACAAAGTTGCTATTGTTGGTGTAAATGGTGCCGGCAAATCAACTCTTTTTAAAATTATAACAGGGGAATTAAGTCACGATGATGGCGAAGTAATTTGCCCTAAAACTACAACTATAGGATATTTTTCTCAGACTCTTGAAGTTGATTCTAGCAAAACTATATATGGCGAGCTTTTAACTGTTTTTGAACCTATTATGGCTCTTGAGCAGGAAATGAGAGATATTGAAGTAAAAATGGCTAGTTCAACAGGTACTGCCCTTGATGACCTTATGAAAAAATACTCTGACCTTTCTCATCAATTGGAAGAAAAAAACGGTTATGAATATGAAAGCCGTATTCGTGGTGTAATAAAAGGTCTTGGTTTCTCTACTGATGAAAGCAGTCAAAATATAGGCGAACTTTCTGGTGGTCAAAAAACTAGAGTAGCCTTAGGTAAGTTGCTTTTAAGTGCTCCGGATTTACTTCTTTTAGACGAACCTACAAACCATCTTGATATTAACTCTATTGGCTGGCTTGAAGATTATTTAAAATCTTATAACGGTGCTGTTATGATTATATCTCACGACAGATATTTCCTTGATAAAGTTGCATCAAAAGTAATAGAAGTAGAAAACCATAAAGCTAAGGTATATTACGGTAACTATACATACTATTACAATAAGAAAATTGTTGACAGAGAAATTGCCCAAAAGCAATATGAAAATCAGCAAAGAGAAATTAAGCATCAGGAAGAAGTTATAAAAAAATTAAGAGAATTTAACAGAGAAAAGTCTATTAAACGAGCTGAAAGCCGAGAAAAACAGCTTAATAAAATTGAAAGACTTGATGTCCCAGAATCTCTACCTGATAAAATGCACTTTACAATAACTCCAGATAAAGAAAGTGGAAATGATGTTCTTTCTGTAGAAAATGTAGCTATGGACTTTAATTATCAGAATATTTTTTCTGACATTTCTTTCGAAGTTAAGAAAGGCGACAAAATTGCACTTATAGGTCCTAATGGCGTAGGTAAAACCACACTTTTAAGAATTATACTGGGTAGACTTACTCCTACATTTGGTAAAATAAAATTAGGAGCTAATGTTGAAGTGGGTTATTATGACCAGGAACAATCTGACTTACATGTTGAAAAGACTATTTTCGAAGAAATATCAGATACATACCCAACTCTTACAAATACTAAAATAAGAAATGTTCTTGCTGCTTTTGTATTTACTGGCGATGATGTTTTCAAAAAGATTTCTACATTAAGTGGTGGCGAAAAAGGTAGAGTAGCTCTTGCTAAAATTATGCTTTCAAATGCTAACTTCCTTATTCTTGACGAACCTACAAACCACCTTGATTTAGACTCTAAGCAGATTTTGGAAAATGTAATAAACAACTATGAAGGTACTGTTCTCTACATATCTCATGATAGATATTTTATAAATTCTACTGCAAAAACTGTTCTTGCTATGGAAAAGAATGGTGTAACTAAATATCTTGGTAATTACGATTTCTATTTAGAAAAAACTAAAATAGAAGAAGCTGAAACTGAAACTGTTCAAGCTGTCAAAGATACAAAAATAGATTGGCAAAAACAAAAAGAAGAACAGGCTTTAAAACGCAAAAAGGAAAATCAGCTTGCAAAACTTGAAGAAAGAATTGAAGAAATAGAAGAAAAAATCAAAGAGCTTTCAGATATGCTAGAATTAGAAGAAGTTTATACTGACGCTCACCGTTCAAGAGAAATTTTCGAAGAAAAAGAAAAACTTGAAGAAGATTTAATGGATGTATACGAAGAATACGAAGAATTAAGTTAAAAATTAAGCCTACTAACTTTTAAATTTAAGCTAGTAGGCTTTTAGTTATTTTAACCCTTTGTCATAAGCCATCTCTGATAAAAAGATTTTTCCTATTTTGAATTAAAAAGAATTTTTACTTTTAGATATAAAAAATTTATTTACATCTATTCCCTCTAGTTCTAAAAGTTTGATTTTCTTGTCTATACCACCGGCATATCCTGTTAAATTTCCCTTTGCACCTATAACCCTATGACAAGGAATAATAATGGATATAGAATTATGACCCACAGCACCTCCAACGGCCTGAGAGGACATTTTTTCAATACCTCTATTCTTTCCAATGGTGTCTGCAATTTCTCCATAAGTTACTGTATTTCCATAAGGAATTTTCTTTAACTCCTCCCAAACAGTCAATCTAAATTCTGAGCCATATTCTTTTATAGGTGGCATAAAATCAGGTTCATTTCCACTAAAATAAATATCTAACCATTGTTTTGTTAAATCAAACACAGGAAGTTCTTTTTCTTCTGTTTGTTCATATAATGTATTGCCAAAATATTTTTCTCCGTCAAACCACAATCCAATAATATTTTCTCCGTCACTACCCAAAGTAATACCGCCAATAGGCGACTTGTAATGATTTATGTACTGCATAATTTTACCTCCTATTCTTTTAATTTTCCTTATATAATATTATATGTAACCAAAAAAGTGGCTGTCAACATTAAATTGACAACCACTTTTTATATTAATCTTCATCATCTTCTGGCTGAATAGCATCATAACCAGTTTCTTTAGTTCTAATTCTCATAGCTGATTTTAAATCATAAGAGAAAATCTTACCATCGCCAGGGTGTCCTGTATAAGCAGCCTTTTGTATTGCAGATATAGTTTTTTTCTCCCACTCCTCATCTGAAACTACAATTTCAAACTTAATCTTAGGAAGCATATTAATATCTACTTCGTGGCCTCTGACATACTCTACATAACCTCTCTGAGTACCACAGCCCATAACCTGATAAACTGTAATACCATTAATTTTTATGTTTTGCAAAGCCTGTTTTACATCTTCAAATTTATCTTCTCTTACAATAGCTTCAATTTTAATCATAACAGTACCTCCCCTTATCAATCAAAACCATTAAATGATGGATATGCAGTTTCACTATGTTCTGACTTATCAAGACCAATAAGTTCATCTTTCTTGCTAACTCTAATTGGTGTAATTAACTTTGTAATAGTAAGACAAATAAGTGTACCAACAATAGCTACAACAATAGTAACTAAAATACTTACTACCTGAGCAATAAAGAGCTTTGTATCGCCAAAGCAAAGGCCATTCCATTCAGCCACATTATTAATAGAAGAAAGACCAAATATACCTGTAGCAATACCACCCCACATACCACCTATACCATGGCATCCGAAAGCATCAAGGGCATCATCATATCCAAACTTTTTCTTTACAACCGCAATCATAAAATAACAGATTGGAGAAACAATAATACCAATAATTACTGCTGACCAAATAGGTACAAAGCCTGCACCTGGAGTAATAGCAACCAAGCCAGCAACTAAACCAGTAGCTGCACCTACAAGAGATGGCTTACCACTCTGCATTACTTCAATAAACATCCAAGAAACCATTGCTGCACCACAAGATGTAGCTGTTGTCATAAATGCGTGAGCTGCAAGACCATTAGCACTTAAAGCACTACCAGCATTAAAGCCGAACCAACCGAAGACAAGTATACTAGCACCTAAAGCTACCATTGGAATATTATGTATTCTGTATGACTGAGATTCGTAACCCTGTCTTTTGCCAAGAGCAATACAAAGTACCAATGCACTAGCACCAGAACTAATATGTACTACATTACCACCAGCAAAGTCAACTGAATGGAGAAGACCGTCGCCTAAAAGTCCACCCTGACCCCATACCATATGAGCCATTGGATAATATACAATAAATGACCATAAAATCATAAATATAAATGAAGCCTTAAACTTCATTCTTCCTGCTGTTGCACCAGTAATAAGTGCTGGTGTAATAATTGCAAACATCATTTGGAAAGCTGCAAAAGCTAAGTTAGGAATATTGTCAGAATAAGGTCCAGCTTCCATACCGACACCCTTCATACCTATCCAATCCAAATTACCTATAACGCCACCAATATTGCCACTAAATGAAAGTGAATAACCAACTAAAACCCAAAGTACAATAGATACCCCAACTAAAAATAGTGATGATAACATTGTGTTTACAACATTTTTTCTTCTACCAAGACCACCGTAGAAAAGTGCAAGCCCAGGTGTCATAAAGAACACAAAAGCGGCACAAATAAGTACAAATCCAGTATCTCCGCTGTTTACCATAATAGACTCCTCCTAAATAATCCTCTGTTTTTATTTTTCTGTTCACAATGCCGGCTTTATGCAAACAACGAAAAAGGCGCTTGCTCCCCTGAGCAAACGCCTTTGTTTATGAAAGGATTGTATCACAGCACAAAACTTTTGTCAATAGCCAATTTATAAATTTGTACTAAATTACAAAATACATATATTTTGCCATATTATTTATTTTTCTTTTTATGAACCTGTCTTATAGTTTTACCCTTACGACTAGATTTTCCATTACCATTTGACTTAGGGTTTGATTTATTACTTCCTTTGCCCTTATATGCCGGTTTCTTATCATCTTTTTTATGAACTCTTGGCACATAAGGTCTGATAAGACATTCTTTATCAAAACCTATTAAATCTTCTCTGCCAGCCTTTTTAAGTGCTTCCTCTACAAGCTTATAATTTTTAGGATTTCTATACTGTATTAAAGCTCTCTGCATAGCCTTTTCGTGAGGTGTCTTTGGAACATACACCTCCTTCATAGTTCTTGGGTCAAGTCCTGTATAAAACATACAAGTTGAGAGTGTTCCCGGTGTAGGATAAAAATCCTGTACCTGTTCTGGCATATATCCTAAATCTCTTAAATATTCAGCCAGTTCAATAGCAGCATCTAAATCACTACCAGGATGTGAACTCATTAAATAAGGCACAAGATACTGTTCCTTGCCAATTTTTCTATTTATATCATAGAACTTCTTTGTAAATTTGTCATAAACCTGTCTTGATGGTTTACCCATTTTTTCAAGAACTCTAGGTGCAACATGTTCAGGTGCAACCTTTAACTGACCACTAACATGATATTGACAAAGCTCCTTGAAAAATGTTTCGTCTTTATCGTAAATAAGGTAGTCATATCTTATACCAGAACGAACAAAGACCTTTTTAACCTTTGGCAATTCTCTTAACTCTCTCAAAAGTTTTACATAATCTCTATGGTCTACCTTTAAATTCTTACAGGCATCTGGGAAAAGGCATTGTCTGTTTTTACAAGCACCCTTTGTAAGCTGTTTATCACAAGCTGGCTGTCTAAAGTTAGCTGTTGGACCACCTACATCGTGAATATAGCCCTTAAAATCAGGTTCCCATGTTATTTTTTTTGCTTCATTAATAATAGACTTGTGACTTCTTGCCTGTATAACTCGACCTTGGTGGAAAGCTAAAGCACAGAAATTGCAACTACCAAAACAACCTCTATTGCTTATAATACTAAACTTAACTTCCTCAATAGCAGGAATACCACCCTTTTCTTCGTACATAGGATGATAATTTCTCATATAGTTAAGACCATAGGCATTGTCAAATTCAGACTGAGAAAGTGGCATTGACGGCTTATTTTGAATTACATAACAGTCATTGTAAGGCTCTACAAGTATTTTAGCTGTTACAGCATCAGTATTTTCATACTGGCTCAAAAAACTCTTGCAATAAGCCTTTTTATCTGTAGAACTTTCCTTAAATGAAGGGAGCATTACATAATCTTCGTATAAATTTTCAAGAGTTTTAGACTTATAAACTGTACCTCTTACAAATGTTAAATCGTGAACATCAATTCCACTATCCAAAGCCTCTGCAAGCTCTACGATTTGGTGTTCGCCCATACCGTACATAAGAATATCAGCCTGTGAATCAAGCAAAATAGAGCGTCTAACTTTGTTATCCCAATAATCATAATGTGACAATCTTCTAAGACTTGCCTCAATACCACCAATCATAATAGGTACTTGTCCATAGGCCTCTCTGATTTTTTGGCAATAAACTATTGTTGCTCTGTCTGGTCTGTGACCCATTTCTCCACCTGGAGAATATAAATCCCTTGCTCTAGGCTTTTTAGCAACGGAATAGTGATTTACCATAGAATCTATATTTCCACCATTTACAAGGAAAGAAAGTCTAGGCTTTCCAAATTTCATAAAATCTTCTGTAGTTTTCCAATTTGGCTGAGCAATAATACCAACCTTAAAGCCTTTACTTTCTAGTACACGACTTATAATAGCCGTACCAAAAGATGGGTGGTCAATATAAGCATCAGCTGTAACTATTACAAAATCAAGCTGTTCCCAACCTCTTGCTCTTGCCTCGTCCATATTTACTGGTAAAAAGTCCATTTTAAAACCTCATTACTTTCTATAAAACTATATGTTCATCCAACTTGGTAGATATTTGTTTTTAAGTCTGCCTTTTGTAACCTTACCCCAACCTAAAGGATAACCATTAACGCATACAAGACACCAACCGTCATTACAATCTACAGCAAAACTTTCTCCTCGCATATATCTTTTAAGATTTTCGTCATCTAAATTAAAATCAATGCTTATTTTTGCATCTTCTTTTTTAAGTGTCATAGCAAACGCCTGACTTGGTTCAAATCTGTTTTTCTTTAATTCGCCTATATAAAGACCACTTCTCATTACTCTAAGACCTCTCAAGTCTACGCAATAAGGCACAGACAAAAGACTACTGCCATGGATAATAAGGTTATCCTTTGGTGGACAATTAAGAGAATTTTTAACAAATTCATAGTAATCCACTAAAGACTTTTCACTAGCTGTTTTATCCTTTGCATATACCGGCTCTGAAGCTTCTCCTTTTTTTCTTAAAAGACATAAGAAATGACCCTCGCCCTTTACTTTATAAGGCATAAGTCTACCAGATTTTTTAAGATAATCTTCGCCATTTTCTACCCATTGTGGCTTACCGTCAATAAATCCTGTTGATTTATCATAATCTATAATTTCAAAATCTTTGCCTGTAGTATTTAAAAATTCTTGCATCATACCCTCATCTTCTTCTGGAGCAAAAGTACAAGTAGAATAAGCTATAATACCACCGTCACAAAGCATATCTGCTGCATACTTTAATATTTCTCTTTGAAGTCCACAGCACATTTCTGTTTTGTGAGTTTCCCAACTTTTAACAGCTGAGTCGTCTTTTCTAAACATTCCCTCTCCACTACAAGGGGCATCAACAATAATTTTATTAAAAAACTTAGGGAATTTTTTAGCTAAATTTTCCGGCATTTCATTTGTAATAACACAATTAGGAACACCACTAACCTCAATATTTTTCAAAAGTGCCTTACATCTGCTTGCACTAATATCATTACTTACAATAATGCCTTGACCCTTTAACTTTGCGGCAACCTGTGTACTTTTGCCACCTGGTGCTGCACATAAATCCAAAACTCTATCCCCAGGTTCAACATTAAGCATAGCACCTGTAGACATAGCTGACGGTTCTTGTATATAGTAAAGTCCAGCATTGTAATAAGGGTGTTTTGCAGGGCGAACATTTTCGCCGTCATAGTAAAAACCCTCTTTACACCATGGCACTTGTTCCAATTTCCAATCAACCATTGAAGTCAATTCTTCTGGTGTAACCTTTAGTGTATTAGCTCTCAATCCATAATATCTTGGCTGAGAAAAACTCTCTATATAGCTGTCATATTCATTTCCTAACAGCCTTTTCATTTTTTCTGTATATTCCTTTGGTAAATTCATATTTCAACCTCTCAATCCTATTCTATTTATTTTAACATTATATTGTCTTAATATCAATTGAAAAAATAGTTTTTATCAGTTATAATTACATTAATGAATTTATGGAGGAAAAATATGAGCAAAGAATTATGGAAAGCCGGAAATATGCTTTATCCTGTACCCGTTGTTATGGTCAGCTGTGGCACAATGGAAGAAAGCAATATTATTACTGTAGCTTGGACTGGTACAATAAACACAAATCCACCTATGACCTATGTTTCTGTTAGACCGGAAAGACATTCCTACAATATAATTAAGGAAACTGGCGAATTTGTAATTAATGTAACAACTGAAGCCCTTGCCTATGCTACAGATTGGTGTGGCGTAAGAAGTGGTAGCAAATATGACAAATTTAAAGAAATGAAATTGACAAAAGAGGAATGCCCTCTTGTAAGCTGTCCTGCTATTGCCGAAAGCCCTATGAATATTATGTGCAAAGTAAAGGAAATTGTACATCTTGGCAGTCACGATATGTTTGTTGCTGAAGTTGTGGGCACTTTAGCTGATGAAAAATATATGGACGAAAAAGGCAAGTTTATATATTCAGATACAAAGCCAATTTGCTATTCTCATGGAGAATACTATGGCTTAGGCAAAAAATTAGGAAAATTTGGCTATAGTGTAGAAAAAAAGAAGACAAAGGCAAAAAGAGCAAAAAGAAAAAAATAATAACTTGACAAAAATTTTATGCTGTGTTATTATAACTTACATCAAATGTTATATTCTGGTAACACTGTGATAAGGAGCAGTAAGTTATGTTGAGTTTTTCAGAGAGCTGTCGGCTGGTGTAAGGCAGTATTCTTGCTTAACCGAACTCGCCTTTGAGTGGTTCAGCTGAACTTTAAGTAGGTTGAAACGGAAAGTCCACCGATATAGGGACAGGGTATCAGCTTTTTTAGCTTGTACCTGAATGAGAGCCTTGCTTGCAAGGAATTAGAGTGGTACCACGAGGTTTATGCCTTCGTCTCTTAGTAGACGAAGGCTTTTTTTGATACTATCGGCATTTTACCGATAAACTTTTGACACATAAACAATACATATTTTTAAATTTTTGAGAGGAGAAAAGAAAAATGAATTTTAAGCGTTACAGACAGTTCCCACCAGTTAATTTACCTAACAGACAGTGGCCTAACAAGGTTATTGAAAAAGCACCTATTTGGTGTAGTGTTGACCTTAGAGATGGTAATCAGGCACTTGAAAAGCCTATGAACCTTGACCAGAAAATTAAGTTCTTCCAGTATCTTGTTAAAATCGGTTTCAAGGAAATCGAAGTTGGTTTCCCTGCTGCAAGTGAAACAGAATACTTATTCTGCCGTACATTAATTGAACAGAACTTAATTCCTGATGATGTTACTATTCAGGTATTAACTCAGAGTCGTGAACACATTATCAGAAAGACATTCGAGGCTTTAAAGGGTGTTAATAAGGCTGTAGTTCATCTTTACAACTCTACTTCTACTTTACAGAGAGATGTAGTTTTCAACAAGTCTAAGGAAGAAATCATTGACTTAGCAGTATTTGGTGCAAAACTTGTTGATGAACTTGCTGAAGAATATGGCAAGGAACACTTTATGTTTGAATATTCTCCTGAAAGTTTCTCTGGTACAGAGCTTGACTATGCTGTAGAAATTAGTGACGCAGTATTTAATGTATGGAAACCTACTCCAGACAAAAAGGTAATCCTTAACTTACCTAACACAGTTGAAATGTCAACTCCTAATGTATATGCTGACCAGATTGAATATGTTGCTACACATCTTCAGAACAGAGAAAATGTAATCATCAGTCTTCATGCTCACAACGATAGAGGTTGTGGTGTTGCAGCATCTGAACTTGGTCTTTTAGCTGGTGCTGACAGAATTGAAGGTACACTTTTTGGTAACGGCGAAAGAACTGGTAATGCCGATATTATGGTAATGGCACTTAATATGTTTTCTCAGGGTATTGACCCTAAGCTTGACTTCTCTCAGATTAATGAGGCTATTGAAATTTATGAATCTTCAACAGGTATGGATGTTCACCCAAGACACCCTTATGCTGGCGATTTAGTATATACTGCATTCTCTGGCTCTCATCAGGATGCTATTAAAAAGGGTATGGCTAAAATGGCTGAACACCCAGACCGTTGGGAAGTTCCTTACTTACCTATTGACCCTATTGATGTAGGTAGAAACTACGACCCTATTATCAGAATTAACAGTCAGTCTGGTAAGGGTGGTGTATCTTACATTCTTGAAAACAACTATGGCTTAATTCTTCCAAAGAGTATGCAGCAGAACTTTGGTGCTATTGTTACAGAAGATTCTGTTGAACTTGATAAGGAATTACAGCCAGAAGAAATCAGAGATTTATTCTTCGATACTTACTATGTAAAAGAACCTCTTTCAGTTAATTACTATACAGAAGAAGAATCTGGCGACGATAGTGTTCAGATTAAGTGCGACTTAACATACAATGGCAAGTCTGTTGTTATTACTGGTAAGGGTAATGGTATCATTGATGCTTTCTGTAAGTCATTAATGGAAGAATTTGATATTCACTTTAATATTGTAAACTATAGCGAACATTCAATGTCTTTTGGTAATCAGTCAAAGGCTATTACATACATTCAGATTTATGACGCAGACCAGAATTCTTACTTCGGTATTGGCACAAGCTCAAACATCGCAAAGAGTTCATTAAGAGCTATTGCAAGTGCTGTAAACAAGATGATGACAAAGTAATTTATCATAAAAACAGAGGTACGGCTTTCACACCGTACCTCTATTTTTTTCTTCCTCTATTTCATTTTGTAATTGTTCTACTACTTTTTTGGCATCGCCTATACAGGCTGAACAGAGAACACCAAGACGCATTGATTTAACTAAATCGTCATAGCCCTTTGCTCCATCTAGTAAAGCCTGTTTTATTTTATCCACAGTAATGTCATAACATTCGCAGACCATTCTATTTTTCAACACTTTCAACTCCTATTAAGTTTTTGCTTTATTTTAAAATAGATACTATATCTCATTACTTTTTACTATTTTCACTATTCGACTTGTGCCAAGTCTATCTGCCCCAAGAGATATAAATTTTTCAGCATCAGCAATAGAACTAATACCTCCGGCAGCCTTAATTTTAATATTTTTACCTACATATTTAGCAAAAAGTTCTATATCCTCAAAAGTTGCTCCACCTGTAGAAAATCCTGTGCTTGTTTTTATAAAATCTGCTCCACTTTTAGTAACTATTTCGCACATTTTTATTTTCTGTTCTTCATTAAGCAAACAAGTTTCTATAATAACCTTTAAAATCTTTGTACCACAAACAGCCTTAATTTTTGTTATTTCAGACAATATATTATCATAATTTTTGTCCATTAAATCTCCCAAATTAACAACCATATCTATTTCATCAGCACCATTTTTAAGAGCATTTTCTGTTTCAAAAATCTTAACATCAGTTGTATTATAGCCATTTGGAAAACCAATAACTGTACAGATTTTTAAATTTTCGCCTACATACTCCTTTGCTCTTTTAACAAAGCTAGGTGGTATACATACACTTGCAGTACAATACTTCATACCGTCATCACAAATATTTTTTATTTCTTCCCAAGTGGCCTTAGGGTTTAAAAGAGTGTGGTCAACTTTGCTTAAAATATCTTTTATATCCATAAAAACCTCCTTATATTGAAAATACCCCCAGATTTGGAGGTATTTTATAGGATATTACATTTCTCGTCTACCCTCAAGAGCTCTTGAAAGAGTAACTTCGTCAACATATTCAAGGTCGCTACCTACTGGCACGCCATGGGCAATTCTTGTGACTTTAATTCCCATAGGTTTAATTAATCTACTAATGTACATAGCAGTAGCCTCTCCCTCAACAGTAGGGTTTGTAGCAATAATAACCTCTTTTACATTTTCATCTAATCGAGAAATAAGTTCTTTAATTTTAATATCATTTGGACCTATATCCTTTAGAGGAGATATAACCCCCTGTAAAACATGATAAAGTCCCTTGTACTCTCCAGTTTTTTCGTAAGCTGCCATATCCCTTGAATCCTCTACAACCATAATAGAAGATTGTATTCTCTTAGGGTTAGAACAAATTGTGCATGGGTCCGTATCTGTAAGAGTACAACACTTTGAACAGTATTTCACATTTTTCTTTGCACTAAGTATAGTATCAGCAAGAAGTTCTGCATCTTTTTCTGGCATATTTATAATATGGAATGCCAATCTTTGAGCACTTTTGCCACCGATACCCGGCAGTCTGGAAAGCTGTTCAATAAGTCGATTTACATAACCGCCGTAATAATTCATTTCAATCTCCTAGAATAAACCTGGGATGTTGCCACCAAGACCACCAGCGATACCACCTAATGCACCACTAGCTGCTTCATCAGCCTGTCTGATAGCTTCATTTACAGCTGTCATAACTAAGTCCTGAAGCATTTCTACATCATCTGGGTCTACAACTTCTGGATTAATATCAATAGACTTAATTTCCTTTTTACCTGTAATAACAACCTTAACAGCACCACCGCCGCTTGTTACTTCAAATTCCTTTGTTTCAAGTTCCTGCTGTGCCTCAGCCATCTGCCTCTGCATTCTCTGAGCCTGCTTCATAAGATTGTTCATATTCATACCGCCGAAACCGCCGTTAAAACCTTTTGCCATTTTTATCCTCCTAAAAATCAAATATAATTAATTATATAATATTTATTTACTCTTATCAAGTCTAATCTATAAAATTAACATTATCTCCAAGTACAGCAAAACTTTCTTTTGTAAGAACTTTTACTGTATTATCTCTTGCACCATAAACTTCGCTGTGCATAGTATTATAATTCTTTTCAAGTATAAGTTTTATATTAAATTCTTTGCTATAAAACTTTGTAATATTCTCAACTATTTCATCAATATTCTTTGTAAGTACCACAAGATGTCCATTTGTAGGGCAAACTAAGTACATAATATCTCCGTCTATAAAAGCTGGAATAACACTACCAAGCATAGCCTTAACAATACCAGTATTAAGAGAAGAAACAAACTTTTTCCAAGTTGATATAACCTCCTTAATATCCTCTGGTATTGCCTTTGTAATTACAACTTCTTTTTCCGGTCCTTCCTCCTGTGCTTGTACTGGTGCGTTATTTACAACACCACTAGAAGGAACTCCGCCCTTTTCAATTACACGCTCAATATCAGCCATACGCTTAACAACTGAACCATAATCCTGACCTGTAACCGGATTACAACCCTTTATACAACATACCTCTAAAAGTATTCTAGGATTCGGAGAATACTTCATTTGGTTAGCAAGTTCAGAAAAATTGCTTATAAGTATAAGTAAGTAATCGTAGCCTATGGAATTTCCCTGTTGTCTTAATTTTTCAATATAATCCTGAGAATAATCTAATGCCTTTGATTCTTTATTTACAGAAACAGCTAAAAGCAAATTTCTTAAATGCAAAATCATATCTTGAACAAACTGTTGTATATCTCTCCCCTTAATAACAATGTCGTCTATGATTTCCATACATTTTCCACTATCATTAAAGTTCATAGCTGATGTAATATCAAAAAATACACCTCTGTCTGTTGCACCAGTAATTTCTCTTACTTCTTTTTCTGTAATTCTTCTATCATAGTAAAAACTAAGGCATTGGTCAAGCACACTAAGGGCATCTCTCATAGCACCGTCTGAAATTTCAGCAATATATTCAAGTGCCGAAATATCCACATCAGCTTTCTCATTTTCCATATATTCAGTCAAAACTTTTACCATATCTTTGTGACCAATTCTATGAAAATCAAATCTTTGGCAACGAGAAAGAACAGTTACTGGCATTTTTTGAGGGTCTGTTGTTGCCAGTATAAACACAACATGGGCTGGTGGCTCTTCCAATGTTTTTAAAAGAGCATTAAATGCACTGGTAGTAAGCATATGCACTTCATCAATAATGTATACCTTATATCTGCCCTCTGTAGGTGGATATTTTACTTCTTCCACTATATCTCTAATATTATCAACACTATTGTTACTAGCAGCATCAATTTCAATAATATTTAAGTTAGTACCCTTTAAAGCCTCTTTACAGACCGAACATTCGTTACAAGGTTTTTCGCCCTCTCCAGTACAATTTATGGCTCTGGCAAAAATTTTAGCAGTTGTAGTTTTACCTGTACCTCTAGTACCACAGAACAAATATGCGTGATTTATTCTGTCTTTTTCAATCTGATTTTTCAGAGTTCTTATTATATGCTCCTGACCGATTACATCTTCAAATCGTTGAGGTCTTAATCTTCTATAAAGTGCCTGATACGCCATAAAAACCTCCTATAATGTAGCTACAATATATCCATTACTTGCCTTAATATTTTTAAGACCAAGATACATATATACCCCTACTAAAACAGCAAACAGAATAACATTAAAATTGTTATTTCCTGTATATCCCAATAAATTCATAACAGCTGATGTAACTGCGGTTAACAAGCTAGGAAAAGTAATTGCATAAATGCCTAATTTGACCATACCACCGTATCTTATTTGTGTCTTTACAAAAGCATTTATTAAATTGCCTATACAAATAGACAAAAGCACATATATTGCATAATTAAAAACATACATACCAAACATCATAAACACGATACAGCCAAGCATAAGCTTTACTAAAAGGGATTGTTCAAGATATTTAACTATCTTTTCCTTTGTAAGTCCATCAAAAGACCTGTCGTCAAATCTTATTTCCTGATACTGCATTGGGTTTGCAACTATTAATTTTGTACTATCTGCAATAACTGCAACTGTATTATCACTTACCATATCTTTTGTTGCCACAAAATCTGGTGAAGTATCAACTACTATATCTATACCAGCAATTTCATCTTCAAATTTATAGTCAGAGCATATAAGTTTGCCATTTTCTATAGAAAACTCTGGCAAGTATGTATTAGCAAGACCTGAAATGCCTCCTGCTTGAGCATATCCATGAAAAAATGCTCCACACTTTATACAAAAACATAATGCACAAATTATAATAAAATACCAAAAAACTCTCATTGGTTTATTTAAAAGCAATCTACTATATTGCCCAAATCTACATAAAGCAGTTATAAACTGGCTTGAAAATTTCATAAACTTACCTCCATCAAAATATCCCTACTATTATACTACATTTTTTTACTTTTGACAAATACCTTTGCCGTAGAATTATCAACATTAAAATTTCTTACACACTTTAAATTTTCATAATTTGAAGATGTTGTTTTCAAATTCAATCTTTCTGCCGTTTTAATATTTACATACATTTTATCATTTATTAAATATGCTACTTCTCCTACTTGTGAAAAGTATTTTTTCCTATTTAATAAATCTGTGCAATATTTGTAATTTTCAATCAGTTTAGAATTTTCTGATAATTTATAATTATTTTCTTCATTATTTTCTTCTGAATAACTAATATAATTTACTACTGAAACACCCTTAAAATCAGCTACTACATTATACAATACAGACATTTCATTAATAGCATCTTCCAAATAATATTTTCTATTAACATTTGAAAAATGTGATACAGAAATATTTAACATTATAGGCTTTTCACTAAAATATCTACAAATAGACATAACATTAGGTAACTGAGAATCTATGCCCTTTTCATTACATCTTTCTTTTATATCTATGCCTATCCAATCTACAGGTAAATTTTTAGGATACGCATCTCCAACATTTGCACAACTACTGTCTATACTCCATACTATGGCAATATTAGGTGCTGTTGTCTTTAATATTTCAGATATTTCTGCGTACTTTTCAACATCATATCCACAATCAGGTTCAATAAAAATAGGTTTATCCAAATCTCTTGATATTTCAGCACATTTCTTAACTTCCTCTTTTGAAATATTATAGGGCAATATTATCATAGGAATTTTATTTTTTGAATATAAATCAATAACCCAATCTGTTGGAAATTCTTCCTTAACTTTTAATCTTCTAATATAAATATCATTTGTTACAGATGTTACATTCTCGAAATTTTCCACTTCTCCAAGAGCAATATCCTCACATATTCCTGCACCCTTTAAAATTCTATCCCCTTTATATAAACCTGTTGATACATTAGTATCTTCTACACACAAACTATATGCTTTTGCAATATTCTTCTTTTCATTTAGTTGAGAGTTAAAAGCCAACATAATTGTCAAAATTGTCAAAAGCATTTTCATAAACTATTCCTCCAGAAGAAAAGTATTTATAGCCTCTAAATAATGCACAGGAAAACCATTTTTGTTATATACTCTATATTTTTCCTCAAAAGCAGTATAAGGAATTGACTTTCTACCTCCCTTTTGAGCATTATTCCAATATTCTTTTAACACTTTAAGGGGCAAAAAATAACATTCGTCAGCATCTTTACAATTTACTAGAAGAAATGATATTCCACCTTGTTTTTGAAAATCCTCCATAAATTCCACCTGATGCTGATGTACATTCTGCAAAGGCAATCTACCTTGATGTGTTTCCTTTGCATCAAAACAAATAGGTATTCCCTGTGCCGCTCCAATATAGTCAATAGTAGATTTCTGGTCAAAGTAAGCTAATGTAATAACTCCTTTGCTTTTATCTAACTTCATCGGAGTTATTGGAGTCGGTACTTTTTGTATTATGGCCAAATTTTTTTCCCTATATACTTTATTTGTCATATTTATCATTTCTTCAAAACTACTTCCTCTTAACCCTCTTGTATTCCAATATCCCATTTTTCCTCCCAAAATAATTAAAATTCACTATTTTTTAACGATTAATAAACATTTTAGCACACATTCAGTTTTTTGTAACTATTTAATACTTGAAATAATGTCATTTTTTCATTATAATATAGCGTAATGAGTTATTCTCGGATATATGCACACTTCTTATAGGTGTATATATAATTTACATTTTATAAAACTAATCAAAAAATAAATATCAATAGAAAGAAGGATAATCTTATGCCTCCAAGACCTAAGACAGCTAAACTTTCCCAAAATCCATTAAAATTTAGAAACAAAGGCGACAGACCATTAATTTTTCCTGTAAATGCTGATACAGCTAGAAAAACTACTCGTCAAAGAACACCGTCTAATTTTAAATTTAATGGTAAACCAATTATAACCCTATTAATTGCAATTTTAGTTATTTGCCTTTTAGGTTCTTTTGTATTTAGAAAAAATGCCCTTGCCGTTGTTGTTAACAACAATACCATCGGATATATAAAAGATACTTCAACAACTGAAGATGAATTTAAACAACTTATAACAGCTAAACTTAAAGAAACAGTTGGTAATGAGTTGGAAATCAACGAAAGTATTAAGTTAAAACCTGTAAATGGCTTATTTAAGAATGTTAGTGGAAATTCTGAAGAAGTTATATCTAAGGTTTGTCAATCAGTTACTTACAAACAGCAGGCAACTTCAATACAAGTTGAAGGTAAGCCTTATGTAACAGTTTCAAATCTTGAACAGGCAAAAGAGGCTTTAGCAACTACCCTTAAAAAGTACAAAGCCCCAGACGGAACTACTGACCCTGAATTTGCTATACAAATTGGAACAGCTAATGTTTTTGTAGATAATAAAGATGTATTAACTGTAGACCAAGCTGTAGAAAAGCTCTCTGAAACTAAACAGGTTACAAGAACTCATACTGTAGTTGCTGGCGATACATTTGCTTCTATTGCATCAAATGCCGGTATGACAGAAGCTGAATTGTTAAAGGCTAATCCATCTATATCATCTGAAGCAAAAGCAAACTTACAAATTGGTCAGAAGTTGACAGTAACTTCTAATGTACCTGTTCTTCCAATAAGAACATTTAAAACAACTACAAAAGAAGAAATTATTGACTTTACAGCCGTAAGAACAAAGAATTATAATATGCCTGTTGGCTATTCAAAGGTTACTACTCCTGGACAGGAAGGTAAAAAACAGGTTATTGAAAAGACACCATACATTAATGGTGAACAGTCTGGCGAAGTTCAAAAGAGTGAAAAAATCATTTCACAGCCTGTTACAAAGCAGATTGAAGTTGGTGCTGCACAGGTTTCAGGTAGTAGTTATGGCTATAGCAGTAGTTCAAGTACAAGTAGCTACAGCAGTAGTCGTAGCAGTAGAAACAGTAGCAGTAACAGTAATAGCGATAGTTACGGTAATAATGACTAAATAAAAAAACTGAAAGCATTTTGCTTTCAGTTTTTTTATTAGGCATTCTTTTTTCTTATACCATTCATAACACTTGCTGTCTTATTCTGTACAGTTGTTATACTGTTTGTCTTTTTAGTAAATTCATCTACAGAAGTTGCCATACCACAAGCATCTATTGCATCTATAATTTTATTTTTTGCATTCATTAATTCTTGTCTAGCACCATTATATCTTCCATATTTATTTTGGAATTCGTCAAGTTTTCTACAAGTTTGAACCATTTTTATATATGCTGTCTTTGCAGCAGCAACAAATTTCTTTTCTTCTGGTGTCTTCGCCATATCTAACCAATTCTTTGTAGTTCTGTTTATATATGAATTAGTCAATCTAGTGGCAGTTTTTGCAGTACCTAATGAATAATTATTAAGTGCCAATCTTAAATCCTGAAGAACCATTTTGTGTAAAGCTCTTGATACTCCTGGAATACGACTATCATTGTAGTTAACTGTTGTTGTTTCTGTTGTAGCCTCTGTTGTTGCCTTTGTTGTAGTTGTAGCCTTTGTTGTCGTAGTGGCTCTAGTTGCCTTTGTTGTAGTTGTCATTTTAGCCAAAGCTGTATCAGTAATTACGATATTATTGTTTATAGCATCATATCTTATTTTACAGCCAAAGCCAGTAGAAATAACTCTTATAGGTACATATGTAAAATTATCTATAACAACAGGTGGTGACTGTATCTCCACTTCCTGCTTACCTACTTTAACTATATTACTACCTACCTGTATAGAAACAGACTTATTCTTTCTTGTTGCCTTTATGCTTTTTGTATTTGCGTCCCAAGAAATTTTAGCTTGTAATACCTCCATAGTTTCTCTAAAAGGAACCATGGTAACCCCATCTATAATCTTAGGTGAAACCTTCATATTTGCATTTTCACCATTTACAACTATTCCAATCTCATCTTTAGCACTTACAAGAATACCTGCTGATACAATCATTATTCCCATAAGAACAAACATCAAAAATATTTTTTTCATATTAAAGAAACCTCCTCACATATCACTTCCATTATACCAAATTTAATTTTCTATGTCTATAACATTGATTGACAATTATTTTAAAAATGTTATAATATTATGTATATTATTTTAATTGGTTTTAACTTTTGTTTATTTTTCAGACAAAATTATAAAACTATTTACTCAGAATAGAAAGTTCTATTTCTGATAAAAATTGTATTATACTTACTTTTTTGGAGGGTTACAAAATGGAAACTGTAGATACTTGTTTATATTGCAAAAACAAAGAAAAACTTGATTCTTTAATGATACCTATTGCTGAATTAGGTGTAACTAAATTATATCTTTTCAGAGAACAAACTTACTATGGCAGATGCGTTATAGCTTATAAGGACCATGGTGTTGAACTTACTGACCTTAGCCCTGAAGAATCAGCTCTTTTCATTCAGGATATGCAGAGAGTAGGTAAGGCTATTACTGCTGCTGTTAACCCAGCAAAAGTAAACTACGGTATGTTTAGTGATACACTTCCTCATCTTCATGTTCACATTGTACCAAAGCAGAAAGATGGCTACGGTTTTGGTGGCACATTTGAAATGAATGTAAATCCACCTAAATACCTTACTGATGAAGAATACGAAGTAATTATCAACAAAATTAAAGAAAATCTTTAATTTGTGACTTGTTTCACAAGCCATCGGATTTATCTTTCCGATTCACTATTTCACTATCAAAAAAGGACTGGATTTTTCCAGTCCTTTTTTTATCAAATATTGTATCAAGTATTGTCATAAAGAACTTTCATATCTGTTCTCATATCGCCTGTAAATTTTGCTAACTTAGCTGATATTTCATTAAGTTCCTTTATATCTCTAGTTTTTAAATATTCATCAACAATTTCATTTGCCTGCTTTTTATAATCTGCCATTTTTACTCTTAAATCAGATAATTTTCTTGCATAGCTTTTGTTTCCGTAAATATTATCTATTGTTTTATAACATGATGATAATCTAGTAAAAAATGTCTTACTTGTACTAACATATCTTTTATCAATAGATGTATTTGCCATAGAAGTCCATGTATCTGTAGTTTGTTTCATAGCAGCGGCTTTAAACTTACCAGCAGTTTCATATGAACCTAATGAATATGTACCTACAGCCTTTTGTATATCACTTCTTACTGTACTAACTATTAAATCAGATGGAACAGCCTCTGTTGTAGTAGCAGTAGTTGTTGTTTCTGTTGTAGTTTCTGTTACAGTAGTAGCCTCTGTTGTTTCTTCTGTTACAGTTGTTGCCTCTGTTGTTGTTTCTGTAATTTCTTCATCATCATCTGCAACATCAATCATTACAACCTTATTTTCGGCATCCCAATCAACGATACCACCAAAACTTTCAGCTACATATCTAGCTGGAGCAAGTGTTCTACCGTCTATAATCACTGGTGTTGCGTCCATTTCAGTAACATCTTCATTTATAAAGAGCATATTTGAATCAATCTGCATAACAACAGTTGTGTTGCCCTTTTCGCCAGTAATAGTTTTTGTATTTGCGTCCCAGTTTACCTTTGCACCACAGGCTTCAAAAATATCTCTTACTGGTACCATTGTTCTACCGTCTATAATTGTAGGTGGTACTTGAGTTTCAACCTTTTCGCCATTAACCGTAAGGCTAATATTTTCATCGGCACTTACTTGAACAACTGGAAATGCTAAAAGTGATACAGCAAGTAAACTTGCAATTAATTTATTCATCTTCATTTATAAATTCTCCTTTCTAAACAACTTTAATCAGCTATTATCATACTGAAATTTTATATCAGATGCCATTTTTGATGAAAATTGTGACAATTCTGAAACAATAGCTTTTATTTCTTCAGTATCTCTTGTTTTAAAAAATTTATTTATTATTATATTTCCGTCAGTTTTATAGCCTCTCATTATATCCCCAAAACTAAGTATTCGTTTTGGATATTCCGAGTTGCCATACACAGAATCTAAATTTCTATAAAAAGAATTTATGGCATAATATAAGCTTTTAGCTGATGCAACATAAGCCTTATCTAAATCTGTAGTAGCCAAAGACTCCCAATTTTTTATAATTTGGTTCATGGCATTGCTTTTAAATCTACCAGCTGTTTCATAAGAACCTAAAGAATAAGTTCCCAAAGCATGCTCCAAATCATTTCTGACAACTTTTACAATTTCATCAGATGGTTCGTTACTTGGCACAACCACAGGAGCAACTGTTGTTATTTCAGTTGTAGTTTCCGTAGTGGTTACAGTTGTGGTTGTTGTCATTTCAGTTGTAGTTTCAACTGTTGGAGTAGTTACACCTGTTATAACCACAACTCTGTTTAAAGCATCCCATTGTGTAGTTCCACCAAATCCAAGAGCTACATATCTGGCCGGAGCAAGAGTTCTGCCGTCAATAATAACCGGTGTAGAATCCATAGTCGCTACATTAGAATTCATATACAACTTGTTACTTCCAACTTGCATAACAACATTTTTGCCATTTTTACTACCAGTAATTTTCTTTGTTGCTGGATCCCAAGTAACACTTGCACCACAAGCCTCAAAAATATCTCTTACTGGCACCATGGTTCTTCCAACAATAACTGTTGGTGGAACTTCTGTTCTAATAACAGTACCGTCAACTTCAAGAGATATTATCTTTTCCGAATATGCTGAAACCGTTGGAATTAAACACAGTAAACTAACAACCAATGCAATTATCATTCTTGTTAATTTCATATATTCTTCTTACCTATACTTCTCATTATTGCTTTCTTTAATTTTCTAATTCCGCCAAACACAATATGTCGCAAAGGTCTTATAGCCACCCAAAAAACGACATAAATTCTGTATAATGGATTATTTACGGAAAAACGCTTGCCCTTTCTTTCTATTGTAGTAACTACGCCTACAACCTGACTATGCTTTACATTGTGTTCAATATTCCATTGATTATCTCCACAAATGTTATATGTACCGTCTTTATTTACTGAAATAACTCTATGAAGTACAAAACTACCGTCAGGTCTAATATATAACGGCAAATCATATTTCTTTAAAGAATTAATCTTCTTTATAACAACCCTATCGCCGTCATTTCTCAGTGTTGGACACATACTATAACCTCTGGGATTAAAGTTAACTGTTCCGCCACTATTAAGCATTTCTTCCATTACATTATACATTTGTTGCAGTCTAACTTGTTTACTCAAGTAAACCTGCCTCCTTGAGCTTTCCTACAAATTCGTCAATATCGCTACTGGCTGTTTCTTTGTCAATTTCGTATTCAGCTAAAAGAGAATCTAAAAGTTCTTCCTTTGTACAGCCTTTTTCAAGATTTCTCCAGAAAAAAGCACCTACATCATTAAGTGTAATAACACCACTAAAGTTTAATTCGCCCTCTCCAATAGGAACAACAATGTTGCTACCTGCAACTTCTCTAAGTAAATAACCTTCTTTTATTTTCATAACTTTTCCTCCACCTTTATTGAGTTATAGCTAACCTCAACTGCTTCCATATCCATATTACAACCCATTCTATAAACCTTGATAGTTCTTAAAACCTTATCCAAAATAGTTAAAAGATTTATCATTTCAGATTTATTTTCTGGTCTTATTGTCTGTTGCAATATAAATGGAATTGCTTCCTTAGGTGTAATTTCCCTAACCCAATTATTTTCTGAACGCTCTAAGCACACAATAGCCCCAATAGGAACACGCATATTAATATTTTTATCCGTCTTTCCACTCCAAGGTGTACCATATACATACAATTCTCCGTCTACAAGTCTAATGGCTGGTTTATCATCATTTATGATTTTCGCCTCATCTTCGCCAAAGTACTTCTGCCAAAGACTTGTATGTGTTGATTTTCCCGTACCTGGGTCTGCAGAAAATAAATAGGCTCGTCCATCTTTCACAATACCACTACTATGGAGCATAAAACCATTGAAGTGTAACAAAGCCTCATAAAATGCCGCACCAGTATAAACATATTCCACATCATCACAAGATAAAAGTGGATTTTCCTTTTGGAGTCTAATTATTTCTTCCTTTGGAATATTAATAGTTAAATTAGGCTTTTCAAAGTCAGCTTTATACGGTGGACACTGCTTTTTCATTGTATCATATTTATAGTCAATTAGCAAATTCAAATCTGCTACTCTTAATTTTTCCATAATCTTCCCCTCAGTTCCGTCTTATAGTATAGCATATTTATACATTGTCAACAACATTTTTTTAACAAAGCTTCGCAAATTGACAATCTGTTAAATGGGATTGTAAAGTAATATCCATCAGCTATATCCTTTACCTTTTC
This sequence comes from Eubacterium sp. CAG:274, assembly GCA_000432155.1. Classification (GTDB taxonomy): domain Bacteria; phylum Bacillota; class Clostridia; order Lachnospirales; family CAG-274; genus CAG-274. The sequence goes on from FR888508.1 coordinate 310,374, forward strand.
CATAATGTCAAAGGCAATCTCAAGACCAACCTTTTCTCCCTCTTCCTTTGACATATCCATACTAAATCTATCTATTATCCAATCTGGAATAGTAATACCTGGAAGCTCATTTCGTATAAAATTAGCATTTCTATAACTAACTAAAGGCATAACACCAAATAAAATCGGAACTGATAAAAAAGACTTGATATATTTTAAACTTTCAATATCTTTGTCATCGTATACTGGTTGTGTAAGGAAATACTTTGCCCCAGCCTTTTCCTTTTCAACTGCACGCCTTACTTCCACATCTAAATTTCTTCTAGCATAGTTTATTGCTCCGCCAAAACAAATTTTATCATCTGGGAAATTTTCTTCGTTAATATTTTCAATATATTTCATAAGTTTTATTGAGTCAAAGTTAAATACACTCTTTACCTGTTCTCTACTAGCACTAGGAACAGGGTCCCCTGTAATTACCAATAAATTTCTTATGTCATTAATATGTGCACCTAATAAAAGTGAGCTCATACTTATTGCATTTCTATCTCTGCAACAGATATGTGGCATAACATTTATACCAACTTCTCTTGCTACCTTTGTACTTACAAGCACAGAATCTGCTCTAGTTCTTCCACTTGGAGAATCAGCAAAAGTAATTATATCAACACTATGCTTTTTCAAATAATTTGCTGTTTCCATAAGTTTTGTAGTATCTGCATTTTTAGGTGGGTCTAATTCAACAGCAATAATCTTTTCACCCTTTGCCTTATTTGCAAAAAATACATTATTTTTAGGCTCTTTGTGTTCATCACTATTTTCCAATAAAGCAGCTTTCAATTCGTGTGGCTTTTGACTAAAATCTACAGCATCATTTAAAGCCTTAATATATTTAGGAGTTGTACCACAACAACCTCCTAAAAATTCAATATTCATAGAACTAACATCTTTCATAACATCTGAAAAATATTTGATATTATCTAAAAATACCATTCTATCCTGAATAATTGACGGATAACTTGAATTAGGAAGTGCTGCTACTGGCTTTGAAAAATTAAACTTAATTTTCTTTAAAACATTTTGTAAATGTATAGGACCAACACCGCAATTAAAGCCCATAGCATCTATAGTGTCAATACCGTCACATTTTTCTAAAAGGCGTTCAGCTCCAGCACCTCTCTGTGTAAATCCATGTTGGTTAAGACAGAAATTAACTATTGCAAAAGCATCTAGCTTTTGTTTTTTCAAATACTCTAAAGGTCGTATAACATCATCAATATCAGCGAAACTTTCGAAATTGAAAATCTCTGCACCCTGTTCAATAAAACAGTCTATTATAAACTCGTATTCCTTTAAAACTGCACCTGTTTCAATAGGACCAATATCTGCCGCCACATAAGCCTTATCTCCGCAAGCCTCTTTTGCAATTTCCCAGCCAGCTTTTATAATGCTTTTAAGTTCTTCTTTATCACAACCTAAACTACCTGTATTTGCCTCAAATGTATTAGTTCGTATTAAAACAGCCCCTGCATCTACATATTCCTTATGTATTTTTAATACAGTTTCTCTATCCTTTATATTTGCCATTTCCGGAACTAAGCACTTGCCGTTAATTTCAGCATAGTATGTACTAAAAGCTCCGTCATAAAGTACCCTGTTATTTTTTATATATTCTCTAAAGTTCATAAACTCATTACCTTACCTGTAGCTATATAAATCAATGCTCTTTACATATCCATCTCTAACTATAAATTTCATTGAATATGTTGCCTCTGGAACATTTAACAGGTCCTTTCCCTTTTCAACAATTATTCTTTCGTATTTATATACCAACTGCTGTACTTGCTTACCCTCTTCATTTGTAGTAACTTCTGTCTGTTCCTGTGGAACTTCTGTTTTCTTGAAGTACAACTGAATAACATAGTTTTTATCATCAATTTTGCTTGTAATATATTCTTCTTCCTGCTTTTTGTTTATATCATAAGCAACCTTTACATCATCAGGCGTACTACAATTTTTATTATCCTCGCCTTTAAGACCAACAATAGATATGCCCTTGCTGTTAACTACTGGAAGATTGCCACCCTCATAGCTAATATGGCTTACAACAGTATGGTCAGTAGGTGTTTCATCACCCTCAAATTTAACAACCTTATCTTTAACATCATAGTTTGTAACAGCTAAGTATCTTACTAACTCATTATCATTAAAAGGTAATGAATCTTGGTCCTCATCAAGACCTATTATAAAACTACTGTTTCCGTCTTTATCTGGAGGCGTATATAAACCAAAATCTTCTTTTGAATATGTAACAGATAAGTCACTTAAATCAGTACCACTTGTACCCTCAGATGAAGTGATTTCTGTTGTATTGTCGCTTACTGATGTTTTGCTACTTGTTGCACAGCCAGTTACTGTCAACAAAGATAAAACCACACATAAAAATTTTTTCATATTATTCTCCTTTGCATAATTGTGTATATTATATCATATTTTTATTTTTTTGTACACAATAGTATACTCTATTGACAAAAAATAATAATTATTTTAGCGTGTGCATATAACTTTCAGCTTCATCCCAATTTACTGTAAACCCAGCACCATGACTACAGAACACAGAGCAAGAAGTATTTTCCTTGTCTTCGCCTTTATTATAGTTTATTTTTTCTATAACTTCATCGGCGATTTCACATTTTTCATATCCATCAACAGTCATAACAATACTTCCAGTTCCTTTTGTAAATGAAAGCAATTCTTCTTGATAATCCATAAATGTTTCAACTGGACCTCTGCCCTTTATTTTGTATGTATTGCCCATTTGAACAGGAGGTTCAAAGCTACCTCTTAACCTTTGAATATCTGTCATAATTCTTCCGGCATATTCCTCTCCAGCATATATTTCAAAGGCGTAAAAAGGCTCAAGAATAACATTTTCTGCCTTTTCTAAGCCCTGTCTGATAGCTCTGTAAGTAGCCTGTCTGAAATCTCCACCTTCTGTATGTTTTAAATGAGCTCTACCATTTATCAATGTAATTTTTACATCAGTAAGGGGAGAACCTGTTAATATTCCCTTGTGCTGTTTTTCAAAAATATGAGTTTTTACAAGTGCCTGATAATTAGCTGAAAGAACATCAATGTGAACTGTACTATCAAAAGTAATACCACTATTTCTTTCAGCTGGAGCAATTTCCAACACAACCTCTGCATAATGTCTTAAAGGTTCATAATGACCATAGCCAATAACTGTTTTAGCTACAGTTTCTCTATACTGTACCTCTGGCTTTTCAAATGTAGCACTTATACCAAATCTTGTTGAAAGAATTTCCTGTAAAACTTCAAGCTGTATTTTACCCATTACGCTTACAACAATTTCATTAGTTTGTTTTATGTATTCTGTCCTAAGCATAGGTTCTTGATTTTCAAGCATTTTAAGACATTCCATAACCTTATTGCTGTCTGTTCCGTCTAATATATTTACTTTTGATTGTAATGCTGAAATCATAGTATATTTTTCTGCATTTTTTATAATTTTGCCATTCTTTATTATATCGCCACAAGAAACTTCATTTAGACCTGTAACCCCAAATATTTGACCACCACAAGCTTTATCTGAATTTTCGTATTTTTCCCCTTTATAAAAACGAATTTCATTTATCTTTTCGTTGCCTATAGTTTCTTTTACGCCAATAGTACCAGAATTGCCCTTTATATAAGCAACTTTTAAACCTTTGGAATCATATCTTATTTTAAAGACTTCTCCACAAAATTCTCCATCAGAACTGTAATCTGTAAAAGTCAATTTATCAAATACACTAAAAAATTGGTCTATACCGATATCCTTTAAAGCTGAACCTTTCATAGCTACAAAAATATTTCTATTTTTAACGCTATCTTTTATGGCTGTTATTTCATCTCCACCACCATCAAGATATTCTGACAAATAATCTTCGTTTCTTTCAGCTATAAATTCCTTATTTTCATCTTTTGAAATATCCTCAAAATCATCTATAAAAAGAACATCTTCTGTTAATTTTTCTCTTATGCTTTCAAGGGTATTTTCAATGCTAAAACCTGTAATATCACATTTATTCACAAATATGAAAACAGGCACACCATAATTTTCCAAAAGCCTAAAAAGAGTAACTGTATGTGCCTGTACGCCATCACTACCATTGATAATCAATATAGCATAGTCTAAAGCCGACATTGTTCTTTCAGCCTCTGGAGAAAAATCTGTATGCCCAGGGGTATCTATTATATAGTATTTATTTTCGTTATAATCAAAAGACGCCTGTTCTGCAAAAACAGTAATGCCTCTTTCTTTTTCAATATTATCGCAATCCAAAAAGGCAGTTTGGTTATCCACCCTGCCTAAATTTCTTATACTTCCATTTTTATATAAAAGTTGTTCACTAAATGTAGTTTTGCCACCGTCAACATGAGCAAATATTCCTATAGTTTTAAACATCTTCAACCCTACTTTTTTATATAAGCATAAACATCTCTTTTGCCTATACCTCTATCTTTTGCAACCTGTTTCATAGCATCTTTTTCAGACATACCCTGTTCAATATACATATTAAAATGTTCTTCAATAGTCATTTCTTCAAAAGACGCAATTTTATCCTCTTTTATCTTTTCTTTATCCTTGCCCTCTAGCACAAGTACAAATTCGCCCTTTGGCTCATTTTCTTTAAAATATTCCAATACTTCCCCTACAGCACCTCTGTTTACTGTTTCGTGCTTCTTTGTAAGTTCTCTTGCTACAGCAATATTTCTATCTCCAACAGTTTTATATATGCTATCAAGGGTATCTACTAAGTGATGAGGGGCTTCATAGAAAACAGTAGTTCTGCTTTCATCAACCAATCTTTCAAGAACTTCTGCTCTCTGCTTTTTATTTCTTGGCAAAAATCCTTCAAAAATATAACTTCTACTGTTTAAACCACTTAAAACAAGAGCTGTAACTACTGCTGTTGGTCCAGGCACAACAGTAACCGGAACATTATTTTCATAACATAGCTTTATAAGGTCTTCCCCTGGGTCAGAAATACCAGGCATACCCGCATCAGTTACTAAAGCTATATCCTTTCCCTCTTGCAACAATTTAATAAGCTGAGGTCCTTTTACATCTTTATTATGTTCATAATAACTTGTAAGCGGAGTTTTAATATCAAAGTGATTTAACAGCTTAACACTTTGTCTTGTGTCCTCAGCAGCAATTAAATCCACTTCTGAAAGCACTCTGACTACTCTGTAAGTCATATCCTCTAAATTTCCAATAGGTGTACCACAAATATATAACATCTTTATCTCCTACATATAATACATTTTCTTTAGTTGTTCTGTATAAGTTCCGTCTTGGTTATATACTATTATAGGTTCAAGGTTCTTGAGCGGTGGTTTTCCACCTTTTGCAAACTCAATAAGTACCAAATTAGGTGCTTTATTTGCATAAGGCTGTATCATTTGCATAACCTTTGGTTCTAACCTATGATTTCTGGCTGAATAAAAAATATCTGTCAATCTTTCTGCTCTATGAACCATATACAATCTGCCACCAAATTTAAGCATTTTATTTGCATTTTCAAATATATCGTCAATATTGCACATTATTTCGTGTCTAGCTATAGCCTTTGGCGAATGGTCATTTTTTGCACCGACACCCTGTGCCATATAAGGTGGATTACAAGTTACAACATTAAATGTAGCAAGTTTAAAGTAATTGCAAAGATTTTTAATATCGTCATTTATAATCTGAATTTTGTCTGATACTTCATTCATAATAACTGACCTCTGAGCCATTTCTGCCACAGGAGTCTGTATTTCAATACCAGTAAAATGTTCTCCATTTGTTTTACCATACAAAAGCAATGGAATTACTCCATTGCCTGTACACATATCTAAGGCCTTTTCGCCTCTTTTCACTTTTGCAAAACTAGAAAGAAGAACTGCATCTATACCAAAACAAAAACCATTTTTATTTTGAATAATATACAATCCACTACATTGAAGGTCGTCTATTCTCTCTCCCTCAAAAATCTCCATATCTATCATTTGTCTAGTAATTCCTTCATTTCCTCTTTAGAAAGTCGTTCTTCTCGCCTATGCTTACGCTTTACAATAGAAATTTCCTCTGGATTAAAGAAGAATACTGTAACTTCGTCTTTTGGTGGTTTTCTGATAGCTGTTTTAATTACCTGTTTTAATACAGATACACTTAAAACCTCGCCTTGACCCTCTGGAGTATCAATAATATCCCCCTCTCCTGGGAGATTTTTAATCAATTCTTCGTAAGAACTCTGTTCATACTGTAAACAACACATAAGTCTGCCACAAGAACCTGATATTTTGCTTGGGTTAAGGGATAAACCTTGGTCCTTTGCCATTTTAATACTTACTGGGTGGAAATCCCCTAAGAAAGTTGCACAGCAAAGAGGTCTGCCACAAATACCAATACCATTTACCATTTTGGCTTCATCACGAACACCAATCTGTCTTAATTCTATTCTTGTTCTGAAAACCGCTGCTAAATCCTTTACAAGTTCTCTAAAGTCAATTCTGTTGTCAGCAGTAAAGTAGAAAATAATCTTACTATTGTCAAAAGTTATTTCCACATCAATAAGACGCATTGGTAAATTATGCTTTTTTATTTTTTCGTGACAAATATCAAGAGCCTCTTTTTCCTTTTCCTTATTAGCTGCATATCTTTCTTCATCTTGTTCTGTAGCAATACGGCTTACTTTCTTTAAAGGCTGAACTACTTCATCTTCACTTATATCTCTTTTACCTATGACAACTGTACCATATTCAGTACCTCTTGAGGTTTCAACTACAACATGGCTACCTTTTTCAACAGGCAATTCAGCAGGGTCAAAATAGTAAATCTTTCCTACTGGTTTAAACCTTACACCAACTACTATCATTCTTACTTCTCCTTTATCTTAAAAAACAGAGTTTCAGTCATAAGCTGAAAATCTCCGTTATTGAGTAATTTCATTCTTGTATCATTTATGGCATCGCATCTTTTTTCCAGCTGTGCTGTATTTGAAGTCTGTGCCATATTTATAATATCATCTATTTTATCTTGTTGAATAATATATCGTCTGCTACCAGTTTTTATATACACAAGAGTATCTCTGTAAAGTAACAGCAATATCTCCAACACCGTATCAATTTCGTCTTTATATTCCTTTAAGCCCTCAGCCAATTTATACATTTTTATTAAATCAGCTTTTTCCAATTCTCTTGCTAAGTTAAGGGTATAGTCCCTTATTTCATTAAAATCCTGTGAGTTACTAAGTTCGACAGCTCTACCAATACTTCCTTGAGAATATCTGGCATACATTTGAGCCTTTTCTCTATCAAGGGAATTGTTGTCAATTAGATATTTTTCAATAAGATTATGGTCTACCGGTCTTAATTTGAATGTAACACATCGGGATAAAATAGTAGCAAGAAGTTTATTGTAATTTTCACACAACAACATAAAAATTGCGAACTCTGGCGGTTCTTCAAGTGTTTTAAGAAAAGCATTCTGTGCCGAAACATTCATTTTGTCGGCATCAGGCATTATAAATATTTTATATTTGTTTGAATGGGGTCTATAAATAATGTTTTCCCCTATCTGTTCTCTTATTACATCAACTGTAATATCTCTTTTACTATGGGTAATAGTAATAATATCCGGATTATTTCCTGTATCAAAAGTTTTGCAACTTATACATTGTCCGCAAGGTTCTGTACCACCGTTGCGACAATTAAGGGTTTTAGCAAAGGCTTTAGCCAGAGTATGTTTTCCTATGCCTTTTTCTCCACTAAAGATATAGGCGTGATTTACTCGTTCTCCAATTATAGAATTTTTCAAACTATGAACTATGTTCTCGTGTCCTAATATCCGGTTAAAGCCTATCACATTAAAAACCTCGTTTTTTCATAAAGCCCTCAATATGATTAAGGATTTCACTATGAATATCCTCCTCTGTTTTAAGAGCATCAATGATTTTAATTCTTTCTTTGTTTCTTCTTGCAAGGCTAATATATCCATCAAAAACTCTCTGGTGGAAATTTGCCTTTTCTGCCTCAAGTCTGTCAAGCTCTGCCTGCTTAGACTTTCTAGCAATACTATCTTCTGGTTTAAGTTTCAAAAGAAAAGTAATGTCCGGTTCTAGTGAATTTACACCGGCTCTGTTAATGTTCTTTATAAAGTTTTCGCCCATACCTCTTGCAAAACCTTGATATACAAGGCTTGAATCCAAAAATCTGTCACTTATAACAACGCCACCGTCTTTAAGCACAGGTTCAATAACTTCATTAACTAACTGAGCTCTCGCTGCTGCATACAAAAGAGCCTCTGTAATATTAGCTATTTCACTATTATTTTTATCAATTATAATTTCTCTAATTTTTTCTCCTATTGGAGTACCACCTGGTTCTCTAGTACAAACTACTCTATATCCTTTTTCAGAAAAATATTCTTTAAGTCTATTAATCTGAGTAGTTTTGCCAGAACCATCTGTACCCTCAAGGGTTATAAAAAGTCCAGACATAATCTTTCTCCTGTTATTTTATTTTATCTTGCAAGCCAGCCACCGTCAACAGCAAGAGTAAAGCCATTTATATAGCTTGCTGCATCAGAACAAAGGAATACAACAGCACCTGCCATATCCTCTGGTGTACCCCAACGACCGGCAGGTATTCTGCCAAGGATTTCATCAGAACGATTTGCATCACTTCTGAGCTGATTTGTATTGTTAGTTGCCATATAACCTGGTGCAATAGCATTTACATTTATGTTCTTTGAAGCCCATTCATTTGCTAAAGCTCTTGTTAAGCCTAAAATAGCAGACTTACTTGCTGTGTAAGCAGGAACTCTGATACCACCTTGATAGCTAAGCATTGATGCCACATTGACAATCTTGCCACCACCAAATTTTTCAAATTCCTTAGCAAAAGCCTGACACATAAAGAATACAACCTTTTGGTTGATTGTGATAACCTTGTCCCAATCAGCCTCAGGAACATTAATAGCATCTTCTCTTAAAATAATACCTGCATTATTTACAAGAATATCTACCTTGCCAAATCTTTCAACAGTTTTGTCAATAATACCCTGAATAGGTTCTGTTGAGCCTAAGTCAGCAATTACTTCAAGGAATTCGCCACCGTCTTTTTCAATTAAAGCCTTTGTTTCTTCGCAACTTCTTCTGGCAACACCTGCTACCTTTGCACCGGCCTGAGCCAAAGCAACACACATACCCTGACCAAGTCCTGTATTAGCACCTGTAACAACTGCAACCTTACCTTTTAAGCTAAATTTATCCATTATCATATTACTTTCCTCCCTTAAAAATGTTCTCTTTCTTTACCGTTTCATTATAACACATCGCCAAACTCTGTACAAGCCTATTTGATGTATATTTAATCCCATTCATTGACAAAATTTCCACAACTAATTTTATTTTTTCATTAGCCACATTACCCATTGAAAATATTGCAATTTTATGTTAATATGTTACATAGAAGATATATTGGGAGTGAGAAAAATGGCGATTCAAGAATCCGGTGAAAATTATTTGGAAACTATACTTATTTTGAAAGAACGCAACGGTTATGTTCGTTCAATAGATATTGCACACGAAACAGGTTTTTCTAAGCCTAGTGTTAGTAGAGCCGTATCAATATTGAAGAAGGAGGGTCTTGTAGAAATTGACCCTTTAAACCAGATTTTACTTACTGACAAAGGTCGAGAAATCGCCGAAGGAATTTACGAAAGACACAGAGTTTTGACAAAGTTTTTTGAACATATCGGTGTAGATGCAGATGTTGCAGCAGCTGATGCTTGCAAAATCGAACATATAATAAGTTCCCAGACTTTTGAAAGAATAAAAGAAAAATTCAATTTAAGTGAGTAATAGTTACACCAAATGCACAGAATAAGGAAAAAGGAGGTAACGGTATGTCAGTTATTGATGTAAAAACAGCAGATTTTGAAGCAGAAGTTTTAAAAAGTGATAAAACAGTTTTAGTTGATTTTTGGGCTGTTTGGTGTGGTCCTTGCAGAATGTTAAGCCCAGTTGTAGACCAGATAGCAGAAGAAAATCCAGATATAAAAGTTTGCAAAGTCAATGTAGACGAGGAACAACAGCTTGCTATAAAGTACGGTGTTATGAGTATTCCTACTCTTTTAGTTTTTAAGGGTGGCGAACTTGTAAACCAGAGTGTTGGCGTTATTCCAAAGGAAGAAGTTTTAAATTTAATAAAGTAATACTAAGACCATCTGTTTCAGGTGGTCTTTTTTCGTTTCACATAGATATATTACATAGAAAGACCGTTTCCTACGCAGAAAACGGCCTTTCTTTTTATCATATTTCGCTAATTTTTCCTGTTACATACTTCATAAGAAGTATAACATCTCTCATATCTATAGAGCCATCTCCATTTATATCACCCTTTTCAACATAGTAAACTATTGTTGAACCACTTGGATATAAACTTATGTTATCTGCTGTACTGCCTTTCTTACAAGTTACATTTAATGCTCCACATCTATAAAAGCCATCTTCTGAAACTGATGTAACACTTTCAGGAATAGAAACATATTTTAAACCTGTACATTTATAAAAAGCAAAGTCTTCTATAGAATTAACTCCCTCTGGAATAATAACTGTTTCAATATCAGTATTGTTCTTAAAAGCATTTTCCCCTATAGCCTTAACATAAACACCACCAATATTTGACGGTATATTAACTACCTTTTCGCTACCACTATAGCCTGTAATTGTTCCTGTTGAGGAATTGAAATTAAATGCTGTTGTTGTAGCATCGTCTAAATATACCTTTTTTGCTATTGATGGGTAATCAGTATATTTATCTGCTGTTGAGTTTTTGTAGCAGTATATTGTATTTAGGTTACTACAATCTTTAAACGCTGATTCTCCTATGCTTGTTACTCCTGCTAGGATTGCTATACTTGTTAAACTACTACAACTCTCAAACGCTGAATACCCTATGCTTGTTACTCCTGCTGGGATTGCTATACTTGTTAAGCTACTACAACTCTGAAACGCACCACCACCTATGCTTGTTAATCCTTCCGGCATTGTTATACTTGTTAAGCTACTACAACCATAAAACACAAAATCTTTTAGGCTTGTTACTCCTACTGGAATTTCTATACTTGTCAAACTACTACAGCTATCAAACACAGACATTCCTATGCTTGTTACTCCGTCCGGTATTTCTATACTTGTTAAACTACTACAGCCCAAAAACGCACAATCTCCTATGCTCGTTACTCCGTCACCTATGACAATTTCTTTAATATCATTATTAAGATAGAATGGAGAGCTTCCAATGTAATAATCATTCATATTCCCACTACCACTTATCTTCAATAGACCGTCATCATCTAAGGTGTATGTTACATTATCTCCACACTCTCCACTTTTAACAATGATAGCAGATGTTGATTGTGCTGTAACTGTATTTTCTATACTTGCCCCATAAGTTACATCAAATGCTCCAAACATCAAAACCGTTGCTAAAAACATACCTAACATTTTTCTTTTTATTTCGCCCACACCTTTCTTTAATCACCTAAATATAAGACCTTTTGTTTCCATACAATATTAGATATTATGTGACAAAAAAGGGACATTTGAAATATTCCTTCTATCAACTTCAATATCTAAATTATATTTTATATTACCATTTATATAATCATTTTGCAATATTGTTGTACGAATATCTTCACAATTCAGAACAAATTAACTTTGTTAATTTGTGGCTTGACAAGCAAGCCATCGGATTTATCTTTCCGATTCACAATAAAAAATGTGGAACTCCATACAGTAACGAAGTTCCACATTTTTTTATTTTTCTAATTTTTTCAATTCTTCTTCAATCTGTTCTTTCTTTACAGTATTTAAAGCTGAAATATAGCAACCATTTGCTTTTTCAAGATATTCCTTTGCTTTTTCAATATTACCCTCATTTTCTTCTAAAAGAGCCATATAGTAAAGGCTTTCAACCATATTTTCTCTATAGTCTATTGCCTTTTGAAAATTTTCATAGGCTTTTTTATAATCTCCTTGATTATAGTATATTTGACCTAAATTATCCCAAGCCGGAGCATACTCCTCATTATCCTTTAAGGCACTATTTGTCAATTCAACAGCCTTTTCATAATTACCCTTTAACATATAAAAATAGCCAAGAGTAGTAAGTGTATTAGGGTTAATATAGTTATACTTTTTCTGTAAATCTTCAATAGTGGAAATAGCCTTATCAATATCTCCCAACACCCAATAACAGCTTGAAACAGCAAGAGGTATAAGTTTATCAAAAAGGACTTTTACATTTAACTTTTCAGCTCTTTGGAATATAGGTAATGCTTCATCAGCCCTACCCTCGTGGAGAGCATCAAGAGCATAGTTATAAAGTGCCTTTACATTTCTGGTATTTTTCTTTACAGCTATAGCATAAAATTTCTTTGCCTTTTCCGGTTCTCTCAAGAAGTAATACATATTGCCAATCATACCTATAACATAGGCATTACATACAACGGCACTTACAAGTAAATACACCAACAATGCCGGTATTAATATCCATTCCTTAAATCTGAGAAAAAACACCAACACTATCCACGCAAGCATCATATATCCCAGTGTTAGTCCTTTCCAGTAAGCTACTAGGTCTATCTTTTTTTCTTTTATTTTAGCAGACATTAACGCCCCTCCTAAACTATCTCTTTTTATATTGTTTTATTACATTCATAAATTCTTTGCCATAGGCTTTCATTTTTGCTGAACCTACACCACTAACAGTAAGAAATTCCTTTTCTGTTGTAGGCTGTTTTACTGTCATATCTCTTAATGACGCATCTGTAAAAATCATAAATGCCGGTACTCTCTTTTGCTGTGCTATCTTCATACGGCATTGTCTTAAAAGCTCGAACAAGTTGCTATCAGCAGTCTTTTCTCTGACGAACTTAGGCTTAACAGTATTCTTCTTACGAACCTTAACATTGACTTTTACATCTTTCTTCATAAATTCTCTAGCCTTATGATTAAGTGTAAGTATTGGATACTTTCCGTCAGTTTGAGTAATATATTCTTCTCTTACAAGGTAGTTTATAACATTTCTAATTTCAGATATTTCCACATCATATAGTAAACCAAAGGAAATTTCATCATCAAGACCATTTCTTATAACTCTGTCTGTTTCAAGCCCTGTAAGAACTTCACATATAGCTGTTGTACCATATCTTTCGTCTAAGTCATTAATACATCTTATTACCGACCTTGCTATTCTTGTAACATCGTAAGTATCGTATTCGCCCTTACAGTTAGAGCAATTATCACATTTTCCCTTTGCCTTTTCTCCAAAGTACCTGAGCATATAAGCTCGCAAACAGTCATCAGTAGTAGCATAGAAAGTCATTTCTTTTAACTTTTCTCGCTGTCTTTCTTTTACTATTTTCTGTTCTTCTTCTGTCAATTCTTCATTTTCATTATCTTGGTCTATTAAAAATTGCTGTACCCTGACATCTTGAGGGGAATAGAAAAGCACACATTCTGATTTATCCCCATCTCGACCGGCTCGTCCTGCCTCCTGATAGTAGGCCTCCATACTGGCTGGCATATTGTAGTGAAGAACATATCGCACATCGCCTTTATCAATACCCATACCAAAGGCATTTGTAGCAACAATAATATTTTTTCTATCGTATATGAAATCTTCTTGATTTTGCTTTCTTTCTTCAGGCTCAAGACCTGCGTGGTATCGTGTAGCATTAAAACCATTTACACATAAAAGCTCACATATTTCCTCTACATTTTTTCTTGACAGACAATATATTACCCCACAACTGTCCTCGTGTTCAGCTACAAAATCCAAAACAGCCTTTTTTCTGCTTTTAGGACTTTCTACAGCAAAATAAAGATTAGGTCTGTCAAAATCAGTTTTTACCATATATGGCTTATTTAATTCCAACAATTTTATAATATCTTTTTTTACTCTGTCTGTTGCTGTAGCAGTAAAAGCATTTACTCTAGGTCTTCTGTCTAAGGAATTTAAAAACTGGCTTATTTTCAAATACCCAGGTCTGAAATCCTGTCCCCATTGAGAAACACAATGTGCCTCATCAACTGTAACCATTGAAATATTTACAGTATTTGCAAACCTTAAAAATTCTGGTGTACAAAGTCTTTCGGGAGCAACATATATAATTTTGTAAACGCCATTATAGGCATTTTCAAGTGCCTTATTATACTGTCTGAAAGTAAGGGAGCTATTGAGATATGCTGCCCTTACACCAGACTGTACCAAAGTTGCAACTTGGTCTTTCATAAGTGATATTAAAGGCGAAACTACAAGAGTTATGCCCTCAAGCATAAGTGCCGGAACTTGAAAGCATATAGACTTACCACCACCTGTAGGCATTATTCCGAATACATCTCTGCCCTCAAGTATACTGTCTATAATTTCTTCCTGTCCGTCACGAAAGCTACTATAACCAAATACATCTTTTAAAACTTTTAATTTATCCATAATTTCACCTTAAAAATTTACATTCGAAAGAAATTATAACACAATTCTGAACATAAATAAAGAGCCGAGCATAGACTCGACTCTTAAATTTATATAAACTTTTTAATCAAATTTTTCAGTACAAACTCTATTAAATTCATCATATACTTGCTGACTAGGTTTCTTGTCAATTAAAGAAACTACAACAATTACAATGATTGAAAGAATGAAAGCTGGTACAAGTTCGTAAAGACCTGTATCACAGATTACAAATCTATCGCCAAAAATTGGACTAGATTCTGTAAGGCAAGTATTCCAGAAAAGAACACCTAAACCACCAGAAACCATACCTGCTAAAGCACCCTTCATTGTCATTCTCTTCCAGTAAAGACTTAAAATCATTGCTGGACCGAAAGCAGCACCAAGACCTGCCCAAGCATAACTTACAAGGTTCATTACAGAATTATCAGGATTAAGTGCAAGCACGAAAGCAATAACGGCAACAGCAATAACAGCAATCTTACTAACTCTTAAAAGTTCCTTATCAGTTGCTTCTTTTCTGAAAATAGTCTTGTAAATATCATTTGAAATGGCAGAGGCTGTAACAAGCATCTGTGAATCAGATGATGACATAATAGCCGCAACAATAGCACAAAGAAGAATACCTGCAATAAAGCCAGGAGTAAGACGCTGTACAAGAACCATAAATATAGTTTCAGATGCAGCACCCTGTAATACTGTACCCTCTGTCTGGAATAAGTAAACATAACCTAATACACCAACTGCAACAGATGCAACAAGTGTAATTATAACCCAAACAATAGCAATTCTTCTTGATTTTTTAATCATTGAACTTGACTTAATAGACATAAATCTAACAAGGATATGAGGCATACCAAAGTAACCAAGACCCCAACCAAGATTAGATACTACATACTGCCATGTAGATGTGCTACCGTCAGATTCTTTAAGGAAATTCATATAGCCAGGCATTTCACTTACAACTGATGAAAAATCAGCTTTAATAAATGCGTAAGCAACAATAGGCACTATAAGAAGTGCGAAGAACATAAGCATACCCTGGAAGAAATCTGTCCATACAACGGCAAAATATCCACCCATAAATGTGTACGCCATAATTACAACAACACCAATTAAAAGACCAACCTGATACTGAATACCAAAAACAGTCTGTAAAAGTTTTGCAGCAGCATTGAAACTAGATGCTGTATATACCAAAAAGAAAATAAAGATAATAATTGCACAAGTTACTCTTAAAGCTGTAGACTTTGCATTAAATCTGTTCTGGAAATATTCTGGGATAGTAATTGCATCGCCTGTTACATAAGAATAATTTCTAAGACGCTTTGCAACTAAGAGCCAGTTAAGATATGTACCAATACCAAGACCAACTGCAATCCAAGCCTCGCCAAGACCGCTTAAATAAACAGCACCTGGAAGACCCATTAAAAGCCAACTACTCATATCTGATGCCTGTGCTGAAAGAGCTGTAAGCCAGCTACCCATACCACGACCACCTAAAAAGTAATCGCCGACATTATTGGACTTTTTTGAAAAAAGAAAGCCAATATAAAGCATTGCACCTAAATAGAGAACAAATGCTAAAATTGTCCATACATTCATTTTTAATTCCTCCGTTAAAATTTAATAAATCTTTCATATTATACAACAAATAACACAATAAAATCAACCCTTTTGCAAGTTTAATATTATTTTTATTCATAAACTCGTTTTTATCATCAATAAATTACACATTTGTTGTTTAAATTCATTTTGTATTATGAATTTAAAATATTTTAAAATTTCAACATGGTCAGAACATTTTGCTTTGCAAAATGTGGCTTGTATCCAACCCATCGGATTTATCTTTCCGATTCACTGGTCAAAACAAATTAACAAAGATAAAAAAATATGCGAACAGACAAAATCCATTCGCACATTTAATTTTATGATGATTGACCTTTTTCACTGTCACTATTTTCCACACTTTCGCCCTTTAAGACTTTTTCAGCATCAAGGAATAATTTTCTAACACTTTGCTTATTTACTACAAGTGTTGAAGATTCGCCTTTTTTAGCAACATAATAGCTATCATCATAGTTATAAAATTCTATTTTTTCCTTTGAGCCGTCTTTCATAACATAGGTTATAACAGCCTGTGGAGTTCCTGTAACATTTGCATTTTCCTTTAATATACTATCAAAACTTAAACCAACTATATTCTGATAAAAAGGTGTAAACAATTCTCTTTTAACAAGTTTTCCACTTACATAGGCATTTCTATTATCTTTTTCAATGCCTTCCTTTGTCTTTACAAATGTATTTTCGCCTTCTGACTTAAATTCGACATTAAATTTCTTGTCATTGTTTTCAGCCTCTATTTTATTTACACTACTTCTGGAATGAAGTGACACAAAAGGCTGAACAAAGTCTACAATATCAGCATCAAAAAAGCTCTGTAATGCCCTTTGGTTCATTGTAAATACTTCGTTTCTATTATTTATCTGAACATATCTATAGTTAATATCACTATCATCTTGAACTTTTGAACCAACTTTTACGGTTAATTCTGTATTTCTATCCTTTAAAACTATTTTCATTTCTGGATTATCAAGTCCGTATTTTGAAAGGTCTGTAGGCTTTGGGTCTACTAACTTTTCTACATTTAAAGCACTAGCATCTTCCAAAGCTGTAGCCTGCAAGCTATAAGGATAAACTACAATATCTGAAACCGGCTTTTTAAGTACAAGAGTAGCCAAACCATTTTTATCAGCGTATTCCTTTACAAGAGAATTATCTTTATCATATTCAACAAGAATATCGTCTTTATCTCTGTAGTCTATTTCCATATAAACAATAGAATTTGTATCTACTTTAGGCACATTTTTGTCAACAAAATCGTTCATTGTACCAGTAAATAAACTACAAACATTAGCATTTACCATATAAACACTTGGACTATTATCAACCTGAACATAATAATATTTTTTATCAGTAGATAAATTTCCTACTTTTAAAACTGTTTGATTTTTATTTTTATACTTTGCACTTACTGTAGCCACAGGTTTACTTAATCCATATTTTTCAACACTTTGTGGATTTTCTTCTATAGTTTCAATAGCATATAAACTTTCAACACCATTTATTATTAAATTTACAGCATCATTTGAAAGTGTAACATCTTTGTAACCTTTTATTTTCCAACTATCCTTAGCTTTTTCAAATTCAAATTTGCCATTTTTATTTTCTACTAAAATATCAACAGCATTATCATTAGTAGACAGTTTTTGTCCTATTTCGTCTTGTGTTATTGTACTTTCTTTAGTTTCAGTAGTTTTATTCTTTCTGGCTGAACCTACAACATAAAGCACAATTAAAATAGCTAAAATAATTATGCCACAAATAAGAGGAGTTAATTTCTTCTTCATTACTTATTTCTCCTTACTGCCCATACAGCAAAACCAATTACAAAAATAATAGCCGGAATTACTGCCCAAGCAAGTATTTTAAGTTTGCTAGCTGACGCCTCATCTACAACAACAGTTTCTGTCATAATATCCTTTGGAGAAATATAAATATTATCACTTTGGTCATTAAGCCAATTTAAGCCACTAATAACAAATGTAGCATTTGCACCATTTACCATAGAATCCACATTAGGCTCTACTAAATAATAACTACAGCCTGTTACTATAAGTTTGCTGTCATTGGATTTATCCTTTACGGAAACAGCAATATTAAAAGGTCCTGATTTATCTCCACTTTCCTTACTTACTGCCTTATTTTCTCCCTCTTTTACATAAGATTTTTTACTTGTAGTTAAAAGAGGCTCTATTTCAACATCTTTTTTCTTTATTTCAGTATTTTCAAGAGCTTGAGATGCAACAGCAAGAACTTTGTAACCCTTTTCAGTAATCTGTGATGTAATGTCACTTTTAGCTATAGTAGGTAGGACTGCATAAGGGTACATCATATAGCTATTTTCATCGCCCTCATAAATATATCCACTATTTACAGTAAGTCCATAGCTATTTATAATACCCATAAGGTTTTTACAGTTGGCTGTATCAATGCCACCTATTATACAGTAAACTCTACCGGCAGAAGTAAGATAATCCTTTACCTTTTGAGCTTCTACATCTGAGTAATCTCTTGAACAAGGTGTAATCATAAGCACAGCACAATCTGTAGGAATATTATCCTCTAAAAGATTTATGGTTTTTACACTATAGTTAGCTAATGACATCTGTTTTGACAATGAAGAAAAGTTTTCCGGCTCAGCCTCTCCATGTCCTGTTACGAAATAAACAGCCGGAGATTCCTCTGCGTCTACAAACTGTATTGCACTTGTAATAGCAGATTCTATGCTAAACTGACCATTTTCTGAATCATAGTAATCACTTTCAGAAATTACTCTGTACTTGTCATTACTAACAACTATTATTGAGCCAGTTGAAACCGGCTTGTCTTCTGAATTATAGTTCTTTGCAAAATCCGGATGCAAGTATAAATCTATATTTTCTACACTTAAACTACCAACCTTTGATTTTTGCTTATACTGCATAAGAACCTGTTCAACTCTATCCTCTATTGAGTCACTACTACCTGTTTTTGAAGTAGTATAAATAGTAACTTTGGAAGTCATATTATCCAAAACCTGCTGTGTTTCAGAACTTAAACCAAAAAGTTTATCCTTTGTAGTATCAAAACTCCTATTAAACTGTCCTACCACCAAATTTATCATTACAAGTATTGCAAGAAAAATCATAGCAACAACAGTAGAATATGTACCATATTTAACTCTTTTATCTTTAAATAAGTTTTTCATAGTCTACCTCCTAGTTCCATCTTCTTTTTTCAATTACATTTACTGTAAGATATAAAAGTGCAATTGAAAAAGTAATATAATACACTACATCTGCAATACTTATAATTCCTAAATAGAAATTCTCAAATCTACCTAAAATTGAGAACCAACTAAGAACTTTAGCCATAACACCGTCATATAAAGTAGGTTTTACAACATATACGCCTGTCATTACGGCAAAGCCCAAAAGAGCAAAAATAGCAGTTGGTGCAAAACTCTTTGTTGATGAATACACCATAACAGCTAAAATAATAACTGCAATTCCCACAAAAATAAGTGAAGAAAATATAGTAGCTGGTAATGATGATGTAATGTTATCCATCATAAAAAGAACAAATACTACAGCAAAAGTTGAAACTGCTGCAACAATTTGATTATCTGTAAGCACAGAAATAAAAAGACCTACACTAATAAGGCACATTCCCATTAAGAAATATCCCAAATAACCAGTTAATGTCATACCCCAATCAACATTTCCAAAGGAACTTAAAACAATAGGAAATACAAAGGTAATAACTAAAGCAATAAAATACAAACATACAGCAGCTAAGAACTTTCCAGCAACTATACTTGTTACTTTTATAGGTACTGAGTACAATAGCTGGTCTGTTTTTTGTCTGCTTTCTTCCGCAAAAAGTCGCATTGTCAGAACCGGTACAAGAATAAGAAACATTATCATTGAACCTGTCAATGTATCGTTGTAGTTGGCACTAGAGCCTACAATATTCTGACCAATAAAGAAATAACCTGTGATTAAAGCAAAAAATCCTAAAAAACCATATCCTGAGATTGTTGTAAAATAGGTTCTCATTTCTTTTCTAAATATAGCACCCATTATTCATCAACCTCCTCATCTTCAGAAAGCACTTCTACACTTTCTTCTATAATTTCAACTTCTTCTACTTCTTCATTTTTTTCCTCAGAATCTGTTATAACCTCATCATAAGCACCATTTACTACATTTATAAAGGCATCTTCTAAGGAATCACTAGCCGGCTTTAACATAAGAACTGGTATTTCAGCCTGTGCAAAAGAAGCAAATATAATCTCTCTTATATCTGTTCCCTGTTCTCCTGAAACATTTATTGTATAAACTGAATTTTCTTTTTCATCTACAATACTTATATCCTTAATAGCACTCCATTGATTAAGAGAGGATAACGCCTTTTCAAGACTGCCCCTAAAAGACACTTGCTGAACATGATTATCTGCTCTGCCTGCAAGTCCATCTGTAGTATCAGATGCTACAATTTTCCCCTGATTTATAATTATTACTCTGTCACATACAGCACTAACTTCACTTAAAATATGTGAGCTAATAATAACTGTATGCTTTTTGCCAAGGCTTTTAATAACATTTCTCATATCTATAATCTGAGATGGGTCAAGTCCTGAAGTTGGTTCATCAAGTATAATAACATCTGGAAAACCAACTAAAGCCTGAGCAAGTCCAACTCTCTGTCTGTAGCCCTTTGAAAGATTTTTAAATAATCTCTTATACACATCTTCAATATGTACTATGCGACAAATTTCCTCTAACATTTCTTTTCTGTCAGATTTCTTTACACCCTTTAAGTCACATACAAATTTAAGATTTTCCTCAACAGTTAAATCACCATAAAGAGGTGGAACATCTGGCAAATAGCCTAACTGTCTTTTTGCATTTATTGGGTCAGATAATATATCAAAACCATTTATTTTAACTTCTCCTTCTGTAGAAGAAATAAAGCCCGTCATCATATTCATAGTGGTTGTTTTTCCTGCACCGTTTGGTCCAAGAAAACCAAGTATTTCTCCGTCATTAACAGTAAAACTTATACCGTCTACAGCAGTGTGACTGCCAAATTTTTTGGTCAATTTTTTTACTTCAATCACAGCATATCCCTCCTGTTTCGGATTTTTTCTATTTAATATGATACAACAAAAAGCCTCACTTATCAATAAACGAAAGATTAAACTTTTATTAATAAATGCCTGTAAAACCTAACAAATTACTTATTTTTTGTATTATATGGAGTATTTTTTGGTATTGAATAAAATTATTAAAGGGAAATGTCAACTAAGCATCATTCCCCTTTAAATTATCTAATAAATACATACTCCCGTACCATATTCTATATTGTCATAAAACCACTGTGAATTTTCAACACTCATTCTTACGCAACCACTGGAATGTTTTTGTCCTAAAGTATTATCTATAACATTTTTATTTTTATCCATAGCCACTGAATGGAACAAATAACTGTCTTTATATCTTACCCAATTTACAGCACCACTACCTAATCTATCAGAATAAAACCACTTTCCCCTGTTTTCAATAGTAAAATTACCTCTTAGCGTAGGTGATTCATTTTTACCTGTAGAACAAACTATAATTTTCTTTAACTTCCAACTATCATTTTTTTCTAAAATATATATTCTCTGTCTGTCAATATCCACCCAAACAAAATGAGGTGTTTTACTACTAAAATTTTTATCAGCATAACTTTCTATAAAATCAGCCGAAAGCTGTTTCTGTTCTGTACCACTATCTGGAGGTATTTTCAGACTATTTTCCTTTACCCAACCTAAATGACTACCATATTTCACATAATACCATTGTTTACTTCTGTCCTTTATTATTTCCACTTTCTTTCCTGATGCAATCATATCAACACATTTTCCGTCAATATTGTCATAGACTACTGCACCTACAGGTACATAAGCATATACTGCACCAGACTTTAAGGTATTGTCCTTATTTTCAGCCTTTACAACGCCAGTATTATAGCTATATTTTACAATTCCAAAGGCAAAAAACACAGCTACTACTACACCAACTAAAAATATTTTTTTCTTCATAGTCCTTATTCCTCCTTCCTGTAAATTATACCCAATTTCAAATTAAATTATACTTATATTAAAAGATATTCAAATAGGTCTTGAAATTTTACAAAAAAAGTGCGATAATGGAATAAGTATATAATTTTTTAAAAAGCATTAATTGCGATTTCAATTTACGGAGGTACTCCACTATGACAGAGGCAGACATAATTATAATTGGTTCAGGTATAGGTGCACTAAGTGTAGCCGGCGAACTTTGTAAAAACGGAAGAAAGGTTCTGGTAATTACTAAAGGCTTAAAGAAGTCCTGTAACTCCTCTCTTGCTCAAGGTGGTATTTCCGTTGCCCTTTCTGACAAGGACAATTACGAATGGCACTACGAAGATACTATGGCAGCTGGTTGCAACCTCAATGATTCTGACGCAGTAATGAAGTTAGTTTCTACCGCTCCTAATGTTATCAGAGAATTAATTGACACAGGTATGGAATTTGACAGAGATAGTCAAGGCAATCTTATGTTTGGTAGAGAGGCCGCTCACAGACTTAACAGAGTAATCCACGCCGGTGGTGACAGAACTGGTCTTAGAGTTGTAGAACAGCTTATAAGAAATTTAACAACTGATGTTACTGTAATACAAAATCAAATGGCACTTGATTTAAGAGTAAAAGACGGCAAGTGCTACGGTGTTATTACAAAGGATAGTGACGGAAATCTCCACACATACCACGCTAACTATGTTGTTCTTGCTACAGGTGGTATTGGTCAGCTCTATCCATCTACTTCAAATGATGTAACAATTACAGGTGACGGTATTGCAATGGCTTATAGAGCTGGTGCTAAATTAAAGAACCTTGAATTTGTACAGTTCCACCCTACTATGCTTACTATTGACGGTCAAGCATATGGTCTTGTTTCAGAGGCTTGTCGTGGTGCTGGTGGTATACTTGTAAATGAAAAAGGCGAAAAAATAATGGATGGTGTTCATCCTCTCAAGGACCTTGCTCCTCGTGATGTTGTTGCCAGAGAGGTTTATGCTCACTACTTAAAGGGCGAAAAGATTTTTCTTGATATAAGTGCTGTAGACGATTTTAAGTCTAAATTTCCTACTGTAACTGAAATTTGTGAAGACAATGGTGTTGATGTAAGCAAAAACCTTATTCCTGTAGCTCCTGGTGCTCACTTCCATATGGGTGGTGTTGAGGCTACTCCAGATGGTCTTACAAACATTGACGGACTTTTTGCTGTAGGCGAAACAGCTTGTACAGGTGTTCATGGTGCTAACAGATTGGCAAGTAATTCACTTCTTGAAGGACTTGTATTTGGTAAATTCCTTGCTGATTATATTCTCACTCATCATAGAAAAGTTGGTAACATTATTGACGATGTTCCTGAAACAACTGTTGATAATCTTCCAACTAAAAAAGAAATTCAGCGTAAAATGATGGAATATGTGGGTATAGTTCGTCACAGTAATGAAATACATAATATTATTGACTGGTTTAAGCAGTATATGCCAGATGGCAAGGATTTTGTAAAGCTTAATCCAGAAAAAACAACAGAAGAACAGTACGAAATATACAATATGCTTACAACTGGCTATCTTGTAGCTAAATCAGCTATGGACAGACACGAAAGCATTGGTGCTCATTATATTGTAAAGGACGAAAAATAATGAATAAAATATTAGCAAAAGAGGCTATTAAATCCTTTCTTATAGAGGATATTGGAACAGGCGATTTATCTACTGACTTAGTTTTTGACACTGAATTAAGAGCAAGTGGTAATTTTGTTGCTAAAGATGACGGTGTTGTTTGTGGTACAGAAATTATAGATATGGTTTATTCTTTCTTTTCTGATGACTACAATATTACACTTTTAAAGAAAGACGGAGAAAGTGTTAAAAAGGGAGAAATTATAGCTACTGTTGAGGCAAGAGTTGCTACAATGCTTTCAGGTGAAAGAGTTACACTTAATCTTATGCAGCTTATGTGCGGTATTGCTACTACTACTCGTAAATATGTAGACAACCTTAATGACGACAACATAAGGGTTTGCGACACTAGAAAAACTCATCCAGGTCTTAGAGTATTTGAAAAGTATGCTGTTACTTGTGGTGGTGGTTTCAATCATCGTTTTGCACTCTATGACGGTGTAATGTTAAAGGATAATCATATTGCCTTTGCTGGAGGTATAACAAAAGCTGTTAAGCTTGTAAAAAGCAAGCTAGGACATATGGTTAAAGTTGAAGTTGAAACTGAAACAAAAGAACAAGTAATTGAGGCTGTAAATGCTGGTGCTGATGTTATTATGTTTGACAACAGAAAGCCAGATGAAATAAAAGAACTTCAAAAACTTGTACCAAATAATATAATTACAGAGGCATCTGGTGGTATTAACTTAAACACTATCGCCTCATTTGGTGGTTGTGGTGTTAATTACATTTCTGTTGGTTCTCTTACCAACGGTGTAAAGCCACTTGATATTAGTTTTGTAAGTACAACAGCTATAAAGCCTGAATAATAACGGAGGAAAAAATGTTAAACAAAATCAAAGAAATTAAGAAAGAAATGGGTGATGATTTATTAATCCTTGCTCACCATTATCAGAATGACCAGATTGTTTCTGTTGCTGACTATGTAGGCGACTCTCTTAAACTTGCACAGATGGCAGAAAAGAACAAAACTGCAAAATACATTGTATTCTGTGGTGTTCACTTTATGGCAGAAACTGCTGATATTTTAACTGAAGATTGGCAGAAAGTATTACTTCCAGCTCTTACAGCAGGTTGTCCAATGGCAAATATGGCAGACCTTGACCAGGCTGAAAAAGCTTGGGAACTTTTAAAGGCTGAATTTGGCGACGAGGAAACTGTTCCTGTTACATACATCAACTCAAAGGCTGAAATCAAGGCTTTCTGTGGTAGACATGGTGGTACAACTGTTACTTCTGGTAATGCCGGCAAAGTTCTTTCTTGGGCATTATCTCAGAAAAAGAGAGTTCTTTTCTTACCTGACCAGAACCTTGGTAAAAATACAGCTGTTGATTTAGGTATTCCTGAGGAACATATGGCACTTTATGACCAGTCAACAGAAAAACTTACTTACGCCTGTTCAAAAGAAGATGTTAAAATGGTACTTTGGAATGGCTATTGCCATGTTCATCATACTATTGCCCTTTCAAAAGTTGAAGAAGCCAGAAAAGCTCATCCAAATGCTAAGATTATTGTTCATCCAGAATGTACTCACGAAGTATGTAAGGCTGTTGACGGCAAGGGTTCAACTGAATTCTTAATCAATCAGGTTAAAAATGCACCTGCTGGTTCTGAATGGGTAGTTGGTACAGAGGCTAACCTTGTTTTAAGACTTGTAGAAACTAACCCAGACAAAAAAGTTTCTATACTTAACACAAGAAGTGTTTGTACAAATATGAACAAGACATCTGTTGAAAATCTTTTGGAAACACTTGAACAGATTAAAGAAAACAATTTTGAAAAACAGATTACTGTAGACGACAACATTGCAAAGGATGCTGTAAAATCTCTTAATACAATGCTGTCTTTAAGCTAAAAATAAGCTAAAAGGAGTAGATTTATATGAAATTAGGTTTTATAGGTGCCGGTAATATGGCAGGAGCAATTATTAAAGGTTTTGTTAACAAAAATTGTGTAAATTCTTCTGATATTTACTTTATCAGACAGAATAAGGAAAAACAGGCTCAACAAGCTAGTGAAATTGGTATAAATGGCTGTAATGACTATGAAAGTCTTATTGAAAACAGCGATATACTTTTCCTTGGTGTTAAGCCAGTTGTTTTCCCTACTTTATTACCACAGATTGCAAAATCAGTTAAAAAGAAAAATCCTCTTGTAGTTTCTATGGCTGCTGGTCTTACAACTGACAGCATTAAGGAAATGCTTGGCTATGACGCAAAAATAATAAGAATTATGCCAAATGTTAATGCTGCTATTGCTATGTCAACTACAGCTGTTTGCAAAAATGAATTTGCATCTGATGAGGATTTAGCAACTATTAAAAACCTCTTTTCATCTATAGGACTTACTACAGAAGTGCCTGAAAACCAGTTTGCAATATTTACTGCTATTGCCGGTTGTTCTCCTGCTTATGTTTATATGTTTATAGACGGTCTTGCTAGAGGTGCTCAAAAAATGGGTATGAATAAACAGAAAGCTCTTGAAATTGCAGCATCTGCTGTAATTGGTTCGGCCTCTATGTACGCTCAGTCTAATGAACACCCACAGGAGCTTGTGGATAAAGTTTGTTCTCCTGGTGGTACAACTATTGAGGGTGTTACAACTCTTGAAGAATATAAATTTACTGCTGGTGTTGTAAAGGCAGTTGAAAACTCTATTTTGAAAGATAGAGAATTAAGCAAAAAATAATTCTACTTAATATAAAAATATCCCTGTAACTCATTTCTTAATTTGTTACAGGGATATTTTCGTTTCAACTTTTTTAATCTACAGCTTGTAATATAAGCCATTAAAAAGATATGGGTACTACCTTAGTAATACCCATTTTTTTAAATAATATTATTCTACAACTTTTATTGCCTTTGGAACATAGTTTCCATTCTTAAATCTTTTTTCTTGAGTTCTTATAATTAAATAAGTTAATACTACTAACACAATTCCAAGGCCAAAACCTGCGAACTCGCCACCACTTTTTCCTAATGCCTCAAATCCATAGTAGCCAGCTAAAATACCTATAATGAACATAGCACAAGGAATACCGTACATAATGCAGGTAGCTTTCATAAAATCAGCAGTTTCAAGCATAACTTCTACTCTATCTCCAACCTTTGCATTACAAAGGTTGACAGCTTTCAAAAGCATATCCTGTTCCTTTAAACCAGCAGAACAAGCTCTACACTTAGCACAAGCCTCTTTTCTTGTCATTCTTACAACAAGTTTATTTTTTTCTGTACCAATAACTTTACCAATTTCAGCCATAGTTATCACCTTTCATTTTTTAATGCCTTAAAAATAACGCTTATTCCCACTCCAATAAGTACAACTGCTGATATTATATTTACTGTACTATCCATAGGAATAGCATTTTTAAAAGCATATATACACATTAAAACGCCAAAATACAATCCCCATCTATTTCCATAGTCAAAAGAAAATACATAGTCAATAACAAAAGCAAGACCTATTACCAAAGGCATAATCTCTACTGGTTCAATATTAATTATAGGCTTTAACACAATTCCAACACCTATACAAGTCAGTATTGAACCTATCATAAGCTGATACCTTTTTCTATTCTCAATGTAGAGAACATCTAATGAAAGTCCCGGTGCTAAAAAGAACATAGCTGCCACAAGATTTCCAAAATAAGCATTATTTATATAAAAACCACTAATAGCACCCCAGTAGAATAAATACATACCTATCGCCAATGCCCAAACCCTTTTCCTGTCAAAATAGTACACAATACACACAAAGCCTATCATCATACATATTATTGACCCAAAAGGTAATGTAAAATAATCTCTAATTACAAAAAGTAATCCACAGGCAATAAGGCACAAGCCTATTATAATGCCCATTAATTTATCTAACTTGTTATCCATTTTCATCACTCCTACTATAAATATACTGAAAAATAGTAAAAAAGTCTGAAAATTTCAATTCTTTTACTTAGAAAGTGCCTTTATAGCTGACATAGCTGCAACCTGTTCAGCCTCTTTTTTGCTGTGACCCTCTCCTGTACCAAGTACCTTACCTCTATGAGAAACTTCAGCTGTAAATAATCTATTGTGAGCTGGACCACTTTCTCTGATAATCTTATATTCTACAGGTGCTTGACTATGCTTCTGTAAAATCTCCTGTAAACAAGTCTTTGTATCTAAAATTCTAACAGTAGTTGTTACTGCCTTAATTTCTGGAATAAGCATATCAAGTATAAACTTCTGTGCTGGTTCAATACCACCGTCAAGGTATATAGCACCAATAACAGCCTCCATAGCATCGGCGATGATAGAACTTCTATCACGACCACCAGTATTTTCTTCGCCTCTACCAAGTCTAAGACTTTCGTTTAACTTAATTTCTCTACCCTTTTTAGCAAGCATAGTTTCACATACAACACTTGCTCTTAATTTAGTAAGTCTACCTTCTGGCCAATTTGGATACTTCTTATAAATATAAGCACCAACAACAAAGCCTAATATAGCATCGCCCAAAAACTCAAGGCGTTCATTACAAATAACCTTATGTTCATTTGCATAAGAGCTATGAGTAAAAGCTGTATTAATTAAATTTTCATCTTTAAACTGATAATCTAAAATCATACATCCTCCATCTCAGTAAATATAGTAACTTTACAACCCTTACTGTTATCAAGCTACTATATTCACCGATAAAACATATTTCAACAAAATATCACATAATTCCATACAAAAAGTAGGCTGTGACTTACCGTCACAGCCAAGCAGTTATTAACAAATTACTAAAAATTAGTTGTTTGTTGCGTTCTTAACATATTCTACTGCGTCACCAACAGTCTTGATGTTTTCAGCATCATCGTTAGCAAATTCCATATCGAAAGCATCTTCTAATTCTGTGATAATCTGGAAAAGGTCTAAAGAGTCAGCACCTAAATCTTCAAAAGTTGTTTCCATAGCGATTTCGTCTTCAGAAACGCCTAACTGTTCTGCAATAATTTCTTTAATCTTATCGAATTCCATTAAAATTTCCTCCTTTAATAATATTATCATTAATACTATACTAGATATTGAATAATTTTACAAGTACATTTTTGTATTTTAATAAATTTTTTTATTTATTCTAATAATAATACTCTGTTTTTCCTTTAAAAATCAGTATTTTATAAGATTTATTCTTCTGTTTTAGGACTAATTTTTTCCGCAATTTTAGATACTATATCTCCATCAATAAACTTTTCACATTGGAAAATAGCACCAGCAACAGCTCTGTAATCTGAACTACCATGAGCCTTTACAACAAGACCTTTTAAGCCAAGGAAAGGTGCACCGCCAACAGTATCGTAGTCAAAATATTTCTTTATTCTCTTAAATGCACCTGAAGCTAAAACAGCACCTAATTTAGACATAACTGTAGCCAAAATTTCTTTCTTGATAATACGGAGAATACTCTTACCAAAGCCCTCCATAACCTTTAAAATTACATTACCAACAAAGGCATCACATACAACAACATCAGCATCACCAAGGCTTATATCTCTTGCCTCAGTATTGCCAATAAAATTAATATCCTTTGTTTCTTTTAAAAGACCATAAGCCTCTTTTACAACAGCGTTACCCTTAGACTCCTCAACACCTATATTTACAAGTCCAACCTTTGGTTCTTTTACACCCATTACATTTTCATAATAAATAGAACCCATTAAAGCAAACTGTGGGAAGTAAGAAGGCTTAGCATCTACATTTGCACCGGCATCAATTAAAAGAGTATGACCTTTTTCTGTAGGTAAAAGTGTACCTAAAGCAGGTCTTTCTACCCCCTTAATTCTACCAACAATAACAGTTGCACCTGTAAGCAAAGCACCTGTATTACCGGCAGACACAAAAGCCTGTGCCTCCCCTTTTTTTACCATATTAAGACCTACAACCATTGATGAATCTTTCTTCTGTTTTATAGCAACAGTAGGTACTTCACAAGTTTCAATAACTTCTGTAGCATTTACAACAGTTATTTTAGACTTATCATAGTTATATTTTGACAACTCTTCATTTACAATTTCTTCTTTCCCTACAAGTGCCAAATTGTACTTAACACTTTTACTAGCTTCAACAGCACCCTTTACTATTTCTGCTGGTGCATTATCTCCACCCATAGCATCTATTGCAATTACTTTCATAAAAACCTCCTATTTTATAATTCCTCTTTGGATTTTTGCTTTTATTATTCTTGAAACGGCATCATCAAGTCTTTCCTGTGATATTTTGCCATTTTTAACAGCCTCTAAAACAGCATTGTATGCTTCATCTAAATTTTCTGGCATAAGCACCATATCAATACCAGCCTCAACAGCCTTTACACAAGCATCTCCTGTTCCATAATTTTCTGTAATAGCACCCATTGACATAGAATCGGAAAATACTACACCTTTAAAATTAAGTTCTGTTTTAAGCATATCTGTCACTACTTTTTTAGACAATGTTGCTGTAATATTATCCCCTGTAACATTAGGTAATGACATATGTGCAACCATTACACAATCTGCTCCGTTTTCTATAGCAGTTTTAAAAGGCACAATTTCACATTTTTTCAATTCTTCTTCTGTTCTGTTACTTAATGAAAAACCTTGATGTGAATTACCTATACTGCCACCGTGTCCCGGAAAATGCTTTAATACAGTACTGATATTTTCAGATTGTAAGCCTTTTACAACCTCTGTTGCCATTTTTCCTACAACTTCTGGGTCATTACCAAAAGACCTGTCCCCAATTTCTGTATTATTTGAGTCTGTAAGTACATCAGTATCTGGTGCAAAATCTAAATTAAAGCCTAGATTTTTAATATATTTACCTATTGTTGTACCTATTTCATTAGCTCTTTCATAGTTTTGACTTTTTCCAACCTGTGCCATAGGCTCTATTTTTTCCACACCCATAGCTGAATTTTTACCAATTCTGGCAACTCTGCCACCTTCCTCATCAACACCCACAAAAGGCTGAATTTTAGAAGATTTTTTTAAACCATTTATAAGTTCTTGAGTTTGTGTTGGATTTTCTATGTTAGATGCAAAAAGTATATATCCACCTAGATTATACTTCTCTATTTCCTTTTCAATATTTTCAGTAAATACAGTTGTACTTCCACCGTCTTTATCTACAGCCTCTGGTGCAACCATAAAAATTTGACCTACTTTTTCCTCCAAAGTCATATTGTTTACTATTTTTTCAACCTTTTC
This sequence comes from Eubacterium sp. CAG:274, assembly GCA_000432155.1. Lineage (GTDB taxonomy): Bacteria > Bacillota > Clostridia > Lachnospirales > CAG-274 > CAG-274. Next base: position 341,518 of record FR888508.1, read on the forward strand.
GTCTACAGTAGGTTCTTTATTTTCAACAGTATCCGACTTGCTATTTTCTTTACTAACTCCACAACCTGTGCAAAACAACATAATAGAAAGTAAAACAGAAAATAGTCTTATAAATGTTTTCATACTTTCGCCTTTTCTCTATTGCAAAATTATTTCATCAAGTTATATTTTAACACTTCATAGATAAAATTACAAATATTATTCACACAAAGTAAAAATTATCATACTATAAAGTATAACTTATCTCCCGATAGGTTTTACAACGGCAAAACAATCCCTCTCTGCCGTAAAAAAACAACACCAGCCGATTTCGTAGCAGTCGACTGGTGTTTGTTTTTAACCATAAATTTCTTTTCTCATAAACTTGTCATCTTCTGAAAGTTTATTTTTCCACTTTTCTTTAAATTCATCAGACAGATTAATATTTTCAGCTTTTCCAACAGCCTTTGCATATGGGTCTACAATAATATCATAGCCTTTATCTCTTAATCTAAAGCACATATCTATTATTTTTTCATTTTCAGGTAAATTTTTGTCAAATCCACCAACTTTATCTACTAGACTTTTCTTTATTGCAAAAACATAGTTGCCAACAGCTGAAACACTATGGGCATAATTAAGTGTGTGCATATAGCCGTCACTTAATATATTTTCATTTTTATAACAATGTACTAAGCCATTTTTAATAACAAGACCTGCTGATTGTATTTTATAGTTTTTGACTATTACAGAACCTACAACACCTACATCGCTTTGTTGTATATATCTTGAAAGCTCTGAAATTACATTTTCCTTAACTTCAATGTCCTTACGAGCTACAATAATATATTCACTTGTAATGCCATCAAAATCTGAAATATCATTTATAAGTGTAGCCTTGTTATTTCCTTTGCCATAAGTCACTTTATAAACCGGCGTTGTTTCGTTTATACTTTTACAACTTCCGTCAATAAACAATCTTTTTAAATGGCTGTTTACAGCTCTGACACCTGTAACTATGCAATATGGCTTTATACTTATATCACTTGCTACAGAACCTCCATGTACTCTCCAATTATAAAGTACCTTTGGAATATGATGTATTTTTCTTGCATTTTCGCAAAGTCTTAATATCAAGTCGTGGTCCTGGCTTCCGTCATAGCCTAAACGGAAACCACCAACAGAAGTAAACAAACTTTTTCTAAATGCTGATAAATGACAGATATAGTTATTACCTCTCAAATTATAAATTGAAAAATCACTTTTAAAGTGTATAATATCCGGAGAATTTATATTTTTAGAAAAACTAGCTTCATCGGTATATATAAAATCTGCTCCTGTATCTATTGCCTTTCTTATTTCAAAAAGTGCATCAGGTGCAAGAACATCATCATTATCCAATAATGCTATATATTCCCCGTCTGCAAGCTCAACTGCAGCATTACTATTGCCCACAATACCTTGATTGGAAATAAGTTTTTTGTACTTTATTCTGTTATCGTGACAGTCCTCAACCATTTTTGATATATAAGAAAATTCTTCTGTACTTCCGTCAGCAAGGCAAAGTTGCCAGTTGCTATAGGTTTGCGATAATACAGACTCCAACATTTCTCTGAAATATTTTTTATCCACATTATATACCGGAACACAGATACTTATTTTTACTGGTACTTTATACTTTCTTTCCCTTTGCTTAGCTATTTCTATAGGCAAAAGTTTATGGGTATAAGCATATTTTAAACTTGCTGCCTTATACTTTAACCTATTTACTACTTTAATTTTAAGGGCAGAAATGCCCTTTTCCTTTATAACTCTTTCTGCTTTTTTTAAGAGCATTTCTACACCTCCTACATATAAATAATCTGCCCTATTTTTCTAACAATTCCACTTTTCCATAGCTTAAACTTAGCTACAGTTTTTATTTTTTCAATTTTATTCTTTTCTGACATTTTGCTATAGGCCTTTAGCATTTGTCTTTCTTCCCCTTTTAATTCTGTACCATAACAAGCCAAAATTTCACTAGCCAAATTGTAGCCTAAAGACAGCATATCTTTGTTATATTCGCCTTTTCTCATTCTCTCTACAATGTAATCAATACTCATTATCTTAGCCCCTACTGAATTTTCACTATGCTGTCTATAATACATTGTAGACTTATTTACAAATTTAATTTTCCCCATAAAAGATGCAACAGTAGCAATCCACCAATCGTGAACTGGTACTTTTTTAGGCTCGTGAAGTATATCAACCAAAGCCCTATTCATAGCCATTGTACAACCTGTTACTATATTCTGAACCAACATATCATTAGGCTTATTTTTTCTAACATCAATATGCTGAGATTTAATCATAGACGGAGAAGTTATTTCCAATTTTTGATTTACTATTGTCAAATCTGTATGTACCAAAACCGGTGTTTTTGTATCCTCATTTTGAAATCCCTTTAATGTGACTGCAATTTTATCCTTTTTCCATACATCATCTTGGTCACAGGTAAATACATAATCCCCCTTTGACATTCTCAACAACTTAAAGAAAACAGCCTTATGCCCCATATTTTTACTATTTTGAACTAAAGTAATTTTATCTGGATATTTATTTACATAATCAAGTACAATATCCACAGTATTATCACTTGAACAATCATCACAGATATATAAATGCCAGTCCTTAACAGTTTGTCTTATTATAGAATTAAGCTGTTCTTTTATATAATTTTCGCCGTTATAGACAGCCATTAAAATATCTGTCATAAAAAATCACCTTCTCAATTTAGACCTTAACAGAGTTACAACATATCTTAAATTTATAGCAGAGTGCATTAAAAATGTAACAAAGAAATTGTGCTTATCTTTGTAATACTTATCATAAAATATTTTAATGCCTTTATGGAAGTGATAAATAACAAGCTTGTTTTTTGTATGCAATCCACTTTGACCCTTTAAATGTGTCATAGATACATCGGCATAATATACAACCTTGTATCCTCTTTGTTTTATTCTATAGCATAGGTCAATATCCTCAGCATACATAAAAATACTTTCATCAAAAAGCCCAACTTTGTTTAATACCGTACGAGGAATAAGCATAAATGCTCCACTTACACTATCAACTTCATTTGTTTCTTCAATAGGCAAATAAGAAAGAGTATATCCCCCAAATTTCTTATTATTTGGAAATAATTTATCCAATCTCAAAACATAGCATAGGGAATTAAAAGGTGTAGGGAATCCTCTCTTACAACCATGGTCAAAAGTACCGTCTGCAAGAAAAGTTTTTATACCCAAACAGCCTACTTCAATATGTTCCTCCATATACTTAACTGACAATTCCAAAGTATGGGACTTCATAATAGTATCCGAATTTAGATAAAGTATGTACTTTCCAATAGCCACCTTAGTGCCTATGTTACAAGCATTCCCAAAGCCCTTATTTTCTAAATTTTTAAGAATTTTAACCCTATCATCTTTCATATCTAAAACTTGTGACGGGTCTGTTGAATTATCAGCTACTATTACTTCGTATGAAATATTTTTCGTTGTATCAAAAACGGACTGTATTGTCTGTTCAGTCAGTTTTTTAGTATTATGATTTACAATAACAATTGACAAGTCCATTTTTTACCTCCAAAAAAGATACTGCCTATTCAGTATGACTTAAAAAATTCATTTTTTCAACTGAAAAATTCTATTATTTTCTGTCATTATTCTCCTTTTTTCCACTTAATGTTATAAAAATTACTGCTAAAACGATAAAAAAGAACCCTACAATAGACAATGGAGGATACTTTTCCCCAAGTATAAAAAGTGAAATAAGGAAAGCTGACATTGGTTCTGATGTAGCTATAATGCTACTTTTAGTTGACCCAATAATCGCCACACCCTTTGGATATGCTGCAAAAGGAATTATTGTACCAAAAATAATTATAACAACTATTTCAGCTATGGCGACAAAATCTACGCCCTCCATTGGTACTCCAAAAGGTCGTACTAAAACACCTAGCATAACACTACCCAAAAGCATACCAAGACCTACAATTTCCATAGTTCCATATTTCTTTACTAAACTTACAGGAGCAATATTGTAATAAGCCAAACAGCCTGCCGAAAAAATTCCCCAAAATAATGCCTCTGGAGATATAGACAAATATTTAATATTGCCACCAGTAGAAACTAAAAACACACCGGCTACCGCCAATATACAACAAAGTCCCTCTGCAATATTAGGCAATTTTTTATGTAATGCTGACATTGTTACAACAACGAAAATAGGCGACATATACTGCAAAATAGTACCTGTGGCAGCATTTGATGCCTCTATTGCTGCAAAGTATGAATACTGAACAGCCATACAGCCAAAAACAGAAAATATGAAAGCATTTAACATATCCTTTTTATTTTTGAAAAGTGATAAAAACTTTTGTGGATTAGAGAAAAATGCCATTCCTGAAAGAATTAAACCCGATACAGCCAATCTGACCATTGTTAAAAAAGGCGTAGAAAGGCTGGTCCTTGAAAACAAAAGCTGTCCACATATTCCGGAAATCGCCCACAATACAGAACACACAATTATAATAAGTGTACCTATTTTTTTATTATTCATATATTTACTCCAATATGTAATCCCCCAAAAGGGGAAAGTGCTAGATTTCTATCAAATAAATATACACTATATTTCATATTTCGTCAATGTTACAGAATACTATTTTCAGCTTTAGCCTTTAGTTTTTCCCATTTTAAATCTATATTTTTCTGCATTTCTGATAGTATTTCACTAAATTCAGGATTCAACAAGTGCTTAGTTCTACCCATAGCACCTAAAAAATCTGCTACTGGTATTTTTTCATTCTTCAATTCCGGATTATAGTTTATAGTTGTTATTCCTCTTTCAACTTCATACAAAGGGTGATAGCAAGATTTAACACCTTTATCTGCCACAATTCTTTCATACTTTCCATAGTCGCCCCAGTTTAAAGGACAGGCTGATATTGCCTTAATATAGGCAGTACCATAATTATCGGCATAATACTGTGCTTTTGCCACTTTTTTTATAAAATCTGTTACATTACTTTCAGATACTGTTGCAACATAGGGAATACCAGTATCAGCAAAAAGTTGTGGATTATCTTTCTGTAAAAATGATTTACCACTTTGGTCTTTGCCAACATGACTTGTGGCACTTTTTGCACCTAAAGGAGTAGAATAACTTAGCTGGTATCCTGTATTCATATATCCACCATTGTCATATTCAAAAATTATCATATTGTGATTTCGTATCGCAGCACCAAGAGCAGAGCCCAAACCAATATCAAGACCACCATCGCCACTAACCATAACAAAAGTAATTTTTCCAGAAGCCATCTCGCCCTTTCTCTGTTTTTGCTTATACATTTCTACAATGCCAGAAAGTGTGGCGGCACCATTTTGAAAAAGATTGTGTATAAAGTTTACATTAAAAGCTGTTTTAGGATATGCCGTTGTAACAACCATACCACAGCCTGTCTGGAACAAAAATACTACATTTCCTTTTAATCCTTTTGAAAGCAAATTAAGATTTACGGGTATGCCACAACCAGGACAAGCACCATGACCAGCTACAACTCTCTTAGGCATTGATGCTAACTTTTTAATATTTACACCTTTTACAATTAACTTATCATCTTTTTCCTCTACAGTAATTCCATTATCCCCATTTTCTTCTGTTACTGGTTCAAAATATTTTTCAATTTTTCCACCATTACCGCAATAATGGCCATAGTAATCAAATCGCTTTATTTCTCCAAGGTCAACAGCCTTAAAACCCTGTTCAAACATTTCTATAGCATCATCAACATAAAAATCTCTGCCACCCAGACCAAAAATTCTGGTAAGAACTTCTCCTTTGGTCTTAAAATCATAAAAAGCTGATTTTATTTCTTTTGACATATTTCCACCGTTACTACCGTAGCTATCCTGTCTTTCAGCCACTATAATAACTTCTGCATTTTTACATATTTCAGCTATTTCTTTTGACGGAAATGGTCTTAAAATATGAATAGTAAATGCTCCAGCCTTTTTACCACTTTCTCTCAATGTATCTACAGCCTCTCTTGCTGTGTCATAGGCTGAACCTAAAGCAAAAATAATGACCTCTGCATCTTCTGTTTTATATTCTGAATAAACATTGTATTTTCTGCCGGAAATGTCACTATAATCCTCTAATTCCTTTACAATTAAATTCCTTGCCTTTTCCATAGCCATATTAAGCTGATATTTATTATTCAAAAGGTCTGGTTCGTTCATATATGAGCCTATTGTAATAGGATTGTAAGGGTCAAAAAGGGAATATTTGCTTTTATATTCTCCCAAATATCCCTTAACATCATCATCATTTTCAAAAACAAACATAGGCTTTTTTTGATGAGAAGTAAAAAATCCGTCATAGGCAATAATTACTGGCAAACTTACTTCTTCTGCCACTTTTAGCCCAACAATATTAAAATCATAAACTTGCTGATTATCCTTTGCAAAAAATATTAACCAACCACAGTTTAAAGCATACATAATATCACTATGGTCGCCTTTTATAGATAATGGTCCGGAAACTGTTCTGCAAGCCACATTTAAAACCATTGGATAACGAGTTCCTGACTGTACTGGCAACTGTTCAAGAGCATACAAAAGACCATTTGCTGATGTTGCATTTATAACTCTGCCACCTGTTGACGCACCATAGCAAATACCAGCAGCTGAATGTTCCCCCTCTGCCGGTATCATTTTTGTTGTCAAAAGTCCCTCACTTCTGTACAAGTCAATTTCTTCTGCAATTTGCGTTGACGGAGTAATTGGGTAGTATCCCATTACATCAAAATCTATTTGTTTTGCTGCCCAAGCAGCACCCTCATTACCACTTTTGAAAACTCTTTTTTGGTCTGTCACTTTTACCACCCCTATTCCTCACTATTTACAGTATAGCTTTCGCTTTCCACATATCCGTTAGCACCTGTACTATCAAACTCAAAGGATTTATTTATAAGATTAATATTGCCAATATTCTGATTTTCCTTTTCTCCCTCAGCAACCTCTACAAGTGCCTGAGTTGGACAAACTTCAACACACCTCATACAACCTTTACAATGGTACAAATCCATACCTAAATTTTTGCCGTCTTTAAACTGAAATACCATATCTGGACAAGTGGTGTCGCAAAGTCCACAATTTATACATTTATCTACTATAAAATAAGGCAACTTACCCTCTCTGCTACCTACTAATGAATTGGTTATTGTACTACCAGCCATAATATTAACACCACCTATTACAGCATTTTCATAACCACACTCTCTTTTATTTTCTTTAAACTCAATATATGGATATTTTCCGTCTGCTCTAAAAACACTTACTTCAGCACTGTTATATCCCTCTTGTATACCTTTTAAATTGCCCTCTAAAGCCTTTGGATATTTTTTACCTAAAGTATCTGTAACCAGCTGTTGAACTTTTTCCAAAGGAATAAAGCCACTTGCCTTTGCAATAGCACCTAAAAGTACCATATTTACTCTTGTGCCAATTTTTGATGACATACCTAAGGCATCTATACACCATAAATTTCCACCATATAATTTTAATCTATCTCTGGTTTCTTCCGGAGAAAGTACAGTATTTACTACTATGTTTGTATGTTCATCAACACCTGCTGTAACATTTTCTTCTCCACCTAAAGAGATATTAAAAATGCCTAATAAATCCGGTTTTTCAACAGGACAATTTATTCTGATTTCTTTATCGGGATTGCTGTATCTTATATAAGCCTTTACAGGAGAGCCTCTTTTTTCTGAGCCATAACTAGCAAAAGATTGAGCATTTAATTCCATATATTCTGCACCTAGCTGACCTAAAAGTTTTCCAACTAGGTTTGCACCTAGTCCACCTATACTTTCAAGCCTAATTTCGTATTTTTCATAACTAAACATTTCATCACTCCCTTAAAATGAGTTTGTGCAAATACGAAAATAATATGCAACAAAGAATATTATTCGTTTTTGTAATGTAAAATATGACAATTATTCGCTTTTTTTAATTTATTTTTATGTGATAAAGTTAATTTTATACTTACTAGAAAGGATAATTTATATGACAAAAACTTATTTCAAATATTTTTTGGCACTACTACTTTTTGGTTTAAATGGCATTGTTGCCAGTCACATTACTATGAATAGCTACGAAATAGTATTTACCAGAACTCTTATAGATGCTATATTTATTATTGGTGGAGCAATACTTAGGGAAACATTGGATTTATACATAAAAAAACACCTAGAGTAAAACTCTAGGTGCAAAAAAAGGAAGAACAAACTCCTGTCAGTAAGCATAATTAAATCTAAAATACTATCAATCTCTATATCTATTATAACTCTTTTTTTAGAAAGTTGCAACTATTCTATTAGCTTTACACAACAAATTACAAAGCAATTCCATAACTTTTATCTGTATAGAATTAATTCTGTCAAAAACTGCGTGAAGCTTAGAATAATCAGCATCTGTTTTACAAATTTGAAGTGAAAGCTGTTTTACTGTGCAATCAGTATTCAAATCATCTCTATAAAGTTCAAGTTGGTTTTCCATTTCATTCTTATTACTAACATAATCTCTATATAAGTCAATTTTATCTTCGGAAATAGTCTTTTTAACCTTAGCATAAGATTGCATTTTGTATGTAATCTCTGTTTCCTGTTCCTTAACTGATTTCAACATTTTCTGAATTATTTCAGCATTTGAATATATAGAATTTATCATAGCTTCTAAATTTGAATAAGAATAGTTCTGTATCATATAAAATCTCCTTTCGGGGTAACTGGTTTATACTATATTAACCATTACTTTATCTTATGTAACCATTATAACAAACAAAACAAAAGAAAAAATTACAGCAAGATTATAATTGTCTTAAAAAATATTTTGAACAATCTAATTTTCCCAATTTATAAATTTATACATATTATTACAAAATATTGAATTTTTTATTATGATGTGATATACTTATTTTTCGACTAATTTAAAAAGGAGTAAAAACTGTGAAAAATTTAATTCAAATTTTCAAAAAAATCAGTTTAGTTCAGAGAATAGTAATCTGTCTAATCGTCGGCATTGTTTTAGGACTTACTGTTCCTAATGCAACATTTATTTCTCTATTAGGCGATGTGTTTGTTGGAGCTTTAAAGGCAATCGCACCCCTTTTAGTATTTTTCTTAGTTATTAGTTCACTTTGCCAGTCAAGTAAGAGCCATGGTGGAGTAATTAAAACTGTTATTATGATGTATATGTTTAGTACATTTCTTGCTTCAATAGTTGCCGTTATTGCAAGCAGAATTTTCCCTATTACACTTACATTAACTACTTCAACTTCTGACCTTTCAGCTCCACAGGGTATATATGAAGTATTAAAAAACCTTTTAATGAGCATTGTTACAAACCCTATTGAGTCTATAACAAAGGCTAATTATATCGGTATTTTAGTTTGGGCTGTTCTTTTTGGTATTAGTTTCCGTCACTCAAAAGACAGCACAAAACAGATTTTCAACGATATTGCCAATGGACTTTCTAAGGTTGTTTCTTGGATTATACTCTTTGCTCCACTTGGTATTTTAGGTTTAGTATTTAATACTGTTTCAACTAATGGTATTTCTATTTTTACAGAATACGGAAAACTTATTGCTATTTTAGTTGGTTCAATGTTATTTATCTATTTTGTAACAAACCCTATTATGGTATACTTATGTATCCGTCAGAACCCATATCGCTTAATTTTCAAGTGCTTAAAGGAAAGTGCTATTACAGCTTTCTTCACTCGTAGTTCAGCTGCCAATATTCCAGTAAATATGTCAGCTTGCGAAAGAATGGGCTTAACTAGAGATACATATTCTGTTACACTTCCGCTTGGTGCTACAATCAATATGGACGGTGCAGCTATTACAATTACAATAATGACTCTTGCAACTGCTCATACTTTAGGTATTGCTGTAGATATTCCTAGTGCAATAGTATTAAGTATTTTAGCTACTTTATCAGCTTGTGGTGCATCTGGTGTTGCCGGTGGTTCTTTACTTTTAATACCTATGGCTTGTTCACTTTTCGGTATTTCAAATGATATAGCTATGCAGGTAGTAAGCGTTGGCTTTATTATCGGTGTAGTTCAGGACTCATTTGAAACAGCCTTAAATTCTTCTTCAGACTTATTATTATCTGCATCAGCAGAATTCCGTCAATGGAGAAAAGAAGGCAAAGAAATCAAATTTTAGTTAATAAATATAAAATAATCACCTTTCTTAGTATTGGTGATTATTTTTTTTTGCACTTTTTCATTTTATACCTTAGAAAATAGTGGATAAACTGCCTATAAATATGTAGTATTATCTCCATATTTATTAACAAAATAAAATTAGAGGTGAAGAAAATGCGAAAATTTATACTTATACTATTACCTATTTTAATGCTTTGTGGCTGTGAACAAAAAGAGGAAAAAAATGTAGATTTACATCAACTTATTCACACTATGGAAACAGTTGTTGATTTTGGCAATACAACAGAAGACGATTTAACACACCAAGAAGTTGCATCACTTTATGGTATTTCTCCTGACCATATTAAGCAAGGCTATGTTTATTATTCTACAGACGAAAAAAACGCCGACAAAATCATTATTTTGGAGGCAACTGACAGTCAAGGACTGGAAAAAAGCGAAAAAGCTCTTGCAGAATATCTTAATTCTCAAGTAAATAGTTGGAGTGGCATAGAAAGTGAAAGTAAAAAAGTTGAAAAACATATTTTCAAAACATATGGCAACTTTGTAATGTTTGCTATATGTTCAAACCCTGATAAAGTTGAAGAAATATTCAATAAATACTGTGAACCCCTATAAATTTAAGAAAATCTACATTTTTTCTAGCCTTTACATTATTGACAAACTCCCACATAAATATTAAAATAAAGAGTAATACAAATTTTGGGAGGATTAATATGATATATAAAAGATTATTACTTGTATCATCCGCTTTTTTATTGACTTTAGGTTTTAGTGGATGTGGTCAAAGCAACAGCGAAAATTCTGATGAAATTCAGGTCGTTACTGCTGCCCCATCTGGTAATGAAAATAGCGAAAACACTTCTGAGGATAGTATGGATAATCCCCCATCTAACGAAGAAAAAGTTACTATTAAATTAGGTTTAATGTCTGGTGTAAACTCTTATGTAGTTACTCACCTTATGGATAGCAACGATACAAACGATTCTTACGAAAAATATGAATTTATACAAGGAAATACAGTTTCTCAACTTTGTGAAAAATTAAAAAGTGGAGAAATAGATGCAGCTACACTTCCTATTGATGTTGCTACAAGACTTTATAATGAAACAGGCAAAGTAAAACTTGTTGCAACAAGTTCTGCTTGTAACTACTATGTAGCCTCTGTAGGCGAAAGTGTAAAGGGTGTTACTGGTCTTTCCGGTAAAACTTTAACAGTTGCAAAAGACGATTTATTAGCTAAGTCTGTTATTGACACAATTTTAAAATCTCAGAATGTTACAAACTGTACTATAAATTATGCTGATAGTACAGATGCTATAGTAAAGGGATTAAGTGACGGCTCTATAAAGTTAGCACTTATTCAAGAACCATTCCTTTCACAGGCTACAGCAAATAACCCTAATGTATCACTTGCTATTGACCTTTACGACGATTGGGACGATGCTGCTGGTGGTATTGAACTTCCAACTGGCTGTCTTGTTGTAAATAGTGATTTCTTTGGTAGCAATCCAAAGGCTGTAAGCTATTTCTTAAAGGACTTTGATGCTTCTGTTAATATGTCAAGACACAGCATTGACGAAACTGCTCAAATGGCAGAAAGATACAAAATGGTTTCATCAGCATCTATTGCAAAATCAGCTATTCCTGGCTCAAGTATTTCAATCTCTATAGGAGATAAAATGAAAACAACTGTAAGCGATTTCTTAAACCTTATGAATAAGAATGACCCAGCTGTAATTGGTAATAAAATACCTGATGAAAACTTCTACTATATTGACGGTAAATAGAATATAAAAAGGAGTAACTATCATAACAGAACGATAGCTACTCCTTTTTTTATTTAATACTCTTTTTCACTTGATATATGTAATTCTTTCTTTTTTCTCTCATCTACAAGATATTTAAGCTGTTTACTATAACTATGACTAAGAAACAAACTAAAAATTCCAATAATAGGGAATATAATACATACTGGTATAATTACTGTAAGAATCAACCCTACTAGTATAAAAAATATACCAGTAATAAGATGAAAATATTTGCAAAATCTCATAGAACCTTCACTTCTGTACATTTTTGCTGAAACAGTATTTATCTTATTTGCCAATTCTTGTTGTCTTTCCTCTTTCAATTTTTTATTTGATAAGTTCTTTTTTGAACCACTTGAAGTATGCGTATAGCTTAAACCAGTTCCAAGAATACCAACTGATGCTGTATGCTTTCCCTTAGAATTAATTGTATAATGTGCTCCTCTCTTGCCAACAGTAACACTACAACTTTTCTTGTTTATATTCAATTTCACACCAGGTGCAATTTTAATACTTTTTCTAAACCTAAGCCCCATTTTAATACTCCTATTTTATTCTATCTAAATCCTTTACAATTTGCTTTAAATTTTCTTGAGTAGAAATATCTTCTACTTTTTCAGCACCTCTATAGACATATTTTACAACCTGATAGGCATCCATACCTAAATCTGCATAATTATTATTCTTATTTTTATAGCCATATTCAAGTAAATAACCATAATACATAGTTTTTTCCATTACTTCATTACTTGCAAAATAGTTTGGATAATTTTCCTTAATAAAATTAATAGCCTCTATTGTTTTTTCAACATCAATATTTTTTGCATCATTCTTGGCTTGTCTTGATATTTCATCAACTTTAGAAGATGTATTCGGTTTAGCTGTAGTAATTTCAGATTGTTCTTCATTTACATTAGCCTCTGTTGTAGTAATAGCAATAGTCTGTTTAGTATTATTATTCTCCGTACTTCCTTTACTACCTCCCATTATACAAAAAATAATAAATACTCCTAAAATTGTAATAACTATTCTTGTAGGAATATTAAACTTTTTATTTTTCCACATCAAAATTAAACCTATTGGAAAAACACAAATCAAAGTTAAAATTGTAAACCATGTTTTTTCATAAAATTTTTCTTTCATATAAATTCCTCCTTAGACTTCTTAATATAATATAAAAGCCCTTTCTAATATACTAAAAACAGTATATCAGAAAGGGTTCATTTCTGTACTATGCTGATAGCATAATCTCAGTAATATAATACATTACTACACATAATATTAAAGACAATATTATTGATACAAGTGTTAGAAAAAGTCTAACCAGATTTTTAGACCAAAATCCTTTATCGCTTAGTCCAAATATTCTTTCTAAATAAAAAGTGTAATCTCCAAATACCAACATGGATACACCCATGGTAAAAATACAAAAACATAAAGCAAATATTGTTTGAGGAATGTTATTTCCAATAGATGCTGCGTAAACAATTATGATAGAGCTAAAGATATAGAACATATATATTAATAGTGCAATAATTTTCACAAGATTATTATCGCCTCTAAATCCCGGAAGAAGAAACAAATCATTTCTCGCACTATAGTTGTGAAGTACTGCTTTTTTCAAATTTTCTGCTGAACTATATCGTTTTTCCGGACGCAAGTTTAAGCATATATTTAAAACATTTTTCATTTTGCCATTATACTTCACTTCTTGTGGAAAAGCTCCTGTAAGCATATAATTCATAAGCACTCCTACAGAATATATATCCGTTCTTATATCAGTCTGTAAAAAACCAAACTGTTCTGGTGGAGCATAACCTACCGTTCCTAAAATCTCTGTATCTGTCCCTTGACTATCTTTTATAATTCTGGAAATACCATAATCCACAATCTTGACATTGCCATCTACTCCAATGATTATATTTTTAGCAGTAATATCTCTGTGTATAATTCCATTTTTATGTAGTACCGTCAAGCCATCACAAATTTTAACAATTATTTTTCGAACTGTTTCCAAATCCATTTTTCCTTTTTGACTAACTATTGTTTGAATATTTTCTCCGTTTATATATTCTTCCAATACATAATAATTATTTTGATATTTTATTATTTTGTGTAAATAAATTAAGTTGCTATATTTTTTACCAAGCATTTTCTCACATACAGGTAAACTTCTCTTTTCTATATTTTTTTGCACCCAAATTCTGTTATCTCTTATATCTTGAACAACAACTACTTTATTTTTCTTATCTAATTGATTTAATTCTTTGTATTGACTAAATTCATATTCTTCTGACAAATCTGACATAAATTTACTCCCTAAATATTGATAATTAATTTAAAATATTATATTATATAAAAAAGAGGTGGTCAATATAAATAAAAATAACTCTACCGATGAGCTTTTAAAATTACTAAAAAATGAACAAAATATAGAAAATTTTATCAACACAAATAAAGAGGACTTTATAGATATGCCTCTCCATTTGTATCTTGCAACATTACTTAAAAAGTATTCTATATCAAAAAATGAAGCAATAAATAATTCTGCCATATCTCAAATATATGGTTATCAAATCTTTTCTGGCAAAAGACCAAATCCATCAAGGGACAAAATTTTACAGTTAATTTTTGGAATGAGTCTAAACTTAGAAGATAGTCAAAGACTTCTGAAACTTGCTGGCGTAAGCGAACTATATCCTCGTATAAAAAGAGATAGTATCATTTTATTCGCAATTAACAAGGGTTTGACTATAGAAAAATGTGACGAACTCCTATTTGAATTAGGAGAAAAAACAATAATTAACAAAGATTAAGGACTGCCCGAAAGCAGTCCTTATTTTTTACTTTTCTAAAATTCCACTATTTTTAATATTTTCAATAGCTTTTTCTAAGTTTTCAACACTTTGAACAAGTGCCATTCTTACATAGCCCTCTCCCTCTTTACCAAAGGAAACACCTGGAACACAAAGAACTCCAGCCATTTCAAGGAGGTCAAAAGTAAATTTTTCAGATGAAGTATAGTTTGGTGGAATTGGGAACCAAGTAAACATTGTTGAATCTGTGTAAGGTACTTTCCAGCCAATATCATTAAGTCCCTTGCAAAGTGTATCTCGTCTTCTCTTATACTCTGCTCTATTTCTTTCAACTACATCTTGAGGTCCATTTAATGCTTCAATGGCAGCAATCTGTAATCCCATACAAATACCATAGTCAATCTGTGACCTAAATGACTTAAATCTCTTTATAACTTCTTCATTACCTATAGCAAAAGAAAGTCTTAAACCAGTAAGGTTATAAGTTTTAGAAAGAGAATTAAATTCAATACCTACATCCATAGCACCATCTACACTAAGGAACGAAATACCAGGTTCATAGTCATATATAAACTCTGAATAAGCATTATCGTGAATAACAATAATATCATACTTTTTAGCAAAGGCTACTAACTTTTCGTAAAAATCCTTATTTGCATGAGCTGTTGTTGGATTGTTCGGATAAGAAACAACCATCATTTTAGCCTTTTTAGCTACTTCAACTGGAATTGCGTCTAAGTCAATAATGTAATCATTTTCTTTTCTAAGAGGCATATATTCCAAATTTACATCAGCCATTGTTGGTCCAAATGAAAATATTTGATAACAAGGGTCTGGCACAAGAACTGTATCCCCTGGATTGCAAATAGGAAATGCTATGTGGGCAATACCCTCCTGTGAACCGTTTACTGCACAAATATTCTCTCTTGATACATCTACACCATATCTTCTCTTGTACCAATTTGAAACAGCCTCAATAAGCTCATCACTTTCAGTCATACCATACACATAATTTTTAGGGTCTTGAAAAGCCTTTGAAACTGCGTCCATAACATGCTTATCTGGTGGAAAATCAGGAGTACCAATAGAAAGATTTATAACTTCTCTACCCTGTGCCTCTAATTTTCTCTTTGCTTCATCTAAATCCAAAAGAATATTGGATTCCATTTTTCCAAATTTCTCTGAAAATTTCATAAATAAAACTCCTTTGTAAAATACTTCTTTAATAATACACCCAAAATATTAATTTTACAATATTTTTGTTGTTTTGAAATAAAAACTATAGTATAATTAACAGGATTGTTATTTTTAATGGAGGTTCTCTATGGAAAATTTAGTAAACTTTTTTATAAATGCCTTTAGTGGTCTTGATAAGAATGTTGTTGTATTTCTTATTTCTATGTTTCCACTTTTGGAATTAAGAGGTGGTATGATAGCTGCTGCTGTCTTTAAAATGCCATATTTACAGGCTATGACACTTTGTCTATTAGGAAATATGCTCCCTATGCCATTTATACTTTTATTTATTACAAAGATTTTTGACGCTCTCAAAAAAACAAAACTTTTTAGACCTATGGTTCAAAAAATAGAAAATAAAGCCATGGGTAAAAGTGACAAAATACAAAAATACGAATTTTTAGGTATTCTACTTTTTGTAGGTATACCACTTCCAGGTACAGGTGCTTGGACAGGTGCTTTAATTGCTGCACTTTTAGGTATTAAATTAAGAAAATCCATACCAGCTATTCTCTGTGGTATTTTTCTTGCAAGTGCCATTATGAGTTGCATTACATACCTTATTCCAGCAATCATTCCAATGATTAAGTCAATGCTCTAAAAAATAAAGACCGTAATTTACGGTCTTTTTTATTTTCTCTACTGTTGACAGCATACCAATTAAAACTTATAATTAAAGTAAGATTTGTATTTTGAATAATTTACAATTATAATCATACATTACATAAATGTAAAAGGAGTAATATCAATGAAAAAAGTAATATTAACAGGCGATAGACCTACTGGCAGACTTCATGTTGGACATTATGTTGGTTCATTAAAGGAGCGTGTTAAACTTCAAAATTCTGGTGTATATGATGAAATCTACATTATGATTGCAGATGCACAGGCTTTAACTGACAATGCTGAACATCCTGAAAAAGTCAGACAAAACATTATGCAGGTAGCTTTAGACTATTTAGCTTGTGGCTTAGACCCTGAAAAGTCAACTATATTTATACAGTCAATGATTCCAGAATTAACTGAACTTACATTCTACTATATGAATTTAGTAACAGTATCTCGTGTACAGCGAAACCCTACTGTAAAGTCAGAAATTAAAATGCGTAACTTTGAAGCAAGTATTCCAGTTGGTTTCTTCTGTTACCCTATTAGTCAGGCAGCAGATATTACCGCTTTTAAGGCAACTGATGTTCCTGCTGGCGAGGACCAAATGCCTATGTTGGAACAATGTAAGGAAATTGTACATAAATTTAATTCAGTATACGGCGAAACATTGACTGACCCTCGTATTGTTTTACCTAGTAATCAGGCTTGTTTACGACTTCCAGGTATAGACGGAAAGGCTAAAATGAGTAAATCTTTAGGCAACTGTATCTATCTTTCTGATGAACCAGAGGATATTAAGAAAAAGATTATGTCTATGTATACAGACCCTAACCATTTAAGAGTTGAAGACCCTGGTCAGGTTGAAGGCAATCCAGTATTTATATATCTTGATGCTTTCTGTCGTCCAGAACATTTTGAAGAATTTTTACCTGAATACAATAACTTAGATGAACTTAAAGCTCACTATCAGCGAGGTGGTCTTGGCGATGTAAAGGTTAAAAAATTCCTTAACAATGTTATTCAGACTGAATTACAGCCAATAAGAGAAAGAAGAAAAATGTGGGAACAGAGATTGCCTGAAGTATATGAAATCTTAAAAGCTGGTAGTCAAAAAGCTAAAGAAAAAGCTAGTCAAACTCTTGATGAAGTTCGTCACTCTATGCGTATTGATTACTTTAACAATGAAAATTTATTAAAATAAACAACTGATATTTTTATGTGGTTATTTCTCTTTTGAAATAACCACTTTGTTTAAATAATGAGGATAATATGAGAAATAAAACTATTTTTATAACAATTTTATTTTGTATTCTATTTTCAATTTCCTCCTATGCCAACGAAGATATTTTCTACACAGCCACTAAAAATGTGTCTTCTATTGAAGAAAAGCAAAATATCATTAAAATAATAAAAATTGCTTTATTTAACGAAAACATATCTGATACTATAGAGCCAAAAGTGCTATACACTCAAAACAACTCTTTAAAGGCATTACTTTTTAAATACACAGGAAGTAATTATCCAAAAAATCTTTTACTAGAAATCAATGAAAATAAGTATACCATAACTTCCACACCAGATGAAAATGGCTATGTGTATTTTTATTTTCCAGAAAATACAGATACCGTAATTTCTCCCTCTTCTATTATCTTTATTAACGATGAAGAAAGGTCGCAAAAATTTACTGTTAAGCCTACGGAAATTGTTTCACAAAATGAAGATTGGACTACATCTGATGACGGACACACTCTTTATAAATACATAGGAAGTGATACTTGTCCAACCGTTCCGAATTTTTATAAAGGTAATATTATTACAACAGTTGGTGGCTACGAAAATGAAAACATTTTAGGAAACAAAAAAACTGGCATTACTGGTGTAAATATTTCAGATGGAATACAAAAAATAGGTAATTATGCTTTCTACCAAATTTCCTCTCTTACTACGGCAACATTGCCAGACAGTATAGAAATAATTGGTGGAGCATCTTTTAAAGACACCTCTCTTACTGGGGAGCTTAATATTCCAAAAAATACAGTAGAAATATACCCTTACGCCTTTGACAGTACAAATATTACAGCACTTAAACTAAATAACGGACTTAAAAGAATAGGCTCTTATGCTTTTTCTGACTGTAGTGCTCTTAGCGGAACATTAACACTTCCAGATACTCTTAATTATTTGGAAGATGCTGCTTTTTATCAATGTTCCAATCTTACAGGAGATTTAACAATTCCTGCCGGAGTCACAAAAATAGGTAATGGAGTATTTTTTAACTGTTCCGGTTTTGACGGCTGTCTTACCCTTGAGAATGGAGTAAAGGAAACAGGTACACTTGCCTTTGCCTCATCAATTCCTAAAACACCTATGTGTTTTAACAAACTTGTACTTCCAAACAGCTTGACGAAAATAGGACCTTATACTTTTCAATACTGTACAAAAATCCCTGAGCTTACACTTAATGAGGGTTTAGAAGTAATTTCAGACGGTGCTTTTGACCATATGACAGGTCTTGAAAATACATCTCTTACTATTCCATCTACAGTAAAAACTATAGGTGGAGATTATCTTGTAGATGAAAACACAGGTTATGGTGGGCATGTTTTCTACGATATGGGAAAAACATCAAAATTTAAAGCTATTTATACAGCTAGTGGAAATAAATACTTTACTTCACTAGACGGTATTTTATATTCTTACGATAGAACAAGAATGTTGGCATACCCTAGAGGAAAACGAGATACCATATTTGAAATTCCAGAGGGTGTAACTCAAATTGATGAAATGGCATTTTCAAGAGCAAGCTATTTAAAAAAAGTTATTTTGCCAGATAGCTACACCATTTATACAGATTTGCCAGAAAACATATTAAACAGGGATTATGCAAACAGCCTTTCTGGTGCTTTTTATCTATATACAGGAATAAACAGCGTTTCTGTAAAAAGCTCCAATACAAAATACACATCTGTAGACGGCATACTTTATTCTAAGGATATGAAAACACTTTGGTATGTACCTAACAAATATAAAGGTACAGTTAATATAGCTAATGGTGTTGAAAGAACAGAAAAAGGTTCAATGTTTATATCTAACAAAGGCAATACCCTATGGACAAATATCGTCTTTCCTGCATCTATGGTATGGATACATAATGATACAATAGATGTTTGTAATGAATATTTCAAAAATTTAGTTACAATAGACCATAGTTTGTATTATAATATTGAAAATGGAGCTATTATTGAAAAGCCTTACAAACTGGGGGACTTAAATTCTGACGGTGTAATAGATAATAAAGATACTGCCATAATTTTAAAGTATATTAACAACAATATGCTATTTAATTTTAATAAAAAAACTGCTGATGTAAACAAAGACCAAAAAGTAAATTTACTTGATGCTATAATAATTTTAAAAGGAGAAATACAATGATAAGTAAAGAAGTTCTTGAAATAAGAAAACTAATAAAAAAAGACTCTGACAGTTCTATAAGAGTTTGTGGCTGTTATGTTGCTGGAAATGAGAAAGAAAAATTGACATACATAAATGACTACCTTAGCAATATGCCTGACGAAGAACAGAACAAATATGCTGAACTTCTCAAAAAAACTCTCTCTGGCTCTATTGGTAAAAATCTTCACAATTTGGAATTTACAAAAGAGGCTGAAGAAGAAGATGGTCAGCAACGCTCACTTTTAGCTTTAAGAGCTGGGGAACTAAAGTCACAGGAGGCCCTAGACAACTTTTACGATTTTGTAATTGATAAATTTGACTATGTAGGTAACTACCTTATTCTTCTTATGTATGATACATATGATGTGCCTACAAAAGGAAAAGACAATGTAACAATGGACGATTCATCAGAAGTTTTTCAGTATATAGTATGCTGTCTTTGCCCTGTAAATCTTTCTAAAGCTGGTCTTAGCTACCACGAAGAAAATAATTCTATTGAGCCTAGAACAAGAGATTGGGTTGTTGAACCACCTTGTATGGGCTTTATGTTCCCTGCCTTTAATGACAGAAGTACAGATATTCACAACTTGCTTTACTATGTAAAGTCAACTAAAGAAATGTATAGTGAATTTATAACAGATGCTCTCGGCTGTACTGAAACTATTCCATCAGCTGACCAAAAGCAGATGTTTAAGGATATAATTGAACAGGCTATAGTAAATCAACCAGATTATGAAGTTGTCAATGTTGTAAGAGATATTAACGAAAATCTTACTGAAATGATTGAAAATCATAGTGGAGATGAGCCTGTAACATTAGGCAAAGAGGAAATTAAAAATCTTTTCCAAGCAAGTGGTGTAAAAGAGGAAGACCTTGAAAAAGTTGATACTCGTTTTGCTGATGAATTGGGAGAAGATATGCGTTTTAATGCCAATGATATTCAAGAGAAGAGAAAATTTGAAGTTAAAACAAATAATGTTGTCATTAATGTAAAACCTGAAGATTCAAATATTGTAAAAATTAAAATGATTGACGGAAGAAAATGCCTTGTAATACCTATGGATAACAATGTTGAAATAAATGGCATAATGTCAATAATAAAAGAAGAACTTAAGAAAAACTCCGAAGAATAATTTAATATTCAACATTCAGAACAAATTAACTTCGTTAATTTGTGGCTTGATAAGCAAGCCA
>FR888508.1:362913-363978 GCA_000432155.1 Eubacterium sp. CAG:274
TGATAAGCAAGCCATCGGATTTATCTTTCCGATTCACTATTAAAAGCTCCGTTTGGCTTATACACCTTACGGAGCTTTTCTTATTCTTCTACAACTTCAATTTTAAATACATTTATTGTATCTACATCAGGACAGCAAAAAACAGCCTCTCCATCTTTTTGATTTGGAATAGAACCACCATATCTCAAAATGTCAATATAAGGAAAGGCAACATGCATAGCCATAGGGCATAGTTTTCCTCGTTCAGTATCGAAATCAAAAGTATCCCCTACTTTATGCCCCCTGTGACAACCACATTTCCCTATTCTGTCTATAATAGTTATTTTTATTTTAGGTCTTTTCATATGCTCAATCCCACAATCTAAATATTTTACTGATAATTATAATGACATTGGCATATAAAGTCAAATATAAAAAATAAGCTATAACTTATATTAAATTGTCATTCTTGACTGTATTTCTTCCTTATTGGCATCTTTAGTTTTGCCACTCATAACAATAGCACCTTTATCCATAACATAGTATTCTTCTGCCACATCAAGTACAAAATCCAAATACTGCTCAACAATAAGTATAGTTATTCCAGTCCATTCATTTATTTTCTTAATTGCATAGCCAATATCAGCAATAATAGACGGCTGAATACCCTCTGTAGGTTCATCAAGTATAAGCATTTTAGGTTCAGAAACCAAAGCTCTTGCTATAGCAAGTTGTTGTTGCTGACCACCTGAAAGGTCGCCACCTTTTCTGAGCATAAATTTACTTATGATTGGAAATAAATCAATAACATTTGGTGGAATTTTACCCTTGCCACCTTTTACTTGAAGTCCCAATTTGAGATTTTCTTCAACTGTCATTTGAGGGAATATATCTCTACCCTGTGGAACATAGCCTATGCCCAGTTTAGCTCTTTCATAAGGCTTCATTTTAATTATTTCTTTGCCGTCAAACATAATACTGCCCTTTGGTGTTTTTGTAAGCCCCATAATTGATTTAAGTGTTGTACTTTTGCCTACACCGTTTCTACCAATAAGACACACTATTTTTCCCTTAGGCACTTCTAGG
>FR888508.1:364012-379198 GCA_000432155.1 Eubacterium sp. CAG:274
GGAAAGATTATCTATTATTTTACTTTCGCCGTAATAGGTATCAAGTCCATTAATCTTCAGCATTTCTTTCTCCTCCTCTGCCTAAATAAACTTTCTGTACAGTTTCATCTCCAAGTATGGAGTCAATATCGCCCTCCATAAGCACTTTACCCTCGTGCATTACTGTTACCATATCAGCTATCATTTTTACAAACTCCATATCGTGTTCAACAATAACAACTGTACATTCATTTTTAATTTGCTTTAAAATTTCTCCTGTTTTATATGTTTCAGGCTTACCCATACCAGCAACTGGTTCGTCAAGTAATATAACTTTTGGCTTTTGAACAAGGAGCATAGCTATTTCAAGCCATTGTTTTTCGCCATGAGCAAGATTAATACCCTTGTATTCCTTTTTATCCAAAAGGTCAACCATATCCAGTATTTCATCTATTCGCTCTTTTTCTTCCTCTGTCGGCTTTGAAAAAATAGAACTTATAACACCTTTTCCATTTTTAAGAGATAATTCCATATTTTCATATACTGTAAGATTTGTAAATACAGACGGAACCTGAAATTTTCTACCAATACCAAGCCCAACTATAAGATACTCTTTCATACCAGTTAATGTAATTTCTTTACCGTCTGGAAAATACTTAACCTTGCCATTTGTAGGCTTAGTTTTGCCACAAATAATATCCAAAAGTGTAGTTTTACCTGCACCATTAGGACCAATAAAGAAATGTATTGTATTTTCCATTACATTTATATTTACATCTGTCAATGCCTTAAATCCATCAAAAACAACAGATATATTTTCAAGAGATAGAATTTTATTTGTCATAATCACGCCTCCTTACCTGTTGCTTTCTTTAAATTAAACTTTGCAACTAAATCAGATGCAATACCTACAATACCTCGTCTGAAGAAAAGTATAACTACAGTAAAGAATATACCAATAAAGTATTGCCATACACTTGGGAAAGCTGAACTAACACTAAATTCACAAGCTGAAACAAGAATTGCACCAATAACAGCACCGATTAAAGAACCTCTACCACCTACAGCAACCCAAATTACCATACCGACTGAAAAAGTGATACTCATTTCTGTAGGAGAAATTGAGTTATTAAGATTTACATATAACGCACCAGCTATTGCAGCGAAAACAGCAGAAAGTACATATACAAAATTCTTAAATGAACTAACCTTATAGCCAGAGAAATATGTTCTGTTCTCCCCATCTCTTATTGCAACAAGTATTTTGCCAAACTTTGTACTTATTAAAAATGAAGTTAAAGCATAGACAAGTACAAGAAAAACCAATGCTACATAAAATAAAATCTTTATATTATTAGGATTATAGTAAGAGCCTATAATTGTATCAATACCTGTTATACCATTTGTACCGTTTGTATAAGGCTGAAGTCCATTAAAAAGTGTATACATAGCCCAAGTAAGTGCCTGAGATATAATTGAAAAATAAACGCCTTTAACTCTGCTTTTAAATATAAAATAACCTATTACCCACGCTATTAATGTTGGTACAGCAATCATAAGTATAATAGACAATGGTAATGAATTAAATGGTTTCCAAAACCATGGAAGTTCTGTAAATCCACCTCTTTGCATAAAGTCAGTTATTTTTCCACCAGTTTTTTGAAGCAATAAATACATAGCCATACCATAAGCACCAAGACAAAAATAAATACCATGACCAAGACTAAGTATGCCAGTATAACCCCAAATAAGGTCAATACCAATAGCAACTATTGCAAAAGTTATGTATCTGCCAAATCTAACAATACTTGATGAAGTAAGAAGTCCCATATCTGTAAAAAGCGGCACTAATGCAAGGAGTATTACTACTATAGAAAAGGCAATATTTCGTGGATTTTTAGTAAAAAAGCTTTTCATTATAACACCTCCTATTAATCATCAAGTGAACGACTTCTTATTGTAAACAAGCCCTGTGGCTTTTTCTGAAGAAATACAATAACTATAATAAGTACAATAAACTTTGCTATAGATGCTGAAGTTAAGTTTTCCATAAACACGCTTGAAAAACCTATAATGTCTGCACCACAGAATGTACCAAGAAGTTTACCTACACCACCGAGAACTACTACCATAAATGTATCAACAATGTACTTTGTACCAAGTGTTGAATCAATAGAAAAGAGTAATGATATAGAACAGCCTGCAATGCCTGCAAGTCCAGAACCAATACCGAATGTAATACTATCCATTTTTTTAGTGTTAATACCAAGGCATTGAGCCATACTTCTATTCTGCATTGTAGCTCTCATTTTAGAACCAAAGTTAGTTCTGTACATAAGTAACCAAACACCTACAAGACAGAAAATCATCATTACAATAATGAAAATTCTTACATAAGAAAAAGTTACATCGCCTGTACCTATATTGCCCTGTAAAAATGAAGGAGCTTTTACATTTACCGGCTGTGCACCAAATATACTACGAGCTAACTGCTGTAAAATAAGACTGACGCCCCAAGTAGCAAGCAAGCTATCAATTTCATTTCCATACAATCTTGAAACAATTAACTTTTCCATAATTACACCTATAGCAAATGCCACACCAAAGGCAGCAAAAAGAGCTACTATGTAATAAGCATCAAACACACTACTAGGCAAAAATGCTGAAAACAGATTTTGAACCACATAAGTAGTATAAGCACCAATCATAATGAACTCCCCATGAGCCATATTAATAACTCGCATAAGACCAAAAGTTATTGCTAAACCTAAGGCAGTTATTAACAATATTGAGCTAGTGCTTAGTCCATTAAATATTACTGTCATTATATTCATAAACTTTCCTCCTATTATTTTTTCGCTAAAAACTAACAGGTAGAACTAAGCCCACCTGTCAGACAATCTAAAAATAATTTCCAGTATTTCAAAATTATTCAAGAGGTTTTAAATTAGCAGCTACTGCCCAATCATAAGTTGTTAAATATGGGTCTGGCTCAACTGGAGAGTCTGTTGACTTAACTTCATTAATAGTACCGTCAGCTGAAATCTGACCAATTCTAACTGGCTTTGAAATATGGTGGTTGTCGCCATTTAATGTTACCAAACCTTCAGGTGCCTGGAATGTAAGACCACCACAGTTTGCCTTAATAGCATCTACATCAAAGCTACCAGCCTTTTCACAAGCCTCTTTCCAAAGGTAGACACCAATGTAGGCTGCCTCAACTGGGTCTGATGTAACTCTATCCTTACCAAATTTAGCCTTATAAGCCTCAACAAACTTCTTGTTTTCAGGTGTATCTGTTGTCATATAGTAATTCCAAGCTACTAAGTGACCATCAAGTAAGTTAGCACCAATAGAATTTACTTCTTCTTCTGCAATAGAGAATGACATTGTCATTACATCATTTGATGTAACACCTGCGTCTGCAAGCTGTTTAAAGAATGCAACATTTGAATCGCCGTTTAATGTATTAATAATTACATCTGGTTTCTTAGCCTTAATATCTGCAATAATTGTCTGGAAGTCTGTATGACCAAGAGGTACATATTCTTCAGCAACAGTCTGACCACCTAAAGCTGAAATCTGAGCCTTAGCAATCATATTTGCTGTCTGAGGGAATACATAGTCAGAACCTAACAAATAGAAATTCTTGTAGCCCTTATCCTTGTAGCAATAGTCAATAGCTGGTACAGCCTGCTGATTAGGAGCAGCACCCATATACATAATATTTTCAGAACTTTCCATACCTTCGTACTGTACTGGATACCAAAGTAAACCATTCATACCCTCAACAACTGGCTTAACAGCCTTTCTTGATGCTGATGTCCAGCAACCAAAAATTGTTGCAACCTTGTCATCTTGCAAAAGTTTCTGAGCCTTTTCAGCAAACTTTGATGGTTCAGAAGCACCATCTTCTTCAACCGCCTCAATCTGCTTACCAAGTACACCACCAGCAGCATTGATTTCTTCAATAGCCAAAAGCTCGGCATCTCTTACTGATGTTTCACTTATTGCCATTGTGCCACTTAATGAATGGAGCAAACCAACCTTTACTGTATCGCCACTATCAGCTGTACTACTAGTCGGGCTACTATCTCCACAAGCTGTCATACCAAAAAGTAATGTTGAACCTAATAACAAAGCTACTGCTTTCTTCCACAATTTCATTTTCATAATTTTGTACCTCCAAATTCTCTTAAATTTTTATGTATTATCTTTACTTCTTAACCACAAAAAAATGACGCCCCTTGATTTTTATAATTCAAATCAAGTGACGCCATTGTCTTAAAAACAATACATATTATACAAAGTTTTAAATAAAGCATTACACATATAATAGCTTATAACTTCTGAAATAATTGTGCATCAGAATTGTTTGCATTGTAGCAAATTTTTATTAACTTGTCAAGAGATTTTTTACAAAAAATGAATTTTTTTATTAAGATTAATTCATTTTTTATATTTTTTGAAGTATTTCACTAATCTTTCACTATATTTTGAAAGCCTATCAGCATTATCTCCTAGTATTTTTATAATTAGACTATTAGAGTCGCCAGTTGTAAATCCACCAATGTATTTATTTTCCTCACAAAATACACTAACAGAATTTTTCAAAAATTCTGTATCGTATTCATAGTTAAACAAAACAAAATTAAAAAGGTGTGTATAACCCTCGTACATTCCTATATTTGACATATCCGTCCTATCTGGAGAATAGCGGGAATTATCCATAAAAACAAGTCTGCCATTTTCTCTGACACAAACCCTTGAATTATAGAATTTATATTCAAATTTTTCTCCACTATAAACTCTGCCACAAGTAAGTATTTCATTTAATATAAATTTAGAACTACTATCTTTCAAATTGACAGAAAGTGAGTTTTTAAATGCAGAATTTTTAAACGGTATTACAGGTAATGGATTATAAATTAGTTGACTATTAGCATCTATTTCTATTTCAATACTTCTCTGAGCAAAACCATTTTCCATTTTATGTATTTTCTCATAAGCTTGTGAAATTATTTCGCTTTTACTATTTTCAAGAGCTTTTATGGAGATTTCCTGTTTATCTCCCTCCATTATTCCTGCTGAAACAGAAATTTGCATAACCTGCATATAATCCTTATCGTAAAAAGGCTTAATAATCTTAAATGGAGCTGTAAAAAATACATCACTTAGTATAGTTTTATCATCTCTATACTCCATAGTAAGGTCTAATTTTGAAGTTTTGCCATATCTATTATCCATTTACTTCAATCCTTCAAGCATAACATTTTCTTTTATCCACTTAACTACCTCATCAACACCTTGGTCATCTCTAATATTTGTAAACATAAAAGGCTTATCCCCTCTCATTTTTTTAGAGTCCCTCTCCATAACAGAAAGGTCAGCACCAACATATGGAGCTAAGTCAATTTTGTTGATAATTAGCAAGTCACTTCTTGAAATACCTGGACCACCTTTTCTTGGTATTTTATCTCCCTCTGATACATCAATTACAAATATTGTGGCCTCTACAAATTCTGGGCTAAATGTTGCAGACAGATTATCCCCACCGCTTTCAATGAACATCAGTTCAATATCAGGAAATCTATCCATTAATTCCTCTACAGCCTCCAAATTCATTGAGGCATCTTCTCTTATGGCAGTATGTGGACAGCCACCTGTTTCAACACCTATAATTCTTTCTCGTGGCAAAATACTGTTTTTGCACAAAAATTCAGCATCTTCCTTTGTGTAAATATCATTTGTAATTACACCAATGCTATAATCCTTTGCCAATTTTCTTATTAAAATTTCAATAAGTGCAGTTTTTCCAGAACCAACTGGACCTGCTACACCAATTTTAGTATAACTCATATTATCACTCCTAGTTTCTATGACATATATAATCTGGAATAAAGTTCCTGATGTTCCATTGACCTTATGTCAAAGGCTGGGCAAGAGGCACAGAAATCCTCCTCATCAGCAACTAAAACATCACTTATAACATTTCCCATTACTTCAAATAATTCTGACAATATTTTTTGCCCCTGACTTTGACTTAAAGGCACAGTTTTTACGCAATTAGTTACCATTCCAGAACATTGTGCAAACAAAAAGCCCTCCAAAGCCCTATTGAGAGGTATTTTGGCACTAGCACACACTACAGCATAGGCTGTAATGTGGTGTATATTTTTAGCTTGTGCCAAATATTCATTAAAAATATCTGTAACAAAATAAGACTGACAATTCTTTATTGTTTTAACAAATCTT
This sequence comes from Eubacterium sp. CAG:274, assembly GCA_000432155.1. Lineage (GTDB taxonomy): Bacteria > Bacillota > Clostridia > Lachnospirales > CAG-274 > CAG-274. The sequence goes on from FR888508.1 coordinate 370,247, forward strand.
GAACCCATTTTTAAAGACGCTGTTCTTATTTCAGATGGTATTTTTGATGCTGTCAGAATTTCATCAATATTCAAAAGTCCTTCAATATTTTCTTTTTCAGCCTCATTATAAGCCAACCTTATTCCCAAAAGTTCTGTATACTTAATACTGTTATTAATTCGACTTAAAATATATTCCTTTGCCTTTTCCCCGTTTGTCACAATATTCTTTTGAATATAGGTTTCAAGCCCAAAAGAGTGGGAATATCCACCTATGGGAAAAAGAGCATCATTTATTTGCAAAAGCAAAAAATCCTTATTAAAATCCATAACTTTCACCTTAATGGGTATGATTGTTTATAGTAGATGAAATACTTTTATCAAAATTAAGTTTCATATTCACTACTGTTGCAGTTACACCATGTATTTTGTTAAGCATATCAAGCATAGGCTGATTAAAGGGTGTAATATATTCAAAAGGTGTATCGCCATAAAATAGTGTTGCGTGTCTATTACCAATTTCATAGCATACCTTTGGCACAATATGTGGATGATTTTCGGCAACCTTTGCCACAATAACATCGCAAGGAGGAATATTTACAGCAACAACTGTATCGCCATCAACACCAAGTACATCGTCTTGATTAAGACCCTTAGTCAAAATATCGTTATCAAGTCTTATGCCTACTTCTCTGCCCTCAACTGACACCTTTTTATGGAGCTTTTTAAAAGCATCATACCAATCAATATCAACATAATCTACTTTTAAATCTTTAAATTTTTCATCACTTAATTTTCCTAATACCTTTTCACACAACATAACAATTCTCCTTAAAATAAACTATAAAGCTGAGTAAGTGGCAATTTTTCAGCAGGTTTTGATTTAAGAGATACACCATCAGCCTTTACTTCATAAGTTTCTGGGTCAACTGTAATTTCTGGTGTACCACTATTAAACTTCATATCAGCCTTTGAAATATTCCTACAATTTCTGACTGGTACAACATTTTTCTGAATACCAAATTTTTCTTTTACATTGTTATCCATAGATGCCTGAGATACAAAAGTAAGGCAAGTTTTATATTTTGCTCCACCCTGTGCACCAAACATTGGCTGATATATAACAGGCTGTGTAGTAGGAATAGACGCATTGGCATCGCCCATTTTAGACATTGCTATCATACCACCCTTAATTACCATATCAGGTTTAACACCAAAGAAGGCTGGGTTCCACAATACAAGGTCTGCAAACTTGCCAACTTCAACACTACCGATATAATCTGCTACACCATTAGTTATAGCCGGATTTATAGTATATTTTGAAATATATCTCTTAACTCTGAAGTTATCATTATCCCCTGTTTCTTCAGGTAAAGGACCTCTTTCCTCTTTCATTTTGTGAGCTGTCTGCCAAGTTCTTGTAACAACTTCTCCAATACGACCCATAGCCTGAGAATCTGAACTCATCATTGAAAATACACCCATATCATGAAGTACATCTTCAGCAGCAATAGTTTCAGGTCGAATACGAGAGTCTGCAAAAGCTACATCTTCCGGAATTTTATTATCAAGATGATGACAAACCATAAGCATATCCAAATGTTCATCTATAGTATTTACAGTAAATGGCATAGTTGGATTAGTAGAAGATGGAAGCACATTAGGAACTGATGCTGCCTTAATAATATCTGGAGCATGACCACCACCGGCACCCTCTGTATGGTAAGTGTGTATAACTCTGCCCTTTAAAGCAGCAATTGTATCTTCTACACAACCGCCCTCATTTAAAGTATCTGTATGAATTGCAACCTGAACATCATATTTATCTGCTACACTTAAAGCTCTGTCAATAACTGCTGGTGTTGCACCCCAGTCCTCATGAATTTTAAGTCCCATAGCACCATTTTCAATCTGTTCAATTAAAGGCATTTCACTACCACAATTACCCTTGCCTAAAAAACCTAAATTAATAGGGTATTCATCAGCAGCCTTTAACATCATTTCCAAATTCCAAGGTCCCGGAGTACAAGTTGTGGCATTTGTACCGTCAGCCGGACCTGTACCACCACCAATCATAGTAGTAATACCTCCACATAAGGCAGTATTTACCTGTTGAGGGCAAATAAAATGAATATGAGAATCAATGCCACCAGCTGTAACAATAAGATTTTCTCCTGCCAAAGCCTCTGTTGATGCACCAATAATCATATTGGGTGTTACACCGTCCATAACATCTGGATTTCCTGCTTTACCAATGCCAACAATTTTGCCGTTTTTAATACCAATATCAGCCTTTATAATACCAGTATAATCTATAATAAGGGCATTAGTAATAACAAGGTCAAGGTCGCCGTCAGCACTTGTAGTATTTACTGACTGACCCATACCATCTCTGATTGTTTTACCTCCACCAAACTTAACTTCATCGCCATAAATTGTATAGTCCTTTTCAACTTCAACTACAAGATTTGTGTCAGCAAGTCTAACCTTATCCCCAACAGTAGGGCCATACATCATTGCATATTTTTCGCCACTAATTTTACAAGCCATAGTTAAACCTCCTTAAAGCCTTTTTCTTTTGCCATACTAATAGCTGTATCTCTCTTTTCATCAATATTGCCTGATGTTAAATCGTTAAGTCCATATACAGCTCTATTGCCAACAATTTCTACAAGCTGAACAGATTTTTGTTCTCCTGGTTCAAAACGCACAGAAGTGCCAGATGGTATATCAAGACGCATACCATAAACCTTTTCTCTGTCAAAGCTAAGAAGTTTATTAACCTCAAAAAAATGAAAATGTGAACCTACCTGAATAGGTCTATCTCCAGTATTTGCAACATCAATACATACTGTTTTTCTGCCTTCATTAAGTATAATTTCTCTATCGAGAGGCATAATTTCGCCTATTTTCATTATGTATTCCTCCTTACTGAATTGGATTGTGAACTGTTACAAGTTTAGTACCGTCTGGGAAAGTTGCTTCAACCTGTACTTCGTGTACCATATCTGCAACACCCTCCATTACATCATCTTTTGTCAATATTTTTGTACCTAACTGCATAAGCTCTGCAACAGTTTTGCCATCTCTGGCATATTCCAAAAGTTCTGAACTAATATAAGCAACTGACTCTACATAGTTTAACTTTAATCCTCTATTTTTTCTCTCCTCTGCAAGCTTGCCTGCAAAATGAAGCATAAGCTTTTCTTGCTCCTTAGGATTTAATCTCATTTAAGTTCCCTCCCTGTAAAAAAACAAAAAAAGAGACCATATAAAATGACCTCTTTGTCTAAAAATACATAATTATTTCTTTTCCGTTCTATGGTATCATAATTTAACGATTAAGTCAAATTACTTCACAAATCTATCAATAGATTTTATTAAATCGGCAATAGTCTCTTTATCATTTTCCCTAGCTGCATCAACAATACAATGTTCAATATGGTCCTTTAGCACAATGCTACTTACCGCTGAAACTGCTGCCTTAACGGCTGCCAGCTGTGTAAGAACCTCGCTACAGTCACGACCAGATTCAACCATTCTTTTAATGGACTCTACATGTCCGGATATTTTAGAAAGTCTGTTTATAACAGCCTTTGTTTGGGTATGAGTGTGAGTATGGCTATGAGTATACTCCTTGCCGTCACTATCAATATGGGTATGTACTAAATTATTATCCATAATTTCACCTCGTCATAATTTTATAATAAATTTCATAAATTTACAACCCCCTATGGGGCTTGTGCACCACAAATTTTAATGATATACTTCCAAAAAATAGATAAAAAACAAAGGAGTGATTTTTATGCATATGGCAGATGCCTTAGTTTCTCCACCTGTCGCAACAGGTATGGCTGTAGCCTCTTTGGCAGTAGGTGCTTACAGCATATTTAAAATAAAAAAAGAAAATAAACCTGAAAATATACCGGTTATGGGTGTTATGGGTGCTTTTGTATTTGCAACACAAATGGTCAACTTTACAATTCCCGGAACTGGTTCAAGTGGTCATTTGTGTGGTGGTCTTTTACTTTCTGCATTAATAGGACCTTACGGTGGTTTCCTTTCAATGATGGCTATACTGTTATTGCAATGTCTGCTTTTTGCTGACGGTGGTTTAATGGCATATGGTTGTAATGTTTGGAATATGGCTTTTTATGCCTGCTTCTTCGGATATTTCTGCATATACAAACCTATATTAAGAAAAAATCCATCAAAGAAAAAAATATTAATTGCAAGTATATTGGGAAGTGTTTTAAGTTTACAGCTTGGTGCCTTTAGTGTTACTTTGGAAACATTAATTTCCGGTATAACAGAACTTCCGTTCTTAACATTTTTATCATTTATGCAACCTATCCACTTAGCCATAGGCTTTGTAGAGGGCTTAATAACATCAGCTGTACTTATATTTGTGTATAACACAAGACCTGAAATGTTAAACATAAATGAAAAAAGCAATGAATTTTCATTTAAAAAGGTTATTGCCATATTAGGCATTGTTACAATATTAATTGGTGGTGGCATTTCACTTCTTGCATCATCAAGTCCTGACGGTCTTGAGTGGTCAATGGAAAATGTAGCTGGCTCAACAGAACTTGATTCAAAGGGAAGTGCATATGACAAAGCCTCTGAAATACAGGAAAAGACCGCTATATTACCAGATTACTCAATTTCAAATTCCAACAATGAAATTTTAGGCACAAGTTTTAGTGGCATATTAGGTTCAGTATTAGTTGCCGTTATACTTATTTGTGGAAGTTTGATATTCAGATTTTACAAAAAGGGTGCCAAGAATGAACAAACTAGAAAAAGCGCTTAACGAAATCAACTTAATTGAAAGGCTTTCATTAAAAAACACAATAATACATAAATTAAACCCTATATCCAAACTTGCTGTGACCATTATATATATTGTAATGGTCACTTCCTGTTATAGGTATTCAATTTCTGCCCTTTTACCTTGGTTCATATATCCTATTGTAATTCTTATATTGTCTGAACTTCCTATTATTCAGACATTAAAAAGGCTATTGATTATTGTTCCAGTAATACTGTTTATAGGCATAGGAAATATATTTTTTAATAACAATGAGGTAGTTGTATTTGGTATAAAAACTACCTTTGGTGTAGTATCTTTTGTAACATTTGCAATAAAAAGCATACTGTCTTTAACTGTCCTTTACGAATTTATATGTACTACTGGCATATACAATTTAGCCTATGGACTTATAAAACTAAAGTTTCCCGAAATATTTGTGTGGATACTTGTGTTGCTATACAGATACATTTTTGTAATTATAGAACAGCTTAATACAATTACAAAAGCCTATTCCCTAATTGCTCCAAACCAAAAAGGATTTAATATTAAGGTATGGGGTTCTCTATTGGGAAACCTTTTCTACAGGACATTGGAAAGAGGTAAAGACCTTTACAACAGTATGTATTTAAGGGGTTTTGGCGAAAACAAAGCTATAAACAGCAATATAAAATTCCACTTTTTTGACTACATATTCATTCTAGTATCATTATTAATTTTTGTATTACTTAAAGGATTGGTGAAATAATGAATTTTATAAAATTTCAAAATGTTAGCTTTAGCTATGAAAACAATGTTATATTAGACAACATTTCATTTGAAATAAATCAAGGAGAAAGCATATGTCTAGTAGGTAGCAACGGTGCAGGAAAGTCTACACTTTTACAACTTATGACTGGATTATTAAGTAATTACACAGGCAGTATAACTGTTGAAAATATGCCTGTAGTAAAAAAGAATTACAATAAAATCCGCACATTGTTAGGCTTTGTATTCCAAGACTTTGATTCACAGCTTTTTATGCCTACAATAAAACAGGATATAGCCTTTGGCTTAGAAAATTTAGGTTTTGATAACATTGACCAAAGAGTTAATAACATAGCTAAAATGTTAAACATAACTGATATACTAAATAAGCCAGCTTTTAAACTTTCCGGTGGAGAAAAGAAACTTGCGTCATTGGGAACAATATTGGCTATAGAGCCAAAGTGTATACTTCTTGATGAACCAACAACAGGTCTTGACCCTAGAAATAGAAAAGTCCTCATAAACATAATTAAAAACCTTGATAAAACAAAAATAATAACTACCCACGACTTAGATATCGCTATGGAAATATGCCAAAGGGTAATTGTACTAAGTAATGGAAAAATTGTAGCCGACGGAAATCCTCACGACATATTGCTAAACGAGGATATTATGTTAAACAATGGTCTGGAACTTCCTTTAGGAAAATATTGAATTCAGAACAAATTAACTTTGTTAATTTGTGGCTTGATAAACAAGCCATCGGATTTATCTTTCCGATTCACTATTCAGAACAAATTAATTTTGTTAATTTGTGGCTTGATAAACAAACCATCGGATTTATCTTTCCGATTCACTATTTAAAACCTCCTTTCAAAAGCAAAGGAGGTTTTCTCTGTTTAGATAACTCTAAATTCTTTCCACTTGTTTCCATTAAATTTAATCCAAAAAATTATACCTCAATAAAAAACATTTATACTGTTACATTTTAAATTCTAAACCTACTTTTCAACATCATTATACTTCTTGAACCTAACTCCAAGTCAATATGTTTTAAAAAGTTTTCTTTGTTTACACGCCATCGAATTTATCTTTTATTCATACTAAAATAGACTTAGGCAAAAACCTAAGTCTATAAAAACAATTTAGTTATTTAAAATCTGTCGTCCCTCAACGTCCATATAATAATTATCCTTATGTATTAACTGGCTTATAGGCACTATCTCAAAGCCTTTTTCTTTAAGCCCCTTAATAATAGTATCTAAGCACTCCGGCGTATACTTTGCATCATTATGAAAAAGAATTATTGAACCATTTCCCAAATGCTTGTGATTTAGCACTTTGTCAATTTCAGCCTGAATACCTAACTCCTTCCAGTCAATACTGTCCACATCCCACTGTATAGCATAGTATCCACACGCCTTTGCTGCATCTAGTACAGTATCATTGTACTCTCCAAAAGGTGGTCTATACAGGTTGGCATCTATACCTAACAAGTTTTTAATCTTCTCGTGACACCCCTGTATATTCTCCTTATTCTCCTCCAGTGATAATTTTGAACCATGAGGATGTGTGTTGCTGTGGTTTCCAATATCGTGACCGTCATTGTATATTTTCTTTACTTCCTCCGGATATTTGTCTACCCAGTACCCACATAAAAAGAAAGTGGCCTTGACATCATTTTTCTTCAATATATCCAGCAAAGTATCTGTGTCTTCTGCTCCCCAAGGAGCAGGTAGATGGAGAAAGAGGGTTAAAAATTCTAATATTTATTAATAAAAACATTATTTACTGTATATACAATTCTTCAATTTTTGACAATATTTCATAACAGCACCTGTATTTAATGGCTCATCAACCAAAAACACATTTACTAAAAACTTATAATAACTATTCCCTCAAATATTTTAATCTTCATAGCCATTCTTATGGTCTTTGTGCCAATTCCAAGCAGTTTCAATTATTTTATCAAGTGTATTAAATTTAGGTTTCCAACCTAACTCTTTTATAGCTTTTTCAGATGAAGCAATAAGCGTAGATGGGTCTCCATTTCTTCTTGCTTCAATTTCCACTTTAAAATCTTTACCTGTAACTTTTTTAGCCTTTTCAATAACTTCCTTAACAGAAAAGCCTTTTCCGTTACCTAAGTTATAGATACCGCTTTCATTTGTCTTGAAAAGTTTCTCAAGAGCCTTAATATGGGCATCTGCAAGGTCTGTAACATGAATATAATCTCTTACACAAGTTCCATCTGGTGTATCATAATCATCGCCAAAAATAAACATTTTTTCTCTCTGTCCTAAAGCTGTCTGTAAAATAATAGGAATAAGATGTGTTTCAGGGCTATGGTCCTCTCCTATTTTTCCACTTATATGTGCACCGGCTGCGTTAAAGTATCTCAAAGCAACAAATTTTATTCCATAAGCATTATCTGCCCACTTTAACATTTTTTCTACAGTAAGCTTTGTTTCCCCGTAAGGATTAGTTGGATTTGTTTTATCACTTTCAACAATAATATCATTTTCTGGTTCGCCATAAGTGGCTGCTGTAGATGAAAATACTATTTTCTTAACCCCTGCTCTTTCCATAGTTTCCAAGAGTTTTAATGTACCATATACATTATTTTCATAATACTTAAAAGGTTCATTAACGCTTTCTCCTACAAGTGAAAAAGCTGCAAAATCTATAACAGCATCAATATTATTTTCTTTAAATACTTTGTCCATAAATTCTTCATCTCGTATATCCCCTAAGTAAAACTTAGCATCATTATGAACTGCAGCTTTATGACCTTTAATAAGGCTATCTACTACTACTACTGAATGGCCTCTTTCAATCAATTCATAAACTGTATGACTACCTATATAACCGGCACCACCGCAAACTAAAACATTCATCATTCTTCCTCCTTAATTAACATATTTTCAATATATCAATCTGATTATTAACATAAATAAATAGAGGAAACAAAATAAAATAGTTATTACGCCAAAAGGCAATAAAACTTTTTCATCTGTACCACTATTTTTACAATATGAACAATACAAACTGTAGTTTATTAATTTGTACAAAAAATAAATATTATACCCATGTAAAAATGTAATACATATCATTTTCAATTTGATATTTATACATTACTTTAATACCCTAAAATCCATTGTAATTATTATATTCCAACGAAAACAAAAAATCAAGTTTTTAATATAGCTATGCAAGTTTAGATTTTTTATACTATCTCCCACTTAATAACGCATATTGACAAGCCACTTATTAATATTCTTTAACATAAGATTTATTTACTATAAAAGGTGGTAGATTTTGTGAGCAAAAACAAGAAGAATATTGTAGTTAAGATTACATATGGAAAAAAGGAATTTAAAGATTGTTTGCTTAATGCTGTAAAAGCAAAATACG
>FR888508.1:379255-387212 GCA_000432155.1 Eubacterium sp. CAG:274
TTATTGAAAGAGTGTAAAAAAATGTATAAATTTAAAACGGCTATGTACTGCCGAATTTCTCACGATGACTTAAATCAGCAGTCCGAAAGTATTGACAATCAAAGGTTAATAATAGAAAGCTACATAAATGAACACAAAAATGAATTTGAATTAGTTAAAATCTATATTGATGACGGTATTTCCGGTATGACCTATGACAGAGCTGCTTTTACAGAAATGATGTCTGATATTAATATTGGCAAAATCAATGCCATAATTGTAAAGGACTTATCTCGAATTGGCAGGGAACAAATAGAAACCCTAAACCTTATAAAAAAAGAGTTTGTAGTAAAAAATATACGCTTTATTGCAATTACAGATAACTTTGATAGCTTTGATTCGTGTAAAAGTGACGGTTTAAGTACATCTTTTAAACTGTTATTAAATGATTACTACTGTGCTGATATTTCCAAAAAAGTACGCTCTGCACAAAGTGCAAAAATGAAAAAAGGAGATTTCATAGGCTCATATGCTCCTTATGGCTACAATAAATCTCCAGAAAACAAAAATCAACTTGTTATTGATGAATACGCCTCACAAATCGTAAAGAGAATTTTTAATATGTACTTGTCTGGTGCTGGCAAACTTACTATTGCTAAAACCTTAAATAACGAAGGTATTCTAAATCCCACTATGTATAAAAGAGAAGTGCAAAAATTAAATTATGTAAACTCAAATAAGCTGACAAAAACTAAGTACTGGACCTATTCTACTATACATAAAATACTTTCTAACCCTGTATATACCGGCTCAATGGTACAGCATAAAACAGAAATAAAAGCCTACAACATTCATAAAAAAATACAAGTACCAAAAAATAAATGGTATGTTTTTGAAAATGCACACCAACCTATCATAGACAATGAAACTTTTAATATAGTTCAAAATATGCTTAAAACAAAAAGAGTTCATATTGAAACAACTGAAAATCTGTCAAAATATACAGGACTTTTGTTTTGTAAAGAATGTGGTAGAGCTATGAATAAATTTCTAAGCAAACCTAAGAAAAACGGTAGTAGATATATAACTTTTAAATGTAGTACATATTCAAAATTAGGAAAGCAAAATTGTACCATTCACTCTATAAAAGAATCAGAACTAGACGAAATTTTGATAAAAGAAATAAATAAATTTATGAAACAAGCCTTAGACAGCGAAACCTGTGAGTATATAAGAAATAATAGCCTAAATGAGGATGAAAACAAACAAAAAGATACTATAAATAACCTAAATGAAAAACTAGACCTTTGCTACAATAAAAGAAAAACTATGCTAAAATACCTTTCAGAAAATATTATTAATACAGAGGATTTTAAAGAATTTGACACAGAAAATAAAAAAGAAATAGAAACAATAAAAAAACAAATTTCAAATACAGAAGAACAAATAAAAAATAAAAAAAATCAATATAATGATTATACTGTTTGGCTTGAAAATATCCTAAAACATAAGGAAATTACTGAAATAAATAGGGAATTGCTTGTCAATTTGGTTGATAGAATATATGTGTCTGAGGTGAGTAGCGAAAAAAGTGTTGAGGTGGGGGTTAGGTTTAAAGGGTTAGGAGATTAATAATATATAGACATATTAGAAGTAAAAATGTTAGTATAATTCCATTCTTGCTTTTTATAAAAAATCATTAATAAAGTAAATATTAGTATATCATTGAATATATATTCAATCTATGATAAAATAAAAAAAGAAACAGAATATACTGTTTCCATTTATTCAAATAAATATTAAATTTTGCACAATGCAACAAAAGAATTAGAATAAATTTTTATTTGAACTTTGTAGTGTAATCTCATATGGTAGTAAACATTTGAGACACCTATAGTGTATAACAATTTAATTATTTTGTCAAGTATAAAATGTAGGAGGTTTTTATATGGAAGTCGGAAATTATTATTTAGGAATTGATGCTGGTACAGACTCTGTAGGTTGGGCAGTAACTGATAACCAATACAATGTTATAAGGAAAAAAGGCAAATCTCTATGGGGTATACGACTATTTGACGGAGCTAATACTGCACAGGAAAGGCGTACTTTTCGTGCTTTACGAAGAAGAAATGAGAGAAAAAAACAAAGAATAAACTTACTTCAAGAATTGTTTTGCAAAGAAATTTGTAAATTAGACCCAAACTTTTTTATAAGACTTAGAGATAGTAGTTTATGGTCAGAAGATAAAGAGGAAAAACAAATATATTCTCTATTTAATGATAAAAATTTTAATGATAGAAATTATCATAATAACTATAAAACTATTTATCATTTAAGAGCTGATTTAATAAAAAATAAAGAAAAGCATGATGCTCGATTGGTATACCTTGCTATTCATCATATTATGAAAAACAGAGGTCACTTTCTCTTTAATGGTAATATAGAATCCGTAACATCATTTGAAAATACATTTAATGAATTTAAAAACTGCTTATTGGACGAGCTGGAAATTAATTTAGAATGTCCATCTATCTCAGAATTTGAAAACATATTAAAAGATAGAACTTTTAAAGGAACTCAAAAATGCAAAAAACTAAAAGAACTTTGCAGTATACCAAGCTCAGATAAAAAATTAGATAATATTTTTAAGCTAATTTCTGGATTAAAAGCAGATTTAAGTATTATTTTCGAAGATGAGTCTTTCAAAGAAAACGAACATAATAAAATCAGCTTTGCTGACAGCAATTATGAAGAAACTCGAGAAGTATTAAATAGTGAAATACAAGAAAAGACTTTAATTATTGATATTTTTAACAGCATATACAATTGGGTAATATTATCTGATATTCTTTCAGGTGGGGAGTATAATGGTGGACTTTATTTAAGTATCGCTAAAGTAAACACCTATAATAAACATAGCAAAGATTTAAAGATATTAAAATCCGTTATAAAAAAATATTTTCCACAAAAATATACCGATATATTTGCCTCAAATAAAGAAAATAATTACTGTTCTTACATAGGTATGTATAAATCTGGTGGTAAAAAATATTCTGTAAAAAAATGTAGCGATAAACCAGAAGAATTTTATAAAACAATAAAAAATATTATTAATAAAAATACTGCTGAAGAAATAAGCAATGATAAAGATGTACAATATATTTTATCAGAAATAGAAAATAACTCTTTCTTACCTTTGCAAATAAATAAAAATAATGGTGTAATTCCATATCAAGCTAATAAAATAGAGTTAGAATCTATATTAAAAAATGCTGAAAATTATCTCCCTTTCTTAAAGGAAATAGATACTGAATGTAACAAAACTACTTCTGAAAAAATTATTGATTTATTTGAATTTAGAATACCATATTATGTCGGTCCATTAAACACTTCTAAAGGCGAAAATGCTTGGATGATAAGAAAAGAAGATGGCACAATTAGACCTTGGAATTTTGAACAAAAAGTTGATATTGATAAAACAGCTGCTGAGTTTATTACTCGAATGACCAATCAATGTACATATTTAAACAACGAAACTGTACTCCCTAAATATTCACTACTCTATTCAGAATATACGGTTTTAAATGAAATAAACAATATAAGAATAAATGGAGAAAAAATTTCAGTAGAATTAAAACAGGATATTTTTAATATTTTATTTAAAAATAATAAACAAGTTACATGTAAAAAACTTTTAAGCCATTTAAATTCCAACGGATACAATCTGAAAAAAGATGACCTATCAGGTTTTGATGGTAATTTTAAATCTTCTTTATCCTCATATATTGATTTAAAAAATTATATTTTTGGAGATAATATAGACAAGCCTCAAATCTATAATTTAGCTGAAAAAATCATATTGTGGATAACTCTTTACGGTGATGATTCAAAACTTCTTAAAAGAGTTTTACAGAAGAATTGTAGTGAGCAGTTAAATCCCGAACAAATCAAGAAAATTACAAAATTAAAATTTAAAGGTTGGGGAAGACTATCAAAGGCATTTTTATCAGAGCTTAGAGGTGCTGACCGTGAAACTGGAGAAACTATGACCATAATTAAAGGTCTAAGAAACACACAAAACAATCTTATGCAACTTCTTAGCCAAAATTACACTTTTACAGAAGAATGTGAGAAAATTAATTCTGGATATTTTATTAATCCAAATGAGATTTCCTATGACAGCATCGTAAAGAACATTGTTGCTTCCCCTTCTATAAAACGAAGTGTATGGCAAACTATACAAATTGTAGAAGAAATACAAAAAGTAATGGGTTCTAAGCCTAGAAAGATTTTTGTTGAAATGGCAAGAGGAGAAGAAGAAAAAGTAAGAACTACATCACGAAAACAAAAATTATTGGACTTATATAAAAATATTTCTGATGAGTGTGCTAAAGGAATGTATGATGAAATATATTCAAAAGACGAAAGCGATTTCAAGAACATAAGATTATATCTATACTATACACAAATGGGTTGTTGTATGTATAGTGGTAAGCATATAGATTTGTCACAGTTAAGTAATACAAATATATGGGATAGAGACCATATATATCCTCAATCTAAAACTAAAGATGATAGCTTAGACAATCTAGTACTGGTATATAAATCAATTAATTCTGAAAAAAGTGATGATATAATTTCTCCTACAATACAGAATAACATGCGAACTTTTTGGAAACTTCTTTTTGATAGAAAATTTATTTCTGAAAAGAAATACCATCGCCTTACTAGAACAACTCCTCTTACAGATGAGGAACTTGCAGGCTTTATCAATAGACAACTTGTAGAAACAAGACAATCTACAAAGGTTATGGCATCTATTTTTAAGAGAATATATCCAAATACAGAAATAATATATGTTAAAGCTAAAAATGTATCAGATTTTAGGCACCGTAAAGACTGTGAAAATGGTGTAAAAGTAAGAGAATTAAATGACTATCACCATGCTAAAGATGCTTATTTGAATATTGTTGTAGGTAATGTTTACAGTTCTAAGTTTACTAACAACCCTTTAATGTGGTTGAAAAATAATAGAAATGTAAAATACAGTCTTAATAGAATGTATGATTTTAATTTAACTGTAAATAACGAAAACATTTGGGTTGTTGGTAACGAAGGAACTCAAAAGACAGTAAATAAATATTTAGGTAAAAATGATATATTATATACAAGGTATGCAATGACAAATAAAGGTGAACTTTTTGACCAAAATCCTTTAAAAGCTACTGGTGATAAAAGTAAGCAAACAACTCTTGTTCCTCTAAAAAAAGGTAAAGAAGTTTGGAAATACGGTGGATACAACAGTATTACCCCTTCCTATTTTATGCTAGTTGAATCTAAAGATAAAAAAGGTAATTATATAAGAACTATTGAAACTATGCCACTTTATAGAGAAAAAGAATTTAGCAAAAACGAAGAATTCTTACTTAATTATTGCAAAGAAGTTCATAAATTAAAAGAACCTAAAATAATTCTCAAATGTATAAAGAAAAATGCCCTACTTATTGTTGATGGTTTTCCTATGCATTTAAAAGGTTCAACTGGTCTCCAATTAAAATTACAGGGAGCAGTACAGCTCATTTTAGAGTCAGATATGGTGATATATTTAAAAAAATTAATGAAATTTGTAAATGAAAATAACATTAACAAAAACAAGTTAGAAGTAACTCCTTATATGGAACTTTCTGCTAAAGAAAATATAAAGTTATATGATATTTTTATTCAAAAATTAACTACAGGTATATATAGTAAACGACCTGCAAATCCTGTAGAAAAATTAATAAACGCAAGAGATATATTTATAGAGCTTACTGTAAAAGAACAATGTATAGTATTAAGTGAAATATTACACTTATTCCAATGTAAACCTCTAACCTCTGCAAATCTAGTTTCTATTAATTTAAAGAAAACTGTAGGTATAATACAAATAGCAAAAAATATTACCGCAAAAAATGTAAAACTTGTTCATCAATCACCAACAGGCATATATGAATATACTGTTGACCTAAACAAAATATGAGTTGGCGTACTATAGTAATTTCAAGTAGTGCAAAGCTAGATTACAAATTAGATTATTTAGTTGTCCGTCAAGAAGAAATAACTAAAATTCATTTAAGTGAAATTTCTATATTACTTATTGAAAATACTGCTGTTTCTATTACTGCAGCTTTACTAAATGAGCTTATTAAAAGAAAAATTAAAGTTATTTTTTGTGATGAAAAAAGAAATCCTTCCTCTGAATTGGTTTCTTATTATGGTTGTCACGATTCAAGTGCAAAAATAAGAAACCAAATTTGCTGGAACGATGAAATTAAAGAACTTATTTGGACTGAAATTGTATCAGAAAAAATAAGAAATCAAAGAAATATTCTTAAATACTTCAATAAAAAAAAATATTTTATGTTAGATGAATATTTATCTCAAATTGAAATTGGAGATACAACAAACAGAGAGGGGCACTCTGCAAAGGTATATTTTAACGCACTATTTGGAATGGATTTTACAAGAACATCAGATACCCCTACAAATGCAGCTTTAAACTATGGATACGGTATACTATTAAGCACATTTAACAGAGAAATTGTTGCTAATGGATACATAACACAATTAGGATTATTTCATGATAATATGTTTAACCATTTTAATTTAGGTTCTGACCTTATGGAACCTTTTAGAACTTTAGTTGACAAAATAGTATATAATTTAAAACCTGAAATATTTAATCACAATGAAAAAATGGAATTACTAAATATCCTTAACAAAGAAGTAATTATTGATGGTAAAATTAATTATGTAAATAATGCAATTAAAATTTACTGTAAAAGTGTGTTTGATGCAATTAATCAACAAGATGTATCCTTAATTAAATTTTATAAAGATGAGTTATAGATTTATGAGAATAATGGTATTTTTCGATTTACCTACAATAACACCTGCAAATCGAAAGGATTATGCAAATTTTAGAAAATATTTAATAAAAAATGGATTTATTATGATGCAGGAGTCTGTTTACAGTAAATTGGCTTTAAACTCTACAGTAGTAAACTCTATTGTGAATGGAATAAAAAATAATAAACCACCTGAAGGCATTGTTCAAATTATTACTTTAACAGAAAAACAATTTTCAAAAATGGAAATAATAACTGGTGAATATAAAGTAAATGTATTAGATACAGATGAAAGGTTGGTTATATTATGAAAATTGCACATATAGATTATCAATTTATTATTGAACTAAATGAAAATGATAAATTTCTTTTAATAGTAGAAAATCCAAAAGCTTTTAGAAATATTATTTGTGACACAAACATAGAAAGTGGAGAAAGTCCTATTATATTTTCAGAAAATAGCAATATCATTGATATTGGAGAAATTGAATGTATTATTGATATTTTTAATTTATCACTAAATAATAGAAAAGCACTTAATAAACTGTATGATTTTCTAAAAAAAGAAATAAGTTCTACTGAACTATTATTGCAAAATAATGAAATATATAATATAATGTGTGCATACGCAAATAGTCTTCAAAATATTGTCGATTTTAATTTAGACTGGATTAACGATTTTGATATTTTATCACTACTTAAATTCATAAACATTAAATTTAAAGATGATAACTTGGATACTTTAGAACGTATTATAGATTATATTAAAATTCACAGTGAATTCGTAAAAACTAAATGTTTTGTCTTTGTCAATCTTCTATCTTATTTAACTGAATATGAAATAGAAAAGCTATATGAATTTTGTCATTACGAGAAAATTTTTATTATTCTTATTGAAGATAAACAACCAGAAAATATCAACATATTCTCTCAAGTATATCTTATTGACAAAGATTACTGTGAAGTTAGTCTAAAAAAGTAGTTTTTATACCTACCATATGAATTACAATGCGAGTAGTGGCATTGAATATTCTCCCCTATTTTTATAATTTGAGGTTTGAGAGTAGTGTAATTTCATATGGTAGTAAAAC